>JBBRAE010000003.1:0-172382 GCA_038207085.1 Armatimonadota bacterium
GCGGGCTAGTGGCGAGCAGGCTATTCCGGAGGGAGGATTCTCCGGACTGCGGGTCGACAGTCGTCGATGCGCCATTGACGGAATACCATAATTGAATGATCGGGCGCAGGAAGCAGCCTGTTGGTATTTTCCACACATGGAAAAGGTGGTAATAGGTTGCGATTTCTGGGCTTTTTTGTTGTCATAATAGGAATATCACTTGCCGCTGGAGTGGTCTTTGCCGAAGGCTCCTTGGGCGATTTATATTATGGCGCCAACAGATTTGACCGCTTATTTGCCTCTACGAGCTTTGCGACGCTTTTCCTGGTTCGTCACGCACTGAGGCGACTCGGTGCATCGAAAATACGCGCAAGAGCTGACGCTACTTACCTCTTTGTAAAACGCGTGGCCGACATCCTCTTTTCCACCGTGGCCCTACTGCTCCTCACGCCTGTCTTTGTCCTGATCGGCCTGGTAGTCGCCGGCGACAGTCGAGGCCCGATTGTCCACAAGCGCATGGTTGTCGGTAAAGACGGCAAGAAGTTCGCCATGTTCAAGTTCAGAACCATGGTCCACAACGCCGACTCCATTCTCTACGGCGACGAGGAATTGAAGGCAGCGTATTACGAGGGACACTGCAAACTGGTGTCAGACCCACGGGTGACTCGCATTGGCGGCATTCTTCGCAAGACCAGCCTCGACGAGCTGCCGCAGTTCCTCAATATTCTCTTTGGAGAGATGACATTCGTTGGCCCCAGGCCGATTGCATTTGACGAGATTGATTTGTATGGCTCCCAGTTTGAGAAGTTCAAGGTTGTTAAACCCGGCATTACCGGCTTGTGGCAGGTGTCTGGTCGCAGCGAGACTTCTTACGAAAAACGTGTTGAACTCGATATGCACTATCTCAATAACCGATCTATCGCTTTTGACCTGTGCATTATCTTGAAGACGGTGCCGGCAGTAGTATTCAAGCGAGGCGCCTTCTAATGTCGCGGTAAACTCGACATTATTACATAGAACGAGAGGAGGATGCTTCGCCATTCTACAAGTTTGCTAATGAAAGATTCACACTTTAGTACAAAAGCACTGCGCTATTACTAAAGTAATGTACTATGTTTCAGAAAGGAGACAGAAATTGTCTAAATCGCGATTAACTATTTTGGTCTTGCTCGCAGCGGTTGTGCTCTCAGTTGGCGCAACGGCTTCGACAAGCACCCCCTGGAACCTTTATTATTCAGGGTACAACAACGACAACAAGTATTACGGTTCTTGTGTCCTGAACTACAGGCAGGGTTCCAGCTGGGATGCAGGCGCCGCAGCGGCTGGCGCATTCGACATGTATGCGAAGTTTGACGGCAATCCCGTAGGGCATATTTGGACATATTGCATCGATATGGCTGTTGTCCGCAACGGCAGCATCTACACCAGGTACAACGCAGAGATCACTCCGGCAGCATCGAGCATTCCGCCGATGACTGTTGCGGCGTGGCAGGATCTTGCATGGCTGAATGAGAATTTCTTCGATGACAGCCTTACAAGCAACGCCAAGTCGGCAGGTTTCCAGTTTGTGCTCTGGGACCGCGTCTTTAACAGCGGACTTGCCGGCAACGATTATCGCTTGCACAAGGCACTCAGCTCTGGCAGTGATTTCTATGTCACCGGCTGGGGAGACTCTACTGCTTGGCAGTATGGAAACAGCTGTCTGGAGGCTCTTCAGACCGCTCGCAACACCGGCTTTGTAGACTATACCAACAAAACGGTATTCTACGTGGACGGACAGAACCAGATGGGACACAACGCTGTTCCTGAGTGGCCTGTTGCAGCTCTCGCGCCGTTCGGCCTTGGTATTCTCGGCTACGTCAGACGTCGTCTGATGGCTTAGAATCATCGCAACTGCTTTGAACTACGAAAAGCAATGATCGTTTTTCACCGTGGAAGGGACTCTTTTCACGGTGAAAAACTTTCCTCTTTGCTCCTACCCCTCTCACAACTTATCACATACTTGATGAGTTCGACCCGTTCAGTGCAAAATCAATCTCAACTGTAATGGTAAATGCCCCGCCTGTACGGTATAATTTATCGGCAAGGGATAGATTTGCACGATCTCAATCTGGTGCGTCTCCGAGGTAATTGTCGTGAACTTTTGGCATCTCGTAAGAGTATTGCAGACCCGAAAATGGATAATCATTGGCCTTGTGGGCATGACGCTTCTGGTTGTGGTTATCGCCGCCCCTGAACCGAAGGTGACTTATGTCGCCACGTGTCAGATGTCTCCCACCGCACAGGCAATGCGCGGCGGGATAACGACCACCGCAAATACAGACAACGGCGGCGCACAACTCCCTGACCGTGCCGTAGTGCTGAGCAACCTTGTGCTACTTGCGCAGTCCGGAGAGGTGATACAGGCGGCAGCCGACTTCCTGGCGCTTCCGGAAACCGAGCAGAAGAAACTTCATCCCGGCTTGCCCGCCTACAGGCGCATCCCACGGCTGTACTACTCGCGCCAACCCGATAAACCTATAGCCCCCAAGGACTGGATGGACGTCCTTCAGATAGCTCCAATGGTCAACCCCGCCATCGGCGAAAAAGGCACCATCAGCGACGTTATCGCGATCAACATCAAGATTGCCAATGGGGAAGACGCTCCGTTTATAGCAAACGCGATCGGCGTCTGCTTTGCTGAGTCTTACGATCGCAAGAGCCATTCTGAAAAGCAGAAGTATATAGAGTTTCTTTCGGCGAGTATGGACGAAGCCGGCAAGAAGCTCGGCGACATCGAGAACCAAATCGCCGAGGCCAAGTCCCGGCACGGGTTGGTCGCCGTCGACGCCGATACCGCAGCGGCTGTGCAGACGCTGAACTCTCTTACCTCCACCAGGGATGCCGCTCAGGCCACCGCAAGTGAGGCCGCAGCAGCGTTAAACGCGATAGACAGGCAGCTTGCATCGCAACCACTTGTGCGCACCGACAGGCTTCCTTCTGATATGAACCCTGAAGTCATCAAGCTAAAGCAAGAGCTTGCTCAGGCCGAGTCGGACCTCCGAGTGGCATCAGGCAAATACACACCGGAGCATTCGGTTTATAGAGCTATCCAAGGCAAAATAGGCAGCCTCAGGACTCAGATCGCAAGGTCCGGCAGCAGCTACAACCTGCCTGTTATGAACGAACTGCACAATATACTCATCAAGCAGCGGTCCGAGACCGCGAATCAACTGGCCGCATCAGCAGCCAAGCTTCGGATATTGAATGGACAAGTCGTGCGCGCCCAAGCGACGATCTCTACCGTACCCGAAGCCCAAAAAGAAATCGCCACGTTCACACGAGAGCTGACACGGGTCACCGAAGACTATACTACCTACGCTCAAAAGCTCGCGCTCGCCAAGATCTCGGACAGAGAGTCAAGAGAGGCCGGTTCGATTATTCTGTTTGACCCGGCGATGAAGTCAATAGGCCCGATGGTCGATGGCCCGCGTAAGAGGACACTCTTGGTGTATGGGTTCATCCTTACGCTCGTGCTTGGAACCTCTATCTGCGTGTGGCTGGACAGCATCGACAACAAGATGCGAAACGCGGCCGATGTCGAGGAACTCCTGGGACTCCCCGCGATCGGCCTGATACCGGCGATCGAGGGCTCCAAAGGCGAGCTGACGAGGCTCACGCACATCTTTCCGCTTTCAGCGGCTGCGGAGTCCTATAGAATACTGCGCACGCACGTATTGTTCGCTCACAGAGATAAGCCGTTCAAAACATTGATGGCCGCCTCATCCAAACCCGGACAGGGCGCCACTACCACGATATGTAATCTCGCGATCGCGCTCGCGCAGATCGGGAAAAAGATAGTGCTGATAGACGCCGATATGAGAAGGCCGTCGCTGCACGAGTTCTTCTCGGTCTCCAATGAAGTGGGGCTGAGCACACTTCTTACCGGCACAGGGGACACGATGGATGCGATCAAGCAGACTGAAGTCGAGAACTTGATCGTCATTCCCGCCGGTCCCCCACCCCTCAACCCGTCGGAACTGCTTGCCTCCCACCGTATGTGGGAGATCGTCGAGCGCCTCAAAGAAAACTGCGATATGGTGCTCTTTGACACGCCTTCGACTGTGGTTTTTAGCGACGGACCGGTGCTCGCGAGCTGGCTTGACGCAGTGCTCTTCGTCGTTAGCGCCAACCAGGCTCCAAGAGGTACGGAAATGCGCGCGCTTGATATTCTTCGGAAAGCCAAAGCCAATATCATAGGCACCGCCGTCAACCGTCTCGGCTTCGACACGGTAGACAGCTGCCATTTCCATTCCAAATATTATGCGAGCTCCATGGGAGATATTCAGCAACTTCCTCAGTCGACAGCGTCGGGAGCACGCAAGCAGTTGGAAAGTGCGAACTCCAAGGCATCGACTGGTCAAAAGCCTGAGCAATCGGACAAAACGGCCGAAGCGGACAACCCGTTCCCCGACTAAAGAGGCGATGCAGTAACAAATGAACTCAGTAGAGCAGACTGCGATAATCGATCAACATATCGAACATGACGAGTGGCCCGAGGAGAACACCGAGGGCGCACTCGTCACTTTGCTGCGGCATCGCGAACTGGTCATGAGCCTGACCATTCGCGACATCCGCTCGCGTTACAAGCAGTCCATGCTCGGCGTCGCGTGGGCTCTGCTTCAGCCGCTTGCTATGATGCTGATCTACACCGTGGTCTTCTCTCATATTGCAAGAATTGAGACCGGCGGCATCCCCTACCCCATTTTCACGTACATTGCGCTCCTGCCCTGGACGTTCTTTCAGACCGGCTTGGTCGGAGGCTCGGAGTGCCTTGTATCCAACGCAAATCTAATCACTAAGATTTACTTCCCGAGAGAGGTTTTTCCTCTGTCGGTCATTCTCGGCAGGACGGTCGACCTTGCGCTCGGTATGTTGGTAATTACGCCGTTGTTTCTGTTCTACCACATTCATGTTACCTGGTGGATTCTTCTTGTAATCCCGTTAGTTGTCGTGCAGATGTGCTTTATGCTCGGGATGACATTTCTGTTGTCATCTATCAACCTGTTTTACCGAGACATCAGACACGTGGTGCCGCTGGTTACACAGCTTTGGATGTATATGACTCCAATCATCTACCCCTTGAGCCTTGTCCCGCACAAGTATCTGTCGATATACATGATGAACCCTATGTCTTCGATAATGGACTCCTACAGGAGGGTGGCGCTGCTCGGTGAGCCGCCGATGTGGGGATATCTGGCCATCGCATCATTGGTTTCGGTGGTCGCGTTGGTGCTCGGCTACCGTCTGTTCAAGAAGCTGGAACCGGCATTCGCCGAGACGGTGTGAGACGCATTTACGAGAATACAAACTATGAAAGCAATATCCGTCGAACACGTATCCAAGAAGTTCATATTGTCCAAAGACAGGCCCAAGAACCTCGCCGAAGCTTGCCGGAGCATCGGCAAACGCAAACCGCGCGAGGATTTCTGGGCCCTGAACGACGTAAGCTTTGAGGTGAATCAGGGAGAAGCGCTCGGGATCATCGGCCATAACGGCGCGGGAAAGAGCACCGTGCTAAAGCTCCTCACCCGGATCATGCAGCCGACAAGCGGCCACATCCGAACCCGGGGCCGCGTCTCTGCGCTGATCGAGGTCGGAGCCGGTTTTCACCCCGATATGACCGGACGGGAGAACGTCTATCTGAACGGCTCGATTCTTGGGATGACCAAACGGGAGATCGACGGCAAGTTCGACGAGATCGTAGCTTTTTCCGAACTTGAGAAGTTCATCGACACCCCAGTCAAGAGATACTCAAGCGGGATGTACGCGCGACTAGGGTTTTCCGTCGCAGCTCACGTCCAGCCCGATATTTTGATCGTAGACGAAGTGCTCGCCGTGGGAGACGCGGCGTTCCAGCAGAAGTGTCTGGATCACATGACTGATCTTCGAAGGAGCGGTTGCACGATTGTCTTTGTGAGCCACAACACATCAGCGGTGACCTCACTCTGCGACACCGGAGTCGTCATTGCGCTTGGAGAAAAGCAGTTCTTCGGGCCGGTTCTCGACGCAGTGGACTGCTACACCAAGTTCGTCATCAAGAAACGCGATGTGCAGCGGCGGGCCGAAGACCAGTCACTGCTCTCGGCCAAGGTGTGCTCGGACGGGGCTACGATCGAAAGCATCAGCCTGCGAAGCGCCGACGGAAGCGCACGCACATCGGTGAGGTCGAACGACCCACTGGTCATAGCAGTGCGCGTCAAGTTTGATGAAGACGCGAAGTCGCCTGTTCCGGTCATTCACATCCGAAACAATGACGGGCTACTGATATACGACACCAATTCGGTCATGCAACGCACCGACTGCGGCGACTTCAGGGCAGGCGACACGGCGTTGTTTGAGTTTGCAATAGATCACCTGCCGCTCAAGGCCGGAACCTACCCGATATCGGCGGAGCTTGCTTACGGCGACTTCAGCATGTACTACGATAGCCGCCGCAACGCGGTCGAGATGCTGGTCGTCGACTCGGACACATCCTACGGGCTACTCGAGCTACCGGTTTCGCTGTCATCGTCTATTGTGGCGAGAGATCGCGAGGAGCAAGTTGCCGAAAGTTAGCGTCATTATCCCCAACTACAATCACGCAAGGTTTCTGGTCCGCCGCATCGAAAGCGTGCTCAACCAGACCTATCGAGATTTTGAGGTGATTCTCCTCGATGACGCGTCCACCGACGACAGCCTGGATATTATCAAAAGTTATTCGTCCGACCCGCGAGTGAGGACGATCCTTAACGACCAAAACAGCGGCAGCACCTTCAAACAGTGGAACAAAGGGTTTCGCGAAGCACAGGGCGAGTATATCTGGATCGCTGAAAGCGACGACTACGCCGATTTGAGCTTGATCGAGACGTTTGTGGGTCGCCTCGACAGCCACAAGTCCGTCGGGCTCGTATACTCTGAGTCCTACAGGGTAGACGAAGACGACAATATCATTGGGCAGTTGCGCTATCGCCCCGCTGAGGAGTGGACCAGCCGCTGGTCAAGCGACTTTGTCAACAACGGGCTGGACGAGTGTCGGAGGTATCTGTCGCTGGGATGCACCATCGGAAATGCGAGCGCGGTTATGTTCCGCCGAAGCGATCTTGAGTCCGTCGGATACCCGGATTCACAGATGCGCCAGGCTGGTGACTATATGCTGTGGGCTAAGCTTTTGTTAGCGTCTGACGTCGAGTTTGTGGCCCGCCCACTGAACTTTTACCGCGAGCACTCCGCCAATGTGAGCTCGAAACTGGTTATGTTCGGTGTCACGTCCCTTGAGTCGTATATGGTGGCCGCCTTTATAGCACAAGTTTGCCCGCTTGATCCCGAACAGCTTGAAGCGGCTCGCAGGAATTGGTTTGATCTGTGGGTCGAATACGCCAGGGGCGACAAGTTCAGCTGGAAGATGCACGCGCGAATCCGCAGCATCGCATCACAGTGCGACCCAATGTTTTCCCGGCGCGTGCTCGGCTACCGGCTGCGCAGGTGCACGGACATACTAAGAAGCGCAAAGCGCGTGCTTTCTGTGGGACATCCCGGCGCATAGCGACCTATCACATTGAAAGGACTGATGCTATTATGCCAAAAGTGAGCGTCGTTATACCGACCTACAACCGCGGACGCCTCATTGTGCCGACACTGCAAAGCGTCATAGCGCAGTCCTATCGCGACTTCGAGATCATTGTCGTAGACGACGGTTCGACCGACGATACTTCAGAGGTAATTGCGAGCTTTGGCGATGAGGTTCGGTATATTTACCAGGAAAACCAGGAGAGGTCGACCGCGCGCAATCGTGGGATTATGGAGTCGCAAGGAGAATACATAGCATTCTTGGATTCGGACGACCTCTGGAAGCCCGATAAGCTCCTGAAGCAGGTTCAGGCGGCGCAGCAGTATTCCGACGGGCCCCGAGTGATCTATTGCAACGCCGATCTGGTCGATGTCGACGGAGGCAGCATCTGTCCCGAGGGGATCGTCGGCGAGGCACTGGCAGAGAGCAAACCGAGCGGCAACGTCTACCACGCCCTTCTTGGAGGGTGTTTTGTTTCGTCGTGTGAACCTATGGTTCCGCGCCTGTGCTTTGCGGCCTGCGGGCTTTTCGACACCTCGCTCAACTACTCCGAAGACTGGGATATGTGGCTTAGGCTCGCCCGACGTTATGAGTTTGTGTATGTCCCTGACATTCTCGCAAGCGTGCGCGTTCATTCCGGCAACAGCATTGAGAACGAAGAACTCGTAAGACAGGGTGATGTTCATTTCTTCCAAAAGCAGATCGTCGAAAACCGAGATGATCCCAAGGCTCTTTCAATACTTAAAAGGGCCAGTGTAATGGTCCCTTCGGAGCGGATCCTGCGCAAGGCCTATGATCTGCAAGCGGCTCACAAGTGGGCCGCGTCGCTTGGGTATTTCAGGCGCGCTTTGCTGTGCCGTCCCGCGCTTGCGGTCAATCCGTTCTTCGTCAAGAGCGTTCTAAGGAGTCTTGGGGGCATGCGCGGTGTCTCGACAGGTTCGGGAGGCTCAAATTGAGGCTACTTGAGAACTTGAGCTGGCACTTCCGGGTTAGATATTCGCGCGCGAAACTCCGACTTTCGGGGGCCAAGTCTGGTCACGGCTGCCTTGTCTCGCCGAAGTCCCGGGTGATCGGCCCATGCGTGGAGTTCGGCGACGCCGTTTTGATCGATAGTTTCTGCACTGTGGTCGGCCATAGTGGTTCGAACGTTGCGGTCCGAGTTGGGGATAACGCCCACCTTTGGCCGCACGTGATGCTCGATTCGGCCCAGGGAAGCATCTCCATAGGCTCCAATGTGTCGATCGGCTCGTTTACGGAGATCTACGGCCACGGAGGATGCATAATCGGTGACGACCGCCAGATCGCCGGTCACTGCTACATTATCTCCACCAACCACGCCTTTGATGACCCCGACACGCCGATAAGACTGCAGGGCTCGGTGTCCAAGGGAGTCGTGCTCGAAGACGACTGCTGGCTCGGGCACGCGGTCACGATTCTCGACGGAGTGACCGTCGGCAGGGGCAGCGTAATCGGCGCGTGCTCGGTGGTTACGCGGAACATCCCCCCGTTTTGCATCGCCGTCGGCAACCCCGCGAGGGTTGTCGGATCGCGAACAAAGCCGGAGTGCGCAGAATGAGGATCGTTCAGATCGTCAACAGGCTTGTGTCCAATCCGCTGGACGGTGGATCGACAAGAACCTGCGCGCTCGATTCGTTTGTCGATTCCTTGGGCGGAAAAAAGCTCGTCGTGCAATCCGATGGCTGGGGAGACAGTCGCGTGTGGAGGCTCGCGCGTCCGTGGTCGCTCCTTCGTGAGATCGAGTCGGCAACTCCCGATGTTTTGATATTTCGCTATCCCGGATTCCCGTTTTTCTGGAGCATCGACCGCAACACCGACATTTTGAGAAGTCTTGCCTTTCTTCAAGGCATAAAGAGTCTCGCACGCCGCAACGGAACCCGTATAATCATCGACATTCTCGATCTTCTCAGGTATCCGAGCCCCAACCCGGATATGAAGCTGGATCTAAACGACGGGCTCCTCGGATACTTCGAGCAGAGCCTGTTCAACACTGCCGACGAGGTCTGGGCCTGCTCGCACGCGATCGCGGATCACTTGACCGGGACATATTCGCTGCCGAGCGACAAGGTGCGGGTGGTGCTAAACGGCAACGGACATAACCAATCGGTAGGCAACGCGACCAGTGTGACGATTCCCGAGGACACGTTCGCCTTCTTCTATGCGGGGGATCTCTCACGGGGCTGGCGCGGGACCGAGATTATGCTCGATGGGTTTCAGGAGGTAATTGACCCCTCGGCCAGACTTGTGCTTTGCGGCCTCAACGGGGACTGGATCGCCGACACCTGCGACGATCAGCGGATACTGCTCCTTGGCCCTCTGTCCGCCGATGCCGTCGCGCAGATAGGTCGGGAGTGCAAGGTCGGTTTGATTCCTCAGCCGGAGCTTGGATATTATCATCTCGCGTTTCCCACCAAACTCGGACTGTATCTGAACCTCGGTTTGCCCGTGCTCACGACGCTTGCCAGGGAGGCGTCCGACTTTGTGACCCGTAACAACGTCGGGCTTGCCGTGGCGGCGACCGACTTTGGGCGCACGATGAGCGACATACTCGCTGCCCCCGACCAGTTGGAGGTTCTTCGATCTGAGTGCGATCGGCTCGGTCCGGGTTTCTACTGGGACGCGATCTACGGAAATGCGTTTTCAGGGTTCTGCGCGCGCGGATTGGAGGCAACCCGATGACCCGCATGGTCTATGTCGCCAATTTCACACGAAACCCGGAGGTAACGGACGGCGGTTCGAGCCGGGAAGATGCGCTTGCGACTTTTGTCTGCGATCAGGGCGGAGAATGCCTTACTGTGTGTGACGGCAGGTTCAAAGGAAACGCAAAAGAGCGCTTTACCCGCGCCGGCAGGCTGCTCCGAGAGATCGAGGAGTTGAACCCGGAACTCGTTGTGCTGAGCTACCCGTCGTATCCGTTCTTCTGGCAGCACAAAGTAACCCGGTACTTCTGGACCAGTGTGCAGTTCACCCGGCAGCTTTCGAAACTTGCCCGGAAGATCGGCTTTCGTGTGGTTATCGATATAATGGATCTGCCGGTGTTTCAGTACAAAGACCTCGGCTTTGGGCTTGAAATGCGCCCTGAGACTCTGAGAAAGTTTGATCGCTTCATATTCGGCTGGGCGGACTATCTTTGGGTCTGCTCAGAGTCGCTCGCCGAGGTGATAGCTAAGAACTATGCCATCCCTAAGTCCCGTATGATCGTCGCATTGAATGGCTACCGTGACACCTGCAAGCCTGACACGTCGGCGGACTGCACGGACAACGTGCTGCGGTTCACCTACGCCGGAAGCCTGAACCCCGAGCGCGGTATAAAGCACCTGATCGACAGCTTTCTTGCAAATGACCTGGAGAATTGCGAACTGCACCTCTGCGGGCCGTTCGGGGAGTGGATAGACACGACCGTTCAGTCGAAGGCGATATTCCACCACGGCTCGCTCTTCAACGATCAGGCCTGCGAGATTATGAGCGGCTGCGATGTCGGGCTGATCCCTTACCCAGAGAGAGGATACTATCATCTCGCGTTTGCCACCAAGCTCGGCTTTTATCTCGGGCTCGGGATGCCGGTCCTGTCGAGCAATGCGCACGAGACAGCGTCACACGTGAAGCGCCTGGGGGTGGGTCTGTGCTGGAACATCGACGATTTCGCGTCGGCATTCGCCTACATCAACGCTCACCGGGAAGAGCTCTGCAAGTGGCGCAAGCGAGCGATGGAAGCGCGAGGCGATTTCAACTGGTCCACGATTTACGCAAACGCTCTATCAAGAACATGTGAAGGTCACATGTAATGGATATCGAGTGCATTGTGCCGAACTACAACGGCGGCTCGCTTATCAAACAAAATATACCGGGTGTCGTCTCGTGCTCCAAGATCAAGCGGGTGACGGTCATCGATGACGCGTCTACGGACGACAGTCTATCATTGATTCGCCGGGAAGCGCCTGATGTAAGATTGGTCGCCCGCGACCAAAACGGCGGGTTCTCAGCGGCGGTGAACGACGGCATCAGGGCCGCCGAAAGCGATCTTATTCTGCTGCTGAACAACGATGTTGAGGTGACAGCGGGGTTTCTGGACGAGATATTGCCTGTCTTTGCTGACGACACCGTGTTCGCCGTCTGCCCGCGCATCATCCTGCCCAAGCTCGGCGGTATCGACGAAGGCGCAAAGACCGCATTCTGGCATCACGGGATGCTCTATACCGACCAAAACCAGGGGGTCGAGAAAGTTCACCCAATTCTCTACACTACGGGATGCGCTGCGGTCTACCGGCGCTCTATGCTCCAAGAGCTCGGCGGGTTCGACGACGCCTATTCCCCGTTTTACTGGGAAGACGCCGACCTCGGGTACCGCGCGTGGAAACGGGGTTGGAAAAGCTTGTATCACCCCGGAGGTCTGGTATACCATCAGCACTCGGCGTCGATCTCCAAGCTCGACACAGGCCGAACCGACAGGATCAAAGCCAGAAACAGCCTGTTTTTCATCTGGCGGAATATCGAAGATAGATCGATGCTCTCCGACCACCGCCGATGGCTGCCGCTCGTGCTCGCCGAACGATTGAGGCGTCGGGACGGGGCGTTTGTCGCGGGATGGCGGGAAGCGTTTGCTCGCCGCGATGAAGCCAAAGCTGCCCGCGAGCGTGATTCGCGCCACAGGGTGCTCGGCGACCGGGAGATATTTGAACAAGTGGGGATACCAGTCAGGTGAAGATACTTTTTGTTTCCGCGTGGTATCCTTATCCGCCGGATAACGGGGCACGCATCAGGACCTACAACTTGCTTAAAGCGCTCTCGGCACGACACGAAGTGTTCCTGATTTCGCTTCTGCAGGACGATTCGGACCCGTCGGACTCAGCCAAACTGGCCGACGTGTGCAAGATCGTCTCGCTTCACAAGTCGCAGTGGTTCAAACCGGGGAGGCTTGACTCTCTCCTGGGGTTCTTTTCCAACAGACCCAGGTCGTGCGTCGCCACCTTCGATCAAGCCATCAAAGAGTCGGTGTCTGACGCCGCGCGAACTCTCTCACCCGATGTTATAGTCGCAGCTACCATCGGCGTAGTCGAATATATGCCCAGCGTTGATGTGCCGATGCTGCTCGACGAGCACAACTGTGAATACGGTGTCCTCAAGCGTCAGGCCAACAATGCGAAGTGTCCGTTTCACAGGCTCCGGCTGGAGCTGACATGGAGAAAGTTTGCGCGGTGGGAATCCTCTATATGTCGCAAGTTCGCGGGGATATCGATAGTGTCCGAGCTGGACAGGTCAATGCTGCTTGCCGCAGCGCCCGTCCTTCGTAATGTCAAAGTGGTTCCAAACGGGGTCGATACGTCTCTTTACGACCAAAATCAGCATGACCCGAAAAACAATCTTCTAATATACAACGGTGCGATGACCTACGGCGCGAACCTAGATGCCGTGAGGTACTTCGCATCGGATATATACTCGCACATCGCGACTTCGCTTCCAGATGCGAAGCTCAGAGTCACCGGACGCGTGGATGGGGTCGACCTATCGGACCTGGCCGACTGCGCGGGGATCGAGTTCACGGGGTACGTTGACGACATTCGCGGGGTGCTATCCGAGAGTGCGGTCTGCGTCGTACCGCTTCGGCAGGGCGGAGGGAGCCGTCTCAAGATTCTTGAAGCGATGGCTGCGGGCGTCCCCGTCGTCTCGACGACTATGGGCGCTGAAGGGTTGGAGGTGGTCGATGGTAAGCACCTCCTTGTCGCAGACTCAGGCCCGGAGTTTGCGGAGGCTGTCTGCAGAGTTGCAGCAGACAGAAAACTCGCGACCATGCTCACCGAAAACGCGAGGATATTGGTGGAAGAACACTACAGCTGGGCTAGCATAGGCGAGCGATTTTGCGATATAGTTGAAGAACTGGCCGGGAACCAACCCTTGGAGAACGATAGATGACAGAATCAAACGGCAGGCTGCCGAAAGATATACACTCGGGAACGAACTCGGGATGGACCCCGGAACGCGTCGCCGCCGTCGTCGGCATAGTCTCCCTGATCGCCCTCGGAAGCGTGCTGTTTGGTGTATTTGCGGCGAGTTTTAACTTCTACTGGATAGCGATCTGCATCGTCGGCACGCTTCTGATCGGACTTGTCGCTTGGCAATTCGAGGCGGCTATGGTCGTCTACGCCCTCGTCGCATTCGTCCCTTGGGGGAGGACGCCCGACCTCGCGGTCGGTGGATCGGGCTCCGGCAAGGGTGTCTATATCAGCGAGGTGATGCTCGGTTTCCTGCTCACGGTATGGGCGGTGCGAAGCCTGCTCAAACTCATCCCGCAGAAGAGAATTGGGAGCGGGTTTTACAGGCCACTTGCGCTTTATCTCGCCTACAGCGTCCTTTGCGTCGTAAACGGGTTCATATTCTGGGACCCACACATCGACAAGCTGAACCAGCACCCGAGCGTGAACGTGATCGAGCTTGGACTGCGATTTCTGAGCGCTGGCGCGCTTGTGATGATGGCGACCTCAATCAGCAGCACGAAATGGGTGAAGCTGATCTCCTTCAGCTTGATGATCCCGGGGATCTACAGCCTCTTGAACGCCCTCGCGGGAGGCGCTGTGCCGGTGACAGGCATCTGGTGGTCGCTCCTCGGGTTTCTTCCCGCGTGCTTTATGTGGGGCCTTGTTCTTGAGCCCGGCACGGCAAAGCATATTAGAATCATAGGGGTTGCCGGAACAGCGATCGCGCTCTTTATAACTTTCTTCAAGAGTATCTCGTGGGTGTCAGGATGGCTCGGGCTGCTTACAGCCCTTGCCGCGGTCACCTATGTCAGAAACCGCAAATTGTTTGCGATACTGGTCTTCATATTTGTGTGCCTGATGGCCTTTGGGCAGCCCTTTATCAAACACAATATCATCGCCGACTCCAAAGAGTCCGGTGACTACGACAGGTTTTCGTTGATGCAGGGGTCACTCAAATACGCGACGACGTTTCCACTTGGCGTTGGGCCCGGCAATTATCGAGCATATAACTCATTCTACTACGGTAAGAAATGGGGGACCACGAGCTACACCTCAGCGCACGGAACATACTCACAGCACTTGTCTGAAATGGGCTTCCCGGGGACGATAATTCTGTTGTCCCTGCTATTTTTGGGTGGCAAGTGGCTGCTCTCCCGCCATCGCCGCCTGCCGCCGGGCCTTTCTCGGATGTTCTTGCTTGCGGCGTTTGGTCAGACGGTCGGAATTACCTGCGCTTCGATTCTCGGCGACTATATAATCCCCACCTATCACAATGGTGGACTCGTGACATTTTCCACGACGGTCTACACCTGGCTGGTTTGGGGCGCTGCAATCGCCCACGTCAGGCTGTCCGGTGTGGACGCAGCGGCGGAGTAAGCTTTTGGACATTTCTGTATCAATAGTTAGCTGGAACACTCGCGAACTGCTCGACCAGTGCATATCGTCGATCTATGCAGCTTCCGATGATATGAATGTCGAGATCATCGTCGTCGACAACTCTTCGAGCGACGGCAGCCAACAGATGACAAAAGAAAAGTATCCCTGTGTGAGGCTTGTGGAAAACTCTGCAAATCTCGGGTTCCCAAGGGCCAACAACCAGGCGTTCGAGTTGTCGACGGGACGGTATTTTCTCTTGCTGAACCCAGACACAGTCTGCCTGCCGGGCTCGTTGAACGGTATGGTTCGGTTTCTCGACCAAAATCCCTGCGCGGGAGTGGTTGGGCCGCTTGTGCGCAACCCGGATGGCACACTACAGCACTCGTGGTCGAGGTTCCCGACGATTTGGAGCGAGTTCAAAGGCCGACTGAATAGAAGTATCTCTGGCTTAAGCCACGTGCCTCAAACGGCCAAAGATACTATCGCGATCGGCCCTTTTCAGACCGACTGGGTAGGTGGATGCTGCCTGCTGATACGTCGCAGCGCAGTTGAGAAGGTCGGGCAGATGGACGAATCGTTCTTTATGTACAGCGAGGAGACGGACTGGTGCTTTCGGCTGAAACAGGCTGGGATGGAAGTGTGGGTCGAACCTGCGGCAGAGATTGTTCACATCGGCGGGCAGAGCAGTTCGCAGGCATCGGCTGAGTCCGCGCGGCAGCTGCGGCGGAGCAAGTCGATATACTTTGGAAAACACCACGGGGCGGTGCAGGCGGTGACGCTATCGGCGCTTCTTTACGCTAAATCATCGGTTTTGTCGTTAGCAAGACGTGGGCGAAACTTTTCGCCTCAGGATAAAAAGTAGTGTTTAACACATTCTCTCAGGACACAATTTGGAACCCCGGAGTCGTCTCGATCATCATCGTGAACTGGAACACGCGCGAGCTTCTGATGCGCTGCATTGAGGCCGTGGGTCAGGATGCCGCCGGACTGGACTTGGAGATAATCGTCGTCGACAATGCTTCTAGTGATGGGTCTGCAAAGACGATCCGCGAACACTATTCCGAGGTCAAGCTGATCACCAATACTAGAAATCTGGGATTTGCCGTCGCCTCAAACCAAGGAATAAAGGAATCGAAAGGGGAGTACATACTTCTGCTCAATCCGGACGCAATTGTGCAACCAGGCGCTGTGCGAGGCCTAGTATGTTTTCTGAGCGATCAGCGCTCTGTAGGTATAGTTGGACCATTGCTTTATGGCACCGACGGCCAAGTTCAGATTTCCAGTTTCGGAATGACTCCATCGCCGATCGAAGCGGCTATGCGCGCTTTTCGCATCTGGCGCTTGGCGCCAAAGTCTAAGCTAGCGCGGCGGTTCTTGACATTACCGGAAGGAACATGCAACTGGACCGAAACAGAACACTTGCTGGGTGCCTGTATGTTAATCAGACGTGATGTGGTGGAGCAGATAGGAGGTTTGGACGAAGGCTTCTTCCTGTTCCTCGAGGAAACGGACTTCTGTTGTCGCGCAAAGGACAGCGGGTGGAAACTCGCATACTACACCGGAGTTGCAGTCACGCATATTGGCGAACAGAGTATGCAGAACATTCTGCACAGGTCGGGCGGCTTGTATATAAGAAGTTATAACAGGTTCTGTCGCAAGCGCGGGATGAATGGTATGCGTCGGGCCATTGTAAACGTCTTTCTTATTGCCGCAGTAGCTACAGACGCGCTTGTAGGTCTCGTAAAGTACCGCAATCTTACCCGGTCGCTTCAGGGATTGGCGGCCATTTGGTACGGCTACATTGGCAATCCGCAGCCGAAGAAAGGTAGTGTTCTAGCGTGTCCAGAGGACGAAATTACGTAGCAGGACAGCAACGAAGTTCAGTAACCACGTTGCAGCAAGGAGATATGATGCGTGTGACAGAGCAAAATACCGATAGACTAAAAACCATCCTTGCCGTGAGTGAACATCTGCAAAATATCGCTGAGGGCACGGGACCGATCAAGGATTATGAGGTAATTTCAGCAGAGATGGACGCACGCGTAATTGGATGTACACGTGCAAATTGGATGAGACATCCGTTCGCAGTAGCAGAACGTGCATTTGCTCTGGATTTGTCCCAAGCCGCACGGATACTTAGGGATTTCCCGACTGCAAAAGCTTATATCAGCTTTTCCGAACGCACCGGTATACCACTGGCAGCCTTGCTACGCTCCAGACACACTCGGCCAGCACATGTTATGATCGCCCATCGCTTGAACACCCGATCGAAGAGACTCTTCCGCCAGATATCGCAATGGCACAATGGGATTGACACCATTGTCACGATGTGCAGCACCCAGCTTGAATACGCTCGGCAACTACTGCCGGATTCGTCGGTATTTATCAGGCAGGGAATTGACACCGACTTCTACTCTCCTCAATATGGGGCCTACGAAGGCAACTACATACTTAGTGTGGGCAGCGAGAGCAGAGACTATGCAACGCTGGCTCAGGCAGCAGAGATCTTTCCCTATCCCATTAAAATATTGGCATCCAGCCCTTGGTCCCGAAATCGAGTTCGTAACGATTCACAATCCTTGCCAACTAATATGGAGTTCCTTCCCCGCCTTGACTACGATAGCGTGCGCAAGTTATATAGGGAGGCCAAAGTCATTGTGGTGCCACTCCACGATACATACTATGCTGCAGGCGTCAACGCTGTGCTGGAAGGTTTCGCCGTAGGTAAGCCTGTATTAGTTTCGGGATCACTGGGCATATTGGACTACGTTTGTCACTCGAATAATGCGTATGTTGTACCGGTCGCCAATGCTGAAGCCTTGGCGGATGCCGTGGAATTACTGTGGAACGACAGCGCGCTTCGAGAGGCATTGGGGGAAGAAGCGCGCCGTTGGGTGGTTTGTCACTGCGGATTGGTGACATATGCAGCTGCAATTAGCCAAATCGTCAAGAACAATCTAAAATGAGTCAAAACTTTCGGAGCAATCCTGGTGCTTTTTTTGTCGGATTCAGCTGGTAGAATTGCCGATGCAGAGCATTATATAAGAATGGAACACTAGTGTAGAGCCCTTCGTCTCAAGTCTTAGGCAGACTATCAGGAGAGGAATCTACAATGTCCAGAACGCTAACCGTGCTGTTGCTCTTTACGTGTGTTCTTGCTTCACAGACTGTTCAGGCAGAACCATCAGTCAATGGCGTCAGCTCACCCTTGAGCATTGGACTATACCAAAAGTTTGAGGTAAGTTTCGATATCACCACTACCGCTTCCAACTTCTACTGGCCTCACGACACAGCGCCTAACCCCGGAGTGCCTGCCACAGTAGGAGTAAGCGTAGACGGACTGTTCTCCTGTAATAACTGGGCCACGACAATCGTTCAGCCGGCGTTTTACTTCCAGGATTATGAGCGTAACGGCAATTGGTTGTACCCCAAAGGTGATCCACAGTGGAAGATCAGGTTTGCCCCGAATACGGTCGGGTCTTGGAAATACAAGATCCGAGTTACTGACTCTAGCGGAACTGTCATAACACCTGAGTACTCTTTTGGATGCGTGCCATCATCAAACCGCGGGTTTGTCAAGGTCAGTAACGCCGACTGCAGGTATTTTGAGACCTCGGAGGGGTCGACGCTAAACCTGGTTGGACTCAGTGACTATACCACTAAACCAAACGAAATGGATGCTCTATATCCGACTCTGGGAGCAAACGGCGTGAATCTGCTCAGAGTATGGTGGCAGGGCTCACAAGGACCTGTGGTCTGGGGTTTCTCAGGACAGGGAGGAGTGGCAGGATGGGGCGGGTTCGATGTATCTTCGGAGCAATCCAGGTCTGGTGAGCTGTTCAGCGGAAACCTTGTTGGGAACAAGTCTGCATCCATTAAGGCGGACGTAAAGCCCAGCACAACCTATCGCTTTTCCGCCTGGGTAAAGACAGTGGGAGTGATTGGACCGGTAAATGCCTCGAAACCATACGGCGCTTGGCTACAAGCGTTTGATTTGGCGAACGATATGGCAGATAAGCCTCTAACCACTCCCGTAAACGGGAACAGTCAATGGACTTCCATCTCCGCAAGCGTAACCACAAAAGCCGGGCAGACGGAAATCGGATGGGCCAAGTGCGTGTTAGACAACGTTTCAGGAGGCGCAGCCTATTTCACGGATATGTCATTGCAGGAAGACTTGGGAAACGGGCATTATGGCCCGAACATCTTCGCTTGGCCTGATCTGAACGTATACAAATACATATCTCAACTAGAAGCATGGAAAGCCGACTATCAGACAGACCTGTGCAGCCGTAACGGAATCTATCTGAAGGTATGCTTGCAGGAGAAACAGGACGAGATTTTTGGCAGAATCCAGGCAAACGGCACTGCGGGCTCCACGAATGACAACAATGTATACGCCAATCCCACTCACGCTAGCCGCACCTATCAACAATACATTTGGAGATACATAATCGCCAGGTACGGATATGCGACCAGCATTCACTCCTTCGAGTTCTGCAACGAGGGCGACCCGTTCAACGCCAACCACACGAATGCGCTACAGGCAATGACCGACAGCTTTGCGAACCAAGACCCCAACAAGCACTTGGTCACCACATCAAACTGGCACAGTTTTCCAACAAAGGAAATGTGGGATCAAATTAGTTCGCCCGGCTACACCGACTGGCATCAGTATGTAGGCGTTCAGACAAGCACGAACACCAACAACGTAGTATATGGCTGGGCATGCTCAACGTCAGACATAGACACTTCGGTGAAGCGTTCCGGCACAGGCAGTCTGCACGTTGTAGGCAATGGTGACGAGTGCTCTATTGAATCACGTCCATTTGCGATCACCCCAGGGCACACCTACACTCTGTCCTACTACTGCAAAGGACAGGGCCTAACAGCGACTGGAACGCACGCCGGGAGTGTCGACTGGATTTACCCGTCATTTATAATCTATACTATGGATGGTTGGTGGAGTAACGAGCTTGTAAAGCTTATCACTGGCAGACCCGGCGACATGATGGGAACGTATGATTGGACCCAGAAGTCTATCACATTCAATGCTGGACCTACTGCTAAGTATCTTCGTCTGGGACCGTCAGCTCATTGGGCTGTGGGTGATCTGTGGTTCGATGATATACGACTACACGATGACACTGCAGGAGTCTATGTTGAAGTCCCAAATGGCAGTTTTGACACAGCCAGAATGGACTATGACACATCGCTTCTCAACCTGTCTGTTGGCACTCAGGTCGGCAACAAGATCACCAGGACGGTCAAGACCCCATGCATTAGAGGGGAGTTGGGCATAGTTGGTAACAATGTGTTCGGAACTCCTTACAAAGGGTTTTCATACACCGGAGAGAACCAGCAGTTGGTTGATGACCAGGAAGGCATTTGGTATAAGAAGCTTGTATGGGGTCAAGTGAACCCCTATGGCGTCATCAGCATGTATTGGTGGCGCGAAAACATTATGGCCAAAGGCCTATACAAATACACGAAGGCTTACCAAACGTTTATGGCTGCGATTCCACTGTCGAACGGACACTACAGCGACGCTAAGGCCGTCTGTTCAAGCTCAACAATGCGTGCATGGGGACAGAAAGACACCGTCAACAACAAGGCGCATCTCTGGATAGACAACACGCCATACACTTGGAAGAAAGTAGTGGACGGAGTAGCTGTCCCCGCAGCATCTGGAAGCGTTACGCTCGCGGGGCTGGCTAACGGGACTTATATCGCAGAGTGGTGGGACACGACAAACGGCGTCGTGTCGAGGACCGAGACCGTCCAGTGCTCATCGGGCAACATTGTGCTCTCGGTAAGCAGTTTGCAGTCGGACACCGCATGCAAGGTATATCCCGCGCCGCCTGACACGACTTTGCCGGTTGTCGCGATCACCAGCCCGACGAGTTCGCCTTCCTACACAAGCGCCTCGGCGAGCGTCAGCATCGCGGGAAACGCTTCGGACGACTCGGGCATCACCGGTGTTACCTGGGCTAACAGCCTGGGAGGAAGCGGAGCCTGCACTGGCGGCGCCTCATGGAGCGCTGCCGGATTGATCCTCCATGCGGGAGTCAACGTAATAACCGTGACCGCTCGTGACCCGGCTGGAAACGCGGGGACTGCGCAGCTATCTGTCTCTTACACACCTCCCGACACGACCAATCCGACTGTTATCATCACAAGCCCGACGAGCAGCGCAACCTACTCCACCAGCAGCGACACTCTGGCGATAGGAGGCTCGGCCTCCGACAACGTGGGAGTCAGCACTGTCACATGGAGCAACAGCCGCGGTGGGAACGGAACATGTTCGGGGACGACTAGTTGGTATGCGTCAGGCATCTCCCTGCTCCTCGGCACAAACGTAATTGTCGTAACGGCGCGAGATTCCGTGGGGAACTCTTCGACCGATACGCTCACCGTGACCTACAACGACGCTACCCTGCCGACGATCGCGATCATGTCGCCTACCACGCTTCCGGGTTACTCCACAACAGAGGACACAGTGGGTGTCGCGGGGACAGCGGCGGACAACGTCGAAATATCAGCCGTTACATGGTCGAACTCAGCCGGTGGCAGCGGCAACTGCTCAGGGACGAACTCGTGGAGCGCGGCGGCCATCTCACTTGTCTCGGGGGACAACATGATTACCGTCACGGCAAGAGACACCTCCGGCAACTCGATAACAGACGTGATAACGGTTGTCAGGGAGACGATCCAATCGCACCAGATTACTCTAAGCATCGGCTCACCGACCTCGGAGAGCGCCTTTTCGACGAGCGCTGACAATATCACCCTGGGCGGCGTCGCGACTTCGGATGGAACAATCACGGGGGTGACGTGGTCGAGCAGCAGAGGCCACGTCGGAAGCTGCACCGGCACTACAAATTGGTCCGCGGCGGCGATTCCACTTGATATGGGGGAGAACATTATCACGGTCTCCGCCAGCGACTCAAACGGCGGCTCAGCGTCCGATGCCCTTACCGTGACCAGAACCATTGCGCCCGATACCTCCGCGCCCGCGGTCTCGATCACTACGCCGACCTCGCTTGACGAATATACCGTCAATACCCCAAGTATTTCGCTCGCGGGAACCGCATCCGATGACCGTGGGGTCACATCGGTGACTTGGACGAACAATCGCGGCGGCAGTGGATACTGCACGGGCTCTACAAACTGGACGGAGGCGGCCGTTGCGCTTCAAACCGGCGCAAACGTCATCACAATAGCGGCCCACGACGCCGCGAACAATACGACGACCGACGTGCTAACCGTCACCTGCAACGCATCGCCACCGCCGACACTTGCAGTCACCTATCCCAACGATGACGGCTATTCCCAAACCAACGCCAGATCACTTTCGCTTTCGGGAACCGCCACTGCAGCCACCGGAATGGGTTTGGTCAGTTGGAACTGCTCGACAGGCGGGTCGGGAAGCTGCTCGGGCGGAGCAAACTGGCAGACTCCGGCGATCAACCTCGCCGTCGGCTCCAACGCAATCACCATTACGGCCCAAAACGCAACCGGGCAATCCACAAGCGTGACGTATATGATCAACGTGATTGACACGCCGATTCCAAGCTCGTGGAACGGTATTGCGATGGTCTCGGTCCCACTATATCCCTTTGTCGCCGACCCCAAGGAGTCAGTCGGTTTTGTGGACGATTTCTGGTATACATTTTGCACTCAGTACAATTGTTACGTCGATTACGGGAACGACCCGGAAATGGTGACGTGGTTTGGGCAGCCCAATCACACCCCCGGGCGGGGGTTTTGGGCGTGTTTTGATGGAAACGCCTCCGTTCCGGTCGGCGAAATTCCTGCGCAGGACCAACCCAGGGAGATTCATCTCTACCAGGGATGGAACCTGATCGGTCTTCCTTTTCTGTCGCCCCTGCAGTGGGGAAAGAACTCCATGTACGTGCGCAATTCCCAAGGGACGCTGCTTCGGATGTCTGCCGCGTCAGACGTATTGGAGAACTTCGCCTTCGGTTGGCGGCAGGAGGCAGGTGAGACGACCGGCAATTACTTCCTTGTGACTGAGAACGGTGGCGATCGCGAACTGCAACCCTGGATGGCTTATTGGGTAAAAACCTACTCGGAATGCGACTTGATATTCTACCCCGGGTAGAATATCAAGTCGATCAAGCCTGCAGTGATCCGAGTCATCTCTCGATTCCCGATTTGTGTTGCATAATGTATAACTGCCAAATGTCGAATTCTGTATTCTATACAGTTGCGCGTAAAAGCTCCAAGGTGACTACGCGTTTGGGTGACACTTTGAGAGTGACTTCGTCAACGTGTGACGCAATCAACTCTTCCCGAGTCTCGTCCATCCGGCACGTCCAGACTTGGTCATACTCGTACCCAAGGGGGATAGATGTCTCCACTTCGTCCTCTGAGACGTTGTAGAACCTAAATATGAGAGAACTGGAGCCCTCGGCCTTCTTGAGCGTGCTGAAGAAGAGCCTTGAATCTGCGATATAAGGCCCGGACATCTCAATTGATTCACCAGACGGGTATTGTCGGCAGAAAGTAGGGTTGAGGAAGCCATCCACTTCAGCAAGCGCACCAGTGGCAAAGAGGTCGCCCCCGAACGGACGGATTGCATATTTCATCCGTTGCGTTCCCGGCATGTAGCCGGATTCCGAACTTCCCCAGCCCTCAAAACCGATGTTTATCGTGCCTGCAGACCGAAGTAGCGTCAGATAGAGCATATCGTCCTGCACCTCGTGCTTGTACTCATAGAGGCCGTGGGCCGCAAGGACCATTCCATCGCTTCCATTATCGACGGTGAGGAACCCCTGCATCCCACTTCCTCCGAGTGCATCCATCTGTGCCTGGGTCACACCTCTGGGCCTGTCGATGTTGTGTTCGGGGGTGCGATCAACCAGGTCAAACATTGTTTTCACCCGCAGTCGCCTGCCTGCCACCGGACACACTGCGCTGCGCAGACGGTGGCCAGCGCCAAGATTCTCCACAGTCACGACAATGTCCACAAGCTCGCTTCCACGGCTCAGGCCGATCTCTATAGATATGGGACAATCGACGGTCGGCGCGCTGCTTCCGAGACGGCGTTCGAGAGTATCAGTCGAGATCTGACGCTCATCAAAAAGGGCGATAGTGGAATCCACACGGACAACCCCACGCAGTTCACTGTTAAGGACCGTACTCACTTTTCCAGTAGCGACTGTCGACAGGGCACGGTTTCGAGGTCTGCCATAAGAATACTGATTCCCCGCATCCTGCTCGTCGATAATGGTGTTTAGCCCGGAGTATGTCGCGCCCGTCGAGAGCACAGTCAGGTCGAATGACCCGTTCGGGTGAACCGCAACCTCGACCGACTCGTTCCTGAGCACTCCCCGACGACCTACGAGGTCGGGGCGAGAGACACATGTCGATGCGTCTACGCCGGTGTTGTCCTCAGCCACCAGGATGCTCGCGCTAGGCTTCTTTTTGCCGGGCAGTATGTCGAAGGTCTTAATCCCAAGAGGTGGCAGGTCCGTCACCTCTGCAAGGAACCGCAGAGTGCGGGTGTTCTTGATGGTCGGGTTAATCCGTTCATGGTAAACCGGTCGAATCGTGGCACTGTCCTCGAGTATATGAACCGGCACACTGGTCATACCGTCATAGAGTGAGAATTCCCCACCAAAATAGAACTCGAACAGCCAGTCCCTTCCGGCTTTGTCGGGTAGGTCCATCCGGCACTCCACTACGCCGCTTCGAGGGAACGGGCTCGGGTTGTACACGGCGAGTCTTCCCTCCCCGACAGGGTCCTCCCAGTATGAGTCTATGCCGATCAGAGAGTCCATCGCTTCGGCGGCAACGCCGTAGCCAATCTCTTTGACCCGCTCATACCGGTGCTCCACGTCACGCGCCACGGCATCGGTATGCGCTCCTCCTATGCTGTCGTGAGCGGCATTCTTAACCATCATCCGCCATGCCCGATTTAGGAACCCTTCGGGATAGTCGCGGCCAGACAGATGAGCATGCGCCGCCAATGGTTCAGCATAAGAGGTCAAGAGACTCTCACAATACGCATTGGCCTGCTTCTGGTCTAGTCGGTTTGAGAGCGTGGAATCAAGCCCTGGCACCCATAAAAGCTCACCTTGAAGCTCCGGCAGATCATTCCCCACCCCCCGAACATCGGCCAGGAACTCCTCCCAGCTGCTGTGGGAGACTGTGAGATCTGGGAAACGACGACGCATCTCGTCCAGGACATCTGAAAGGTTCGATGCCGGCATCGCATGGTCGATCCCGTCAGTTATGGCGATGCGTCGGGTGAGACTCAGTCGCTTCAGCGTCGGCAAGTTTCGCGAAAGGCAGTTATCCTCAGGCTCACACGGTGCAAAACCGGCTGCGTTGGAGTAGCCGCGGGTGAGAAGGATGGCAAGGACGGTGGAACCGTCGGCACCCCGCCAGTTGACCTCAGCCCCAGGGATATGGTTCTCATCGTAACCTCTCCAGAAGATGGCATTGTCCAGGCCAAACCCCAAAAGTACCTGAGGAAGCTGGCTCGTGTGCCCGAAATTATCGGCCAGATACCCCACAGACTCCGTCCTGCCGAAAAGCCGGCAGTCGGCCCGACCAAGGATCAGGTTCCTGAGCGTCGCCTCACCACCGATCAACTGTTCATCCGGCTGCACGCACCAGGGGCCTATCCTGAGTTTGCCACACCTGACCAATTCTTTGACGGACTCTGTCTTTCCCGGACAGACGTCCGTGTAGTCGATCAGCGCCTGGGTCTGGCCATCCAGAAAGAACGAATGCCACGCGGGCTCATCTTGAAGCAGACGGATTGCACGGTCAAGACACTTGACTAGGCGAAACCTGTATTGCTCCACTGTCCGATACCACTCACGGTCCCAGTGAGTGTGGCTGATGACGTGAGCAAGGTATTGTTCTGTCCATTTTTCATTCTTCATAGTGTTTAGCGATCTTTCTGTTAGAATCGGTAGTGGCCTGCGTAGTCATTGTATAGCAGATATATCGGCGCTTCGTCCTCCTCGATCTCGGGGAACCTGCCGACTGAGTCGAAGAAGTGATTGTCGATGTGGTCGTCGTTGACACAGCTGACCTCACCTACGAGCACCGTCCCAGTCCCCTTCTCACCCCAGAACCTATGATAGTTGCGCTGAGGAAGACACACCGAGTCTCCGGGCCGAAGTGTAATCGTCCCACCAGCTGGTATGGTCACGTCGACCCCGTCCATAGCGACGGTCACATCAGTGTCGGCGAGTTGGTCGTCGTCTGTCGCGTTCCACAGGCGAATGACCAGGTTCCCCCCGCCACGGTTGATGATGTCCTCCATCTTCTGGTGGTGGAAGTGCGTCGGGGTGAGTTGCTCTTCGCGGACAACCATTATCTTCTCGGCGTAGGTCTTTCCGTTTGGGCGATTGAGGTCCTCGAATGTGCCATTTCGGATCGTGAACAAGAATAGTCCCATTTGTTCAAAGTCGCCGCCGCCAAAGTCGGTTATATCCCAGCCAAGCTGCTGCTCGATTATTTTCCGGCACTCAGGGCCCTTCCAGGCCCAGTCCTCAGGGCTCCATTTGGCAAAAGGAGGCAAGAGGAAGTTCATCTCCTCCAGAAAATCCGTGCACTCCCGCATTATCTCGTTTATCTCAGATCTTTTCATATCTATCCTCTATTATCATAAAAAGACTCAAGAGTCGAATAGAGACGCCTGTAGTCAGCGAACTTCTTGTCGTAGATCACCGTGTTTTCCTCGTTTGGCTCGATTACGGCAGTAGTGCGGCCCACCAAACACGTCTTTGCATTAGCCCGCTTTATTCGTGAAGCGAATAAAGCTTTCGCCAACAGAGCATTATTCACGCTACTCGTGAATAATGCGGGTTAGAAGTTCTTCTTGTCCCTATTCTATCAAATGTATTATGGATCGCCTAGTACATACTCCAATAATTGTGTGTACGCTCGCATTGTTGGGTGGCGATCACTGATACAGTCCTCGATTACCTGCCTCAGTATTCCCAGCGGGTCATCCCTCTCGTTTCGCGCTAGCCGCAAAACTCCGTGACACACGCGCGCTTCATGTTGTATCATAGATACGAAATACATCCACATCAGCGCATGGCCGCGAGCAGTGGGGATCGTGGAGCTAGTTATGTCACGACCAGCGAGCAGCAAGAAGTTATCGGAAAAACCAAATCTATCCCCCATCGATTCCATACTGAACTGTGAGCAGTTGATCGAGAACATGCTCGACGGTTTCGCTATGTTCCGCACCACGTTTGACTCCAGAGGCAAGCCCACCGACTACATCGTCACGCGGGTCAACAAAGCATTCGGAAGAGTAACCGGGCTTGACACCGAAACACTGGTCGACCGTCCCGTCGCCGCCGTCTTCGGAAACGACAGCGACAACGAGTGGCTCTCCATATTCCGAAGAGTAACGACAACCGGCAAAGCGTCGACCTGCCTGTTCTTCTCATCGCTTCTCAACCGGTTCATCAAAGCCTCAGTCTTCCGCCCGTCACCCGACACAATCGCCATGACATGCGAGGATATCACCGCAAGGCTGCAAGCCGAGGGTAGCGTCGTTCGACAGCTGAACTTTGAGATGTCGATGTCGATATTCTCCCAATTGCTGATCGGCGGAGACAATGTCGACCTCGCCCACTGCCTCTCCATCCTCGGAAGAGCAGTCGACGCTGACCACGTCTACGTCCTCACATTCAACAACGACGCAACCGTAATGGAGTTATTCTGCAATTGGAGTATGCCCGGCAAGCCCCAACAAGCAGACATAGACCGGGTCTGGCTAAGCGCTGACGTGCCCTGGTGGGCGGCGAAAATCCTCGCAAACGAGGTAATCTCTATCCCCGATGTAAGCGCGATGCCCGCGGAGGCCGCTACCGAGCAGCAGGAACTCACAGAGCGTGGCATCAAGAGTCTGCTGGCTGTGCCGATGCGCTCGCGCGGCAAGGTCATCGGTTTCCTCGGACTGGACGACACCAAGAGCACGCATGAGTGGTCAAACGGCGAGGAATACCTGCTTCGAACCGCAGGCGACAGCCTCGCAACCTATCTCGACCGCACCGCGTTCCTCCAGGAGTTGCGCGAGACCCAAATGCGTTTCCGTGCCGTGTTCGACTGCTCGATGGACGCGATGGTGATCGCTGACGACAACGCCTTCTACACCGAAGCCAACCCCGCCGCCTGCAAGCTTTTCGGTGTAAACAAAGAGACGCTGATCGGCTCACGCATGTCTGACTACGTGCCTGACATCCAGAACTTTAAGACGGCGTGGAAAGAGTTCATAAAACGTGGATATATGCGCGAAGACGTGAGGATTCACCGCCCCGACGGCACAACCAGGCAGATCGAGTGTTATGCCGTGGCAAATGTGCTGCCCGGTCGCCACCTCGCAACGTGCCACGACGTCACCGAGCAGCGCGCTTACCAGGAGTTCGTCAACCAGTCCAACAAGATGCAGACGATGGGACGGCTCGCGGCGGGGATCGCCCACGACTTCAACAACCTGCTGCAGGCGATCCTCGGATACTCCAGCCTGCTTAGCACAGAAACCGGACTGAGCGACACCGCCCGCTACGGCCTGCAATCAATCGAGCAGGCATCAAGAAGGGCCGCTGAGCTCGTCCAGCAGATCCTTGCCTACTCCCGTCAGGTGCCGGCAAAGATTGAGACCGCCGATCTAAACGCAATCACCGTCGAAGCCCTCGCGCTTGTAGCAAAGGCGCTTCCACCGACCATAACAGTCGAGCACGAAACGACACTGAAGCCCGCGATTGTGTCAGCCGACGCAACCCAGCTCCACCAGGTCGTGATGAACCTCTGCATGAACGCACGCGACGCGATGCCCGATGGAGGAACGCTCAAGTTGGAGATAGACCAAATCAGCATCAGCCGGAGCTTTGTCAGAGCGAACCCCTGGGCAAGAGTTGGGGAGTTCGTGAGGTTGAAGGTGACTGATAACGGCTGCGGAATGGACGAAGAAACCCGAAAACGTGCCCTTGAGCCGTTCTTTACGACCAAAACCCCAGACGGCTCAGGCCTAGGACTCGCCACCTGCTACGGCATCGTCTCCGCACACAGTGGGCAGATCGACATAAAGAGCAAGCCGGGTCGAGGCACAACGGTCAGCATTTACCTTCCAGCTGAAGGCATCTCCTCGTCCAAAACGCCGACAATCCCTGCCGCGCACACTCCCACCCGCGGCACTGAAACCGTGCTCTTGGTCGACGACGAGTCATACATCAGGAAGTTTTCGTCTCAGGTGCTAATAAGTAACGGCTACAGCGTCGTCACGGCATCCAACGGTCGCGAGGCTCTGGGCCAGATATCCGGGGGCGAGGGAAAGATAGAGCTTGTGATTCTAGACATCAACATGCCGGTAATGGACGGCATGGAGGCGCTTGCACACATCCGAAAACTTGAGGTCCAGCCCAAAGTGCTGATAAGCGCCGGGCTCGATACGGGGATAGACGAGCTAAGCCCCGAAGAGCGACCCGACGGATTCATCCAAAAGCCCTACTCCCCCGAATCGCTGCTGCGGGCGATAAGAAGGGTGCTGGACGGGGACTCTCCAGCCAAAAGATGATGTGCGGAGGCCGGTCAGACCTCCGCACAGGACCTATGTAGTTACAGAGCTACTATCTGCACGTCGTCGATGTCCACATATCCCCCGCGTCCCTGAACAAGGGTCTGCCCGCCTATGATCGCGAGCGCCGGTTTGGTCGAATCAGCCTCAGCGTCGAGCACTACAGTGTTGTCAAACTTCACAATATGCCGCTTCCCTCGCACCTCGACGGACAACGTGTGCCACGCCACGTCAGGCACTCCAAGCACTGCACGAGCGGTGCTCTGGGACTTCCTAAACGTCAGATCTGTAGCCATTGAAGTAAACTGGCTCGTGCCGGAGTCGAACCCCCAGGTCTCCAGCCCATCGGTCGGGTCGGCGTCGACCCAGAGCTCATAGGGCTTCGCCCCTTCTCCATATGTCAGGCCAAAAATCCCATACCAACCCGAATACTTGTCTTTGGGAAGCTCACCTAGCTTGAACCGAAGCGACACCCGGTAGTCGCTGAGCCCCGCTAAAGCCTCATCGACTACCCGAACCCCGGTTCCCTGGTGCGAAGGTTTCAGCCTGAATGCGATGTTCCCGGGGTCGGTCTCAATCGTCTTCCACTCGCCCGGCACGTACCCCGGAACTTCCTTCCACCCCGACCCGAGGCCAAGCTGCATATCATCGAAGAACGTTGTCTTCGCGGGCCTCGCCGGTGGGAGTTGCGCCTCCGTGAGCGCTCCCACGAGCAGCCTCGTTCCGAAGTTGGCAGAGAGCTTCACCGTTGTCGCGCCGTCTTTACCCGATGGGAGAACCTCGCGGGTTTCGGCGTCCATCCAAGCCTTGATGCCACTCATTGCGACGCTCGTCTCAGCAGGAGTCTTTGCGTAGCTCTGCAGAAGGATCATCACCTCGGGCTTGGACTTGCGGACCATCCCCAGCCACTTCACATCGCTGTTTGAGACGGCAAATGGCAGATCATCGGCCCAGTAGTTGACGTGCTCGACGTCGTCGCTCCCGTAGCCGAACTGCCGGATCATCGCCGACATCGGCCCGTCCATCCGGTTCATAATCTCGTGGACCCAGCCCATTCCGGCGTTGGCTCTGGGATCCTTTCCTCCGCTGAGCTCGGAATGTGAGTGCATCTGCTGCCCAATCTGCCGCCCAACGACCTCCGCAAGCAAAAAGTCCGGCGGATACGGTGCGTACTCCATATCGCCGCTCCAATTCGCCGATGTGTCGGTCTTGCCCTTCCACACCCACTCAAGGTCGAGGTTGCATGTGGCCCATTCCTGGATCGGCAGCAGCGTTGTGTTGGTCGAGTGCAGAGTGAACCGAAGCGGAGGGTTCATCCCGTGCTCGTTATGATAGTTCATCATATTCCAGATGCGCTGGTAGTATTCTCTCTGCGCCCAGACACCGTCCGCGGGCTGGATTTTGCCAAGTTCGGTCATGTGCGCTTCAGACTTGTTCGGGTCAAGCGAGAGATGCGGGTAGGTATTGTCGAAGTAGAGGCTTATCCCCCGCTTCATAAACTCGTTGCCGTAGTAGACAGAGAAATCGACCAGGCTGTCCGTGTAGAAACCGGCGATCATATTCCCTGAGCGTCCGGTCTCTTTCATATAGGGCGAATCGTAGATGACCCGGTTCTTCTCGCGGATAGGCCAGGCTCCAAGGAACTGCCGTGCCGTCCACTCGTTTGCGTAGGTGTCGAAGTCGGTCTGACCGGGGTCGGTCCAGTGCTCTTCATAGTAGATGCTGTCCATCGGTCCTTGCTCGGCCACTCCAGCCCAGCGCGCAACCCATGACTCGGGGGTCATGTCCTCGGGCCATCCCTTGGCTTTCATCTCCTCGACTTTGTCATAGAGGAACGTGGTATCGGGAGTACCGCCTGCGGCCTTGATCTTCCTGTTCTCGATTGACTTGTCGACCAGGCTGAAATCGTGGTCTATTGGGAACTTGGTGCAGCAGAACCTGCCGAAAGCCGGGGTCATATAGCCCCAGGATGCGAACTTGTCGACAGTGCGGAAGTCCTTGCTCATCGGCTTGGTGGGCGACGACTGCAGCCCGAAGACGATGTGCCGCCCCTCCGTGACCTGCGAAGGTTTGTTGATGAGGTAGACCCTCAGGACGAGCTTGTCGCCCTCGCGGGTAATGACTTGTCCGGGCTTGTTCATGTCCGGAATCCAGCCGTTGTCGCTGTCGGCGAACCACGCAAGCCCGCGCCCCGGCCCGCCCATCCAGAAGTAGGCGACAAACGGGTTGACGGTGTAGTTGATCGAGCAGCGCATGTTGGTCGAGTCCCACACAACGCCGTCGTCCTGACCTTCGGTGCCCGGCTCAACTGACCAAAGCGGCGGTCGGCGGTCCTTCCACTCAGCAAGCGGCGGCTCCCAGACGATCTTGCCGCCCCGGGGCATTTTCCCGGCGTAGTTCCACCTGATCCCCGCCATATGCGTCGCGTGGAAGAGCGACATTTCGCTGTCTTTCATGGGGATTTCAACCCACATTCGCTTTACAGTCTCAGGTGCGCTTCCGGGCAGAACGTCCATCTCGACCCGGGTGCAGCCGTCATACTCTGTTTTAGAAACAGTCCGAATCTTGAGCGCCCCGGCGTCGGCCTGGGCCTCGTAGACCGCCATATTGCCCTTGACCGACTTAAAGCGCCCCTCGCCGAACTTCCAGTCTTTGATGCCCTGCTCGGTCTCGACTTTGATGGTCATCGGTCCGGTCAGAAGGTCGCGCCCCTCGCTTTTGAGCTCATCGTAGAGCCCGAACCCGTTCATCCGAACGACTCTGCCGCTGGAGAGCTTGATCGAGTCGCCCGCAACCGAGATCGGCTCGAACGGGTAGTACACCTTGTCGGTTATGCCGAGGGTGTTGCGCTCCCAGGGAAGCGTCTCGCGCTTGAACTCGATCGGAACGGCCTTCATTCCATTGTCGAGCGTGATGCGCACCTCGTAGTCGCCGTCAGCGAGGTCGGGGATCGTCACATAGTCTTCGGCGTACTGCTTGCCGTTGAAAACGAGGTTCATCCGGGCAAGCACTCTGCCGCCCAGCTTTGAGACAACCTGCGCCGACGCCGTGCGCACGCCCTTCACCTCATCCTGATAGGCGTATGTGCTGAGATCAGCCGCCGCGCCGACCTTCTCTTGATACGGATAAAAACTGGTCTGGCAGCTTCGAGTGAGAAGCTCTTCGCGCATCGAGTAAGCCTTGCCAAACGTAAGCACTTCAAGATTCGCCCCAAGCGCGCGGGTCTTCTCGTCCTGCGGACGAACTGTGTTTTTGCCCACAAGGTTCGCCGATTTCCCCGCCGTGAACTTCCCTTCAACGACGACATTGCCGTTGTCCCCAGAGACGCTTGCGGCAGTTACGGAGTCGTCCGGGCCAACAAAAAGCACCCCGCTGTTTCTCAAGACGACGCTTCCAAACGAATAGCTTGCAGGCGTTGTGTCAGAGATTGACGTGCAAATATTATACATACTTCGACAAGGCTGGCCGTTGTTGTCGACAACGAGCGTCCCCTGCCCTTTTGCGTCCTTCGGGGTCTCGATGTAGATCGTGCCCGCGGCAGCCGGAGTGCTCCATCGTCCCTCACCGCCATAGGCCTGAAGCCTGACCTTGCCGGTAGATGTTCCATTGGCTAGAACCACTGCGACGCGCCCACCGCCGCCGCCGCCCCTGCTATGAGCAAACCCCGGAGCATCGCTTCCGTTCGCGCTTATCACGCCGTTGCCCGAAATCTTGTTCGCCGTTATATAGACCGATCCGCCGCTTGCACCGGTCTCCCCGACAAGCGCGCCGTCTGCCATGATCTTACCTTCGATGGTCAGAGCGCCCGCGACTATGAGCCGAATCGCCCCGCCGCCATAAGCACCTTTGCCGCTCCAGAAAGTATCGTCTTCAGTGTAGGCGCTGTATTTGTAGTCAGGCGCTTTGAACGACTTCGCGCCGCTTCCAAGGCTCATCGGGGCAGTGATCGAACCGTAGGTCGAGCCTCCTGCAAAGACCCAGATACCCGACCCCATCGGCCACTGACCGTAGAAATAGTGGGGCTGGACCGTGTCCCACCCATAGGGGTTACGGTAGATCCCCGCGCCGCGTCCACCGTACCCGGGGCCTGCGGGGGAGATCGGAATTGGCTGACCGTAGAGCGAATCGCTCGCGGCTGTGCCGTAGTCGGTGTCGCGCGACGAAGCTTCAGACTTTGCCTTCGGCATATCGAGCACAGGAGTCCCAGGGCCTTCGGTAAACCCTTTGCCGGTCGCGGTGATAACACCAGGCACGCTCAAGTTGCCCCCAACGATAACCGTGCGACCCTTGCCTTCGCCATCAGTTGACGATCTGGGGCATGTAAGATAACACCCCGGCATCACCGACAGATTCCCGCCCACCGAGAGCTCTCCGGGTTTGTCGGACAGAAACGTCCAGCCCACAACCGAGCCTCCGGCAAGCGACATATCCCCTTTGACCGAAAGACTCCCCTGCTGGGTGATCGTCCCAAGGTATCCCGGTTCGACTCGGACCGCCCCGACGCTTGATACGTCAACCAAAGCCTCGCCGCTGGCCGACTTATCAAAAACCGCCGTGTCCCCGCCCCCGGGAACCCCGGCTCGGCCATGCCCACCGGACATACTCGACCAGTTCTTGGGCTCAGACCACTTGCCGGCATCTTTGCCGACCCAGTACAAGTCCGCCGCCCAGGCACTCCCGGCCATACCCAGCAAAGCACAAAACGCCAATCCCTTTGCGACTGAAAACATTCTCATTTAACGATTCCTCCGTCCATACGCTCACCTGCACATCGTGTACAAATCAACCATATAAGACGCTGGCTCCCCGCATTTATGCCCACTTGTACATGCGTTTGTTGAACTTGACGAAAAAAATCGGGTGGCGATCCAAAAGACCACCACCCGAGCTATGAGACGTACCTCCGGCCTCTCCGACCGGAAGCTTTTGCGTGTTACGGTTCGATCGCGTTTGCGATCTGGTCGCGTACCGACGCCACCTTGCCAATGTCCTGAGTGTAGGACGTGTAGCTGGTGACGAGCTGGTTCACGTAGTTCATCACAGCCGCGCGGCCCTGTTTCTGCTCAAGCAGCCACAGATACTGGTAGTCTTCGAGACCGTCGCGTACCAACTCCATTCGGATCGATGATACGCCGCTTGCGATTCCTACCTGCGCGCCAGGATAGTAAAGGATACCTTCGCCGTAAGACGAGGGATTGTTCTTCATGTTGGTCCAGGGGTTAGGACACCCACCCCAGAAGTTCGCACACCACCAGAGCTGACCCGGTGCATCGTAGTGATAACCAAGCCATGTCTGAAGTCTGGGCTCGACCGCCGGGGTGATGCCGCCGTTTCGGGCGACGCCATACCAGTTATAGGTCCAGATCATATCGCCCGCTGCTCTGCGCTCGGCGATCTCAGGCTCCATCAGACTCACCAAGCCGGAGCCTATGCACCACACATCGATATAATCCTTCAGATAGTCGAAGTGGGTGACGCGGCTCCAGTACTGCTGCCAGTTGGCGCCCTTTGCAGGCTCAGTAGCCGCGGATGATACGTGTGCGACTTTGCACTTGAACAGATAGTTCATGTAGTAGTATGCCTGGGCTGCGTGCCCTGCCTTCTCACCGACAGCATAGCTCCTGCCCGACACCCAGCTGGGCTCCGTGGTCTGACGCGGCATATCTGAGAAGGTGATCATTGTCTTCAGGCGCGGGTCACACCCGTGGATGTAGTTCGCGGTCTGCTTGACCTGCTCGAATATGTCGACGGTATAGGGCTCGTCGTAGCAGTACATGTAGGCCTTGTCGAGCACTCCAAGCTGAGCGTACTTGGCTGCCGCGTTCTTCATCCAGGTAGCGTCCGTGCTGTATGGCATGATGAAACTCGACATTCGGGGGTCGCTCAGAACCTGAGTGCCTGTGGTGGACATAACATCGGTGCCCCAGGGCAGATAGTAGGACGAGATGCCCCGGGTGAGCATGAACTCATAGTAGGCCCTGTGGAGATTGGCGTACTCGAGCGTCCCGCCGGCCACGTTGTGCTGCTTGCCCATCTCGTCGTCGCGGAACCCGAAGGATGTCGCGCACTTCCACTGGTCGGGAAGTGTGATGTTGTAGACGTGCAGTGTGTAAGGCACATCGGTCTTCGCGCCGCTTGCGTCAGAGATAGTGACCATGCCGCTGTAGTCGCCTGTGGGCGTAGTCTTCGGCACGTAAACATCTACCCATATCGGCTGAGTCTGACCAGCAGCCAGGTTAAACGCTCCCTTGTAAGGAGGCAGCGCGTCCGGGTAGTCGACATTGAAGTCCTGCAGCGGAATGTAGGTGGTCATAAACAGAGTCACGTTGCTTGCCGCAATCGACCCGCCGGGGCCTGTCAGGTTGCCCGGTGTGAGCGTAACTGAGCTGGTTGATGTCGTCTTGCCACGAAGCGCTATTTGGAACGCCTCATGCTCGTGCCTTGCGGCCTTGATACCGATGGTGTTAAGCGCCTGTGCGGCCTCGGTCTTGTAGACCTTCTCCATAGAAGTCTTGGTCCAGACCGAGTAGTTCGCATTTATCGGCGTAGGAGGCGAAGGTGGCGCAACGATACTGACATCGGCGATGCTCTCGACTCTCATAACAGGCACGAACGCGCCCGACGAGTCTTTCTCCACGCCGACGCAGCCAAGGACCGTCGCCTGCCCGGATGTATAGGTGTTATCGGCACAGTAAACCTTGACCGAACGGGTTGAGTCGCTCAGGTTGAACGTTCCCGCGGTCAGGTTGGCGGTTCCAAGCGTGCCGGTGACCTGGACGAGTAAGCCCGTCATAGCGACCGTTCCGTAGAGCGAGGAAACCGCTGTCGATATAGCCGATACTTTCGATGAAAGTGTCGAAACCGTCTGTCCAGTAAGCGTGATCGTTCTCTCCCCGTTGGTCGTTCCGAGGGTTCCCTTGACCGACACAAGCTGGCCTTCGTCCGCAGTGGTCGTTCCAACCACGCAGATGCCGTTGGTACGGTCGGCTTCTTCGATGTAGAACCCTGTCGTTACGTTACCCGTCGAGCCCTTCTCGCGAACCAGCTTTGTTCGGGCCTTGGTGTTGACATCAACACTTGTGCCGTCTGCGAGGTTCTTGAGCTCTGAGAGATTGGTCACGGTTGTGGGAGTAGGCGTAGGATTGGGAGTGGGGTCCGGCGTCGGAGTAGGAGTTATCGCAGAGGTGTCAACCATCCCCACGCCTCTTAAGCTAAGACCAGCCTTGACGTTGGCCTCTGTCACGATCCCGGAGTATGCAAAAGGAGTGCCGGTCGCTGGGATGTTGTACCACTGCAGGGAAGCAGTCGTATTTGCGCTTAGGACCATCTCGGCGGTCTTGTCGCCGTCGATGCAGCCGAACGCAAGCGCACCCGCGCTGCTGATCCACGAAACGGTCGTGCCGGTGATCGTGGTGTAGGCAAACTTGCCGTCACAGGCATACAGCGTCGGTGTGGCAGCCGCGGTCGAGTAGAAGACGATGCGTCTTGTGGGCTGCCCTGAGAGAACAGTTCCACCGCCGACGGGCACCCAGTTGTTGTAGGGCGCTCTGCGGTCGGCGCCTGCGAGGCTGCTTCTCCATCCCATCGCTTGTCCGGAGCGCCACCATACGAGGTCGCCCGCGTAGCCACGGCTGGAGACGTCGAGCGCGAAGGCTCGGTCCATCTTGCCAAGGGCGGTGCGGTAGGCGCCGTCCGGCCTGATGTAGTAGGCCTGACCGAGGCTTGCACTCTTGAAGACGATCTGTCCGATCGTCCCTGAGGCGCTCGTGCGCACTACGGTAAGCGGAATAGCGTCGATTGGGGTGTTGAGAATGGCATGATCGTTCGACGCGGCGTATGCGCCGTTAGCGGAGACCTTGTAGTAACCGAGGCCGCCTTTGATGGCATTGGTGTAGACGATCTCATCGTTTAACCCGTTGCCGTCGACATCGCCGACAACTGCGTTCCTCATCCTCTCGGTCCCCACAAGCGGCACGACTGTCTTTGTGCCTGAGAGATACATTTGGTTCATACCGGATGAGATGGGTTGGTATATGATGGCGGGTACTGTAGCCGCAAACACCGAGCCTGCGACCAAAACGGACAACACTACGGCCAGCGCTACAAGCGTTGACCAACTGCGGACTCTTCGCCCCTGCGACCCCTCGGCCTCCATGCCGAGCTGTCGATGATATGGGTAATTCACGGTTTCTCCTTTCAACTGTCGAAAAAACAACCTCTTACATTTGATTCAAGACACATTCAGTTCTCCTGTCGTATCTTTTCGTTTGAGATTCTGCCTGGAGTCGTCGGGGCCAATGCCCGAGCATCCACGGCGGGTGTTTTACGGGTTGAGCAAGTTCGTCAGGGATGGGCGTTCCCTTAGATAGATAAACAAACGCGAGGTTTGCTTGCTGAGGCAAATTGTAATACGAATCGGACCTTCACCACCTACCTTTCGATACTCTGAAAGATGGGTTAGCTCGATGCCTCCGGCAATATCAATACTTGGGCGAGGATACCGCCGACGGCATCAGACTGAGCTATACACCGACTTTTTAGACGATGGTCCACCATTACTGTTCCGTTAGTTTTACGCACAGGCAACAAGTAATTTTGACATTTATAGCACCAATTTGACCGCTTGCCTGCCATATATTGAATTTTCAGGTGTTTTCGCTGGGGTATGGCGGGTATTATAGCCCCAGCCCACCGCCGCATAGTTGCTCTGAATTGCAGGTGCAAAATTTGTGCGACGCCGGGAAATTGGAGGTAACGGCAACGTGGACAGAAACACCGCAGGGGCGACGGCAACCGACGCCCCGGCCTCCGGCGCAAGACGCCACCGTGAACTCAGCCTAAAAACCAACTTCTCGTGGACGCTCGTCGGCCAAGTCATCTATACGGCTTGCCAGTGGGCGATGCTTGTCGTGCTCGCCAAGCTCGGCAGCCCGGAGATGGTCGGGCGCTTCGCTCTTGCTTTTGCAGTCACCGCGCCGGTCATCATGCTCACCAACCTCCAGCTTCGCGCGGTTCAGGCGACAGACGCCCGCGAGGAATACCCATTCGACCAATATTTCGCGCTAAGACTCATCACATCCTCGGCTGCGATACTCGTCATCGCCGGAATCGCCGCATTTTCGGGCTACAAAAGCGCGGTCGCATGGGTGATCGTCGCAGTCGGGCTCGCGAAGACTTCTGAGTCTATAAGCGACATCATCCACGGACTCGCCCAGCAGCGCGAACAGATGGACAGGATCGCGATCTCGCTTGTGATCAAGGGCACGGTCTCTCTCGCGGCGCTTGCGATAGTCATCTACGCAACCAAAAACCTGATCGCAGGCACTCTCGCTCTGGCGATCTCCTGGGCGGTGGTGTTTGCCACTTACGACCTCAGGATCGTCCCCGACATTTTGGTCGGCAAGCGCCGGTCCAGGCGAACGAGGCGGCGCACTCTTCGCCCTGAATGGAACCGGCCAAAGCTGCTGCGTCTCGCGGTGCTTTCCCTTCCACTCGGGGTCACGATGATGCTGATCTCGCTCAACGCGAACATACCCCGCTACTTTGTCGAACGCTTCTCAGGCGAACGCGAGCTTGGAATATTTGCTGCGATGAGCTACCTGATGGTCGCCGGGAGCACCGTAGTCGCCGCGCTCAGCCAGTCAGCCACCCCAAGGATGGCGAGGCACTTTGCAGACGGCGACGCCAAAGCGTTCACCCTTCTTCTTGGGAAACTCTCCGCGATGGGTGCAATAGTCGGACTTCTGGGTGTGGTCATTGCGGCGGTTGCGGGCAAGTGGCTTCTCACTGTGTTCTACGGGCCGGTGTACGCCCAGCAGACCGCCGTATTCGTCTGGATAGCCACCGCGACCGGCCTATCTTACATCCAATCGTTTCTTGGATGCGGGATGACCGCCGCGCGGTGCTTCAAAGTGCAGGCGCCGTTGATCGGCGGGGCGGTAATCATCACCGCGGGGCTTAGCCTCTGGCTGATGCCAGGGCTTGGGCTCCTTGGAGCAGCAATCGCCGTAACCGTTTCGACCGCCGCACTTACGCTGGGCACCTTTGCCGTAGATGTCGTCGCCATCCGGGCGATGGGAGAGGAACGCTGACATGTCCCGAGAGATCAGAATCCTGCATGTGGTCGGCGGTATGCGCCAAGCGGGCACCGAAACCTGGCTTATAAACGTGCTTCGACTCATCGACCGAGATCGGTTCCAGATGGACTTTCTCACCCACTCGACCGACCCCACCCATTATGACGACGAGATCAGGTCGCTTGGCGGCAGAATCATTCCCTGCCTGTCGCCAAACTCGCCGGGGTCGTACTCCAAGAACTTCGCGCGGGTGATGAGTGACTTTGGCCCGTATGACATCGTTCACAGCCACATGCACCATTTCAGCGGACTCGCACTCTGGCTTGCGGCGAGACACGATGTGCCGGTACGGGTGGCCCACAGCCACCTCGACACCCGCAGCACCGACGCTCAGGCATCCATACCCCGCAAGTTCTACACAAACATTGCCGCAAAAGCCATACAGAGATCAGCGACCCAGGGACTTGCGGCAAGCGAACCCGCAGCAGAGTCACTTTTCGGGAGAGATTGGAAGAATGACCAACGCTGGAGAATACTCCACTGCGGCGTTGACCTGCAACCGTTCACTGCAGCGGCCGACAGGGCACAAGTCAGAAATGAGCTTGGAATCCCCTCCAATGCGTTCGTAATCGGGCACGTGGGAAGGTTCGAGCTGCAGAAGAACCACGCGTTTCTGATAGACGTGATCAAGGAGTCATCGCGGGCCAATCCTTTGGTCTGGGGGCTCCTGGTCGGCGATGGAATGCTTCGGTCTGAGATCGAGGCGATGGCAGCGCAGGCGGGGATCGGGGACAGAGTCGTGTTCGCAGGCGTGAGAGCAGATGTCCCGCGAGTAATGCTCGGGGCGATGGATGCGTTTGCCTTTCCGTCGGCGTTTGAGGGGCTTGGGCTGGCCATTGTCGAGGCTCAGGCTGCGGGGCTCCCGTGCGTGATATCCAACGTGGTCCCGCGCGAGGCCGATGTCATCGGTGGGCTTGTTAGGAGACTGGGACTATCCGACAGTTCCCAGGCATGGGCCGAAGCGGTGCTGTCGGCGAAACGCGTGGTGTCGCAAGAAGATGCCCTTCGAACGGTAGAGATGTCGGACTTCAATGTGATCACATCGACGCAGGCATTGTGCGAGTTTTACAGTGAGGCAGTGACTAATCGGCGCGTTCAGTTGGTGAATCGAGCTCAAATAGGAAAGTCTTGACGAGGTGTTTATGGAAACTATTACGGCAGCGGTTAACAAAAATCAGGTAAAGGCGGCGATGGACTGCAACAGGTTGCAGTTGTTCTTTGTCGCGGCGCTGGTGGCGTTTCTGCCGATACAGATCGACGTGTCCGATGGCATCCACATCGCACTGTCAGACCTGATGCTCATGTTTGCGATCGGGGGATATATCGCAGGCTTCGGAAGGTTCCGCATCGACTGGTCGGCGTGGAGTATATGGCACCTCGGACTGCTGCTTTCATTTGCTGTCGGATCAATATTCGCGCTAATCCGTTTTGGAGAGGTCGGGCGCTATGTGCTCATCAACAAGGACATTGGCCTGATGGTGCTGTTTGCGACCTACGCCGTAGTCAACAGCGTTGCCCGCGATTGGGAGAGAGTTCGGTGGCTGCTTCGGGTGCTGATCATCAGCACATCGATCCAAAACGTCATCTACTTTACGCTATTTCTCGCTCGGCGCAACACAGGGCTCTTGATCCCATATATGGATGTAGGAGTACTGAGGCTCTGCGGAATGCTGATCGACGCAAACGCCTACGGGGGAATGCTTATCCTGGTGCTTGCTTTACATATCATAAACGTCTACTCAAGGCGTCCACTTGTCCCGGGATGGTTTGGTATGTTTACGACGATCAACCTGGCAATAGGCGTGCTGCTAACTTACTCGCGCTCTGCGTGGATCGGCCTCGTTTTGCTGTTGCTCCTTGTGATCGTGATGAAACCCGGCACAGGAGTGCGCCTGATTGGTATCTGTATCGTCGTTGCGTTTGCCATGCAGAGGGTGATGGGCCCAAAGTACGCGGCTGAAATGCAGCAGATGGCGCTTCGAGACACCGCATCGGACCGCATGTCTCTCATAGCCGAGGCGATGCCCATGTATTGGAAAAGTCCGGCATTTGGTGTAGGCTTGGGGGTCTTTGACCGCGAGTTCGGCACGATCATCCACAACACCACACTGTGGTTCCTTGTGGAGATGGGAATATTCGGGTTTGTCTGGTTTGTCGGTTTTGTCGCGTGGTTTTTGTACAAGGGTGTGCAGGCGTATAAGATGGCCTCCGAGTTGAACAAACCGCTGGTTCTCTCGCTGATTGCCGCATGCCTTGCCATGATCGGTCTATCGATGGGAATCGAGGCGCTCTACCAGCGGCACTGGTGGGTAGTGCTCTCCCTCATCGCCGCGTCCTGGTCGCTCGCCCGGGCAGATCAACAACGGAGGAAAGAAGCTTGCGCGTAACGGTCGCGATACCCATCTATAACGCCGCCTCGACCCTTGCCGATGCGGTGCGCTCGGTCTTTGCCCAGAGTTACCAGGACTGGGAGTTGCTCCTGGTAGAGGACGGCTCCCGCGACGACTCCCTTCGTGTCGCCCGTTCCATCCGTGACCCCCGCGTGCGGGTAATCCACGACGGAACAAACCGTGGGCTCCAGGCGAGGCTGAACCAGATAGCCCAAGAGGCCCGCGGCGAGTATCTCGCCCGGATGGACGCCGACGACCTGATGGCCCCCGAGCGCCTTGCCCACCAGGTAAAGCTCCTGGACGCCGTCCCCGAGGTCGATCTGGTAGACACCGGAGCCTACACAATCGACTCGGAGAACGCCCTTCTTGGCGCCAGAGGAATCACGCAGATCGACCAGCGCCCGGCCTCCGCGCTTCGATACGGCGTGCTATTTCACCCGACTGTGCTCGGGCGAACGGAGTGGTTCCGAAAGAACCTCTACGACGAACGCTATACCCGCGCCGAGGACTTTGAGCTGTGGCTTCGCACGTGTCAAAACTCGCTATTCGCACGAATCGAGAGCCCGCTCTACTACTACCGCGAGGAGCACCGCGCCCCGCGTTCATATCTCCGAGCGTATCTGCTCAGCCTAAAGTCCGTTCGGGCGGCGCAGGCGCGCTACGGGCCGGGGATGGTCGGCAGGCGCAAAACCGCCGAACTCCTCCTTGCCGCCCGCGCCAAAGAAATGATCTACCGAGTCGCAACCACGTTTGGCGTGCAAAGCGCGCTTGTCGCCGCGCGAAGCAGGCCAATCGACGATCTCGAACTCGCACGAGCCAGGGAAGGGCTGGAGAAAGTGCTCCAAACCCAAATCCCAGGGCTCGACAAAACCGTTATGGAGGGCGCAACCCATGACTAATTCGCCAATAAGGCTCGTTCACCTGACGACCGTTCCCGACTCACTCTGCTTTGTCGCGGGCCAGGTCGGATATATGAAGTCCCGAGGCATGGAGGTCCACGCCGTTTCCAGCCCGGACGCGGCGCTTGACGACTTCGGGCGCGCGGAAGGGGTAGAGGTCCACGGGGTTGACATGCCCCGGGCGATCACCCCCGTCCAGGACATTGGCTCGATCCGATCGATCTGCCGAGTATTTCGCGCCGTCCGCCCGCACATCGTCCACTCCCACACCCCAAAAGCCGGGCTGCTGGGGACGATCGCGGCGAGGATTTCGGGGGTCCCCGTAAGAATATATCACATCCACGGACTCCCCCTGCTCACCGCGACCGGAACCAAGCGCGCCCTGCTGTCGATGAGCGAGCGCACCGCAAGCCGGCTCGCGACCCAAGTCCTCTGCGTCAGCAACTCGGTCCGAGAGGTCGTAGTGGCCGATGGGCTTTGCCCGAGTGAAAAGGTGAAGGTGCTCCTGTCGGGAAGCATCAACGGGATCGATTCGATCGGAAAGTTCAACCCAAACAACTACCCCGAGGGCACCCGACGGGAGGTCCGAGCGAAGTTCGGCATCCCCGAGGACGCGGTCGTCGCCGGGTTTGTGGGTCGGATAGTTCGCGACAAGGGAGTGATCGAACTCGCTCGCGCCTGGAGAACCCTTCGGCAAGCCCACCCCGAGCTGCACCTCGTCGTCGTAGGCGCTCCCGAGCCCCAGGACCCGGTTCCACCCGAGATCGAAGATGAGCTTAGAGCCGACCCACGCGTCCACATGCTCGGCCTGCAGTTTGACATGCCCCCAATCTTCCGGGCGATCGACATGCTCGTCCTTCCCACCTACCGGGAAGGGTTCCCCTTGGTCCCAATGGAAGCTGCTGCGATGGCGCTTCCGGTCGTCGCGACCCAGGTTCCCGGCTGCTTTGACGCAGTCGAAGACAGAGTGACAGGGACGCTCGTGCCGCCAAGAGACGCGTCGGCTCTGGCAGAGGCAATCAGCCATTATGTTAACTCGGCAGTTCTTCGAAAAGCCCGCGGAGAGGCCGGTCGCGCTCGAATGCTGCGAGATTTCCGCCAACAGGATATGTGGGAGGCGGTTTACCAGGAGTATATGCGGCTGCTCAGAGGGATGGTCGCAGAAAAGAGCCCGGCAAGAGCATATTAGCATGAAATATGACAAATTCCACTGCTTGCGCGCCGCGTTCCGTGCAGAAATAGGTGTTATATGATCAAGCGACTATTTGACATAATGTTCAGCCTGACATTGCTTATGTTGCTTTCGCCGCTCATTGCTGCGACGGCCCTCGTCGTCGCCTACTCGATGGGCCGCCCCGTGATATTCACCCAGCCGCGCGCCGGGTACCGATGCCAACACTTCACGCTCTACAAATTCCGATCGATGAAAAACGCCAACGGCCCCGACGGCACCCCCCTGCCCGACGCCGTGCGACTCACCAAAATGGGCCTGCTCTTGAGAAAACTCAGCTTGGACGAACTGCCTCAGCTCCTCAACGTGCTGAGGGGCGACATGAGCTTCGTCGGACCAAGGCCACTCCTCGTAGAATACGTCCCGCTCTACACCCCCGAACAGAACGCCCGACACGACATTCACCCCGGCATCACGGGCTGGGCGCAGGTCAACGGCCGCCACTCGACGCCCTTTATAAAGCGTCTTGAAATGGACGTATATTACGTCAATCACCACAGCCTCCTCCTCGACCTCAAGATTATGTTTCTCACAATCCCAAGCGTTCTCGGCCTTCAGGGAGTGATCGAAGGCCCCAACATCGGCACCGGCGAAGAGCTCGGACTAAACGCCATGGCCGCCCTGAAAAAGCAGCGGAAAGAGTCTACTAACCTGGGCAGTTAATGACTGTTTTGCTACAACCTCAGGTTTAAATATTTAACTCTTGTGGAACATTCTCCCAGAACGCAAGATCACCACAGGAGCAAGCAATGACTGAACCACTAAGCCGATGGGAGAACGGATCTTTCTTCCAATGGGTACAAAACCATCCGCCGTCAAGCGCCCGGTCCCCCTGGGACAAGGAGCGCGTGATGTACGGATCGGGCCGAGACGCCATCCGGGCGCTCGTGAACCTCGGACGCGCAGAGCGTGGCTGGAGGCGGATGTGGGTCCCCTCGTATTTCTGCCAGTGCGTCGTAGAGTCGATCGCCCACACCGGCCTTGATGCTCTGCTCTACACCGACGGGCCGGAGGACACCTTCTGCGACTCAAGCGACATAGACGCACGCCCCGGCGACGTCGTCCTGCGGATGAACTATTTCGGGCTTAGAACCATGCCCCAGTCCTGCCGCGCCAAGTCTCCCGGAGTCGAGATCATAGACGACCACTCCCATGACCCGTGGTCTGAGTGGGCGTGGAAAAGCGACGCCGACTGGTGCATCGCATCGCTTAGAAAGAGCCTGCCTATCCCTGACGGAGGCGTGCTCTGGTCGCCGAAAGCCCACGAGCTTCCTCCTGCGATCCCCGCGACTCCCGAGCACGAGGTCGCGAGCCTCAGGAAGTTTGCGGCGATGGCGCTTAAAGATATGTATCTTTCGGGCCACCACATCGAGAAGCAGACGTTCCGAGAGCTTGCCGAGTCGGGCGAATCCGGGATAGTCGGTGAGAGAATCTCGGGGATGCCGTCCTGGGTCACTGAGCTTGTGGAGCAGTTCCCGGTCGACGACTGGAGAAGCATCAGAAAAGCCAATCACCAGACGCTTTCCCGCCTACTGGTCGACGTGCCCGGGATTCGGGTGCTTCAGCCCATCTCCAGCACGCGCACGTGCCCCTTTGCGGGGATCATCGAGTGCGATTCCGATCTGCTTCGCGACCACATCCGAGACGAGCTTGCCCGCAGGCAGGTCTACGCGACGATACTTTGGCCCATGGACGAGCCGGCCCTTCCGGGGATTCCCTCGCAGCACCTGCGTTTCAGCAGGTCGATGATGACCATTCACTGCGACATGCGCTACACCGAGCGCGACATGCGCACGATCGCCGGGTTCATCCGTGAACTCGCGACCAACGCGCCCTCGGTGTCCACCTCACCATCGCTAACCATCGGAGGATGAGACTGTTGTCCAACTTGCAACGAATAGAGATTCTGACCACAAGAGACAAAGAGGCTTGGAGAGCGGCTCTAGACGAGATCGGCACTTACAGCTTCTACCATATGCCCGAGTTTCACCGCCTTGCGGAGATCCGCGGCGAAGGCGAGGGCATTATGCCCGTTTACCGGGAAGACGGCTTCATAGCGGCCTTTCCCATGCTGCTCAGGGACATTCAAATCCATGGGCAGTCGACCGGTATGCGCGACGCGACCTCGGTTGCCGGGTTTGCAGGCCCGATAGCGTCAATGGCCGAGCCTCCCAAGGACATCGTCAGGCGCGTACAGAGCGCCCTGCACGAGTTCCTACACGAAACAGGTGTCGTGAGCGTGTTCAGCCGGATGAACCCCGTAGCAAGCCGCCCACGCCTGTTAGATGGCATGGGAGTCTGTGTGGAGAGGGGCAACTCTCTTGTAATAGACCTGACCGCACCGCTCGATGTCCAGCTCGCCCGCTACAAGTCCGAGCGACGCAAGAAACTTCGTCGGCTAGAAGAGACCGATCTGACCATAGACTTCGGGGGAATGGAGCACATCGACGACTTTGTGCGCATCTTCAGCCAGACCATGGACCGCACCAGCGCCGATCACTCCTACCGGTTCGACCGCTTCTACATAGAGTATCTGCTTCGGGAGATGCCGGACGTGATGCATATCGGAGTCTGCAAGCTCGACGGAGAAGTCATAAGCGTAGTGCTCGACGGCTTCTGCGGCGGGATTGTGGAGGGGTATATCGGTGGCACGAGCACGGAGCACCGCCAGATGTCTCCCTCTACCATCCTCTACGACCGCATCCGCGTCTGGGGAACCTCAATCGGCGCGAAGTCACTGCACGTCGGCGGCGGTGTCGGGGGCCTGAAAGACACAGTTTACTCCTACAAGCTCTCATTCGGTGCAAACGAAATGCCCTACTACACCTGGAGATATGTGGTCGATCAGCCCGCCTACGACAAGCTCTGCCGGGAAGCAGGCGGCACGCCAACCGATGACATTCACTCGGAGTATTTCCCAAATTACCGGGACCCCGAGCTTGGAGCAAGAGAAACGGTGGGGGTGTAACCAATTGTCGCAAGCATCTTTTGAACTGCTGTCAACTGCAGAGTCGGGGCGCTGGAGGGAGACGCTCGAAGAGATCGGGGAGTATGACATTTATCACCTCCCCGAGTTCCATCGTCTGCCCGAAATGCGAGGGGAAGGCGAGGCGCTGCTGCTTGTCTACCGCGAAGGTGGCCGAGTCGCCGCGCTTCCCGTCATCATGCGCGACATAAAGCTTCCGCGTGATCTCGGAGCCCCCGTGCTCCGAGATGTGACAAGCGTCGGCGGCTTCGCAGGCCCGCTCGTCTCACCCAAAAGTGACGTCACAGAAATACGAGAAGGCTTCCAGCACGCTTTGAACGAGTTTTTCGCCGAGGCCGGTGTCATCACAGCGTATCACCGTCTGAACCCGATCATCGGCAACTTCGACCTGTTTGAAGGGCTCGGCGAGACTGTCATCCTCGGTATCACCGTGGCCGTGGACCTTTCGTACTCGCCCGAGGAGCAGCTTAGTCGCTACAATCACGGGCACCTGGATGCGGTAAAACGACTGAAGAACCGCGGCGCCACATGCGAGCGGGTCGGGCCGGAGTATCTCGACGACTTCACCCAAGTCTATCACGAGACGATGACCAGAGCCGGCGCGCAGCCCGAGTACTTCTTCAAGCGGGACTACTTCGAATATTTACTTAACTCGATGCCCGGCGTGACCCAGCTTTTCATCTGCAACTACGACGGCAAAGTCATAAGCGCCGGAATCTTCTCAAAGACCGCAAATATAGTCGAGGGGATGTACGCAGGAGGCCTGACGGAATACCTAAAGCTATCCCCGATCAAGATCTTAAACGATGCCGTTCGCGAGTGGGCAAACGAGCTTGGAGCAAAGTGGTTTCACATCGGCGGAAACGGAAGCGGCGCTCGGGACTCGCAGCACATATTCAGAAAGGGCTTCGGAGGCACGGAGCTGCCTTACGCTACATGGAGATACATCGCAGACTGCGGAGTCTACGGCGAACTCTGTGCGGAGCTTCGCCGCCGAGCAGGTGTGGACTCACCGGGAGGTTTCTTCCCCGAGTACCGCGACCCGTCCCTTGCACCCGTGCGGGAGGCTGTAAAGTAGTGTCATTTATTGCAAATCGCGATATTGAAATACTGACTACACACGACGCGGAGCGCTGGAGCGAAACGCTCGAGCGAATCGGCGCGTACGACTTCTATCACCTGCCGCAGATACATCGTCTTGCCGAAATCGAGCGCGAGGGAGAAGCGGTGATGCCAGTCTACCGGGAAGGCGGCCACATCATCGCGTTCCCGATGCTCCTTCGCCGAATCGAAGGCTTTCCAGCGTTCGAGGGGCTGATGGACGTCTCCTCGATCTACGGCTACGCCGGTCCGCTTGCAACACCGGGGCTTCCGGCAGAAGTGCGGGACAGGTTCATCGCCGCCCTCGATGAGTTCTTCAGAGCAAGCCGAATCGTCACAGCCTTCTCCAGGCTCCACCCGATGATCGGCCAGACAGCCATGCTCACAGGTTACGGTGAAATCTCGGAGGTCGGCACGACAATATCGATCGATCTCACCAAATCCCCCGAGGAGCAGGTCGCGGGCTACCGAAAGAGCCACCGCTACGAAATCGGCAGGTTACGCAACCAGGGGTTCACCTGCAGACAGGCAGGGCCCGAGGCGCTTTCTGACTTCATCGACATCTACCACGAGTCCATGCGCGAAGTCGGGGCCGACCCCTACTACTTCTTCGAGAGAAGCTACTTCGAGTATCTTATGCGCGAACTCAGAGGGGTCATGACCCTTTTTGTCTGTGAGTTTGAAGGCCGCCCCGCGTGCGCCGCGATGTTTGCCAAGTGCGCCTCAATCGTGCAGTACCACCTCGCAGGCACACGCTCGGAGTTTAGAAAACTTGCGCCGATGAAGCTCCTGCTCGACACCGCGCGCGAGTGGGCGAACACGACCGGTGCAAGCGTGATGCACCTCGGAGGCGGCGTCGGAGCAAAGCAGGACTCGCTCTATGCCTTCAAACGGGGCTTCAGCGACCGGGAGCACACTTTCTCGGTCTGGAAACACGTCACCGCCCCGGAACTATACCGCGAACTATCCAGGGAGGCCGCCGCAGTGTCGGGAATGGAGCCCGAAAGCCCTTATTTCCCGTACTACCGGCACCCCGTTTTCGAACAAATAGAACCAGAACTCGCCGACGCAATGATCGTTGGCGCAGAGGAGGAACGTTTGTGACAACTGCGATTCTTTCAACAGAATATTGCCCCATCATCTGCCCCACCCTGCCCGATCCCGAGGAGATGCTTGGGGTTATAGAGAAAGCCTTCGGCTCCGGCAGAGTGACCGTAGGCGAGCAGGTAGCCGCGCTTGAGGATGAAGTCTCGGCGCGAGTCGACGTGCGAAACACCATCGCCGTCTCGTCAGGGACAAGCGGGCTTATGCTGCTCATCCGCGCGCTCGGGCTCCCCGAGGGGAGCGAGGTCATCACCCCGAGCTTCACCTTCGCCGCGACAAGCCACGCGCTTCTTTGGAACGGGCTTCGCCCCGTCTTCTGCGACAGCGACCCGCAGACCTTTACGATGGATCCCGCCTGCGCGAGAAGTCTCATAACCGAGCGCACGTCGGCGATATATCCCGTCTGCGTCTTTGGCGTCCCAGGCGATATCGCGGCCTACCAAACGATCGCCCAAAACTACGGGCTCGCGCTCATTTTCGACAGCGCACAGGGCATAGGGAGCACCTACCGTAGACGAGCAGTCGGAAGCTTCGGCGTGGGCGAGGTCTTCAGCCTGAGCCCGACCAAAGTAGTGACCGGCCTCGAAGGCGGGCTCGTCACAACCAATGACGATCAGCTCGCAACCCAGATACGCTACATGCGCGACTACGGCAAAGCCCCCGACGGCGAGGACATGAACTGGCTCGGGCTTTCAGCGCGAATGACCGAACTAAACGCAGCCGTCGCCCGCTGGAGCCTTGCGAGGCTTGACACCTGGGTTGCAAACCGCACAGAGATCTGTGACCGCTACCTTGAGCGACTCGGCCACCTTCCCGGCGTCAGCTTTCAGGCGATCCCGACCGACCGGCACTCGTCGCGCAACTACATGGTAGTCCTGCTCGACCCCGCAGAGTCGCCGATCACCCGCGACGAGCTCTACCGGGCCCTAAAAAACGACGGCATCCAGACCAAGCGCTATTTCTACCCCGCGCTTCACAACCAGACGCTTTACCAGAGCGTCACGGACGGCCGCAAGCTGCCTATAGCCCAAGCGATAAGCGAGCGGAGCATCGCAGTGCCGATGTACTCGCACATGCCACTTGAGACGGTCGAGGCTATCTGCGACCGCATCGTCGCGCACTTTGAGCAGGTGGACGCACTATGAGAAGCATTTTCACACTAATAATGATCGCACTTGCCACACTGCCCGCGCTTGCCGCCGATACGCCGGTCTACCAGGTCGGCCCCGAGGATGTGATCGGCGTAGTAGTCGCGCGTCACCCCGAGTTCTCCGGCGACTACACCATCCCCGTCGACGGCACGCTGACGCTTCCCGGCGCGGGACGAATCACCGCGGCAGGCAAGACACTTGCCGAAATCTCAGGCGAGGTCACCGACCGCTTGAGCGAACGAATCAAGGCCCCCGAGGTCACGGTATCGCTTCGCACAGCCCGAATGCAGCGGGTTTACGTGCTCGGCGCGGTGCACACCTCTGGGCTCTACGACCTGAAACCCGGCTGGAGAATCACCGAAGCGCTCGCCGCAGCGGGTGGAATCGCGGGCGGCATCGAGACGTCCGATTGCTCGGCATGTATCCTGCGGGCATCGACCGGCAAGCGCGAGACCTACCGCCTCGCCGATATCCTGCGCGGCCAGTCGAGCGCCGACACGCTTCTTCAGACCGGCGACGTAGTCACGATCGACGCCGACGAAACAGTGCCCGTATACGTCACCGGCAGGGTGAAAAACCCCGGCATCTACAGGCTCCGAAAAGACAGCGCGGGAGTGGTCGAAGCGATTACGCTCGCCGGTGGAGCCCTTGAAGACGCGGCCCTTGGCAAAGTCACAGTGGCCCACATCGACGGCAAGAACGAGACCGTCAACGCGGCGGGAGCGATCCTCGACGGAGGCCCCGCGCCCAAGGTCGAGATCAAAGCCGCGGACATGATCACCGTTCCGGCTGAGACCTCCCGCATCGCCGTCCTGGGAAACGTGAGTCAGCCCGGCTTCTTCCCGATCAGAGAGAACCAGAAGCTGACCCTCACCGACGCAATCGGACTCGCCCGTGGCGCAGACCCCCGCACAGGGAAACTGAGCGAAATCGCCGTCGTGCGCACGGATAACGGCAAACAGCAGAGGCTCGTCTTTGACCTCAGCAAGTTCCTGAAGACCGGGGACGCAAGTCAGAACCCTGAGCTCAAAGCCGGAGACGTGATCTTCGTGCCGAGGTCCAACAAGATCAACTGGGACTCGATCATGGGCTCGTTGCCGCTGGTCGGACTGTTTACAAACTGAAAGGGCGCCTACGCAGATGATAATACGAAGAAACGATTTCCAGATTCAGCGCGTGCAGGAACCGAGTCAGACCATTCCTGAAGTATGGACGCCTCGGGAGCGCGAGGTTATGAGTATGAACGACTTTTCCGCGATGCTCAGGCGCAGAATCCTCACCATAGTCGTCGTCGCGGCAGTGATACTTGGCGCGGGAGTATACTACACGCTGACCAGGCCGCCGATATATGAATCGACGGCAAAGATGATGGTCATTACACCAAAGAATACCGCGGCAGTCGTAGGCGATGGCAGGCTGATAAGCGACCTTGAGGCCCTGAAGGGCGCAAGAAACGCCGACACTCAGGTCGAAATCATCACAAGCCCCGATACCATCCAGGTCGCGGCCAAGTTGATCCCCGAAGACATCCGAAAGTACGGACTCGGCGGGACCGAGGTGCCGCCATGGGCCTATCGGGTCGTCAAGCGAAAGGAATCGGATATCATCACAGTGACAGGCAGGGCCTACACCCCCGTTGCTGCGGTTCAGATCGCAGAAGCGCTGATCAAGGCGCACTTCCAGAAGGACCTGGAGCGCAACCGACTGGCAACAAAACAGGCCCGCCAATACGCTGAGAACGAGATGCTCTCGGCCAAGAACGAGCTCTCCGCTGCGCGGATCCAACTTGCCCAGTTCAAGACCGTCACGGGTCTCTACGCACCTGAAACGCAGATGAACGCCTCAGCCGAGCGCATGACGACGCTCAACGACGAGCTCTCAGGCGCCCACGCCGACGTAGAAGCCGGACGAAGACAGATGGCCACGCTCCGCTCGCAGCTTTCCGGGCAGAGCGAAACGGTAGTGTCGGGCACCGTCGTCACTGACAACCCGCAGTTTACAGCCGCAATGAACAGAATCGACGCACTCCAGAGCGAACGGGCGCAACTGATACAGGAGTTCACCCCCACAAGCCGCGAGGTGCAGACGATCAACGACCGCGTCCGGCGCGAAGAGGCAAGGCTGCGAAGCATCGCAAAGACGACGGTAAGTTCCGAGCAGATGGCGCGCAACCCTGTCCGGGAGAACGTAACCAACCGCTACATTGAGACGCTTGCAGCATACTCCGCCGCAACCGCCAGAATGAACGCGCTCGAACGCCAGGTGAGTCAAGGAAAACGGGCAGTCACGAGCCTGCCCGAACACGAACGCCAGCTGAACGAGCGCCAGCAGAATGTCCAACTTCTTCAGAGCAGGTACGAGTCGCTTTCAGGCAACTATCACACGCTGCTCCTAAATGAGCAGTCAATCATGCCAAGCGGTATGAAGTTCGCAAATGCGGGGTTGCCGACCAAGGCATCGTACCCGAACAAAATCGCAAACACCCTGTTCTTTATGATCCTGGGCATCGCGTTCGGCATCCCCGTGGCGATCCTCGCCGAACGAAGGGACAGCCGCCTGCACGACCAAAACGTGATCGACCGCTCGACGGGGCTCCCGTCGCTTTCCGTGATCCCAAGGGCAAAGGCCGACTCCGTCCACATACGTGATGGCTCAAGCGCCGACGGAGCTACCATAGAGAGCTACCGGATACTGCGAAACAACATCCTCTTCGCATCAGCCGGAGATCACTTGAAAGTCCTTGCAGTCACAAGCCCCGGACGGGGTGAAGGCAAGTCGACAACCACAATGAACCTAGCCGCGACAATGGCAATGGAAGGCAAACGCGTCCTGATGGTCGACGCCGACCTCCGCCGCCCGTCGCTCCACCGAGTGCTTGGAGTAAGCCGCGAAAAGGGCCTGACAGGCGTGATCGGCGGCAATGTGGCGCTTGAGGACGCGATAGTCGAAACCAAGACATCAAACGTCTTCCTGCTCCCGGCGGGGCCATCATGCCAGAACCCGGGCGAAACTCTGAACTCCGCACCAAGTCGCGAGCTATTCCGAAAACTTTCGGGGATGTACGACCTGGTCCTGGTCGACTGCCCGCCGAGCACGGGGTTATCAGATGTGCAGATCATCTCGACGCTTTCAGACGCAGTGCTGCTGGTCGTATCGATGCACCAGTCGCTTCGCCCGCAGCTTGAGATCACCCTGCAGACACTCGCCCGAGCAGGCGCGCCGCTCATAGGAACGGTACTCAACCGTGTGGACATACGGTCTAGCGATTACTGCTACTACTACTCCCAAGACGAGTATAAACAGGACAACGAACAGAGCTAAAACTCACTTTGGGTGATCAATATATACTGCTGACGTGACAACACTTGTTTGATGGGGTAATGCTAAGGGGTTGATCAAACTGCCACTCGCCCGCAGTACAGAACAAAAACATACCCTTAGCGATGGAGGTCCGAGGAAGATCGTGGGACATAAGTCACGAATCCTTAAGTTAAGGCTGCGCGGCCCGGTAATAGCGCTAGTCATCGCCGACGTATTGGCGCTCGCCTTCTCCATCCTGGCGGCGCTGCTGCTTCGGTTCGACGGTGCCACATGGCCCGATGTCTACAACCGCTACGTGGGAAACCACCTGACAAGTATGCCATTTGTCGCCGCCTTCTATATCGGCGCACTGGCAGTGTTTCGGATGTACAAACGCGCGTGGCGGTTCACGAGCCTCGACATGCTCTGGGACGTGATCGGCGCAAACACCGCTGGTGTCGCCGGGATGATGGTCATCCAGATGATGTTCGACGGCAGCCATTTCCCGCGCTCTGTGCTCGTGATGGTATGGGGGTCAGCTATCATGCTGACCGGCGGAATCCGGGTGTTCCTTAGGATGATGAGCGTGCTGCACAAATACTCGGGCAAAGAGGACCGCCCATCAGTGCGGGAAAGCCGCCGCAAGCGGGTGGTTATCCTCGGCGCCGGGGCCGACGGCGCAAGCATCCTGCGAGCTATCCGGGAAGACCCGTACCTGGAATACGACGTGATCGGTTTTCTCGATGAAGACCCCAACAAGATGGGCGTCTACATCAGCAACGTGCGGGTAATCGGTTCGCTTGAGATGCTAAAGAAACTCGCAGACGATGGGACGATCGATGAGGTCATCGTCGCCCTTCCCGAAGACGCCTGTGAGAAGGTCCGCGAGTATGTCCTTGATTGCCGGGGCAAGCGCGTGGCGGTGAAGAAGGTGCCCCAGCTCCGGGATACGCTGATCGGCAAGACTGCGATCCAGATGGTCGACTTCGGGATCGAGGACTTACTCGGACGCGCGCCGGTGAGCTCGAGCGTCGCGACCATTGGGACCTATATCAAGGGCAAACGCGTGCTTGTGACCGGTGCGGGCGGGTCGATCGGCTCAGAGCTCTGCCGACAGATCATGCAGATGGAACCGGCGGCGCTGATCCTTCTCGGTCACGGTGAAAACTCGATCCACCTCGTCCACCAGGAGCTTCAGGCAAGGTACCGCAACCTGGCGGAGCGACTGAGCTACGTAATCGCAAGCGTATCGAACAAGAACCGAATCGACCAGGTGTTCAAACAGCACCGACCCAACATCGTCTTTCACGCGGCGGCCCACAAACACGTGCCCATCATGGAGCTGAACGAGCAAGAGGCCGTCAGCAACAACGTCCTTGGCACGCATCACGTGGCCGACGCCTGCGGGCGCTACGGAGTCGATCGGATGGTGCTGATCTCCACTGACAAGGCCGCCGACCCCTGCAGCATTATGGGGGCGACGAAGTGGCTTTGCGAGGAAGTGCTGCGCGCGTCTTCGCACATCCACCAGGGCACCTCCTACGTCGCAGTGCGGTTCGGCAACGTGCTTGGCAGCCGGGGGAGTGTTGTCCCCGTGTTCAAAGAGCAGATACGGCGCGGCGGGCCGGTGACTGTGACTCACCCGGACATGACCCGCTACTTTATGACCATTCCTGAGGCTGTTCGGCTGGTCCTTCAAGCGGGAGGAGTGGGCAGGTCCGGTGAGCTGTATCTGCTCGACATGGGGAACCCTGTAAGAATAGTCGACCTCGCGCGGGATATGATCCGGCTCCACGGCTTCGAGCCCGATGTCGATATCGAGATCGCCTACACGGGAATGCGCCCAGGTGAGAAGCTTCACGAGACTCTGACGGCGTCCGGCGAGGACATTCACCGCACCAACTGGGAGGGCCTCTACCACATCAAGCGCCCGCAGTACTTCGTGACCGACGAAGTCTTGGACGCGCTGGTGCATCTGGAGCGGGCAACATCAAGAGGGTCGTCAGCGGACGTCCGCCGACTGCTGAATCAGCTGATCCCAAGCCAGTGCACTGTCCCCGTCACAGAGTTACAGCAAGAGCTCGAAGAGAGCCTGGAACACGAGGGAGAATCCCCTCTGCGTTACCACATGTGAGAGCGAGACGGTCCTCCGGGGTATATAACTAATGAGTTTCAATGATTGTTACTACCCCTCACCCTCACCCTCTCCCCCTAAGGGAGAGGGTGAGGGGATACCAACGAAACTCTGTCCCTACATTGGAGGACGCTGAAATGACTATCATCGAGTTTCTATTACTGCTCCTGATCGCGGCAGTCGCAGGCGCGATAGGGCAATCCATAGCGGGTTACGCGGCTGGGGGATTTTTGGCAGCTACGGCAATAGGCTTTATCGGAGCGCTTCTTGGCATGTGGATCGCCCGATCCACCGGGCTCCCGGAGCCGTTTGCAATAAACATAGGCGGCAGAACGTTCCCGGTGCTCTGGGCAATAATCGGAGCCGCACTCTTCTCTGCGATAATCCGACTCATCACCTCCCCGACAAGACGTTACCACGCCTGATTCGTGTATTGGCCGGGTAAAAACCGGCCAATACGCAATACATCACTTGTGCTTAACCATCCCAAGATAGACATTCGGCACGAAGTGCGGGCTGTGCTCGGGTGTATGGCAGTCCTTGCACGCCTCGCGGATGCCTTTGGTTTCGTGCTTTGCCTTGTGGCCCGCACCGTGCGGCAGGACATCGGCGTGGCAGGACATACACTCGACCCCACCCAAGCCATCAGTCCCCTTGACGCTCCGCTCGATCCTCCGATACATCTCGGAGTGGCATGGCAGACACTCGGGAAGCGTCTTGTTCTGCTTCTCAAGCGTGGTAAGCGCCGTCGCGTGCTTGGTCGTTTTCCACTGATCGTACTCCGCCTTGTGGCAGGACATACAGGTCTGGTAGCTGTAATAGCCTTCCTTGGGAGTCGACACATGCGTCTCAGTCGTGATCGGACCCGGCGTCGACCCGGGGCTGATATTGACGATTCTCGGTGCCTGGAAGTCCTTGACCATCTTCAGGACATCGGCGTCCTCCGGGCAGCTTTCGTCGATGCCGACCCGTTTGTAGGTCTTCTTCTTGGTAGCACCGTTGATCTCGATGTCCACCTGTGCGATGGCGTTGCCCTGCACGCTGGTCGGGACGATCATCGTCTCGCCAACCATCTTGGGCTCTACGAGAATCATATTGCCAGTGCCGCCGAGGATGATATCCGGCGCACCGTAGCGTTTGGTGATCTTCTCGATCCACGCGTCCGACGCCACTTTGCCCTGGTCGAGCACGATCAAGACGTCCGACTTCTGCCGCGCTTCAGCGTAGACCTCATAGCGCTCTTTCAAGAGCTTATAGTCGTCGATAGCGCCATCGGGAAGCGTCCCAAATGAGACGACACCCACCTTCACCCCGCTGAGGTCGCGGATGATAAACGGCTTGGCGCCGGCCGCCTCGGGAGCGCCGAGGTTCACTACCGGCATCGACTTATCGTTCATGACCTTATAGAAACTGTCACCAAAGCGCAGGTCAGTCGGCCCGACGCCGACCGCCGAGTAGCCCATAGCTTTCAGCGCATCGATGACGACCTCAAGCTGACCCGTCTGGGTGTTGGTCATGTTGGGATAAGCGAGGTTTCCGCTTTCCACCGCAATTGTTCTGGGGTTTTCAGCTCTAAGCTTCTTTATGTAACCAGCTCGTCGAGGCAGACCGCCCGACTTGTGGCCGCCTCACCCACACGGTTCAAGCGTGCCGACCGTATCGTTGCTCAAAATGACGGAGATTTTGGAAGGAAGCGAGCTCGCGGCATCAACCGCCCCCGCCACCCAAACAAAAGCCGCCAAAAGAGTCACGGCAAACAACGCCCGAACCGCTGCAATAAGATATCTTTTAGTCATATCAACCCACTTTGCAACAGAGTTCGTAACAGTGACAGTCTACCCACAGTTGAGTAAGATGTCAACATATATAGGAACGAACTCAGGGGTTTGAGGACAGGAATTAGCTTCGAGTGTGTTGGCATGTGTCGAATCTTTGGGTGGAGCGCACGTTTCGAGAGCCTCAACGTGATGGGGTTTGGATTGATCAAATATGGGAGATGGTGGTCGATCATCCTGAGCACCGTCGAAGGGTGAGCGCGGTACAATCCCTCACATGTCACCCAGCCCCAAACCCCTCACCCTGAGGCTCTCGAAGGGTGCGCTACACAAATCTATCGGCGTACTACAACCAAGGGAAGCTAGCAAAATCCCCCAATTCCCCTCCCCCCATTTGCCAAACAGGAGCATTTGGTAGTACACTTCCCGTATCAGACCGGTGGCGCTATCAGCGCCAGCCATTAAGAGACGGCGCGCATGGCGCCGTCGATCTGGAGGATTCAACTAGTTGGAAGAACGAACTGGGGCTATGCACGGCAGGCTTCGGCTTGCACTGGCGCAGATCAACGCATGCGTGGGCGACCTTCGGGGCAACACGGACAAGATCATCGAGAATATCGAAAAAGGCAGGAAGGCCGGGGCCGATATCGTCGTATTCCCCGAGCTTGCGATCACCGGATACCCGCCGGAGGACCTATTGCTCAAGCCTTCGTTCCTTGAGGGCAACCTCGCCGCACTCGACGAAGTCCGGGCGGCGTCTTATGATATCACGACGATCTGCGGGTTCGTCGACGTGCTCGACGACATCTACAACGCCGCCGCGGTTATCCACAACAGCCACATCGCCGGAGTCCACCACAAAGTTTTCCTCCCGAACTACGGAGTTTTTGACGAGTTTCGATACTTCCAGAAGGGCACTTCCACCCAGGTCTACAGGCTCGGCGGGCCGCTATTCGGCGTCTCGGTCTGCGAGGATATGTGGTACCCTGACGGCCCGCACCGCGCCCAATCTCTTGCCGGGGCACAGGTGCTGATAAATCTCAACGCAAGCCCGTTCTACTCTCTCAAATGGAAATGGCGCGAGGGCATGCTCGCAACGCGCGCGGGCGACAACTCCGCATTCGTCGCTTACGTGAACATGGTCGGCGGCCAGGACGAGCTCGTTTTCGACGGCCATTCCGTGGTCTTCGACCCAAGAGCCCGGGCGATCATCCGCGGCAAGGCGTTTGAAGAGGAACTGGTCGTAGTGGACATCGAGGTCGGAAGCGCGTGGCACACCAGACTCGCCGATCCCCGGTGGCGGCAGGGAGCGGCGCACAAGAACGCCGATTACCCCGTCGAATTGATCGATCTCGGCGCGCAGAAGGGCTCTGAGAGGCCGACCATCCCCGAGATCACGGTCATAGAACCGCCTGAGAGGGTCGAAGAGGTATACAAGGCGCTTGTCCTTGGCACGCGCGATTACGTCCGCAAAAACAAGTTCAAGCATGTAGTGATAGGGCTGTCCGGCGGCATCGACTCGGCGCTCACGGCTGCGATTGCGGTCGACGCGCTCGGCGCGGACTCCGTCACAGGCGTCACGATGCCCTCGCAGTTCACCTCCACCGCTACACTCAGCGACGCCGAGGAGCTCGCGAAGAACCTTGGGATCGAGCTCCACACCATCCCGATCAAAGACGTTTTTGAGAATTACAAACAGGCGCTAAAGCCCGTTTTCGGCGACCGCGAACCCGATGTCGCCGAGGAAAACCTGCAGGCCCGCATTCGAGGCAACTACCTGATGGCGATCTCGAACAAGTTCGGCTGGCTAGTCCTGACGACCGGCAACAAGAGCGAGATGGCAACCGGCTACGCGACCCTCTACGGCGACATGGCCGGAGGTTTCGCGGTGCTGAAAGACGTGCCCAAAACCCTAGTCTATGAGCTTTCCGACTATCGAAACAGCCTGGGCCTCGTGATCCCGCAGACCACAATCGACCGAGCGCCGTCCGCCGAGCTTCGGCTCGATCAGAAAGACGAGGACTCGCTCCCGCCCTACTCCATCCTCGACCCGATCATCCACATGTACGTGGAGGAAGACGCAGCGCCAAGCGAGATAATCGAGCGTGGCTACCCAGAGGAATACGTCCGCCGCGCAGTGCGGCTGGTCGACGTAAACGAATACAAACGCCGCCAGGCCCCCCCCGGCGTCAAGATCACCCCAAAAGCTTTCGGCAAAGACCGCAGGCTCCCGATCACAAACCAGTTCAGGGAATAAGCACCAACCGATGTCAGTTCAGTTGGTCGGGGGAATCCGTCCCCCGACCCCGTTCCGCGGACTCCATCCGCCAACAAACGCTGGACCAACACTCACGAATTCGCCCTAGGCCTGCATTGTTGGGTGGCGATTTCCGAATCCCGAATGGCGTAATGCAGGCTAGCGATGAACAGGGTGCCGAATGCGTCAGATTTAAGTTAACCCAACACTAGACCGATGTTACGGAGGGGTCAGTCTTGGGAGCATACTTGAGCCACGCCTCAGCCGCACCGGGACGGAGCATCACCCACAGGCTGTAAGCTCCAAGCGTGAGCTCGACCACAGCCGGGAATATTTTCACCTCAAAAAGCGACACCACTCCGACTAGCAGGAGAAACCCGCCAAACCCGAGCGCAACGGAGCGCGCCCAGGGTTTCTTGCTCAAAAGCCCCACACCGCACTTTATTTCCGTCCCAAACGCGATGACGAGGACGAACACCACCCCAAGCACCCCCGGAGGAAAATCAGGCGTCAGTGCCGATATGCCTGCAACGATCATCGTAATGAGCGCGATCATCAGCCCGGTAATCACATAGATCCACCCAAGCCCCAAGAAATGTGACTCGAAAGTATTTGGTTTAAACAACTATCAGCTCCTTACTTGAACGGGTCAGGACCTCGCAGCCCCCCTCCGTCACGACCACGTCGTCTTCGATGCGCACGCCGCCCCAGCCTTCTATGTAAATCCCAGGCTCGATCGTCCCGACCATCCCCGGCACCAGCACAAACTCGCTTCTCTTGGTAAAAAGCGGACCGTCGTGAACGTCGATGCCGATGCTGTGGCCGAGTCCGTGGCCGAAATTGTCCCCGTAACCGGCCTCGGTTATATAGTCGCGGGCGACCGCGTCGATATCTTTGCCTTTCAAACCGGGACGGACTGCCTCGACCGCCGCGACTTGGGCCGCAAGAACGATTCCGTAGACCTCACGCTGCTTCTGATCAGGCTCGCCGAGAAAGATCGTGCGGGTGATGTCGGAGTTGTAGCCATCGAGCAGCGCACCATAGTCGAGCTTGAGCATCTGCCCTCGCTTGACCACCGCACTGGTCGGCTTGTGATGAGGAAACGCCGCGTGCGCTCCGGCGGCGGCGATGGTATCAAACCCCTGCTTCTCAGCGCCATTCTTCCGCAAGAAAACGTCGATCTCAAGGGCGACCTCGCGCTCGGTCATCCCGACGCGCACAAAGTCGAGCATGTGGCTAAAACAGTCATCAACAAGCTTCACCGCCCGGCGTATCTTCTCGATCTCACCCGAATCTTTCACCATGCGCAGTTTCTCGACAAGCTGCTTCACGCCGACCAGCCGAACTTCCCTACCCATCAGCCTGCGAAGCCTGCTGTGGGTCGAAAACGAAACGTGTTCGGACTCAAAACCCAGGCGCACGAGTCCCATAGCATTGACGATATCAGCGGCGGCCGCGAGCACATCACCCGAGGAAAACTCAATCACCTCGTAGCCCGGACACTCCTCGCCTGCCTGAAGCACGTAGCGGAAGTCGACGAGTATAATCGAGCGCTCGCGGGTGAGCAGAACCGTCGCCGCGCTCCCTGTAAAGCCGCTCGCATAGCGAATATTCATAAGATCGGTCAGGAGCATCGCATCAAGCTTTGCTCCGATCATCGCCTCACGCGCTTTCTCGGTCCGGTTCATATCACTTCCCCTTCTGAAGCATCGCACGCACGGCGTGCAGCCCCAGAATATAGCTCTCAGGACCAAACCCCGAAATCTGACCCGCACACACCGGAGCCGTCACAGAGGTCTTCCTGAACTCTTCCCGAGCATGGATATTTGAGAGGTGGACCTCAACACAGGGCAGGCCGACCGCGGCTATCGCGTCGCGCAGCGCCACACTGTAGTGGGTGAAAGCGCCGGGATTGATGACGATCGCATCGACGCGTACCATCGCCTGCTGGATACAGTCGACAATCGCCCCTTCGTGGTTCGACTGAAAAAATTCGACCTCCATGCCCATCTCACCCGCCTCGCGTGAAACCTTCTCATTGATCTCATCGAGCGTCTTGTGGCCGTAAACCCCCGGCTCGCGCTTGCCGAGCATATTGAGGTTCGGCCCGTTTATCACCAGTGCCTTCACTTGTGTTTTCCTCCGTATTCGGTTATCTATTCACAAACCGCCGCGCAGTAGCTGTCCACCACTTCAAGCGTCGGGCCATCCGCCCGCACCGTGCCAGAGTCGATCCACACAGTCCGAGACGCCACCCGACGCACGACATCGAGATCATGCGAGACGAACAGAATGGTCTTTCCCTGTCTCTGGAACGCTTCAATCTTCTTGTAGCACTTGTCCTGAAACGCCTCATCCCCTACAGCCAAAACCTCGTCGACCAGAAGAATATCCGGGTCCACCTGAGTCGCAATCGCAAACCCGAGCCGCATCACCATCCCCTTGGAGTAGGTCTTTATCGGCGCGTCGATGAACTTCTCAAGCTCGGCGAACTCGATGATCCGCTCGACGTTCTGTTTCATGTCTTTTCGGGGGATGCCGAGGATCGCGCCGTTCAGGAAGATATTTTCCGTGCCCGTAAGCTCGGGATGAAACCCCGCGCCGAGCTCAAGGAGCGCCGACACGCGACCATTCACGGCAATCGTCCCTGCGGTTGCGCGGTAGATGTTGCCGATCAGCCCGAAAAGCGTGCTCTTGCCCGACCCGTTCTTGCCAATGACGGCGATAGTCTCCCCGCGTGCGATATCTAGGTCTATCCCCTTAAGCGCCCAGTGTTCTTCCACCTTCGGACGCCGAAACGACAGCACGAGCGACTTCAAGCTGTTAGCCCCGCCGTGGGTCAAACGAAAAGCTTTTTTCACGCCGCGAAGCTCGATTGAGTTTTCCATTAAATCCTCTCCGCAAAACACCACTTACGGGCGTTGAAGTAGGCGTAACCGGAGACCAGCACCACAAACGACACCAGACCGGCGATCATAACAATATGCCAGTCAAGCGGGATATCGGCCTGTCGGATGATCGAGTCCTTCCCCGGCGGAACGCTGTACGGCACGAGAAGCAGCTTCCTAAACGCGATCACAAGCGCGTTCAGCGGGTTAAGCTGATAAACCGTATAGAGCGCGCCAAGCCCTCTGGATTGAAGCGACGTGTAGACCATCTCCGACATGTAAATAACAGGCGTCAGGTAGAAAAACACGTTCAACACGACTGAAACGATGTACTTCACATCCTGATAGAACACATTCAGCGCCGATATAAAAAGCGACATTCCAAGCACAAGCATAAACTCGAAGATAACGAGCAGCGGCATCAACAGCCATCCCCAAACGATCGGCGTCCCAAGCACAATCAAATATATAAAGAACACCCCAAGCGCGAGCGAGAAGTGGATCAGGTTCGAGATCACCATCGAGACCGGCAGCACCTCGCGGGGAAAATAGACCTTTTTCAGCAGATCGTGATGCCCAATCACCGACTGACTCGCATCCATTAGCGACATCTGGAAAAACGTCCACGGCAGAAACGCCACAAGCAGATAAGCAGAGTAATTCGGGATGTTGTTCGGCATCACGTACTTGAAGATGACAGTCATAGTCGCCACCTGCACGAGCGGGTTCAGAAGCGACCAAAAGAACCCAAGCACTGAGTTCTTATATCGCACCTTGAGGTCCCGCAAAATGAGTTGCGCAAGCAAATCCCGGTATCTGTATAGTTCACCAAGTTCTCTTATCATAGGCACAACTCAAGTATAAATGAACACGGGGAGAAAAGCAATTTGTTGGGGAGAGAGTGGCTAGTGACTAGTGGCCCATTGTTCGTCCGGATATGTTATCCGGGACGTCTGGGCCGGACAGGCATCTGTGATGCCGGTAGATTGGGCACAGTCGAAATACCGGGATCACAGATCCCTTGACTGCCACTGGGCCCCGGATTGCAAATCCGGGCCAACATCGGGTCTCTCATACATCCACCCATACCAAATCATATCACCCTGAGGCTCTCGAAGGGTGCGATAGACAAATCAAAGGGCGTGTTACATACTCTGGAAGCTAACAGAATGTTCCAACCCTCGCCATTCCCAGCTAGCGACTAGCAACTGACAACTGGCGACTACCCCCTATCCCCTACTCCACCTTGCTCCAAAGATCCGGCACGGAATCGAGGCTTATCACATTCTGCTCTTTGCGAGAGCAGAGCATCACTACGACGGTGCCCTGAGGCCCGGTAGATAGCAGCACCCGGTCGGCGGAGTCGAGGATCACCGAATAACCCAGACCGAGTGACGGTCTAGTGGAAAACCCTCTCATCAAGGTGGCTTTGGAAAGAATCAGGGAGTCGATTCCAGGCCCGTGGTCTCTCACAGCAACCCAAAACCCGTCTTCATACGTCCCGCAGAAGAGTTCGCCGCCGTCCGCGTGCCTCAGAGCGTTTGTGATCGCTTCACCGACACCGAGCATGAACGTGTCGAACCTGTCGAGGTGCCCGCCCTTGTCTATCAGATAAGCCTTAGCCGCCGCCCTACTTATCGACACGTCCTGCGGGACCGAAATCTGCCGCGTCATATCCGCCGAGTTCAAATACGGCTCCACCTCGAACGGGTCACATACCTCAAGCTTGCCATCGGTGACGCTTTTGATCGTCTCGCGGTAGAACAGCTTCTTGGTCTCCTCGGCGTGACGAAGCGCATCCTCACTTCGTCGATGATCGATGATCCGCCACATCCCACTCATTAGAAGCGATAGTTGCCGCACGTCGGAGTCGTCGTAGGGTGTTTCTTTGTTTGCGACCCCTGCAACCGCGACGATCTTGTCGCCATCCATAATTGGAACGCCCATATGCCTGCGAATCGGCAGGTGTCCCTCCGGCAGACCGCGTTTTCCAGGCACCGGGCCGGAGTATTCGTTCGTGACGACTGGTTGACGCTGCCTGACGGTATCTCCCCAGAGTCCGGTTTCTTCCACTTTGTATACCGTAGGTTTGTCCGCAACGTTGCAGTTCTGACTTGCTGCCATTGACCAGGCGTACATCGTCAGAACGGTCTCATCGTCGTTTAGCATAGCCCAATAGCCGTACTCGCTGTGGGTCAGTTTGACCCCTTCTTCAAGGGCGAAATCGGCAAGCTGCTGTATGGGAGCCTCGGTCATTCGGTTCAGGCGCACAAGAGCATGGAGCCGGGCTTCATTTAGTTTGATCACGTCCTCAGCACGCTTGAGCTTTGTCACATCGTTGATGATGGTAAGCAGGTGACACCTGCCATCGATATCAATAAACTCGATTGACATTAGCACATCGATGAGCTCGCTGAGCTTGGTGCGTAACTTCCCTTCCACGTTATGCACCACTCGTCCGTCGTGTAACTGGCCCAAAACAGCTTCGCGGACTGCGTGATCGGCGCAGAACTCCAGATCCCCGATCGTTTGCCCAATTAGCTCATCCCTGCTGTACCCCATCGTGTTGACAAACGCATCGTTGATGTCGACGTAGTGTAAGTCCTCGAATGTCTGGATAGACATCATCGCTGGGTTGGAGCGAAATACCTTCGAGAACAACTCCTCGGAGGCCTGCAGAGCCATTACCGCGCGTTTCTGCTCGGTGATATCCTCATAGGTTCCCAACAAACCCACAACTCGACCATCGACGTCCGTAAGAGGCAGCTTGCTGGTGTGAAGCCAGATAGTCCCGCCGTCAGGTGAAGTCTGAGGCTCTTCATAGTTAAGCTTGGGAACGCCGGTGGACATAACCTGCTTGTCATCTGCCCTGTAGAGCTCGGCTTGGTCTACCCAGGCATAATCGAAGTCCGTGGCGCCGACCATTTCATCAGGAGATGATACCCCGGCATCTTCGGCAAACAGGCGATTGCAGCCGAGGTAAACGGAGTTCGTGTCTTTCCAGAATACTCGATCAGGGATCGTGTCGAGAACGAGCTGGAGCATCCGGCGGGACTCGTCGAGCTCCCTATCCATAGCCTTGCGCTCCGTCACGTCCCGACAGACGGCAAAGATCAACCCTTTGCTTGGAAGAGGTCTTGAGTTCCATGATATCCACCGATATGAGCCGTCTTTGCAAAGATACCTGTTCTCGAAGTTCACGACGGGTTCGCCGACGAGGAGCTTCTCACCGGCCTCAACAGACGCATTCATGTCTTCGGGATGAATAAACTCTGTCCAAGGTTTGGATATCAGCTCTTCTTCCGACCAGCCGAGTGTCCTCGTCCACGCCGGATTGATCTGTTTGAAGTAACCATCAAAGCTTGCAACGCAGAGCATATCGAGCGACAGATCAAATAGCCGGTCACGGTCGGCTTCAGCATGTGCAAGCGCGGTCTCGACGCGTTTTCGCTCGGAGATATCACGAAATATCCCCTGAAGCACCGTCTTGCCCCCTGGCAGGTTGACGACGCCGGAACTGATCTCAACCGGAATGTCCTGCCCGTCCGACGCCCTCACCACGGCCTCGGTTACTGCAGACCCGTCGGAGACCACGCTCGACCTGAAAAACTCGCGATAATAGTCTGCGTCTTCAGGGGGGTGCAGCTCGGACTGGTGCATACCGACGATCTGGTTTTTGGAACGTTTCAGAAGCACCTCTGCCTGCCGATTTGCGTCAACAATCACCCCGGTTCCGGCGTCAGCTACGATGATCGCATCACGGGCGCCGTCAATGAGCGCTGTGAGGCTGTCAGCATAGACCTTGGCCTCGTGGCATTTGGCCGGGTGCGTCATCCTGTAAGACAGATTGCTCTTCGTGAGCCGCAGCATAATCTACACCTCTCAATGGTGTATACCCCCTACCAAGGCACTATAAATCAGCCTGTCTCAGCCACATAACTCGATGCCGTTTCGCAAGCGATGTCCGCTGGGTAAATCTTAATAGCTTTACTCAAGCAGGCTGACTCAGGGGCAAACTCGCTCACACCAGCCTGCCGGAGGCGATTTATGGCCGACGAAAGAAAACTATCACAGGAAGAACAGAAGCGTTTGGACGAAGAGGCGCAAGTGGCCTCCGAGGAAAGAGACTTGGCAATGGATGCCGCCGCAGAGTCGGCAGCAAGAGAGGCAATAGCCACCGAGATCGCCCGAACACGGACTGAACAGGCATTACGGGCGCAGACGCAAGCGAACCAAATGAACACTATGCGCCAGGCGGCGCAGTCTCGTGCAGATCACGCGGAAACCGAGGCGGAGTCAAACAGGTTCGGGTTCTATATGCTGCTTGGGATCATCATTGCGGTGATCGTCGTGACCAGCATGTGGCTTCTTACCAGGACCCCGCAAACCGAGGCTGCAAACCCGACTATGCCCGTGGAGACCCAGCCAGCACAGCCTCTGGTTCCACAATCACAGCCGAGTCAGCCGACGACGGTAGTGGTACCGGTCCCCTCCCCGCCTGTAATCGTAGAACGGGAGAGGCCTGCACCTGAAAAACCGTCCACCGTGATCGTAAACCCGCCGGCAAGGCAGGAAAACGATCAGCCGAGGCAACAGAACACCCAGCCTCAGGCACCATCAGACTCCGGAACTACTTCACCAAGCGGGCAGTGACAACAGTATCAGGGATGGCGGGCCGCTCGACCCGTCATCCCAACAAATACTACGCATTGTCCTCAGGAAACTGCTTGCCCTTTTCGATGGCTTCGGCGATCAGCCTCTGTGCGGCCTCCAGGCGGGACTCCGGCACGTAAAGCGTCTCCTCGGCAAGCGGGCCGATGCTGAACGGGAACGCGTCTTCCGCGGAGTCGCCCCGCTCGACGACGGGAATCCCGCCCTCGGTCAAAATCCCTTTGACTATCTCAGCTTCGATGTCGTCCTCGGCAAAGAACACCGGAACGAACGATTGATTCTCATACTCGCTCATATCGTGGTCAGTCACGTTGATATCGTCCTCCTCAGGAATATACCGGTGGCGCTCACGCGCCAGCCTTTAAGAGACGGCGCAGATAGCGCCGTTGATCCGGCAGGTTTCGCCAAAACAGAGTTTCATCTCAGCCACCTCCTCTTGCACAAATTGTTTATTCCCCAACTCTGCCATATATCAAGCAACGGATTCCACACATTCGCAGGCAAGGAGCATGCGGGCTCTGCGTCTAAGTAGTAATAGCAGTAAGTTTGTTGTGAAAGGGATTGTTAGATGAAATACCGTCCGCTAGGAAAAACTGGACTCCAAGTGTCTGCGCTTGCTATGGGATGCATGCGTCTGCCGGAGAACGACCCGGAACTCTCCGCACAGGTCGTCGACGCCGCAATCGCCGCTGGAGTAAACTATTTTGAGACCACCCGCTGGTATATCGACGGCAAGTGCCAGCACCTGACCGCCCCGGGACTGAAGGGCCGCAGCCGCGGGCTGATCGTCTCGGGCAAAGCCGGAGTAAGCGAAGAGACGACCGCTGACGAATATCGCAAAGAGATCGACCTTCAGATGGAGATCCTCGGGGTCGATTACCTCGAGTTCTGGCAGGTCGGCTGGTTCAGCTTGAAGGCGCTGCCGTGGCTTATGAAGAAGGGCGGCGCTCTTGATGCGCTCAACAAGGCCCGAAGCGAGGGGATCATCGGCCACATCGGCTTCACGGGTCATGACACCCCCGAGAACTTCACCAAACTGATCGAGACCGGCCTGTTCGACAGCCTGACTCTCCCCTACAGCCTGATCCACCGCGATTACTCGCCGACGATCAAGCGCGCGGGTGAGTTGGGCGTCGGTGTGATCGCAATGTGCCCTGTCTCCGGCGGTCTTCTCTCAAGCCCATCGGCCCAGATCCAGGACCTGATCCCCGGCGGCGCGAAGACGACCACCGAAGCCGCCTTCAAGTTCGTGCTGGCCAACCCCGACGTCTCCTGCGCCTGTTCGGGTATGAACACGCTTGCGATGATCGAAGAAAACGCAGCAACAATCGACTCATTCACGGGAATGTCCGACTCCGATACGCTGCGAATGAACGAGATATTGGATGAGTTCGCAAGTCTGGGCAAAAAGTTCTGCACTACCTGCGGCTACTGCAAAGACTGCCCCCAGGGCGTAGACATCCCCGGCAATTTGAGAATGTACAACCTTGCGACAATCTACGGCCTGATGGGCTGGGCCCGCGAGGAATACGGCAAAATGGACCCCGCCAAGCGCGCCGACGCCTGCATAGAGTGCGGCGAGTGCGAGCCCAAGTGCCCAAACGAGCTCTCAATCATCGAAAACCTGGCCAAGGTCCACGGAGAACTCACAAGATAGTCTGTACAAGATCACACGATACGATCACGATCGCCGGGGAGATCCCTCCCCGGCGCAAGTCCCAGGGACATTCGTCCCCAACAACTGATCGATTGCGATGTTGTATGCTTGGGGAGAAAAGGTGACAGACACCTTTTTGCTATACTTCGACGCCACCATCACAGTGCAAATCCACCGCCTGCCTATAGAAACGTCTAAAACGAACTCAGCCGCCAGACCGAAGTCCGGCGGCTGATACCTGATAGCTGAAAGCTAAGAGCTTACTTGTCCAAGAACCCTTCGGGCCTGGCGATCTGCTGGCCGTTCACGAAAAGCTCCAGCTTGTTCATGTCGACGGTAACGACGGTGCCATCGGCGAAGCGGCTCTCGCGCACACCGTCGGCGATCTCTTTGTGATCCATCAGCTCGACGGTCTGCAGGTAGCCGTACTGCTTCAGGGTGAGGTCGTACATCGCCTTGTGGGCGCGGGCGCGAGTCTCGTTGAACTCAGGCATCACAAACGGGCGGGTCGACCACTCGTCTCTCGGGTGATCGCCCCACAGGACGGTTTCGATCGCCGACTTCCATGTAGGCCCCGAGGCGTTTTCGTTGATGATCAACCCATGCAGCGCGAGTTCGTAGATCGGGACGACCTCGTCGATCAGCGAGAAAATAGGCCAGGAGGTCTCGCAATGGTCGAGATGATAGGCCTTGGGGCGCGCCGCGACGATATCGGCGTCGATTGCGCAGTACAAGAACCCGCTCTCGCACGCCGCAGAGCCGAAAACCTTCTGCGCGGTCTTGAGAACGTTGTTCTGCCCGCGCATAAACTCACCGCGCGAGCCCTTGTGCTTGGGATGATAGTTCACCTCAAGCGGCTGGCCCATATAGTCCATATAGTAGCTGCCGATGATGCCAAGACCTTTCATCTTGAGCATGTGACCCTCAAGTCGCTCGTATGGAAGCGCCGAAGGCCAGTGGGAGCACTCGATCCCGCCTGCCCACCAGCCGTGGATAAGCGGCTCGCCGTAGAAATCATGCACGAGGAGGTCGGTGTCGATATCGGGAGCATCAAGGCAGCCCATCATGAAGTTATCATGGACGTTCATGTTGAACCCGAGCGAGTTCCCAAGCGCAATAAGCTCGCGGAACCCCTCCTCGCCGCCCAAGCGCTCTTCGACTGGGAAGCGGGTCGGGTAAGCCCCGTCGTGGCCGCGCATATTCCAGCCGACGGCCTGGGTCAGGACCTTCTCGACTCCGACGGAATGGAGCATCTGAAGGTGCTCCCCAGCCTCGGCAAAGGTCATGCAGTTGACGAACGAAACAGGGTTGGTCTTGTCTGCGCCCACCATCACATAGCCAGCATTTTCGATCCCGTGGAACATCTTCATGATGTAAGCTTCAAGCGCATAGGCGACTTCAGGAGACTCATTCGCGCGCTCCGCAAGCGACTTCTTGCCGAGGTCGTCCATCACGTGCCGCCTGAGCCTTTTCGCGATAAAGACGACGGGGTCGGCGTCGGCGGGGATCGGCGCAAACCGAAACTCGCGGCGCTCCGTGTCTACGGGGTCCGGCCAGAACTGGCGAAGCGAGAAGGCAAAGCTGACAGATCCGTTACCCTGTCCGTCGGTTTCGACGCGGCAGTTGGCGTCGTATGCTCCCTGGGTCGCGACGGCCATCATACCACCGTCGGCTTCGAACGCGCCGCAGACCGGCACCGATGGCATAAGCTCCCAGCGGTCCTGCTCGCCGTAGACGAGGACCCTATCGCAGAGCTTAGCCTTGTTCGCGGGGTCGAACGCAACACCGGTGTTGATCGGCAGGACAATCTTGCCGCCCGCCGATGCGCTCATCATACCGGGGAGGATTTCGACCTCAAAAAGCCTGTGCAGCGCCAATTCGCGCTCGTAGACCTCACCGGGAGAGAGCGTGACAGAGAGCTCACCGTCGAGTATGCGAAGCCACAGACCAACATCGCACTTCATTGTGTTGTCGCCGATCACGACATGCAGCGCGCCTCGCACTTCTTCAACGAGGTCGATGCGGTATTTCCTGATCGGGGACGTCCTGCGAAGGGGCTTTTCGTGCGCATAAAGCGTGACAAGCGGGGTCTTGGGCCACGATTTCCCGCCCGCGAGGTCACGCACTTCAAGCCAGAGCGCATCCTCTTCCTGGGTAAGCGTCACAGCCAACCGGTTGTCTTTCAGTTGCCAACTCATAATAATCTTTCACCTTTTCTGAGCTTTAGAAATTGATTTTATGTCGGCGCATTCCAATGCCTACCAATAGGCCAAGCGCCATCATATTCGCAAGCAGATTGCTCCCGCCGTAGCTAAATAGCGGCAGAGGCACACCCGTAACCGGCATCACACCAAGCGTCATCCCGATGTTCTCCACAATGTGAAACAAGAACATCGCGACGACCCCGGCCGCCGTAAATCGCCCAATGCTGTCCTCGGTCTCGGACATAATCACGAGACCCTTCCAAACCAGTACAAAATATAATAGCAGAAGCAGGCCGGCTCCTACAAATCCCAACTCTTCGCCGACGACGGTAAAGATGAAGTCCGTGTGCCTCTCGGGGATAAACCCGAGCTGTCCCTGCGTGCCGTGAAGGTAGCCGCGCCCCGTAGTTTGGCCCGAGCCTATCGCAATCCGGGACTGGATCACGTGGTAGCCGGTGTTTCGCGGGTCCACTTCGGGGTTGATGAACGACGCGAGACGCTTCTTCTGATACTCCTTGAAGACGGGGTGTACGTGCTTGCCGAATGTCTTTTCTATAAACGTCGGCCCGTGCCAGCCGACGACTCCCATCACGGCGACGATTCCTATCAGAACGGCGAGGTGCTTTGCGCGCGCGCCTGCGACAAACACCATCCCAAACCAGATAGACATCAGCACCATCGATGTCCCAAGGTCGGGCTGGCCCATAACGAGTATCAAAGTAGCCCCGACCCACATAAGCGACTTCAGAAACACAGGAAGCTCACCGATGTGGTCGCTGTTACGGGAAAGATAGACCGCAAGCGCCATAATGACGGCGACCTTGGCAAACTCCGATGGCTGAACGCCGAACCCTCCGAACCCAAACCAGCTCTTCGCGCCGTTTCGCTCCTGTCCAACTGCGAGCACCGCGACAAGGAGCAGAATATTGACACCGTAGACCCAACGGAGTATCCTCGGATAGCTCTTGTGGTCAAAAGAGACGGCGAGCGCAAAGGCAATCGCACCGCCGATGGCCCACATGAGCTGTCGGTGCACGAGCGACGTGCCAAGCGCCCCACCACGGCTTGCGCTATAAATCGTCGCAAGCCCGTATATAATGACGAGCACCATCACGAGCACGAGGCCAATATCAAAGTTTTTCAGTAATCTACGTTCCACCATTTATCCGTCTTCTATTATAATGTATACTGACTCATCAAGCGAAGTAATTTATTTCAGGAGCCAACAGAAACGGCACTTATGGAGTTTGTCTATTGAGAAATACGATCATGTGGGTCTTATTGTTTACGCTCGCTGCGGCGGCTGCGTCGGCAAACACGATCACCACATCAACGCTCGACAACGGCCTAAGGGTCGTCACCTATGAAGATCACTCCACCGATCTTGTGGCGGTCGACCTCTGGGTCGGCGCGGGGACGGTGAACGAGACTGGCGCAAACAGCGGCGTATCACACTTCATCGAGCACCTGCTCTTCCGGTCGACCGACAAACGCGGGCCGGGACAGGTGGATATGGAGATCGAAAGCCTCGGGGCGCTCCTTGAGGCGCGAACGAGCCGTGACTGGGCACACTACTTCACCGTGGTATCGACCAGATACACGGATAAGGCGCTCGACGTCGTTTCTGACGTCGCCTCGCACCCGAAGTTTCGCATAGAGGACATCGAGCACGAACGCGCCGTTATCCTGGACGAGATCGCCCGAAGCGACAGCGACCCGTTTTCCGTGCTCTCAGACAAGCTGTTTGCGACGGCCTACACGGTTCACCCCTATCGGCTCCCGGTCGCCGGAACGCGCAAGAGCGTGATGGATATGACCCGCGAGCAGATCGTCGACTACTACAACAGCCTCTACGTGCCTGAGAATATGACCCTCGTCCTCGCAGGCGACATAACACCCGCCGACTCGCTCGCCGCAGCGAAGAAGGCGTTCTCCGAGCTGAAAAAACGACCACTTACTCTGCCTCAGACTCCAAAAGAGCCGGAGCGGACCAAAGAGTCGCGCGACACAGTCAAACGAAACACCAAACAGACCTACGTCGGAGTAGCCTTCGTCGGGCCGTCGATCAAGGACAGGCCGGACGTTTTCGCGATGGACGTGCTGGTCGCGCATCTGGGCATCGGCTACCAAAGCTGGCTTTCGACCGAGCTCAAAGACACGAAGAAGCTCGCGAGCCAGGTGCAGGGGGAGTATTTGACGCAGCGGGACTCGGCGCTGATCATCCTGGCAGCCGCGACCGAACCCACCAAAGCCAAAGCCGCCGAAGCTGAAATACTTGCCAAAATGCAGTCGCTTCGGACCACGGGGGTAAGCGAGGCCGAGCTTCAACGGGCCAAACGCTGGATCCTCGGGACCAACGCCTTCGATGTCGAAACGTTCGCGGGGCGCGCTACCAATATGGGGTTCTACTGCATCATCGGCGCGGGCGATGTCGCCGCCGACTACGCCAAGTGCGTGCGCGAAGTAACCGCGCAAAACGTGCTCGACGCCGCAAAGAAGTATCTCGATCCGGCAAAAGCCGTCGTAGTGGAGGTGGGGCCTTGAGAAGATTCGTGTTTGCTATAATCGTTGTTCTTGCCGCAGCCTGCGCCTCGACCGCCGCGCCTTTCACCAGGACGGTGCTCCCAAACGGGCTCACGGTGATCGTAAAGCCTGAGCCGGGGGTTGGAATCGTCGCGATCGAGGCGTTTGTGCGGTCCGGGGCGGCGCAGGAGCGGGAATTCAACGCAGGCATCGGCAACCTGATCACAAGCACGCTCCTTGCAAGCACCCGAAACAAGCGCGCGGAGACTGTCGCGGGGGTAGTCGACAGCGTCGGCGGAAACTTCGTCACGGAGTGGAACCCGGACTTTACCGAGATCAAGGCGATCACCACGGAATCGGGGTTCGACGACGCGATGAGCCTGCTCGGCGACATCCTGAACAACGCGAACTTCGAGCAGAAATGGGTGGATCGTTCCCGTGAGGATATTCTCTCCAGCCTCGCAATCGGAAGCGACGACGTCTTCCAGACCACCTACGAGCTTTTGAAGCAGCGGCTGTACTCGGACAACCCTTACAAGCGTCCGTCGCTTGGCTACCCAAGAACGCTGCGCGCGCTTACGACCGACGATCTTGCGAAGTTCTACAGGCAGTACTATGCGCCGAACAACATCGTCGTTTCGGTCGCCGGGGATATCACCTCAGAGCGTGCCGTTGAACGGATCAAGCGGGCGTTTGCGGGGACCAGTGCGGTCGTTCTCCCCAAGCAGCGGCCGATCCCTGAGGAGACCATTGCGGCGTCTTCGAGCGAAGTAATCGAGCGGCCGATCAGCGCGGCGTATTTCATGTTCGGGTTCCTCGCGCCGGGGATGGAGTCGCCGGAGTATGCGGCTATGCAGGTCGCGGCGACTGCGCTTGGAAGCGGCAAGGGCTCGCGGATGTTCCAATCGCTCCGGGAGCAAAAAGGGCTTGCATACGAAGTCGGGGCGATGTATCCTAAGCTGAAAAACCAAAGCCACGTCGTCGCCTACCTCGTGACCGACCCATATCGCCGCCTAGGCAAGGGTTACAGCATGCAGATGCTCCTCTCCGAGGTCAAGAAGTCGACGCTTGAAGAGATCAACCGGATGCAAAACGAGCTATTGTCCCCCGAGGAGATTGAACGGGCGAAAAGATACAGCATCGGAACGGATTCTCTGAGGCGACAGCGGCTGCGCGACCGGGCATACAACCTCGGCTGGCTGGAAACTATCGGGCTTGGATGCGACTATGATACGGCGTTCGCCACAAAGCTCGATGCCGTAACAGCCGCCGATGTGCGCAAGGTTAGCTGCAAATACTTTAACAACTATGCACTGGTGATCGTGCTACCGGAGGGGACCGGGGGATAGCTGTTAGCCCGATCGAGTGGGAGATTACTCCCGCCCGGAAAAGAAGAATGAGGACTTAAGTCCGGGGAATGGGCATCAGCCGACTGAGCGGGAGCTAAGCTCCCTTGTTCTTCTGTTTCGCACGCGATGAATATCGCGTGCGATCATACGCGATCGACCAGATTTGGGAGATAGTGGTCCTGATCGTGACGTGTCTCCTGACGCGGCATGCATGTTTGAGGGGTCTCCAGACCCCGATCCATGCGCTGCGGGGTCAGAGACCCTGGGAATGTCTGCGCCGGTTCTGGAGAACCGGCGCGATCAACATAATCGGGTGACGATTGGGAATTAGATTAACATTTGAGATGAATATTATACATACATATACAAATGGGGTTAGGCGAATGAGGACGTTGACTAGGATCGGGCTTGCGCTGCTGCTTTTGGCGGGACTTGCGCAGCAGGTGTCGGCGAAGGAACGGGTGGTCTTCTGGTATGGAGCGACCCAGCGGGAGCAGGACGCCTACAAGGCGCTGATTGTGGACTTCAACCGCGCGCATCCCGACATCGTAGTCGAAGGGATGCTCGTGCCGCAGAGCTATGTCGAGCGCAAGCTGATTCTCTCCGTCGCAGGCGGCGTTCCACCTGACGTTGTGCGGTTTTACGCGCACCTCGGAGGGGAGATGATGAGCCGCGGCGGACTTGAACCAATCGATGACCTCGCGCAGAGGGACAAGCTCGATATGTCTGACTTCTACCCCGTCGGAATCGAGCAGAACACCTACAACGGCCACCTCTACGGAGTGCCGTGGATTCTTTCGCCTAACGCGCTCTTCTATAACAAGAAGCTCTTCAAAGAAGCCGGACTCGACCCCAGCAAGCCGCCGAAGACCTGGGCTGAGCTCCAAGACTACGCCATGCGACTCACCAGGCGCACACCGGATGGCAAGATCGAGCGCGTCGGGTTCGCGAACTTCCTGAACAACCCACCTGACTTTAATATGTACCTCTGGCAGCAGGGAGGCCAACCGCTCAGCGCCGACAAGAAGCGAATCGCCTTTGACAGCCCCGAGGGCGTCGCGGCGCTGACGTGGATGCGCGACTTTCTGATTCGCGAAGTCGGGCCGACTGGGGCCAAAGTCTCATCCGAGCAGGCCGCCGCGCAGGCTACTCAGAACATTCAGGTGTTCAACAGCAGCTATGTCGGGGCGACACAGGACGCGTTTGGGCTTGAGAAGGTCGCGATGCGGATCGAAAGCCCGTTTCGCATCCCTGATCTAGAAAAATACTTCCCGGATCTCGACTACGCGATCGCCCCTACCCCCTGGGACAGGGTCCGAGCCGTCGAGGTGGTCGGAAACGCGCTCGTGATCCCGCGCGGAAGCAAGCACCGTGAGGCGGCGTGGGAGTTCATCAAGTTTGCCTCAAGCCCGCAGCAGATGCTTCGGATTTGCTCGGCGGCGGGGCGGATTCCAGCCCGAAAGAGCGCCGCAACGAGCCCCGCGTTTTACAACAACAAGCTCGTAAGGCCGTTCGTCGACCAGATCGCCTTTGGCCGCACCACTCCCGTCGCACCCGGCTATCGCGAGGCAAGCGATCAGCTCGCACGGCAGATCGAGGCGGTCTTCAAGGGCAAAACGACACCCGAAGCTGGCCTTAGAATCGCCGCAACCAACGGTCAGAGCATACTGAACGTCGCAAACGAGGATGTGAACAAGCTCACACCTGTCCCCTGGACCGCGCTTGGCGTCGGAGCCGGACTACTGCTCCTGGGGCTGATCGGCGGCGGGACGTGGTACGTGCTGCGGCAGACCCGAGGGCACAAGACCGCGCGCAAGCAGGCGATTACGTTCTACCTGTTTCTAAGCCCCTGGCTGATCGGGTTTATCGTGCTCACGTTCGGCTCGACGCTTGCCTCGCTTGTGTTCAGTTTCAGCCGGTGGGACGTCATCAACACCGCACGGTTTGTGGGCCTGCGCAACTTCGGAGAGCTCTTCCTAAACGACCCGAGGTTCATCAAGGCGCTCGCCAACACGCTCTACTACGCCGCGTTCAGCATCCCACTCGCGATGATCGGGGGGCTTGCGATCTCGGTTCTGATGAACCAGAAGCTGCGCGGCATAACCGTGTTTCGCGCAGTCTACTACCTGCCGGTCGTAACTTCGGGAGTGGCGACGGCTATACTCTGGCAGTGGATATTCAACCCGAGCTCGGGGATATTCCCGAGGATTCTGACGGGGCTCGGTATCGACAAACTGCCGACGCTTTGGGGCGGAGCGCCGATCCCACCGGGCTGGCTACTAGACCCCAACTGGTCCAAACCTGCCTTTATTATTATGGGTCTCTGGGGCGTCGGTGGGTCGATTATGATCTACCTCGCGGGCCTGAACGGCATCTCCGAGGAGCTTTACGAGGCCGCCAAGATCGACGGCTGCACGCCCTGGCAGAAGTTCAGGAATGTGACGCTGCCGCTCCTCACGCCGACTATATTCTACCAGCTCATCATCGGCACGATGGCCGCGTTCCAGTTCTTCACACCGGCCTACATCATGACCGGAGGCACCGGCGGGCCGGACGACTCGACGATGTTCTACTCGCTCTATCTGTTCAAGAACGCCTTTGAATGGATGAAAATGGGCTACGCTTCAGCGCTTGCCTGGATCCTCTTTGCGATAGTCCTCGTGGTGACGCTGGTGCAGTTCAAGGTCTCCGGCAAGTGGGTCTATTACGAAGGCAAGAACGACTAACCCCCGGTCAAGAACTAACCCGCATTATTCACGAGGAGCGTGAATAATGCGGGTTAGTGAGAGCTTGATTCGCTACGAAGCCGGCGGGTCGACTGATCCGCCGGCTTCTCGTGGTCGAACAACATGAGTGAGTCGGGTAGCTTGCGCTCTACTTCGAGGTCACAAATATCCCCAACTTTTTGGCGATATACTCAACATCCACCAAGAGTTTACAGCACGCCGGATTCTCCGGTGTCTGAGCGATGCCGCTGTCGGATCCTCCGGGGTAAGGGAGAATAGGCGAGGATGAGATGCAGGCGTCCGCCACAACAAGCTCGAATTGCGAAAGCGTGTCTGCGGCCGCGGCTGTATCTTGCGCCACATAGTAATAGTAATTTGTATCCGACAGAAGCTGTTTTGCCTCTTTATAGAGCGCTTCGTTGGATATCAGCGGAACCTCGTCCAAACCAAACGGCATCGAATGAAATACATCGAGCAGCAGGCTGAGCGAGTTCAGATCAGCATCGACCGTCCACTTCCAGATGTCTGTATGGACCGTAGCTGGCCCTGTCCCATCGTCATAGTTTACAATGTCGTTGGGATTGGACCCTATGCGAACCTGACCCGTTCCATACAGAATGTTGAGTGTAAACGTCGTGCCGGGAGCCTCATACATCAGCGGCCACCACGTCCTGATGTTGTTGGTGCCCTGCTGAGTGACGGTCTTTGGCGCATACACCTCACTGCACTGGATGAATGAGGGAGTGGTCTTCCTCAGAACCACGTTCTTGACCGTCCATCCGCCCGGCCACTGGTCTCTAGCGGCCTTTATGAAGTTGCTCCACTTGTTTCCACCGTAGATCGAGAACACGCCGCCGGTTGCTGTTGTCACGTCCGGTCCTATGCCATGGTAGCCCAGGAACGACCAGTTCCAGCCTCCCGAAGTAGCCGGCACGGCTTGAGTGATCACTCGTGGCACTATGTCTACGGACGATTCACCGGTCTCGGTCAGAACCACATTGTTAACGTGGGCGATCACCGTGACCTTGTTCCAAAGCGGGCTTGTATCGGTAAACAAGACGATACGGCCTATGGTGAAATCTACACACGCGCCGGATGGGATGACCGAGCTGCCGCCGTTTGCAGTGATAAAGGCGGCGTTAAGGTCGCCGAAATGTGTGTCGATTATGGAATCGACCGTCACCGGAGGCGTTCCGCAGTTGCACACGGTGAACTTATAGAGCACTGTATCACCGACTGAGGCCGTAGCGCGGTCGGCTACTTTCGCTACGCTAAGACAAGGACCTGGTGCGATGGCGATGTCCCAGTTGTCGGATGCAGTCACGGGGGTGCCGTTGTTGTGGGCGTTGACCGTAACGACGTTGCTGAGAGGATTCGGATCCGAGGCGAGCACCGTATGTGTCGCGGTAAACGACATGCACGTTCCGCCGGCCATGGTCGCCCCGCCGTTCGCGGTTGTGAACGCGGTGGTCAGGTTGCCCAGATTCGAGTCGATCACACTGTCCACCGTCAGTGTTGTCGTCCCGCAGTTGCAGATGGTGAAATTATAGGTCACCAGATCACCGACCGATGCCACAATACGGTCGGCAACCTTCACCATGCTCACACAAGTGGTTGGCGTGGTCGGAGTGATGTCCACGCTCGCCGTGGCAGTGTCCGACGTTGAACCCGTGGTGTCATGGACACTGACGATAGCTGTGTTTACGAGAGGATTAGCGTCGGCGACCGTCACCGTGTGGCTCACGGTGAACACCGTGCATAGCCCAACAGAAAGCGTCGATCCGCCGTTCGCTATGGTGAACGCCGTAGTCAGGTTGCCCAGATTCGAGTCGGTCACGCTGTCCACCGTGATCGGCGTCGATCCGCAGTTACAGATTGTGTACGTGTAGATGATCTCATCGTTGACGGCGGCTTGGGTGCGGTTTGGCTGCTTAGTGATGCTCACACAGGGGTGGCTCGGCACGCAGACACCGCTCACGACTGTTTCTGAATTGCTGATCGTGACCGCGCCGTTTCGTGCGAGCGCCCGGCCATTCAGGGTTCCGCCGTTAAGTGTAATGCTCGCAAGCGCCATGATATTGCCTACGAAGTTGTTGTTCGTTTGGATGGTCGCGGATGATCCGACCTGCCAGAACACATTGCACGGAGAAGCTCCGTTAATCAACATTACATTGGAATTTGTGCCGGTGATCAGGGTGCTGCCGATCTGGAAGACCCACTGCGCGTTCGGATCTCCTTGAGCGTCGAGCGTCAGAGTACCGGTCAATCCCGCTGAAGATGAGAAGAAGTAGACTCCCGGAACGAGCGTCATTCCGCCCAGGTCTTGGCCAGTGAGATTGAAGTTGGGCGCAGCGCTCGCTGCGGCATTGTACGCGATGACCAGGTCGGACTGGGCTTGTGCCGTCGCGGCGCTGGGCGCGGTGTACAGTGTGCCGAGCACCACTCCGGGTGGAAATCCCGTTACGGCGGGTGTAGGGGAACTGCCGACATCCCCCTGGACAATCGTTCCCGCGGCGTTAGTCGGGTCATTGGTGATGCCGCTGCCGGCAAGCAGTCCGAAGGTGGTTGCTGTGCCAAGATTGATGGGAGCGGCGGGTGCGTTCACTGCGAACAACACCAGAACCAGTAGAAGAAGCCAATGTACTTTCAACACGATTCCTCCTTTTGCCCAGTTGGAGCTGGGCGAGTATGGTCGGTCTATGGACTTGTTACGCCATAGATCGCAGCAGAGTGGTTGCTTGTTCAGGCAACCCAAATCGTAATGTATCCAATTAGTGTCGCAGGGAAACATATTAATGTCATTAAACGGAAGAACTGGACTTAATTCAGCACAGGTTGTTCACCACGAAGCCACCACAGCAGCGTTGATCTATCGCGGAGATGACACGACGCCACCGTAGTCAGTGCCTGGCCTCCTCGCGACCGCAGTTGCTGATCTCGGAATTGGCACCCGTGTAACCTCGATGGCAGAGCGCACGACCTGCCCGATGTCACAAGTTTGTAGCCGCTAAACATCAGGCCGACAAGATGGGGGTGAGTTTGACCAAGGTGCTTCGCGTCCAGTCCGACAGCCTGCGCTCCCAGAAGAACATGCGGCAAAACAGATAATGAAGGCGCTTTCAAGCGTGACTAAGTAGGAAGGCAGATAAGTCAGGCGTTACTACCTGGCCTGAACGTGGATGTTCCGTGGCAAAACATTAGTGACAGATCAACAGGTGTTTGACCTACACCATGCTGGCCGGTGTAGTGGCCGGTGGCGACGCACGCTGAACTGTCGCCTTCTCCTTTCTACTCCCTCCCAGGCCCGGGCTGACTACCCGGGCCGCTTTATGTCTGGGGCAGTTGGGCCGGATTTGCAATCCGAGCCCATCACTCACCGCTTCTCAACCAGATCCCACTTGTTACCGGGCAGAATAGCAAGATCGTAGTGCTTGCCGCGCCACTTGATGTCGGTGATCTCTAGTTTCTTCCAATTCGCAGGCAGGCAGGGCTTGATCGAAAGCCCCGGCAGGAGCGGGTTGAACCCCTCCGGCGCGCGCCCGACCCTGATCCCGCCGAAGCCGTAGACGACGCTCTGGATCGTCCCCGCGCAGCCGGTAAGAAAACAGGCATTGTCGTAGGTGAGCGAGCGCTTTTCGTTGAATATCAGCATCGGCCCGCGCATAAACGGCTTGTAGCTGTCCTCGAAGTGCTTGTAGGCCTCATCAGGGCGACCAAGTTCGGCTGCGATAATCGCGTGGATAGAAGAAGTCATCGCCGGGCCACGCGGGTCGGTCGTCTTCTTGTAAAAGTCGAATGTGTTCTTCTTGACCTGATCGGACATTGGGTAGACGAGCGGGTAGATCAAAAGCTCGGTGTCGGCCTGCTTGGTTTTGCCGCCTTTGTAGCCGTCGTAGGCTGTGAATCGCTTGGCTTGGGCGTCGAATGGGATGTACATCTTCTTGGCGATGTCGTCCCACTTCGAGGGATAGCTCACCCCCAGTTTCTTTGCCGTTTCGATCGCAAGCTCGATGTTTCGCTTGGCTGCGGCGTTGGTGTAGACGCTGTTGTCGACTATTCCAGCGTTCTCGTCGGGTGGAACTATGTCTAATATTTCGTAACGATCTTTTACTTTGTTATACTTGACTCGGGAGGCCCAGTATTCGGCGGTATTCTTGAGAATGAGATCGGCGTCAGGACCGAACATGGAGTGCGCGGCGATACCTACGTCGGCAGTTATGTGGCGTTCTTCCGCGTATGGAGGCGGCGCGGTTTCTTTGCCGGTCTGCGCGCTTTCCCAAGCGAACTCGGTTCCCAGCAGTCCCCGTTTCTTGGCGTTTTTAGCCGCCCCAAACATTGTTTTCAAACGATACTTGACGATACCCTGAGCGAGGTTGGGATGCTGAAGAAGCAGGGCGGGGAACATCCAAGTGTCGGCATCCCAGAAGATATGCCCGCGCCAGGGGCCGCCGGTCGAGAGGCCCATCGGGGAGATGCTCTGCCCGGCGCTTGCGCTTGAGAGCATGTAGAACTGCATCGCGTGGATCGCCTGCTGGGCCGCGGGGTCGCCGTCAATTACGATGTCGGACTTCCAGGTGTCGCGCCACGCCTGCTTGTGGGCTGCGAAAACCTTGTCGTAGCCGATTTCCCATGCGTCGAGGTTGGCATCTTTCGACTTCAATACCTCTGCATACATGCTGACAGATATATACCGGGTGATGAAAACGCTCTGCCCTCGCTTGGCCTGCACCGAGTCTTTCACATTGTGACCGTCCGTGTCTACGGTTGTCGACGTGATAAACACGGGTCCCTGGTGAGGTATAGGCTTGATGATGATTTTGCCGTTTCGAGCCGGAGCGAGATTATACCGGATTACGGCAACATCGCCCAGCGCGTGGAGCTTCGCCGCCGCATCGGTGGGAAGTATGAAGACCGTCACGTTACCCGCAAGCCTCTGCCTACCCGACTTAAGTGTAAGCTCAGTTTGGACGTATCCCTCGCGCATGTTGAGCGTCTGGCGGTACGGCGCATTGGTGTCTAGCGCAAAGCGGTTGCCGTTCTCGTCAAAGAGCGGGAAATCGCTCCAGTTGGGGAGAGGCTGGGTCTCTTCGCCCTTCCAAAGGCCGGACATCAGGCACTCAGTCGGCTGGCCGTTGAATGATCCGACACCTTCGGGGCCGATTCTTGCGCCGATGTGGCCGTTGCCGATGTAGGTGCCGTAAAGCGTGCCGTCGAGCGTCTTTTCTTTGCTCTCGGCAAACGCGGGTTGGCCGACGAGCGCGTATGGGTCGTTGGTCTGGAGGTTCCAGGGGTCGAGCGTCTTCACAGGAAGCTTCGGCGCGGGATGCGGCATAAGGGCAAAGACGGCGATGGCCAGAATCGCAATAGTTGCGGCGGTTACGGATATACGCTTCACTTTTTCCTCGCTACAAAGAATACCCGGTCACTTCTGCGGGTTGGCTGCTTGAATTTATACGCATGAAACCGCTCAACTGTTTCGAACCCGGCGTCCCAGAGCATCCCGTCGAGTTCGGCAAGTGTGTAGCCCTTCTGCACGTGCGTCTCGTGGAACTGCCGACGCTCACCGTCATCTTCGACTTCAAAGACCATCTTTACAGTGCAGATACGGGTCGCGTGGTCGTAGCTCGATGTCCAGACGTATTTGGGGTAGCTCGCGAGGTTGGTCTGGTTGAAAAAACCGTGCGCAAGGGCGTATTCGGTGTTCACATCGAAGATGAATAGCCCGCCCTGTTTTACGTGCTCCCCCACTCTCTTGACGGCGCGCCTCAGTTGATCCTCGTCGGTGATGTAGTTCAGGCTGTCAAAAAGGCTTATCGCGAGGTCGAACTGGCGGCCGAGGTCCATTTCGGCGGCGTCGGAGACGTGGTATTCCACGTCGCTTTCGGTGCAAAGCGCCTTCTTTTTCGCGACCTCGATCATGTCCGGCGCGATGTCGACCCCGGTGACATCAAAGCCACGCGCCGCGAGAATCTCGGACACGCTCCCCGTCCCGCAGGCGACATCAAGCACAGTCCTCGGGGCATAATCAAGCCGACGCAGGATCTCATCGATGTAATTGGTCCAAAGCAGGTAAGGGACACCAGCCATCAGGGCATCGTAGTACGCTGCAACATTCGTGAATTGCTCGGGTTGTTCACTCATAACAATGTATTTTAGGACAGATGAGCGGAAATTGGAAGAGGGAGGGGAAATGCAAAATGCAAAATTGGGGGCTGTCGAGGGTTGGGAGATGGTGGTCGCTCACCCTTCGACGGGGCTCAGGGTGGCGGTTTCTCCTGTCGTACGTTGGCCCGGATTTGAAATCCGGGGCCTGTTGGCAAGAGAGGGATCTGTGATCCCGTTATTTCGACTGTGCCCAATCAACCGGCATCACAGATGCCTATTCGGGCCAGACGTCCCGGATTGCAAATCCGGACGAACGATAGATGCAAATCCGGACGAACAAGATGGAAACCTATCTCTCGACAAGAGGTACGGCCAATCGCCCTCCACCAATCCCATCAATTTGCATTTTGCACTGCCCTAATCAAGCGAATTCTTCGCCATCGCGAGTCCTCGTCGGGCTACGTCGTTGTCGGGGTGGCACACTAGCACGCTGTTCCACTCTTTGGCAGCCTCTCGGGATCGGCCCTGGCAGATGTAGGCGACGGCCAGGCCGTTTCGGGCGCGGGCGAGGGTTGGGTCTATCGAAAGCGCCTTTTTGAAGTTGCGCTCGGCGTCTGGGTACATTTTGGCTTTCAGTTCGGTATCACCAAGCGACAGGTGAGCGAAGCTATAGCGTTCGGGAATCTCGCGCTCGATTTCGCCGCCACGAAGGGGCATGCTGTAGATGTCACGAATAACGTATTGCTTCCAAAAGTCCTCGTTTACGCGGGCCAGCGCGGACAGATTGATCTTTTCGTCCTTTGGCACAAGACGGGTGACGAGCCCCCAGGGGACAAGCTGGTAGTCGCGGGTCAGGCGCTTCAGCATGGGATGGGTCTTTTCGTCGAGGCCCATGCACGTGATGAAGACCGGACGCTCTTTGCTGACTGCGTCGATCACGTCACAGAGGAACGTCTCATCGCGCACGGCTTTCCTGGTGTAGCGTTTGTTTGTCCACAGGAACTCGCGCATCGCGGGGCTCTGCCTGGTGCACTGCTCGTAGTAGTCCCGCCCTTCCCAAACGCTTGAAGTCTGGGGCCAGGCGCGGGTGATGTTGCGGTGCAGGACGATGATGTCCGGCCTCGCACCGCCGAGCATTCGCTCGTAGAGCATGGCGTTATAGGACGAGTCGCCGCAGGCGATGAACACGGCGTTTTGATCGATCGTGCGAAGCACGTTGTCGGCGTGGTCCATGATAAGGGTCGCGCCGCTTTTGTCCATTCGCGGGTATTCGTGGATGATCACCGACGCGACAAGCACCGGCATAAGAGCTAAAGCGACTTTACGGAGAACAGGCCACCTGGCCTCGGAAAGCACGTAGTCGAAGCCAACTGCAAGCATCACAGAGAGCGCAAGCATCGTCGGCACGTAGTAGGCTTCGATGTCGTTGATCGCGTAGTTGATGTTGTAGATCACGTTTGGGATGATCATCAAAAGCAGCGCGCCGAGCAGATACGGCTGCCTTCGGCGAATGACAACACCGCCGATTGGGAGCACCCAAGCGGCGAAAATGGGGAATTCGAGTATCAGAAGGCGCAAGAATCGCAGGAAGTTGTCCTGCACCTCGTACGCGGGCGAGTGGAACATCAGCATCCGAAACGCGCGCCCGGTGACGTGCGAGACAAACCCCGCGGACTTGTAGATCCCGCCCCAGATCGTCCCCTCGCTCGCCTGTGCACGAAGCGGCAGGTAGGCGTAGAGACAGAGAGGCAGGACAATGAGCAGGGCGCATCGGCCCAGGAACTTCAGATCACGGATGATGCCCGGTTCGCGCCGTAGGATCCCGTAGAGCAGGCCCGGCAGCAGCATCGCCGAAGATAGGTGATTCGTCATCGCCAGCCCGGCAGTAAGGGCAAGCAAAGAGAGCAGCTTTCGGCCGCCGAGCCTGCGCCATCTAAGAAATAGAAACAGCTCGGTTGTGAGAAACAGGGCGCTTAACGAATGGACTTCGGTGCTCGTCGCCACGTCCCAAAAGAGCGGGGTTACGGCAAAGAGCAGTGCAGCAAAAATGGCGGTCCAGCGCTTCGCGACCTCGGAGATCCCGAGGAAAAGCATCGATATCGCCGCCGCTGAGACGATCGCGTTCTGGGCGTTCATTCGCCACGCGACGCTCCCGAGCGGGACGAGAAGCGACCCGAGCTTCCAGAGAAGACAGAACAGCGGATACCCGGTTGGGTGCGCGAGGTGCAGCTTCTCGGCTGCGATCATCAGTTCTCCGCAGTCCATAGTGTAGACGGTCGGGCACATAGTCGCGATGTAGAGCGCGGCAACGGCAACGAACATCAGGACGGCGATTACTTTTCGGCTAGGCATTGAGTTGTCCTCTCGAATTGAAATTCCATCCTAGATTATCGGCGGAATGCGGCTGTTTTCCCAGGTAATAATGCGGGCATCTGACCCGTCTAAGGTATTTGGCAGGCTAACCCGCATTATTCACGAGAATCGCGAATAATGCTCTCTTAGCAAGAGCTTTATTCGTGAAGCGAATAAAGCGGGCTAACAGCTATTTGCTAACGGGAAAAAGCTCTCCCGTGCTATAATTGATATGGACTGAGCATTAGAAAGGCGAATTTTGGTCGCAAAATTACTCATCGCAGGAGCGATTGTATTGACACTTTTTTCTATGCCGGCGCTTGCCGGAAAGTATTCTAACGCGGTGGCCGCCGCGGGCAGTTTGCAGGGAAGGGTCCTCTGGTGTGATGCTGAGGCGAACTTGTTTGCGCTCGACTCGCGCGAGAAGGTCGTGGGGCTTGTGCAGAACTGCAGGGACGCCAGGATCACGACGCTTGTCGTCGATGTGAAACCGCTCTGCGGGCTCGTGCTCTATAACAGCAAAATCGCGCCAAAGCTTAGGGAATGGAAGGGCAAACCCTACCCTGCCGACTATGACCTGCTCACCACTATGGTCGAAGAGGGCAAAAAGGCCGGGATCGAAGTCTACGCGGCGATCAACGTCTTTTCCGAAGGGCAGCTCGATGTCCCCGGCGGACCTGCATACGCGCACCCGGACTGGCAGTGCGTCAAATATGAGGTCGACCGCTGGGCGCACGGCGTCACGGCTGATACCTACCCGATCGACGGCGCGAACACCAAAGCCAAACCAGGCAAGATCATACTTGTCACCAAACCTGATTCGCTGCCAAAGGTCACCCCATATGATGCGCTCGCGGTCGCCGTCGACTCGACAAACAAGGTGACAGCGGTCGCCGAAGGGATTGCGGCAAGTGGGATTACACTCCCGCAGGGAGGATACGCGCTCATCGCAAGCGGACCCGCAGGTGACTGGCTGAGAAAGAACGCGGGGGTTGGCTCGCCGATGACTGTTGAGGGTAAGCCTCTGTTCATCCCGGTCGGAAGGTCTGCCGATATGCACCTTGCGGTCTTTGTAAACCCCACAAACCCAGAGGTGCGCGACTATGAGATGTCGATCGTAAGAGAGATTATTTCAAACTACGATGTCGCCGGTATAGTGTTTGACCGAATGCGCTACCCGGGCATGTATGCGGACTTCGGCGAGCTTACACGAGCTAAATTTGAGGCGTGGGCAGGCGAGAAGATCGAGCGCTTCCCTGAGGACGTGATGACGCTTAGCCCAATGCCTGATGGAAGCTTCACCCAGGGAAAGCACTTCCCTAAGTGGATGGAGTTTCGGGCCAAACAGATACATGACTTTGTTGATGACGCGAGAAAGCTCGTAAGAACGGTCAAACCGGACGCGAAAGTCGCGGCGTATGTTGGATCGTGGTATAACTCCTACTTCGACGTTGGGGTCAACTGGGCGAGCCCATCGCACAAGCCGCCATACCGGTGGGCGTTGCCGAGCTACCAATCGACCGGCTACGCTGACCTGATGGACTGGCTCTGCACCGGATGCTACTACGAATATGCGACCCGCGAGGAAGCGCAAGCGGCGGGAGCAAGTGAGGGGGCATCGGTCGAGGCGGCAGGGCAGGAGTCGAGCCAGGTAATATCGGACGACACCTGGGTCTACGCAAGCCTTTACGTGCTTCAGTATAAAGGGCAGCCGGAGGCGTTCAAGAGGGCAATTGAGGCCTGTAACTCGTCAACCCAGGGGGTTATGCTCTTTGACCTCTGCTACATCAGGGATTACAACTGGTGGGACCTCCTCAAGCAGACGTTTGGCGATACCACCAAGGCCCCGCACCAGATACCGGGGCTCTCTGGCAAGGTCAAAGACATCAAGCATACTATCGAGGAAAGCTGCAGACTTTGATGCGTCAAGTAATAGCGGCGGTCGCGATTGTTCTCTCTCTTGCGACCGCCGCACTGTGTACCACTGTTCAAGATTCTCGTGAAATCTTTCGCCTCAGAGTGGAGAACTCAGCGGGCGGGCGCGTGCAGGTGTCCATTGACTCAGGTGTCACCTACAAGACCGTCGGCGCGGTCAGTCGCCCAGCGAGTAGAACTATGAAGGGGTTTGCGGCGTCTTCTTATACACCGAACAGAACAGTCGCGGCAACTGCGGTGCATGGGATCAGGGTCAAGACCTGCACCCGAAACGGCGACCCGATGACCATAAGCCTTGTCTCATCGGAGTTTGTGACGATCCCCGAAGGTTACGGCGGCTACATTGCCTACGACTCCGGGATATACACCGACATCCCCACCGGCACGAGCATATTTAGAAACTTTGCACCGTTTGTCGGAAACCCGGCACGGCTTGAGGTCGGCGGCAAACTCGTAGATTTCCCACAGAACTGGCAGCCGAAGTCGGGCGATGTGATCGTTATCACGGCGATGCTCCCCAAGCCCTATCTCAAGCAAGTGATCTTTGAGAACCATGTCGGTGGGGCGATAACGGCGACCTACGACGACGGCACGGAGAAAGCGATCGGCAAGGTTTTGACCAGGCTCGAAGGGGTCGGCAGGTTCGATGCGACTAGCTACACAGGCGAGGGGCTGATCAACACGAACCACGGCGGGGTTATCACGGTGTCGACTGCGGCGATCGCTGAGACGAATCTGCTTGAAGGGGCCGGTTACGAGCGGCGTGGCGGGTTCCAAATACAGCCCTCCGAGCATTTCAAGACACAGATTCCGATGCCTCAGACTATGGCGGTCGCGCCGATTATGGGAGAACACCACTTCGAAGGCTGGACACCGCTCTTTTCGGGCTACATCGGGCTTGCTTTTGACCCGAAGAACCCAGACAACTCGATGCGAGCGGAGATGGGGTTTGCCGACGGCTCATGGCAGCCGATGCCCGACGTCCTCGGCAAAGAAGACGACATCTTCCGCCGCCTGCGGGTCACGCGAATCCGTCTGCTTTTCCCTCGCTACAGTGCCGAACGGCTCGCGGAAAGCCTGGAAAACGCCGCCGCCCGGCCACGCGGCAGGACGGTCAAGGGCTTTGTGAAGTTGCAACCCGGCACATCGGTCGACGCCGGAGCGATGGTGCTGTTCATTATCGACGGACAGGTCAAAGGGATCACCAATCAATCGCCCTACAGGCTGGTGTGGAACACGAGCGATGTGTCAAACGGCCAGCACGAGGTCGAGATCAGGATCAACGACAGCTTCGGGACGACTATACGCTCGGAAAAACGGCGAATTGTCGTTTGGAACCCGAACTAATAGTCTCACCTCGGAGTGATACGAAGTATTCTGTCGTCACCCGAGCGCAGTGCGTGGCGCTGATGTGCGCTCCTGGCAACCGGCAATCGATATCGCCAAGAGCGCAACAATCGCCGAGATCAGGAGCCGAAGAGCGTCAGAACAAATACGAGCTCTTCGCTCGCCGAAAGCTGATGTTCCAAGCCGGATGGCATGAAGAACCAGTCCCCGGCCTTCACGTGATGCCAAGTCTCCCCGAGCTCGAAATCCGCTTCGCCCTGCAGTATCAACACCGCCGCGTCTCTTGTCGAAGTGTGCTTTGATAGCTTCTCACCCTTTGGAAGCATAAATATGTCAACCTCGCCGGACGGCTTCTCGACGATGGTCTTACTCAGTATTCCCTGTTTGGGGAACTCAATCATCTCATACAGGTTCTTAATCTCGGACATTGTAATTCATCCTCCACAATTATTGTTGAGATATTATACCCAGCAGGCAGGCATTCACTCAAAAAAGTGGGTATTATATTGTAGCTGTTTGCAATTACCCCTCATCCCAGCCTTCTCCCTCAAGGGGAGAGGGTTAGGGTGAGGGGTGTTACTCGTCTCTACTACATCAACTTGAACTCTGTGGCTCAGGAAAAGGATGACCGGCTCGGATGATATTGCAGTATGTTAGAAACACGATGACCACCGCTCGAAGCTCGGAGTTCCTTCGGTATCTTGGGCCGGGGTTTCTGGTTACGGTCGGGTTTATTGACCCAGGCAACTGGGCGACGAACATCGAGGGCGGGTCCAGGTTCGGCTACAGCCTGCTCTGGGTGATCGCGCTTTCTACGCTTATGCTGATTCTCTTGCAGAACATGTCGGCGAGGATCGGCATTGTCTCGGGGCAGTCGCTTGCGGTAAATATCAGACGGAATATGTCGCGTCCGGTTTCGGGGTTTCTTGGAGTCACGATATTCCTCGCATGCGCGGCGACAGACGTTGCGGAGTATCTGGGGGCGGCGCTCGGGTTTTACCTGCTCTTTGGGATACCGGTGATCATCGGCGCTATTCTCACGCTGGTGATCGTCGTGATCGCGATCCTTGCGCAGCGCTACGAGCACCTTGAGCGGATGATCGTGGTCTTTCTTGCAGGGATAGCTCTTGCCTATTTGATTGAGATGTTCATCGTGGGACCGGATATGGGGGCGACGGCGCTTGGGATGATCACCCCCAAAGTCAGCTCCGACAGCATCCTTGTGGCGATGGCTATGCTTGGCGCAGTAGTTATGCCACACAACATCTACCTGCACTCAAACGTCATCCAAAGCCGGGAATGGAGCGGCGACCCGGAGCGGCGGCGCAAGCTTATGAAGTTCGAGCTTGCCGACACCACGCTTGCGATGCTGATGGGCTGGGCCGTAAACAGCGCGATGATCATCGTCGCCGCTGCTGTGTTCTTCAAGCACGGGGTGAAGGTCACTAGCATCGACCAGGCTTCAGAGACGCTCCGACCACTTGCAGGTACGCTTGCAAGCGCGCTGTTTGGGTTCGCGCTGCTCCTCTCGGGGCTCGGCTCGTCGATCACGTCGTCGCTGTCTGAAGCAAACGTGGTGACGGGGTTTCTCGGCAAGCCGGAGGACCCGCACAGCTGGTTCTACAGAGTCGGGCTGATCGTGACCAGCATCCCGACGGTGATTGTCATAGCACTGAACACCGACACCTACCGGATGCTGATCTTGTCACAGGTGGTGCTCAGCATCCAGTTGCCGTTTACGGTGATCCCACTGCTCCTTATTGCCCGCAACAGGCGCGTTATGGGCGAATACGCGAGCAAGGGAGTCGAGTGGGCGCTTGGTATCGTCGTCGCGGTGATAGTCATCGTCCTCAACATACTCTTGATCTACCGGACTTTCGGTGGAAAGTTCAGCTTCTAAAGGAGGCCGCAAGTGTATAACAAAATCCTGGTGGCGCTCGACGCTTCACCGGCTGACGGCGCGATAATCGAGCACATCTCAGAGCTTGCGCCGATCCACCACTCGCGTGTCATACTGATTAGGGTGGCCCACGCGCACACCCGCGACCAGATGACGCATGAGTCCGAAGAGTCCGAGGAGTATGTTAGCGATGTCGCCCGGCAGTTCGCTGAGCAGGGGATCGAGGCCGAGCAGGTGGTAGTCTATGGGGAACCCGCAGAGGAGATTATGAAGTTCGCGATAGCCCGAAACGTCGACCTTATCGCGATGTCAACCCACGGCCACCGGGGGATCTATGACCTCGTATTCGGAAGCGTCTCAGACGAAGTCCGCCACGGGGTCACGATCCCAGTGCTGCTTGTGCGCTCCAAGGCTTAGGCCAGCGGAGAGACTGCTCCCCGCCGGTCAAAAACGCTATATCTTTTTTTTCTTGTAGAGCTCTCTTGTCCGTGGGAGCTCGTCCATCCCGCCGGGGAGGTTTGCGCTCATGAAGACGGTGGGAGGGTTCCCCGCAGCCGCCATCTGGGCGCACATCTCAGCGGTCATTGCCCAAAGGGTTGAGGCTGCGCTGATACCCGAGCTTGGGCAGACTTTGCGGTCCATGCCGGGAATCGCCATCAGGGCGTCGCCAGCGACCACGTGGGTGTCGAGCACAATGTCGGCGACCTCGAAAAGTCGCTTTTTTGTGGGATGCTCCGACTCGGCTAGACTTGCCTGCTGAACACCGGTGAGCGCGATCACGGTGACGCCCATAGCCTGGGCCTGGAGCGCGACCTCGACTGAGTCGAACGCTCTTCCCGAGACCGAACCGACAATCAAGACGTCGCCGGGGCGGATGCTGCTTCGCTTAAGGGCGAGAGCGACCACATCGGAGCCGGGTTTGGCTCTTAGCTGCCTGTCCTCGCGCAGGTTGAAGCTCTGCACGTTCATGTTGAAGCTGAAGGGAGTGAACCCGACGAGCCCACCGGCCCTATCGCTAAACTCCTTGGTGATCATATGCCCGGTGTCGTAGAGATGGATGACGCCCTGTGAGGCAAGCGAGCTTGCACAGGCAGTCGCCGCTTTGGCGATGCTCCCGGACTCCTCGCGGCGAATCTCTTCAATCTGCGCAATCAGCGCGTCGAAATACGAATCGATCATGATAAAAACCTTTCATTTGTGAGATGCGCGACGGCAACGCCTGCGCCCATCTGTGGTAAACGAAACTCTGCCATTGGAAACTCAGCACGCACTACCCGCTCAAGCGTCTCGGTGATAAACGCGCCCGCGCTGAACACCCCGCCGGAATAGGCGACGACAAACTGATCGTCAGCAGAGAACACTCTGCGGGCTATGTGAAGCGTGTCCTCACCCAGGCTCTTCCCGGCATCTGCGAGGATCCTAAGGGCGACGGAGTCGCCATCCACTGCGGCCTGTCCGACCACCCTCGCAAGCCCTGCGATCTCTCGCTGACGAAGCGACGGCTGGCAGTATTTGGAAAGAATATGCCAAAAATATGTGCTGCCGGTCTGTTCAAGAAGTCGCTCAACGAGAACCGTCTTCGGCCCTCTGCCGTCGTGCGCTCTGCCTGCGGCCTTGATCGCATTCAATCCTATATCAAAGGCGCTTCCCTCGTCGCCGACCCCCGCGCCCCAACCGCCGAGATTGTCACACTCGCGCTGACCGTCGAAGTATCTGAACCCGGAGCCGGTGCCCGAGATCACGGCTATTCCGCGCATGCCCCATGCGCCGACCCGACGAAATGCAACCATAGTCTCGCTGAACGTGTAATACGGCCCGCTGTAGCCCTGTTCGGCGAGGATCGCCTTCATCTTATGCCATCCGTGGTGAAGGCAGCTGCCCACTGCTGCGACCTCATCGAAACACGAACAACTGCTGCATACCCCTGCAAATGCATCGTGAACAGACTGATTTGCGACATCCGCCCCGGCATAGGTGGCGTTCACTGAGCCGCCGATCCCTGTCCCGACTATGTTGCGCTCACTGTCGAGCAGCACTGCCTCGGTTTTGGTCCCACCGCCGTCTATTCCAATTACGTAAAACTTATTTTGTGCGTCCATAGTATAACCCAATCTTCAGTTGTAACAGACAGGGTTAACGTAACTCATATCGGGTATGGATGTCAAGGCAAAATGGTGGGTTCGGAAAAATTGGTCACAAAATGTGAGATACCCCTCACCCCGGCCTTCTCCCTCTTATGGGAAAGCTGGTATGAGGGGTGTTATCATGCAGACTCTGCTTCGCGCCGGTTTACCTGGACCATTTTGGAGATCATCCAGGCGACCACGGCGACGCCAAAGACGAAGATCAGCAGGAAAGTGATGAGCACGCTCCACTGAACGCTCACAGGTCGTGCTGCAAGGTCCGTAAAGCGTCCGAGCTCGATGTTCTGCACCCACTGGCGGCTGATGGCGTTTAAGGCGATCACGCCGAACTGAGCGACCCCCAGAAGCGCCGCAAGAGCCCGCTTGGGCTGCTTCCACTGAAATAGAATCAAGAGCCACGGCAGACCGGGCGATACGGCTGTAAGCAGGAAGACGAACTTCATCACCGGGTGCGCCATAGCCATCCCCCACTCCACCGAGCGAGTGCCGAAGATATACCAGCTGCCAAAACCCGCGAACCAAAGCAGGCCGAGAGTGTAGAGGCCAAAGGCGAACCTACCGGCGTAGCGTTTGTAATCGTCGCCGTCACGATCAGACATGAAAGCTGCATCGATTGCGATAAACGCCGCCGTCGAGGTCAGGGCAAGCCCGAACATGAAGAGCCAGCGCGGGATTAGAGTCGGGTCGCCTGTATTCAAGGCAGCTCCGGTCGCCGCGCCCGCAGTCTCGGCTCCACGGAAGATGCTCCACCAGCCGCCGACGTTGGTCATCAGGCTGAGCGCGTTTGCAAAGATGAAGCCTACCACAATAAAGGCAAACGCCGCGAACCATCCGCCAAGTTTCCCGAGCAGCACCGGTCCGCGATCATAGATCGCCAGGCGGTAGAGATACGCGCCGAAGTAGGCAACCGTCACAAGCCAGAACACGGCAAACCACGGCCACGCCATAAGAATCGTCGCAGGGTAGAAGAACTGGTGATATGCAACCTGCACGAAAAGCAGCGGGATGATCCCGAAGTTCACGCCAAAGGCGATCGCGAACGGAAGCGCGCGGGCGATGTGCTTGCCGACGGTGCGACCGTTGTCTTTACCTAGCACGCCAAGAAGAACGGCGACAATCGTGCCTGCGTACCAGAGGTTCATCGGCCACACGTGAAGCGCAAAGCCCAGCACCTTGAAAAGTTCAATGAACCAGAACGGTGTCGGATATGGCGCGGCGCTCGGAGGCGCAATAAGCAGTCTTGGGTCCATTATCTAGCTCCCTCCTGCACCAACGCGGGATGAAGATTCGGCGGGTATGGATGGCGAATCGACATAATATAGTCCGAAAGCACCTCCGCCTCCTCCGGTGTCCCCGACCACGGCGGCATAAAGAAATGAACCTTGTCCAGGTTCTTTACGCTCATCAGGACAAGCTCCCTGTTCCATCCACGGGCAAGCTGAGAGACCGATGAGAAGCCCTCGACTGAGTGACAGTCGCCACAGTGATATTGGAATATCACCCGTCCCACCTCCGCGCGCTTATCGGGAGAGAGTGTGAGAAGCTTCGCCGAGTCGATTTTGCCGTCCGTAACGGTCTCTGGGTATTTGTCGGCCACGTAGGCATGCGTCCAGCGTCCGCCTTCGAGATACCCCGTCTTGCGAAGCTCGGGGATCTCCTGGGGCCTGATCTGGCTTCCAAGGACGCGACCGTAGACGATGTAGGGCTTTCTCACGCCCTCACGGATGAACTCACCCGCGCCGGTCGCCGCAAGGCCGAGCCCAAAGAACAGAATCGCAAAGCCGGGGTTGAGCCACGCGGGGTTCCTGATCGGGCCAAGATACATCATCACGACAACACCTGTGGTGAGCGCAAATATGATCATCATCAGGATGTTTAGCACCGCCGCGCCGACAAGCGCAGCGTTGCCGCTCGGCGGAAGGAATGCAAGCCATGCGAAGCCGCCGACGATCGTAAGCGCCGCCCCGAGCATCGCCCACTTCGCGCTCTGCTTGCCGACACGCTCGCGCAGCCGGTCGTTGTCCTTGATGCGAAGAGTCGAGTGAAGGAAAAAGTAGAGCGCGCCGAGCAGGAGCGACCCGCCGGTCCGTGAGGCGATCTGGGGAAACGCCTGAGGGTTCATCCACGCCTTCCAGAAGCTCTGACCGTCCTGCCACGTGCCGGGGTTCAGCTGAAACGCGGTGATCCCGGTGATAATGACAAGGCTTGCAAACGCCGCACCGGCATAGATCCATCCCATCTGTATATGGGTCCTCGCGGCGAGCCTTCCCCAGTAGTAGAAGAAGACGAAGATCGATACGAGCTCAAGCAAGAATGTGACGTACTCCATGGCCCAACCGAGGGCGAATATACGGATCAGGTCCTCGGTGGCAAGGGGAGAGGCAAGCCCGATCGTCCACCAGATTCCAACCCCAAAGAGCGAGCCGTAGATGACGGTGATGAGTAAGAAGAACCACGTGTGGCCACGCAAATAGTCAAGCAGTTCGACATCGTTATTACGGTAAGCAAGCGTGGTCTGCGCAGCGATGAGGATAGAGCCGCCGACAGCGTACATAGCTGTGTAGATATGAAGAACCGCCACAACCGCGATCCACATCGGCGAAGTCAACCCGGGAACATACCAAAATGGATAGTGCATGGTGTAAGACACATACCTCCCTGCCCTGACCACTGCCAGGGGATTTACTGCAGAGCTATACCCACTTGAAACTCATCAATAAACAAGGGAGAGATCAGAACCGCGCCGCCGAAAACTCCACCCGGAACTTCTTCTTGGACTTGGACCACACAACAGCGGCCTCGTGCCCGGAGATCGACTTGCCAAGCGCGATTTCGGTTTCGGAGTAGCTGGACTCATCGAACCGCTGGAGCGTCTCGATTAGACTCAGCCTCCAGCTTGGAGTGAGCTTGTAGGAGATATCTGCGAAGCTGCTCGTGTTGACTTTGTCGAGTGTGTATGTCCCGTTGATGTTTGCCTGCCAGCGGTTGGACGGGGTGTAGTACACAGCTCCACTGAGTCTGTGCCGCCCGTAGAGCCCCTGGTCGCCAACGTCGCTCGTAAACGAGTAGGAAAGCCCGACGCCACCCTTTTGCCCAAGGTTGTGCATAAGCGAAGCAGTGCCAAGGACCGAGAGCCCACTGTTGCGACTCCCCCATGAGTCACCGACTGTAAGCGAGGTATTGAGGCCGGTGTTCTTCGCGAGTTCAATGCGCTTTCCAGTCAACTGCATCTGAAGCTTGCTGCCTGATGTTGCGGTATCCTTGTTGATACCTGTCGCAAAGGCGGTTGTTGCTCGAAGAACGTAGTTCGCCGCGCCGCCCGCGATAGGCTTTGAGTCGGTCTGAATAAAAAAGTCTGAGTTGGTGCCGAGTCCGGTCGCAGAGTTTGTGGGAGTGATTGCCCCGGATGTAGAAGTGCTGCTGGCCGCTTCAAACGTGCCGCGGTTCGCGCTAATGTTCGCGCCTACGTTGAGCCTGCCGACCGGCAGGGATATGCTGGTCGTCGCATAGGTGTTATCGAGCGATCGGAAATCGAGGAAGCTGTAGACTTGCCCTCCGTTTGCGAATTCCTGATTGTGGTGCCACTGAGCTCCCCAGTCGCCGCTCGTGATCAGGTTCAGGTTGACCCCACCGTCCGCGCCGGACTCGCTTGTGTAGTCCTGCACCATGTCGAGCGACCAGCCCTGGTTCGCCGAGTAGTATCCCCAACCCGCCTGCTGACCGCGCCTGAGTCTGAGCGACCCGGTGCTGTTGGCCGTGAGCGAGTAGAAATACGGCAGGTCGAGCCTGATTCCGCTCGTTCCCCACCCTATGTAGCGCGACGTCTGGGAGTTGACCCCCGATAGCGGCACAACGTAAAGCGGCATCGAAAGCATCTTGTCGCCATCAACAAAGAACTTCGCGCGCCGGATGCGCAGGTCTTCGCCCGGTCGGTATATCATGCTCGACGCCAGAACGAGCATCGGAGTTTCGGACATATCAGCGAGGTCGAAATAGTTCGTCGGCACATACTCGTCGTTGGGCTCTGTGGCGAGGTCGCTTCCTCTGAAGGATACCTTGTGGACCTTGCCGTCTTCGCCGTCGACCATCGCCTGGCCCCGAGATTCGCTGAGCTTGTAGACGAGCAGACTTGCCCGGATGCTCTTATCACCTCGGCTGAGGACAATAGGCTCACCGCCTGAGGCCATCCGGCACTTAAGCGTCCCTGCACTGATGTCAATCTGGGCTTCGTCTGCCAAAAAGGCAAGGCCGCGATGGTTGATCTTCACCTTGCCAGCGCCGTAGATTATCTTGCGGTCCGAGTCGTAGGCAAGGTAGTCAGGGGAGGTTATGGTAACAAACGACTCGCGCGAAAGCGTCGTCCCGGGCTCAAGCATTTCTACCCTGAGTTTCCCGATCGCGCCGCCGTTGGTCACCCACGCGGTAACGTTCGCTGTCCCGACAGTTGTGCCACTAGTCAGCCTGCCGCGTGCGACCCCTCTGACCGTCTCAACAGTCGATGGGATCGTCCCAAGGTCCGTGGAGAGAGTGACCAGAGTTCCATCCTCAACAGGATTCCCGGAGTTGTCGCGAATTACCACGCTGATCGTGGTGACGCTCTTGCCGTCAGCGATGATCGAGTTGGGGTTTGCGCTCAGTGTGACGCTCGTGGCGACGCCAGCCGCTACGGACATTGCAAGCGGCAACGCAACAAGGGCTATCACGAGGATGATGATCGAAGTGTTACGCATGAGTTAATATTACGGCTCTTCAGGCGTGAAGTCAATCGAGCAGGCGGGTATTAAATACACATGCGGCGTGCGCCCGAAAGCACACGCCGCATGCGAGTCTCATTATTATGATCCTGGTGGGGGGGGAGGATTATCAATACCGCCACCGCTGCTGTCGCTTCCGCCACTCAGAGCGATTCCTGCTCCAACAGCCACAAGCAATCCAACGAGCCACGTGGTCTTCTTTGACTTCTTGTGAACCACGTTATTGGTGTTGGTGTTCAGCATCTGCATGTTGGTCTGGGTCGTCGCGGTGTTGGCGACAATCTTAGCAACCGCATCGCCACTTGCCTGAGAAACCCAGACAGAGGAGTCATCGGCCTTCGTGCTCGGTGCGCTCTGACCGGTTACAACGTCGGTCTTCACGATCTCACCCGTGCTGACGTTCACCAGAGAGGCAGACACCATAACGTCGGCCTTCTTGGTATCGTTGTCAGTCGTGATGTCGTCGATCGAGCCTACAAGCACGTAGTCCGCGGCAACCTCTCGCGCGATCTTGAGCGCAAGCTGGATCTGATCCTTCTCGGTGCCAAACGGGCCGGCAAGATCTTCCTTCTTGAGGGTCTTGTCGACCTGTGTAGCCCTGCGAATGGCAGGGAGTCTTTCGGTCAGTCCAAAGGCTGTCACGCCCTTGGCCGCACTCAGTCCGGACGCGACGCTTGAAGCCATATCCCCACCGAGAGTGTCGATAGGGCAGTTCGCAGGAGTCGCGAACGGCAATACAATAATGGTCTGCTGGATATTAGCAGACTTGCCCGAAGCGGCGAAGGTTACCGCCGGCGCGATATACATCGAGACCAGCAGCATAACCGCCACGAAGCCCGCGAAGCGGGTCTTTCGGAACCTAAGCATAAGTCAAGTTCTCCTTCATCGCGGAAATCGCGAAATCGGGCCGCCTACGCCCAATGGTTTCGGCGGCCCAGTAGTATGCTAGAGTTTACGGCGCGCTGAGAACCAGCGTGCAGTCCTTGTAAACCTTGATCCAGTGGCCACGCCACGGATCAATGGTTGTCCTGGCAGTCCCGGGTTGAACGAGTTTGTAACCGTTTGCCGGGTTGGCGGCTCCCGCCGCCGCATCCCACATCCAGACGTATCCGGCGATCCACTTGTCTGAACCACTGGCCGACGCCTGAGCAAACGTCTTGGTCACCCCAAGACGGGTAACAGTCGCGCTTGCGAGGGATGTCGACTGCTGGTAAGGCGAGCCGATCATGTTCCATCCCGCGACAAGGTCTATTGCGCAATCCGCGTTCTGCGAGTAAAGATCACCGGTTGGTTTGAGCAACCGATAGAGTTTGCTAAAGTCCAGCACGTCGCCAGTTGACACCGGCGTCGGCGGATCACTCTGGTCTATTCCTTCGGCAGGATAGGAAGACTGTGGCTGAATCCACATAGCCATACCCGGCAGCATGGTCGGGAACCCGGCGGCCCCGTAGGTGCGATACATCTGCGCCGCAGGATCCCAGATGTTGATTCTCATCAGTCCGACTCTGGTGGCGCCCCACATAGTGACCGCGCTACCGTCGCCCGGAATAATCGGAGAAGACAACATATCGATAACCGGAGTACTTATGTCCGGCTCATTCTTGTCGATGGTCGCGACGACTCTTCTGTCGCCCGCCGTAGTATCGCCTCCGGAACTACCCTGAATGGTGATCTCAGGGTCATTCACCGATGTTGTCGACTCTCCCGGGAGTAATTCAGGCCACCGCACGGAGGATTCGATTCTGCCGTCTGAAGCCTCGAAGTGGAACGTGTAAGTTCCGGCAGGAAGCGACAGATTGCTCGCCGACACGGTAAACATGCGTCCGGTTATATAGCTGCCGTTATTGGCGGGCAGCATATCGGCCGAAAACGCTCCATTGTTGAATACGACCCGGATATATCCGAGCAGCCTGTTGTGGTATCCCGGGGAGTCCCCGTCCACGTCGCTATACTTGACGTTGAACTGGAACGGCCCTGCAGCAGACCCAAGCGTCGGCTCGACAATCGGGTTAACACCATGAAGCACCGGTTCGTGATTGGGGTTCTGCGGATCGCTCTCCACAGACACCGTCGGCCCGAACTGCTCGCCGCTTAACGGGTATCGCACCCATTCAGACATCACAGGCGCGGGGGTAAGCCAATCCGGAGACGTAAGGGTAGACGCCGCCTTGAAGTGGAACTGGTGCGACCCAAGCCCAAGCTGCGGCACGGTCACTGAGTAAGTGACGCCCGCGACATAGTTCTGCTGACTTGCATCAAGCTTGAACATCTTGACTGAGCCAACTGTAAACGTGCTGCCAACGGCTAGACCGTCTGCGGACAGATCGTCGGTCATAATCGACAGCGTGTTGGTCGTATTGTTCGAGATCAGGTAGATTCGTCCGTTAAGGACACCACTTGTGATCTGCATCAGCTTACCGGCGAACTGCCCGGCAGTAAAGTTACCCGATGCCACACGAATGCCCCGATATTTGCCCATGTCAATGGGATCGGGTATCAGTGACTCAACTGTACCAGTCTTCTCCGTCTCTGCGCTGTTATCGACAAAGACCTTCGGGGTGCCAGCGTACGGAGCGTCGTTGTCCGGGTCTTTGTAGGTCACCTTGTAGGTCACCGAATCATAGACCGAGATAGCGCCGAGCACGTCGGGCTCGAGAAGTCCGTTCTCAAGAATCGGCGGATCATTGACCCACGGCCCCTTGATAGGTTCGATCGCGGCGGTTGCCACATTGCTGTCAGCGACAACCATCGTGTAACCGTCGCTCGCCTCAAAGTAGTAGTTGTGTGAACCACTTGTGAGGTCCTTGGTCTTATACTCGTATGTCACTCCGGCTCTGTAGGAAGGAGTGCCCTGATTGATCGCATTCATATCATAGGGGAAACCGTCGATGATAACCCGGACATAAAACGGAGCCTGTCCGTTTGGTCCGTCGGTATCTTTATATGTGACGGTGTAAATGAACTCATCTTCCGAGTCCCCGGTAAGTGGGGTGAGCCCCGGACTTGTGAGCGTCGGCGCGGTGTTCAGACCGATCGGCCCGATTGTTCCCTGACCAGCAGAATCCATAAGACTACGGCTGGTGAAGAAGTAATCGGTGAGGAACACGTCCTCAGGGTCTTGCACCCGAACAAACGAGAACGTTCCCGTCCAGCGGTCGAGCGTGTAGTCGCCTTCGTACGCGTCTCCGTGTCTATACTTGATATAGACGCGTCCCGCGCCGTAGGGCAGCTCGCGCTGTAGGATTATGACATCGTAGATTCCGAGCGAGTAGTCATAGCCTGGCTGGTATCCGCCGGGTGTCCCGTCCTCAGCGAGGAAGTAGTTTGTGCCGGAGAGGTCTTCGTTTAGATAGACTCCAAGCACACCCGATATACTTGGCTGGAACGCCGGATCCACCTCGTCGACTCGATACACTACAGTCGGCAGGTAATAGTTGCCTGTGCAGACATAGTCGTCTATGCGGCTGACGATCTCGGCGTTAGCCTCGTCGCCCTTGGGCCAGCGGTACACGATCGGGTCGATCAGCGCGCCGGTCCTGACAGGCTCCTTAGCAAGCGTTCCGACGATCGGGAACTTGCTGGAATGGTAGACCTGCGGCAGGAGTGGATCGGTAGGTATAAGCGGATCCTGCATCATACATCCAGCAGACTCCGACCTCTTTTCGATGTTCGGCTCGTCCGCAGGAACGTATGTAGCCATATTCGCGCCGTCCGTAGCGACGAACGAGTATACGTAAGTGCCCGGATCGTAAGTGTCAGTATCAGGCCCCTGCGGCTCGGTCGCCGTAAGAGCTCTTTCAACATCAAGGATGCCGTGACCGTAGGCTACCGGCACCAGGTTTCCGGATTTCGGAACCCGCGCGCCCCACAGCATCTTGTCCTTGACTTCCTGTGCCGACATTCCTGTCGAAAGCAGAAGAGCTGCGGCTCCCGCAACGTGCGGTGTCGCGATGGAGGTGCCCTGGATGGCTGCGTAGTCGTCTACGCCGTTTGCCCACCGTGTGCTCCATATCTGCGAGTCGGAATTATCGACAACGTCTATGTCCTCTCCACCCGGAGCGGCGATATCAATCTCCGGCCCGTAGTTGGAGTAGAACGCAAGGTTCTCCTTCTGATTGACGGCAGCGACCGCAATACAGTCATCAAATGCCGCAGGGAAGCTGACCTGTGCGATACCGTCGTTTCCGGCGGCCGCCACGAGGATTATACCCGCAAGGGAGAGCTCGTGGAGCTTTTCGCGCAACTCAGGGGAGCCAACTGCCCCGCCGATGCTCATGTTAACAACGTGAGCGCCTTGGGTCTTGGCGTATTCGAGCCCATCGATGATAGCCGAAGTGGGCATACCTTCACTGTCGTCAGGTTCTACCTTGACCGGCAGAATCTTGACCCCGTCCCAACATACACCGACCACACCGAGCCCATTGTTACCCTGCGCGGCGATAATGCCAGCTACTTGGGTGCCGTGGCCGGAAAGCCCGGGAGACGGATCATCATCTCCGTCAGCTGCGTCCCATCCAGGAAGCAGCCTCCCCTGAAGGTCAGGATGAGTAGGACTTACACCGCTGTCGAGAACTGCAACGATAACGCTTGGCTGGCCTTTCTCAAACTCCCAGACCTTGTCAGCGTTGATCATTCTAAGGCTCCAGAGTTTGTCCCAATGCGTGTCGTTCGGCTCCGCCTGCTCGTATGCCAGGTAGTCCGGAGTAGCATTCTTTACGACGGCAATGTTCCTTGATGCGTTCACCACATCCGCCACTGTCTTACCTGTGCCTACCTTTACAAGGTAGCTGTTGGCGAGCTTCAGCGGTCGGATCAGCGTAACGCCGAGGGCGTTCAGCGCCTGATTGCGATAGGTTACCGCGTCCGTCCCGGCAGGAGGAGTCTTCAGGTGAACGATTGCCCTGCCACTCGCGTAAGCAGGTTTGCCGTTCGCCAGCGTCTGGTCAAGTGCGTTCACACCAAGGGCAGAAAGCGTTGCCGACTGCACCTCAACGCTTGCCGGAGCAGCAACAGTGCCGTAACCCTTGAGCTGGGTCTGGAAGATATACTGGCAGCCGTCGCTGTAGGTTTTATCACTCGGGTTAGCCTTGACCATGTCATGGCCGCTGTCCCACTTAATGCTCTTGCCGTCTTCCTGGATCTCACCGACGTATACACTAACATAATTCGGCGCAACATCCCGAAGACTGAAGTAGTTCACGCCAAACTTCCAAAGCGTGGCGCTGTTGGTCGTACCGTCAGTCGACTCAACCTTGCCGTCGCGCAGTCGCGGTTTGGGGTTGTTGGTCGCGGTCGGGCCTTCAATCCAAATGCCCGTTGCCGGGAACTTGGTAATTTCACCTTCAATGCGATCGTTGGGGTCACTCTGGCGTCCCCAGTCATCGACAAACTCGAACTTGTGCCTGCGCACTCCGTGAGCCATCGTGGCGGCATCGAGAGACGCAGAGTCAAAGACATACCAGCAGCCGTCAGTATAGTCGATGTCTCTAGGATCTTCTTTGACCATATCGGCCTTGATGATCCCTGGCCCGTAACCGTAATCGGCCGTGGTGCCGGTGTCGAGGTATACAGACGCCCGATAAGGACGCTGTCCCTGCGGATCAGTGGCAGAGGTGATCTTAGTATTCGCGTCACCCGAGATAAGTTCGGAGGGTCCGTCGATGTCCTTGTAGTTGATTCTGAACACGAACTTCTGACCGGGAGTGCCAGTCGTAGGATTCACGGTAGCGTCAGAAAGCACTACGGGGTTGTTGACATACGGCCCCGGGACGTAGTTGTTGTCCATTCCACTAAGAACGGAGAGGTCTGAGCCCGGATAATAGCCCGGCACATCCCAGTCGTTGAGATCGAAAGTCCCATATACCCAGTCATCGGGACGAGCGGGAAATATAGCCGTAGCAACACCGTCGTTAGCCAGGAAGAAGTAGGTGTGCGGGCCAGCCCCGATCTCCCTACCGGAAAGGCTGACGAGATATTCCACGCCCGACTCGTAGTTGTAAGGCGGTGCCTGATACCTGCCGTCGTTCGTGTACTGGGCGGGTTTCATGGAATAGCTGACAAAGTCGCCATTCTCCGGGTTCAGCTGCTTGGTTGAATCGATCAGTTTGACCGGTTTGTTATTGATAAGCAGGCGTATCTCACGCGGCGGCTTGTTGTCTCGCTGATAATACTTGATACGGAAGTTGAGCGTGGTTCCAAGGGTAGCACCGGACGACTCCATGCGAAGCGACCAGTTACGGAAACCGGTGGGGTCCCAAGGTGTAGACACGCACGGATTTACAGCACGTCGATATGGCTTGAGGGTGCCCACAAATCCATCGATCCCAGTATCCTTAGCATGACCAAAACCTTCCAGGGCAATAGTGACCTCAGGATGCTCGGTAGACGGGTAAGGGTAAGGGAACGGGTAATGAGCATACAAACCGTCGGTAGGCTCGAACCGCCCCGGCACCTTGTTGACACGATCCACCCACAACTGCCAGTCTCTTGGTTCACTAAACTCATCTCCCCAAGTACTGTAAGTGCGGCCGGCTTTGTGCGCCATAAACGGATTGCCGTTGTCATCGACCAGATATCTCGAATACCCCTCAGGGATCGGAACATTATCCCCTGTCCATGCCACATTGGAAGGATCGCCCTGGATTGGGGTGCTTGGGTCTATCGGGGTTCCCGATCTCTGCCCGAAATCAAAACCCCAGAGGTCCTTGCCCAACCCATTGTAGAAAAAGAGTTGTTCCTTATCCCAGAAATACAGATGATCATCTGAGCAGGAAAAGTAGTAATGGTAATTCCCCATCAACAGGGACATATATTCGTTGGTCCACTGGGGTGTGGGAGGAAACACGCCAGCGGTGCCGGTAAGGACTCCCCACCTGCCCGTTGGCTGCAACCTGTACAGGTAGTTGACGCCGCCAGCAAACGAGGTCGGTGTTCCACCGTCTTCAGGCTTCATAAAGTGTGGCTTGTAGCCACGGTTTCTCAGTTCCGGAAACGGATAGAGCTCGTCGAGAGGGTCAAATATGTTCATATAGTCCAGATACAGGACCACGCCCGTGGGCGTTGCATACTGGCTGAACTCGTCCATCCAGAGATAGTCGTCCCAAAGCCACGGACTCGGAGGAAGGTCTGACGAATTGTAGTAGCGCACACGAAAGTCGAAGGTGGTGCTGGATGCGCCATTGTCAGGTGTGGTCGGATTGACCTGCACAACCGGCGACGGAGCAACCGGCGTTATCGGGTCCGGACCGCTGAATTGACTGGGCCACGATTGCCCATTGTAACACTCAAGCCGGTCCGCACCATCTGTCGCCGCGTCCCAAGGGGTACCCCAGTCAACGACGTCGTCGCTTGGATCGTTGGGATCGCCCGCGGGGTTTGAGCTATAGGTAGGCATCGACGGAACAACCGTGACGGTGACATCTTGCCTGATGTCCGGCTGACCGGGCACACCTATCACCAGCGTGACAATGGCACCCCCCGGCTTCAGCGCGCGCGCATACCACATTCCGTTACCGAAAGGATCTCTCAGGAGCAGTGGATTGCCAAGATCAGGCGGAACAGTGCTCGCGTCCTCTCCGTCCTGCAGACGCTGCTTGCTGCACTGATGATTCTTGTTAGACAGGTTGAGGCCGCGGCTCACAGCAACCCGGTAAACTCTCTGTGTGCCGTCGCTTTCCCCGACAGACAGATAAGTGCTGTTCTGAGCGCCAGACCAGTCAGACTGGTACATAATAAATGGCGTACCAAGTCCCAATATCTTGACGTACGTAGGTTGCGGTTCAGTCGAGGTGACTTTGACGGTAACCTTGATGTTCCATATCGAGTTAGTGGTCTGCTTCGAGCTTCCAAACTCGATGGTGCCGCTGGCGCCAAAAGCCGGCACGACGACAAATGCCATAAGCACCAGCATCACCGCTAAGGTGACTCGCCTGCATACTCCTGTCATAGATTCTTACCTTCCTTCCAGCATATCCTCTTGTCCAATGGACAAAATAGCCGGGGCAAAGATCATCGAGAGAAATGACCCCGACACGGTTAACTCTCTACCCTGGCAGCCAGCAGATATGTTTGTAATGGGGTTCGCCTGGCGCTGGTTTGTGCGCCAGGCGTAACAAGGAACCGTCGCTACGGCACTGCCGGAGCAAGCGGACGGAATGCGTTGATTTCACTATAGATATAGCGCTGGTTCGGCCTACCGGTTGGTGGCACAGGACCAGGGCTATCACCCGCCGCCCGTGCTCCTACTCTCCAGTAGACGAGTTGGGTGTTGGGAATGTTTCTGAACAGCCCGTAAAGCGTTTCGTTGACGGTATAACTCACGGTCTGACCCGCAGGGGACGGCCTCGCGGTTATAGTACTACTCACGAACTCAGGACTGCTAAAGATGGGGTTGGTCGAAACCTCAACCACATACGTGTCAGCCCCAAGCTGCGAGAGCCACTGGAAGGTGATCCTGTGCAGGTTCTGTGAACTATCGGCAACAGGAACGGTCAGGTTCGCAAGCGGACTCCTCGGCAGAGGAGTAGCCACACCCACGGCAGGCTTCTTCACGGTACTGCGACCTTCGTAGGTGATTCCGCCAGTGGTGTCTGTCGTGCCGGTGCCCGTGCCTCCACTGTTATCCTGGCCCACTGCAACCTGATATGTAGCCGACACATAGTACTGGTGCGCCACACCCGGAGTTGCGCCGGTGTCGAGGTAGAAAAGCTGCCCAAAGCCGGGAAGAACCGTTGCAATCGGAGCGGTGGCGTTGTCGCGCCAAACCGAGTAGTTGGTCACGTTGAGCCCCTTGCCAAGCGTCCCGGGGTCCCAGGAGACCTTGACAGATGCAGTTCCATCAGCAGCCACCGCCGGCTCAGCGGTCACGTCGCCTACGTCCTCACCATTGCTGCGCCAAAGCTGCGCGGCGATAGCCACAACACCCAAGGCGACAAGCAGGTTCTTGAACCTTGTCTTGCCCCTGACCTTGTTATTGTTCGTAGGAGCAGCGCCGCTGGCGAGGGTGACTTTTTCGCCCCTGTCAACGGTCGGCATGTCGAACACTGCCCGGGCCCTGTCCTCAGGACGTATGCCACGGGTCTGCTTGGTGATCGCAGCAGTAGAAACAAACGCGTCTACACGAGTAGTAATAAGCTCACCAATGATCTCACGATCTCGGGTGACGACCATTCTCATACCGGAGCGGATACCGTCGCGCGCCCCCTTGTTCAGGAGAACTTCGTTGGTTCCCGTAGTATTCTGAACGGTCGCTTCGGGAATAACGTAGTCGATCATCGTCTTGACGGCAAGATACGCCGCGTTGTCGATGGCCTGCGCGATAAGCATGTCGTCGTCGGCATTGTCGCCGACTCTGGAGTGGCTATAGCCGCTCTGAACGGCGCCGTTGATGAGCTCGCCCGAGGACTGGTCGATCATTCGGATGTAGACCGTCACCGATGCACGCCTTGCGCCCTTGTCGCCGCGCACTTCGACGGACTTGATCGTACCTTCGATCATAGCCTCAGCCGCCAGCGCTTCGCCAAGCCGACTCAACTCAACAGCCGAAAGAGGAGGCCTGATGCCAAGCTCCTTCATCTGTGACTCAATCTGGGCACGGGTGATCACGTCAAAGCGATTTGACTTGCTAAGCTCGATCACAACCGCATCGGTTGTGGATCTTGCCAGCAGATTCCCCTGCACGCCTGAGTCGTTGCGGAACTCGACTACACCCACCTGCATGGGTGTCAGTCCCTGCGCCTGTACCGGCTGCGGACACAGCTGCAGCACGAGGCCGAGAATCATAATGCAGGCCATAACTTGGTACAGCCTTCTGTATCTTTTCAGGTTCAACGAAACTTCCTCCTAAGGTCGACTAAAGTTGAAACCGCGTTGTCTCTTTGGAGCTAATTTTGGGGCGGCGAATTATGCCTTCCGAACACCGGTGGCGCTTGCGCCGCGATAGACCATTAAGGGACGGCGCGCATAGCGCCGTCGACATGAATACTGGCGTACCAGTCACAAACCCACTCAGAGATTCATTGGCTTCAATATAGCACAACTGCTGAGTTTAACGCAAGTAATTCCGACGCCTGGTTCACGCTCTACGGACGGTCCGCACTGCCGCATCTGCCACCAATCGACCTCCACATCCGCTCGACCTGCGCTCGCGTATCCGAAAGGCTCGTATCGGTGTGGATTATCCAGTCCGCGACTCTCACTTTCTCAGAGATCGGAAGCTGGGCGGCTAGGCGCTGACGCGACTCCTCCGCAGAGTATCCTCTTGTTGTCAGACGATTCAACTGCTCATCTTGTTCCGCTGCAACCACAACAACATTGTCAACGAGCCAAGAAATATCTAGTTCTACCAAAAGCGGGATCTCAACCGCTAGCACATCAGGGCCATCGGCACTGCTTCGAAACTGGGCGATGCGTCTCTCTATCTCAGCGATAATCCGGGGATGGGTGATGGAATTGAGCTTTTCAAGCGCTTTTGGGTCGCCGAAAACGATCCCGGCCAGCCTCGAACGGTCGAGGCTGCCGTCGGGCGTGACCAAATCCCCTCCAAACCCGCGCGCGACCTCCACGAAACCCTCACTGCCCGGCGCGAGCACCTCCCGGGCGATCTCGTCGGCAGAGAATGTCAAAGCCCCGAGCTCGCGCAGCATTTCCGTAACGGTCGATTTTCCGGTGGCGATTCCACCGGTTATTCCAAGCACCTTAGCCATATCACTACCATAACAGGATACCGCAAATCGCACTGACCGGCAAGCTGCAATTACTGCCATTACGTACAAAAAGCCGGGGACCACGAACACGTCGCGATCCCCGGCTCTACAACCTCACATGACGGCGCAGAGCGCTATCACAGAGTGCTATCTCTAGTCTTCTTTGGGCTCCTCAACGGGAGTCTCCTCTGCTGCGGGAGCTTCTTCAGCCTCTGCAACAGGGGTTTCTTCAACTTCAGCAACCGGAGCTTCCTCAACCTCGGCAACAGGAGCTTCTTCAGCTTCTGCGACAGGGGCTTCCGCTGCTACAGTCTCAGTCTCAGCTTCGACTACGGGCTCAGCCTCCGCCTCGGTTTCGGCAACTGCTTCAGCCTCAACCTCAACGACAGCTTCCGCTTCAATTTCCACATCGGCGAACATCGGCTCGTCGATCGGAATTTCCATTTCCTCCATATCCTCGGAGATGTCCTCAGCCTCTCGAATCTTTCGTTTCTTCTGACTCTTCTGGCTCTTCTGCTCGAACATATCTCCTACGAGGTCGCCGATAGTTGTCTTCGGCTCTTCGCGGTTGTAGGAACCGTAGTTCATCGGCTCACGGCGCTCTGTCTGCTCGCGAACCGGCTGCGGCTGCAGCGCTCGGAGGGACAGGGTCATTCGGCGCTCCTCAGGGCGCATATCGATAACCTTGATCTCCACCTCTTCGCCGACGGTGACGACGTCCTCAGGCTTGCTTACACGGCGAACCGCAAGCTCGGAGTTCGGGATGATACCTTCGATCCCGCCCTCGACCTGAACAAACGCGCCAAACGGCACGAGTCTGGTGACGTTGCCCTTGATGACATCGCCAACCTTGTATCTCGCAGCGATCTCCTGCCACGGATCGGGGAGAATCTGCCTGAGGCCAAGGGAAACCTTGCCCGCGGTCAGGTCCATCTTGAGGACCATAACCTGGATCTTGTCTCCGACCTTGACGGCCTCGCTCGGATGCTTGATCCGGGTCCAGCTCATCTCGCTGATGTGCAGAAGTCCGTCGATTCCACCGAGGTCGACAAATGCGCCGTAGTCGGTGATCCTGCGGACGACGCCGCCCCTGATCTGACCCTCCTCAAGGGTAGCAATGGTCAGTGTGCGCTGCTTCTCGCGATCCTCTTCAACAGCTAGTCTGTTGGAAAGAACCACCTTGCGGCGCTCGCGGTCTACTTCGATGACCTTAAGAGCAAGCGACTGCCCGACATACTTGTCGAGGTTCTTGATCTTGCCGCTGCCAACATGTGAGGCAGGAACGAACCCGCGGATGCCGAGGTCGACTACAAGCCCACCCTTGACGCGGTCGGACACCATAGCCGTAACGACCTTGCCATCCTTGTGGCACTGCTCAACGCGAGTCCACGCCTGCTCGAAGTCTGCCCGCTTTTTGGAGAGAATAAGGGCTCCGTCCCCATCTTCCGGCTGCATGACGTAAACGTCAATACTTTCGCCGACAGATACGATGTCTTCCGGGTCCAGGCTGGAGTCCCGGCTAAGCTCGTGCGGCCTGATAAGTCCTTCGGACTTGGTGCCGACATCAACGAGCACACCTTCCTTATCTATGTGAACAACAACCCCTTTTACGACATCGCCCTCAGTAAGTGACCTGAAGGTCCTGCCGTAGTCCACCGCTGATTGCTTTGCGAATTCAGCGGCAGCAGTGGCTGCCGATTCTGCTGCAGGCGCGGCCTGCTCGGCTGCTTCATCTCCGGCGTCTTCTCTGGCCTGGAAAGGTGTTCCTGACCACTCCGCGTGCTCGGTCGCGTTCTCGTTATCCTTCGTCTCGTCCCACATCGATGTATGGCACTCCTCTCGTGGAAGCGGGCCGTGGCCGCCACGCCTATCGGCTCATTTAGCTTCCGTAATAATTGTCATCCGCGAACCACCAGGAACTCGCGTCAAACATTGCCAGCCGACCACATACTGCCTGGTCAAGTCGGCCTAAGCCCAGGCACTGCCCGGACGTGCATATCCCAAAACGGTTTTGCACTAACCTTACGATATGATAGTCTCTCCGCAAGCTTACGTCAAGAGACAGGCTGCATTTCAGCCCAGTTCTTTCCAATTTTTACATCAGAAATTAGTTTTACAGCCAGTGGATGGGCGTTTTCCATCAATTCCTTGACCATTGGGACCACTCGGGCCACTTCTTCGGGAGGCGCTTCAAAGACCAGTTCGTCATGCACCTGAAGCACCATCTCGGTTTTGAGTCCCGCGCGGTGAATCGCCTCGTCCACCCGAATCATCGCGATCTTCATAATGTCGGCCGCCGTCCCCTGTATCGGCATATTGACTGCGGCGCGCTCCGCAAACTGCCTGAAGTTTCGGTTGCCGCTGGTTATTTCGGGGACGTACCGGCGGCGACCGAGGATCGTCGTCACAAAACCGTTCTCACGGGCATAGGCGACCGTCTCTTCGGCGTAGCGGCGGACGCCCGGAAACTTCCCGAAGTAGCGATCGATATACTCGTGCGCTTCTCTGGGCGATATTCCAAGCTCTTTAGCCAGACCAAAGTCACTCATGCCATATATGACGGCAAAGTTCACAGTCTTCGCCCGCCGCCTCATATCCGAAGTCACCTCCGACTCAGTTACGCCAAAAAGCGTGGTCGCGGTCGCGGTATGGATGTCCTCATCGTTTTCAAAGGCGCGCACAAGCTCCGGGTCGTCGGTGACGTGGGCGAATATCCTGAGCTCTATCTGCGAGTAGTCGGCGGATATGAGCACGTTGTCGTTTGTGGCGATAAAAGCCTTTCGGATTTCGCGGCCGATCTCGGTCCTGATCGGGATATTTTGCAGGTTCGGCTCACTTGAGGAGAGCCTGCCCGTCGTCGTAACCGCCTGGTTGAGCGAGGTGTGGATCCTCCCCGTGCGCGGGTTTATGAGCTTGGGGAGCGCATCGGCGTAGGTCGATTTCAGCTTTGAAAGCTCCCGCCACTCCAAAATATGGGCAACGATGGGGTGAATCAGCGCAAGCGTTTCAAGGGTTTCGGCGTCGGTCGAGTAACCCGTCTTGGTCTTTTTGCCCGACGGAATCTGCCGCTCTTCAAAAAGCACGGTCTGAAGCTGCTTTGGCGAGCCGATGTTGAACTCATGGCCCGCAAGCTCGTAGATTTCGTGCTCAAGCTCACGGATTCTGTCGTTTAGATGAATCGAAAGCCCACCCAGGTATTTGGTGTCGACCGCGACGCCCCGGAGCTCAACCTCGGCAAGCACCGGCACAAGCGGCATCTCGACCTGTTCGACCAACCCGAGGAGCCCGTCACGCTCGATCTTTGCTCGGAGCACCGGAACCAGGTGCCAGGCGGCTTCGGTCTCGGCGCAGGTGGTGAAATCGATCGCAGGCTCAAGGTCTTTGTTCTTTGCCTTGGGGTTGATCTGCGGAAGCTCGACACCAAGCTGCTCGAAGGCGACGTCACCTATCGAATAGCTGCTCCGTGCTGAGTTCAGCACGTACGCGCCGACCATGGTGTCAAACTCAAGGCCGCGCATCACTATGCCCAAGAGCTTGAGCGCCGCGAAGTCTCCTTTGAGGTCGTGGCCGACTTTTTTGATCGATTCGTCCTCAAGCACGTCTTTGAATATTTGAATATCAGAAGAATACCCCTCTTCTTCGTCATAAGAAAACAGCGCGCCGGTTGCCTCGGGCTTTGTCGATGAGCCGAGGCGCACGTAGGTCGTCTCATGCGGCCCGGTCGAAAACGCTATGCCCAGAAGCTCGCTTTCGGAGGGCTTGCCAAGCGTAGTATGCACGCGCAGGGCGAAGCGCCCGGCCTCGCGAAGTTTCTTGACCAGCGCTTTAACTTCCGAATCGGTCTCGACGGTGCTGCAGGTTCCAAGCTCAACCAACGGCACGACCTCTTCTTTGACCTCATCGGCCGCCTCGGGTTCCGGCAGGCGTCTGAGAAGCGTCCGAAACTCTAACTCTTTGAAAAGCGAACGCAGGCGGTCTGAATCGATCCCCTGGTAGCGCAGCTCTTCGATCGTCTTCATAACGGGCACGTCGGTGATGATCGTCGCCAGTCGCTTGGAGAGAATAGCGTCGTCTTTGGAGTCGACGAGTTTTTTACGAAGTTTTTCATCGGCGACCTGATCGAGGTTGTCGTAGATCGCCTCGACCGTGTCGAACTGCTGGATGAGCTTGGCCGCGGTCTTGTCCCCCACCCCTTTGACACCTGGAATGTTGTCTGAGGCGTCGCCCTTTAGCGCCTTAAAGTCGGCCATCTGGGAGGGCTTGATGCCGAAGCGCGCGACTACGGCGTCTTCATCATATATAACGGTATCCGTGACGCCTTTGACGGTGGTCATCACCTTGACGCAGTCGTTTACGAGCTGGAGCGCGTCGAGGTCGCCTGTGACGATCAGGGTGTCGTAGCCTGCCTCGCAGGATTGGCGGGCGATCGTGCCGACGACGTCGTCTGCTTCAAAGCCCGGTATCTCGATGATCTGCGCCTGAAACGCCTCCACCATCGCCCGGGCGATCGGCCCCTGGACTTTCAACTCATCAGGCGTGGGCTTGCGATGGGCCTTGTAGCCGTCGAACTCCTCGTGGCGGAACGTCTTGACGGGCGCATCGAAGGCTACGACGATCGAGTCGGGCTTTTCTTCCTGGATCAGGCGAAGAAGCATCATAGCAAAGCCGTACACGGCGTTGGTCGGGACGCCTTCGGTGGTCGACAGGTGCTTCATCGCGAAAAACGCCCTGTACAAAAGGCTGTTGCCGTCTATCGCAACCAGTTTGTGTCTCTGGCTAGTGTCCAACATATCTTAACGCATACTTTCTATGGAATCGCTACTTGAGGAGAACCTTTCGATCAGCCGGTCAAGCAGAAGATCGTACTCCCGTGCGCCGTAACGCTCTTCGGTCGATCCCGAGCGCAGCATGTCGAGAACCCCTCCCCGCCCATCGTATTTTTCAACTCTAGGGTCGCCGGTGATGCCATTTTCGTGGGCCGCGGTGAGGAGTGTGTCGCGAAGCCCGCCGATCTTGTCGACCAGTTTTAGCTCAAGCGCCTGCCGTCCGGTGAAGACCCGACCATCGGCGATCTTTCGCACCTCTGACTCGGGCAGGTTGCGCCCCGTGCTCACGGCTTCGAGAAACTGCTCGTAGGTGTCGTCGATCATCCCCTGAATAAGCTTGCGCTCGTCGGGGGTAAGCGGCCTGTTCGAGCTGCCGATGTCCTTAAACTTCCCACTCTTGACAACCTGGGGGGACACACCGATCTTGCCGAAGAGCTTTGACATATCGGTAGTCTCCATTATGACGCCGATGCTCCCGGTGATGGTCGAGCCGTTTGCAAATATCTTGTCGCAGGCGGAGGCGATGTAGTAGCCGCCGGACGCCGCAACGTCGCCCATCGAGGCATAGACTTTCTTTTCCAGCCGCACTCTTCGAATCTCTTGATAGACCTCTTGAGACCCCGCAGCGCTTCCACCGGGGCTGTTGATCCTGATCACGATCGCCCTGATGTTGTCGTCCTTGCGAGCTTTCTCAAGCTGTGCCACGATCCGCTCTGAGCCAGCGACGCTCCCGCCAAAGAGTCCGCCGCCAGAGTCGCCTCCAGTGATGACCCCTTCGACATGGATCAGCGCCACGCGGTCACCAATCGAAGAAGAGCCCAACCCGCCGCCAATAACCGCAGCTATCACAAAAATCACAAAAAGCGGCACAAGCAGCGCAAACGCCGCGCAGCCGATCCCAACCGGAATCCACCACCTTACCGGTTTCCTCGGAGGAGGCGCGGGAGGGTTGTAACTTACCTGCTCGGCGCGAGGAGCCTCAGGCTCGCCGTTCATGTTTGCGGATTCATCTATGCTCACAAAGAATTCTCCTATATCGCCAAAAAGAGTTTAGCGATGCCCAGGGTATGGTGACAACTAGACTGCGCCCGCCAAGCAGACAGCGCATAACTAGGTGCGCAATCGCCGATTTCGCGAGTCTTCTCATTGCCGTAAATGTAGTATTTTCCGATGTTGACTTTGAAAATCCCATTCGAGTATACTTACAGCACTGCCGGAGTGGTGGAATGGTAGACACGTCGGTCTCAAAAACCGATGAGGGAAACCTCGTGAGGGTCCGAGTCCCTCCTCCGGCACCACATATACGAATGCCTTCCCAGACACTCCCCCAAACAACACATTATACCACCGTCATCACCTGCCAGCAAGCAAGCGAACGCCCGTTTTTAACAATGTACAACGGACGAAAGAAGGATTTCGCTTGACGCGCGACTAATTGTAGAATTAGAATTAACTGCAGGAGGTAATGCATGACACTATCACACATCAAAAAAATAGCCGTTGCGGTTGTTTTAGGCATAGGTGCGCTGTCCGGCGTCTGCTCGGCCGCTCAGTTCTCCGCTGACATAGTAGAGAAGTCAGGCGCGCCAGGATTTGCCAGCCACGTCTTCGTGCGGGACAACATCGTCCGCAGAGAGATCCGTCGGGCGGGCGACTTTGAGGCGGTTATCTACAGGCTCGACAAGGGGCTTATGTGGATCCTTCAGATCCAGGACAAGACCTACATCGAAACCGATGTGCATCCTACCGCGTGGCTCAGCGCAGACTATTTTGACACGGTCAAGGACGTTGCCGCAAAGAAGCTGCTCGGCACAGAAAAGGTGAGCGGCTACGAGTGTGAGAAGTATCTGATCTACTTCAAAGACACCAACCGCGGCAAAGTCACCCAGTGGGTCTCAAAGAAGCTGAACTTCCCGCTCAAGGTCAGAGTGTGGACGCCTCGCGCCGAATACACCATCGTGTATACCAATATCGTCGAGAAGAATCTCCCGGACAGACTCTTCGATATCCCGGCGAACTATTCAAGACTGCAGTAAGTCTGACTACAAAAGTAATCGACAGATACAAGACCACTGATGGGAGTCCTTCAGTGGTCTTTACCATTCAGGAACGAGATTATGAAGAATATTGACGGAGCAATCACCGCACCAAAAGGGTTCAGGACAGCGGGAGTCCGCTGTGGGATAAAGCAGCAGGGCAAGGACATAGCGCTCGTCTACTCAGACGCACCGACGGTATCAGCCGCGCTCTTTACGACCAACAAGATCAAGGCCGCGCCCGTGCAGCTCTCAATGGAGCACGCGAAGTCCGGGAAAGCCCGCGCAATCGTCGCGAACGCAGGCAACGCCAACTGCTGCACCGGCCAGAAGGGGTTCGACGATGCCCGAGAGATGTGCGATCTTGCGGCAAAGGGCCTTGGCATTGCGCCTCAGGAGGTGCTCGTCTGCTCGACGGGGATTATCGGCCACTATCTGCCGATGGACTTGGTTCGCCTGGGAATCGCCCAGGCTGCGCAGTCGCTAAGCTCCGATGGCGGACCCGACGCGGCGCATGCGATTATGACCACCGACACCCGGCCCAAGATGACGGCTTGCGAGGTTGAGATCGGCGGGGTTCCCGTTAGAATCGGCGGCATCGCCAAGGGCGTGGGGATGATCGAGCCGAATGTCGCGACGATGTTCTGCTTTATTACAACCGACGCAGCAATCGCGCCTGAGCTCCTGCAGGAAAGCCTGATGCTCGCCGCGGAGGTCTCGTTCAACAGCCTGACGATCGACGGCGACACGAGCACCAACGACACTGTGATAGCACTTGCAAACGGGCTCGCCGGAAACGCAGTGATCGACACCGAAGGCCCGGAGCTTGAAGATTTTCAGGAAGCGCTCGATCTTGTCTGCGAGGAACTGACCAAAGCGATCGCCCGCGACGGCGAAGGGGCAACCAAGCTGGTCGAGGTCGTCGTAAGGAACGCGCAGAGCTATCCCGATGCAAAGAAGATGGCAAAGACGATCGCCAACTCTCCCCTGGTGAAGACGGCGATCTTCGGCGAGGACCCGAACTGGGGTCGCGTGATGGCAGCAGCAGGCCGCTCGGGCGCGCCGCTTGACCCGGGGACGATCGACCTCTATTTGGGAGACGTGAAGATCATCGCAGACGGCGCACCGGTTGACGTAGACCCCGAGGAGTCGCGCCGCCCGATGCTCAAAGATGAGCTTGTGATCACAGTCGACCTCAAAATGGGCGAGGCCGAGTCGAGAGTATTCACCTGCGACTTCTCGTATGAGTATGTGAAGATCAACGCCGAGTACCATACTTAATGGACATAAATCATAGGGGCAGACCAGCGTGTCTGCCCAAGACTTGCGGGGTATCGACAAAATGGCGGACACATTGGTCCGCCCCTGCGTGGGATTCGAAATTGGTAGAGTTATGAGTAAACCTAAGGTATTTATTGATGGCGAGGTCGGGACTACCGGCCTTCAGATACGGGCACGACTTGAGAGTCGGAGCGACATTGAGCTTGTCAGCATCGACCACGAGAAGCGCAAGGACGAGGTGGCTAAGAAAGAGATTTTGAACTCCGTCGACCTTGCGATTCTTTGTCTGCCCGACGATGCGGCGCGGGCGTCGGTTGCGATGATCGAGAGCCCCGACGTGCGCGTGCTCGACGCTAGCACGGCCCACAGGGTCGCGTGCGACTGGGTCTACGGGTTCCCCGAGCTTGTCCCGGGGCAGGCCGACCGGATCCGTGAGTCGAAGCGCGTCTGCGTGCCGGGGTGCTACCCGACGGGCATGCTCGCGCTCGTCACGCCGCTTGTCGATGCCGAGCTTCTGCCCAGTGAATATCCCCTTACGGTGCATGCGGTCTCGGGGTACTCGGGCGGCGGACGGAAGATGATCGAGGCGTTTGAAGGCGTCGGCCCCGAGCCGATCAACGACCCATACCGTCTCTACGCGCTCGAACTCGCGCACAAGCACGTGCCTGAGATGCACAAGTATTCGGGCCTTGCGCACAAGCCGATCTTCTCACCGGCGGTCGGTGCGTTTCGGCAGGGGATGCTTGTGCAGGCGCCGATTCATCTCAGAATGCTTGACAGGGCCGTCACGGTGAAGAAGTTGCACAAGGCCATTGAAGAACGCTTCGCTGGCGAGCGTTTCGTGAGGGTGGCGGCGATCGAAGATCGTCCCAAGATTCTGGCTCCCGAGGCGTTGAACGGCACCAACATGCTGGAGCTCTTTGTCTTCTCAAACGCAGAGGCCGACCAGGCGCTTCTGGTGGCTCGGCTCGACAACCTGGGCAAAGGGGCTTCAGGCGCTGCCGTCCAGAATATGGACCTGATGCTCGGGCTTGAGGGGACGGGGACTTACGATTTGGCTTAGAGCTAGAACTTGATCGCTCTACCGAGGAGCAGCCCGTTTTCACTGTTCATCGACCACTTCCCGCAGGTGTAGCCGAGTGCTGCGCCTGCGGCCACATCATGCCAATGGTGCTTGTCCAGATCGACCCGCGACCACCCCACCAGACCCGCGAGGCCGTAGTAAATCCACTTGTGCTTGTGATCTTTCTCAGCAAGGGCCGATGCCGTCGCGAAGGCCATTGAAGTGTGCCCACTTGGAAAGCTCTTCGTGTCGCTGCCGTCGGGACGGTCCTCGTGGATCAGTTCTTTCAAGAGACAGGTCACCGCGACGGTGGTCAGCTGCGCATCAAATATGCGCGCGGACTCGGCTTTGCCGATGTGGGAGCCGCCGAGCGCGGGGAGCACCATCGCAAGGGCGAGGGTCGCGCGGGTGTTGTCGCTCACACCTTCAGCAAACGATGAACCGGCGTAGCTCACCCCGGAAATTGCCAGGATGAGCACCAGCAGAATTGTATTTCTCATAGGTATCAAAACACCTTTGGCTATTACTTTGTGGCGATTTCCGAGTTCTTCGCCGACACGCTCCACAGCGCCGCGAGCAGGCTCTCACCTACCACCCGGATGTCCCCTGCCCCAAGCGTGATCACCATATCGCCGGGCCGAACCTCTGAAAGAAGCGCATCGGCGATCTCGGACTTGTCGGGCATATAGCGAACGACCGGACCCGTCACCATATCGGCGATCATCTTACCTGATATGCCTTCGATCGGCTTCTCGCGCGCGGCGTAGACGTCGGTCACGACGACGATATCGGCAAGCGCGAGGCTTTCAGCAAACTCAGTAGCGAAGAACTTGGTGCGAGAGTAGAGATGCGGCTGGAAAACGGCGATCAGACGGCGCTTCCAACCAGATCGGGCCGCGGAAAGCGTCGCAAATATCTCGCGGGGGTGGTGTGCGTAGTCGTCGACGATCATGATATCGTTCGGCGTCCCGAGAATCTCGAAGCGTCGGCCGGTGCCGGTGAACTTGGCGAGCGCTGAGCGGATGTGTTCAAAGCTCGCGCCGTATTCGAAGCCTATAGCGGCTGCGGCGAGCGAGTTTGCAATGTTTTGGACGCCAGGAACGCCCAAAGTGATCCGTCCCAGACTCTCACCGTTTCGGACGAGGTCGTAGCTTGCCTGAGGAGAGTCTACATCGATGTTGGTCGCGCGCAGATCGGCTTCGCCTTCGGTCGAGTAGCTGACGGTGCGCTGGCTGACGCCTTTCAGGACGCCTCGCACGTTCTCGTCGTCGATGCAGGCTATTACAACGCCGTCGGGGTCTATATGGGAGAGAAACCCTTCAAAGCTCTCGATGATCTTCTCTAGTGTGCCGTGGAAATCCAGGTGATCTGCATCGATGTTGGTGATCGCCGCGACGCTTGGGCGCAGGTTCAGGAACGAATCAAACGCCTCACAGGCTTCAGTAACAAATAGGGACGTGCTTCCGACGTGGGCGTTTCCGCCGATCGCCGCGAGGTCGCCTCCGATCAGCACTGTCGGGTCAAGACCCGCTTCAGAGAGCACCAGGCTCACCATAGAGGTCGTAGTGGTCTTGCCGTGCGTGCCAGTGATCGCGACGCGGTTCTTGTAATCGTCCATCAGCCGCCCGAGCATCTGCGCGCGGTCGATCGTGGGGATTCCCCGGCTCTCCGCAGAGGCGCGTTCGGGATTGTCCCTGGGGATCGCCGCAGAGTAGACGACAAGCGTCGCGCCGTCGAGATTTGCCGAGTCGTGACCGATCGCGACCCTGATCCCCTGCGACTCAAGCCGCTCCGTGGTGGTGGTCTTCTTCTGGTCGGAGCCCGAGACCGCAGCGCCACGCACATGCATCACGTGCGCAATTGCGCTCATCCCCGCTCCGCCTATTCCTATAAAATGGAACCTTTCACACATAAAGCTATTCGCTATTAGCCGTTAGCTCGCTTTATTCGTAAAGCGAATAAAGCTCTCGCTAGCAAAGCATTATTCACGCTCCTCGTGAATAATGCAGGTTAGCAGCTAGCCAACGGATTGCGCTACCTCCTGGATTATGTTTACTATTTCTTTTGCAGCGTCCGGTTTACCCAGCGATTTGCTCTTCTCGGCCATAACGGTGAGCTTCGCGGTGTCGGCGAAGAGTGAGAGAATGAGGTCGGCGAGCCCGTCGGACGAAAGCGCACTCTCCATCATTATAGCAGCACCGCCGGCATTTGCCACAGCTTCTGCATTTTTTGTCTGATGATCGGCGTGCGCAAACGGGTATGGCACGAAAATCGCCGGGAGCCCACGCACTGTGATCTCAGCGATGGTCGACGCGCCGCTTCTCGATACGACCAGGTCTGACGCTGAGTACGCAGCCGACATGTCGTCCATATACGGCGCGACGACGTAACCCTTGGACTGGGGCCGCTTAGCCATCACGTCGCCGTAGTTTTTGGAGCCTGTCAGGTGAAGCACCTGGATGCCTCGCGCAAGGAGCCTAGGAGCCGCCTCGATCACCGAATCGTTCAGCCGCCGCGCACCCTGGCTTCCACCGGTTACTAGCACGACGGGTTTATCAGGAGCTAGACCAAGCAACGCCCGCGCCTCGCGTTTGTCGACGCCCGTGACGATGGACGGCCGCACTGGAAGCCCCGTAAGCGACGTTTTCCCATCGGGGAAACTCGATGTCGAATCTTGAAATGTGACGCAGACCCGCTTTGCGATCTTGGCGAGTAGAAGGTTCGTCCTGCCTGGAACCGAGTTTTGTTCGTGAATGACCACGGGGAGCCCGCGAAGCTTCGCCGCGAGCAGGACGCCCGCGCTCGTATAGCCGCCGGTTCCAACTACCACATCGGGCCGGAACTCGCCGAGCAGAGAGAAGGCTTTCACCGTCCCGAGGGCGAGCTTCAACATCGACTTGGCGGTGCGAAGCGACATCCCCGTGACGGGCCCGCTTGGGACCGACTTGAAGGGCACACCTTCAAGGCCCGCAAGCCTGCCTTCGGGGCCGTGCTGGCTACCGACGAACAGAAGTTCCGCGCCGCGTTCCCTTAGCTGCCGGGCGATACTCAGTGCAGGATAGATATGCCCGCCTGTCCCGCCTCCTGTGACGACTACTCTCATGTTCCCCCTGTTCGGGTTCCTCCATTTTCTCTTCTGTGTGACGCGACACCGAAAGCACGATCCCGACGCCAAAGAGCATAATAATCAGGTGCGATCCGCCGTAACTGATGAACGGAAGCGGCACACCGGTCGCGGGGATGGACGAGGTGATCACAGCTATGTTCACCAGCGCCTGAAACGCGATCATCGAAGTGATCCCAAGCGCGAGCAGGCTCATATACGGCGACTTCGCCTTGTGCGCAATCGAAAGCCCGCGTGCGGCAAACCATACGAAAAGCCCAAGTAGCGCGACCATTCCGATGAACCCGAACTCCTCGCCAAGCGTCGCCCCTATCATATCGGTCTGAGGCGCGGGGATGTAGAACTTCTCCCGCCCCTCGCAAAACCCGAGCCCGCTGAAACCGCCCGTCGCAAGCGCGAAGAGCGAGTGGGAAATCTGATACCCTCCACCGTTGTACGAAGCGAGCGGGTTGATAAACGACGCAAGCCTTGCAAGCCGGTAGGGCTCGACCGCGATCATCAACGCGCCAAGCGCTGCACCCACGCCACCAAGCGCGAGCATATGCCGCTTCTTCACTCCTGCGACGAAGAGCATCACGGCGGTTGTGAGCGCGGCGACGGTCGCCGTCCCGAGGTCTTCGATCACCACCAGCCCGACTATAAACACGATCGGGATAAGCGACCTTACGAGCCTTTCAGGGTTTCTGATGCGCAGACCCTTGTTGGCAAGCTCGTCGGCGAGGTAAAGTACGAGAGCGAGCTTTGCAACCTCGGAAGGCTGCAAGTGAAACGGGCCGATCGGAATCCAGCGCGACGAGCCCGCGATCGACTTGCCTATACCAGGGACCATTACAAACGCAAGGAGCAGCACAGAGCCCCACAAGAATGTCGTCGTAATCGTCCTGAAAAACTTGGGATGAAGGTTTGCGCCGAGCAGAAGAGCCAGCCCGCCGGCTACGGCATATATGACCTGCAGCTTGACGTAGTGCCACGCGTCGCCGGTCTTGAGGTCAGCGGCACGGGCGAAGCTTGAGTCAAAAACAAGCCACACACCTACCACGACAAGAACCATCGTGAGAGTCAGGAACAGATAGTCAAACGACTGCTTTCGGCGGTTGTTCATCTAATCACCTTGCCCTGTAGAGGCTCTATGTCGGACTGCGGCCTTGAAGACCTCGCCTCTCTCCTCGAAATTCCTGAACATATCAAAGCTCGCACAGCCCGGCGCAAGCATCACCGTGTCCCCGGACTCCGCGACAAGCGATGCCTTGGCGACGGCGTCGTTCATATCTGCAGCGTGCGTGATGTCGCCAAACCCGGTCGCGCGAACGGCCTCTTCGATCTCATCCACGCTTGCGCCGATCAGAACGAGGTGCTTTGCCCGCGAGCTTACGACCTCGGCAAGCGGTGAGAGGTCCCCACCCTTGTGCTTGCCGCCCGCGATCACGACGGGACGACCATTGACGGCCTCAACCGATCGGACGAACGCTTCCACATTGGTACACATCGAGTTGTTGATGTAGTCTACGCCGCCGATCTTCGCGACCCACTCCATCCTGTGGACGACTCCAGTGAACTCATGGAGCGCCTTTTGTATGCTCTCAGGCCTCACGCCAAAGGCAATCGCGCCGAGACATGCGGCCAAAACGTTCTCCTGGTTGTGCTCGCCGGGGAGCCTTATGTCGGTGATCGAACACGCGACGGTCTCGGTGTCCCCGATTCGGACCACAACTCGCTCCCCATCGATAAACGCCCCATGCTCCACATTCTCTTTACGCGAAAAGTAGAGCTTGTGTCCGCCGACGTCTTCGGTGCGGGAGCGGACGGGTTCGTTGTCCAGATTGATGACGGAGTAGTCTTCACCGGTCTGGTGCTCGAAGATTCTCACCTTGAGCGCGGCGTATTCTTCCTGGGTGTGGCGGTCGATGTGGTCGGCGCCGATGTTCAGGAGCATCGCGACTTTCGGCTTGAAGCTCGTGATCCACTCCAGCTGAAAGGTGCTGATCTCAGCGACGATGACGCCGTCTGCAGAAGCTTTGTGTGCGGCAGTCACGAGAGGCACACCGATATCCCCCGCAGCGACGTTTCCGGCGATGTACGCCTCGCGCCCATCGGCCTGGAGCATCCGGCCCGTAAGCACTGTGGTCGTCGTCTTGCCGTTGGTGCCGGTGATTGCGATAATCGGGGCTTTTGCGATTCTGTAGGCAAGCTCGATCTCTGAGACAACTTCGACCCCTCGTGCAACGGCGTCTTTGAACATGTGCGCCGTCGCTGGAACGCCGGGGCTTGGGATCAATAGATCGATGCCGTCGAAGTCAACGCCCGGATGCCCCACCCGCGCCTCAACGCCGAGGCGCTTGGCCTCGCCGAGTTCGCGCCCGAGCTCGTGTGGGTTCTTTCGGTCAAAGAGTATGGGGGTCGCGCCAAGGTCTACTAGCACGCGTGCGCATGCCATGCCCGTTCGTGCCATGCCGACTACGGCGATTGTTTTTTCACTCAAACTGGACTCTGTCAATGATATCCCCAATTCCAATACAGAAGCGCAATCGCGGCAAAGACTACGCCTGCGATCCAGAATCTTACTACAACCGTCTGCTCGGGCCAACCCGAGAGCTCAAAGTGATGATGAACCGGACTCATCTTAAAGACACGTCTGCCGGTGCCTGTTCTGATCCGGGTATACTTAAAGACCGCCCATTGAAGAGCCGAAGAGAGACCATCGAGGATAAAGACCATCCCAGCGATGATCAACACAACCTCAAACTTGCCAACAATAGCCAACGCCGGAAAGATGACGCCGAGCGCAAGCGAGCCGGTGTCCCCCATAAAGACTTTCGCCGGTTTGAAGTTATACCAAAGAAACCCAAGACACGCTCCCGCAATAGCCGGAAACATCATGCCATAGGCACTAAGTGTAAGCCCTGCGGTAAAAAACAGCGCTATCGCCAGAATGGCGGCAAGGCCTGCGGCAAGGCCGTCGAGGCCGTCGGTGATGTTGACGAAGTTCGCCATCCCCGTGATAAACAGCACTGCAAGCGGCGCATACGCCCAACCTAGATCCACCCGCAGGCCTCTTCCGAGTTCGACTACGGTGTTCATCTGCCCCGTCGAGGCAAGATAGGCGACGAAACCGACAGCGGCGATCAACTGCAGCAGAAACTTCGGTTTGCTCCCGATGCCGCGCCTGCCGTTCCTGGGCCGGATGGTCAGCCAGTCGTCCGCCGCGCCAAGAAGCGCGTACACCAGAACAAGGGCAACAACTGCGTCATAGGGGGTGAAGCCGCCAAAACCGCCAGGTCTCATAAATAGCACGCGATTAGTGACTACGGGAATGAAAAAGCCGATCAGGATGATGATGCCACCCATTGCCGGAGTCCCGGCCTTTGAAGCGTGCGACTCTGGTCCCTCGCTCTGAATCACCTGACCAGCTTTCGCGCGCCTGAGCCGGGCAATGACCAAAGGGCCGACTGCAAGCGATATCACAAATGCAACGATGAATATAAACGAATAGAACGCCAGCCCCATCACTTGAGCGCCTCCACGACTTTTTCCATCTTCATCCCGCGCGAGCCCTTCACAAGCACCAAATCCCCAGACTGAACACGAGTCTTTAGCAGTTCAGCCGCATCGTCGCTCGTCTTGACCTGCACGATCTCGCCCGTAAAGCCAGATGTATGCGCGCCTGTTGCGATCGCCTGACCGAGGTCGCCCACGGTCACGAGCACCGATATCCCGGACTCTGCCGCGACTTTGCCGACTGCGCGGTGCGTCGTCCCGGCGAAGTCACCGAGCTCGAGCATGTCGCCGAGCACTGCTATTCGACGCTGTGCGTCCATCGAGGCCAGGGTGCGAAGGGCGGCGTCCATCGAGGCGGGACTTGCGTTGTAGGTGTCGTCGATTATCCGGTAGCCGCCTGCAGTCTCGACCACGTTTGCGCGCTTGTCGCTTGCGGTCATCGACTCAAGCGCCGAAGCGATCTCTCCCGCCGTCATGCCGAAACACAGGCCGACCGATATTGCGGCAAGCGCGTTTGTGACCATATGATCGCCGGGAAGCGGCAGATGAACGTCGAAACGCACGCCTCCGATGATGCCGGTGAAACTGGCGCAGCCGTCGGCGTCGATTGTCACGTTCTCCGCGCGCACATCGCCCGAGGCTCTGCCGTAGGATATTACCTGCGCGGCGCTTTTGTTCTTCAGTCGCTCAAAATACTTGTCATCGGCGTTCAAGACCGCAATGCCATCGATTGGAAGCGCCTCGGCAAGCTCGCCCTTGGCGTCTGCGATGGCGTCCTGCGTCTCAAGCCGCTCGATGTGCGAGAGTCCGATGTTTGTTATCACACCGATCTCGGGGTGGACGATATTGGCAAGCTCAGCAATCTCACCGGGCAGGCGCATCCCGACTTCCTGGACGAGTATCTGGTGTTCGTCGTTGAGTTGGAAGATCGTAAAAGGCACCCCGATTTCGTTGTTGAAGTTCCCCTCGTTCTTCAGCACGCAGAACTTGCTCCCGAGGACCGATGCGACCATCTCCTTGGTCGTCGTCTTACCGACGCTGCCGGTGATCGCGACGGAGCGCACGTTGAACGTGCGTCGATACCATGCCGCGAGGTTACCGAGCGCGACCAGAGTGTCATCGACCTTGATGATACTGCCGCGCGCATCGACTTCCCGCGACACGACGACTGCTCGAGCGCCCTTCTGAAAGGCAAGTGCGACGTAGTTGTGCCCGTCGCTGTTCTCGCCGACAAGTGCGAAGAACAGGTCGCCTTGTGCAATCGTGCGGGAGTCGGTGGAGATCCCCGTGATCTCGCCGGCAGACTCGCCCATAACCAGTTCGCCGCCCATCGCGGCTATAGCGTCAGTCAGTGATATACGTTTCATAACAGTTGTCAGTTTGTCAGATCCCCGATCGTTCGGGAGATTGCTCCCGAATGCAAAGAACAACGAGGACTTAAGTCCGGTGAGTCGACTTTAACCGACTGAGCGGGAGTGAACTCCCTTGCTGTTCTTTGTGTGCGCGATACACATCGCGCACGATCTGATAGCTGAAATCTATTTGACTCTCTTCCGTGCCTCAAGAACGTCCCTCGCGACCTCTCGGTCGTCGAAGTGGATCGTCTTGTCGGCGAAAATCTGATAGTTCTCGTGGCCCTTGCCGGCGATAACTACAATGTCGCCCTGCTCGGCTGAGCGTATCGCGTGGACAATGGCTTCGCGGCGGTCGACAATGACCTCGGGGCGGCTCTCAAGCGCGATTCCATCCAGAATATCTCGAATGATCGCCTCGGGCTCTTCTTTTCGGGGGTTGTCGCTTGTGACGATCACCATATCGGCGAGGTCGGAGGCGATCTTGCCCATTTTCGGTCGCTTGCCCCGGTCGCGGTTGCCTCCGCAGCCGAAGACGACTATCAAACGGTTCTTTGTCAGGCTCTTTGCGGTTCTGAGCACGTTTTCAAGGCCGTCCGGGCTGTGCGCGTAGTCTACTACCACGCCAAAGTCCTGACCGCAGTCGACCGATTCGAAGCGTCCGACGACTTTGGGGCTCATGGCGAGGCCCTGGACAATCGTTACGAGGTCGATACCAAGCCCAAGGCACGCCGCAGCAGCCGAAAGGCCGTTGTAGGCGTTGAAATAGCCGCCAACAGGCACATACGCCCGCTCGGAGACTCCCCTGTAGGTAATATCGAGCGATACGCCCGACTCGCTTACCTCGATCTCTGAACCCATAACATCGGCAGGAGAATTGATGCCGTAGGTGATGACCTCGCCAACGGTCGCGTCGATCACGGCCTGAGCGTAGGGGTCGTCGACGTTCACGGCGGCGACGAAACGCTTGCTTGAAAGCTTGGGATACTCTGAAAAAAGTGTGAGCTTGGTTGCAAAATAGTCTTCGAGCGTGCCGTGGAAATCGAGGTGGTCCTGGGTGAGGTTCGTAAAGACACCGCAGTCGAACTCACAGCCCGCTGTGCGCCCCTGCGCGAGCCCGTGGGAGGAGACCTCCATCGCGACGGCATCGACGCCACGGTCGACCATCTCGGCTAATACCTGCTGCAGGTCGGCTGACTCAGGGGTCGTGTGATCGGTCGGGAGGATCTCGTCTTCTATGCGAGTCCCGAGCGTTCCGACGAGCCCCGCCATGTTGCCCGCCGCGCGGAAGATGCTTTGGATCAGGTGGGTGGCGGTCGTCTTGCCGTTGGTGCCGGTGACGCCGACCATCATCATCTTGCGGGTGGGATAATTGTAAAACCTTGCGGCAAGCTGGGGAAGCGCCTCGCGTCCGTTTGGAACGACTACAAAAGGCACATCAGCATCAATCTCACGCTCGGATACGATGGCCGCAGCGCCATTTGCAACGGCGTCTGCGATGAACTCGTGTCCGTCAAATGTCCCCCCGCAGAACGCTACAAAGAGCATTCCCGGCGCAACTTTTCGGGAATCGTAAGCGACTCCCGTGATCTCCACATCGTCGCCGCTCAATCTGGAAGCCCCGAGGGTTTCTATCAAATAAGACAAATGCATGGTTCTGTTGCTCTCGTAAATTATACTACCTATTGTGGAGACACCAAACGCCAAAAAGAAAAGGGGGCCGCACAGCACAGATAGGACTCGCCCAAAATTCCTAATTCCGGCACGCGCACGGCCCCAAGCTTCAATTCTACAGTCGCAATTCTGTTCTTCAGCCCGCTTTATTCGCTTCACGAATAAAGCTTTCGCTAACAAAGCATTATTCACGCTACTCGTGAATAATGCGGGTTAGACCACTACGTTGGCCTTTGAATCAATATGGATACTCCTATTATAGAGCGATTGAAAATTGGGAAACCGGGTTTCCACGGTTTCCCCTAAAGCCCTGGGGCTGATAGGCTGGGAACGGACTCGCCCAAGATTCCCTTCCTAGCCCGTATGTCCAGCCCCAAGTTTGACACGAACCTTGCGCGCGCTTTTGGCGCCTCCGGGAGAATCTTTCTCAACCGGCGCATCAGGGGGCACTTTGAGATACCACATCGCCTGTCGCCCGATCTCTTGAAAGACCGGAGCGGCGACCGTCGCTCCCCAGTGCGAGCCCTTCGGTTCGTCAACAACTACACAAATGACAAGTCTAGGCTTGCTCGCAGGCAAAAACCCCATAAACGAGGCCACGAACTTCCCTGCGGCGTAACCCCTGCCCGTCGTGCTCGCCTTCTGAGCGCTTCCGGTCTTGCCGCCGACGGTGTACCCCGGCACCTGGGCCGACTTCCCCGTGCCATCGTCGACGCATCCGATAAGCATATCGGTCGCAACTCGGGTCGTCTCGGGAGAAAGCACCCTGCGAACGACCACAGGCCTAAACGGCTCGACAACAGTGCCGTCAGAGCTTCTGATTTCTCGGATCAGTCGCGGCTTCATAAGGTTTCCGCCATTTGCGACCGCTCCGTAGGCACACGCCATCTGAAGCGCTGAGACCGACACACCCTGCCCGAACCCTATGTTCGCAAGCTGCATCATGCTCCAGGTCTCGGGGTCCGGCAGCGGATAATACGCCGCTCCAGACATCCCTATATCAGGACGGTCCAAAAGACCGAAGGCCTTTTCATACTCGTAAAGCTTCTCAGCACCGAGCCTTCTTGCGATATTCGCCGCCCCGATGTTGCAGGAGTAGCGAATCACTTTATACATGTCCGTCGCGCCGTGTCCCGCCATATACGGGTGGTGCAGCGAACAGTGAATCTTCCTGTTTCCGATCGGCATACCGCTTGATGAGCAGTTCGCAATGATCTGCCTCGGCGGAATCCCTTCCTCAATGCCAGCGGCGACCGTCATAAGCTTGAGCGTCGAGCCGGGCTCGTAAAGGTCCTTGATAGCCCGCAGCCTGCACTGCTCGGGTTTGAGCCCCTTGCGGTTGTTCGGATCAAACGTCGGGTAGTTCGCAAGTGCGAGAATCTCACCGGTTTTCGGATCCATAACAAGCGCCGTCGCACCCGCAGGCTTGTAGGTGTCGCAGGTCTTCGCGAGCGCCTGTTCAGCGATGTGCTGCAGATAGGCGTCGATTGTGAGGACTACATCCTTGCCGTCCTCTTTGTCCTGCGTCCTTCGCCTGGTCTCGGGGATGATCCTTCCCCGGCTGTCGATTTCGGCAATAGTATAGCCGTCGCGCCCCGCCAAGTATCGGTCAGCGGCCTGCTCGACCCCTTCCTGGCCCCGGCCATTGCGGCCGGTAAACCCAAGAATCGCCGCACCAAGCGAGCCACAAGCGTAAACCCGCCTGGGTTCGCGCTCCGTGCCGACCTCTGCGATGCCCTCTTTTTCGATCTTGTCCTTTACATCAGCCGGGAACTGGTGGCCGATGTAGACAAAAGACCTGTTATCTGCAAGAAGCCCGCTCACCTGTACAAGGTCGAGCCCAGTGATCGATGCAAGCTTGCCGGCGGCCTCTTCCTTGTCCTTGATCTTCCTCGGGTGCGCGTAAACGGCGTATCCCGGAAGGTTAACGGCGAGTTCGCGCCCGGTACGATCTCGGATGATGCCGCGGCTCGCGACTATCGGGCGCTTTCGCACCCTGATTTCCTGCGCCCGCTCACGATAAGGGCCAGGATTGATAACCTGAATATAAAACGCACGAAGAGCGATCAGCCCGAAGAGGAAAGCGAAGAGGACAAGCGTGAGTTCCGTTCGCTTCTTCAGCACTTTGCCACGTCTAAGCGCCATGGCGTCCTCCTACTCGACCTTTGCTATCCGTGTGCTCTCCTGTCCGCCGATAAAGACCGATTGCACACTCGGGGCCATCCCCGCACTTATGGCAGCGGAGGAAAGTCTTCCGGGGCTCGAAAGCATCTGTATCTCGGTCGTCAGAGACGCATTCTCTGCCTCGGCCTGACGTATCTGCTTCTGAAGCGCCGCAGTGTTGTAGCCGCAGCGTGTAACCTGAGCATACATACCAATGTAGCAAAACGGGCCGACGAGCCCGACAATCGATGCCACAACACCCAAAATCGCCGTTTTGCGCTTTCTCTTCAGTCTACGCTGCGACCTCGGTGTCGATGGCGGACTCTGATATTCGATTTTTGCTGCAACTGCGGCCATTTGATTAACTCCCAATATCCTGCTTTGGGTCGACTTTTTCTGCTATCCGGAGTTTCGCGCTTCGTGCGCGAGGGTTCTCTTCGGTCTCCTCCGGTGTCGGCAATATCGGTTTCTTGGTAAGCGTCCGAAGCGTCTGCTTTGCGCCACATGCGCACACGGGCAACGTCCTCGGGCACTGACAGCGGCCTGCCTGGGCCGCAAAAAACTGCTTTACAATTCTGTCTTCGAGCGAGTGATAGCTGATTACAGCGATCCTCCCCGACCCGGCAAGAGCGTCGGTCGCGGCCTCTAGGCCCTGCTCAAGCGACTCAAGCTCGGTGTTGACTGCAATTCTAAGCGCCTGAAACGTCCGGGTCGCCGGGTGCGTCTTTGGCGGATGAAACTTCGCAGGAATCGCCCCACGCACGACGTCAGCCAAATCAGACGTGGTGCGTATCGGATCTTTCTTGCGTCGCTCCACAATAGCTCGCGCGATCCTCGCAGCCCACCGCTCATCTGAATGGACGAAAATCAACTGGGTAAGATCCTTTTCGGAAAGCCCATTGACGAGACTCTCAGCCGTAGTCGGCTGGCTCTGGTCCATTCGCATGTCAAGCGGCGCAGGAGTCTGAAAGCTGAATCCGCGCTCCGGAGTATCCAACTGGTGGGATGAGACACCGAGGTCGAAAAGCACCCCTTTTATCGGTCCCGCGCTGACCTCTCCCAAAATCCGCGCAAGGTCTCCAAAATCTCCCCTTGCAAAAGTGACGCTTCCCGAAAACTCCTGAAGCTCAGCACCCGCGCACTCTATTGCGTCCGCGTCGCGATCGACACCGATCAGGTGTCCTCCAGGTTGTATAAGGCTGAGGATAGCCTTTGAGTGCCCAGCCCCGCCAAGTGTGCAATCTACGAAATTGTCACCAGGCTTTGGATCAAGCCATTCGAGCACTTCAGAGAGCAGAACCGGCCGATGGTACTCCGTCACTTCCCTCACCGCCTTCCTTGCTCCCAAGCGCCGCCGCGGCCGCCTTGATGAGCTGCTCCGGGGTGAGATTATCGTTCTTGTAAGCTTCCCAATTGTCAGTCCCCCACAGCTCGCACCACTCGCCTACCCCGACCATGACAAGGTCCTTGTCGATGCCGGCGTGCGCGCGAAGCTCGGGCGTAAGCTGTATCCTTCCCTGACCGTCGCAGGAGGTCTCGACCATCTCACCAAAGAGATGCCGGTAAAGCCTGCCGATCTCAGGGTTGAAGAGCATCATCATCGGGTTGCCGAGTCCCTGCGCCTGAGCCTTGATAAGCTCGAACCGCTCGGTGGTGAGCACAAGCAGGCAGCCGAGGCCGCGTGTGATTACGAACCGCTCTCCAAGAGAAAAGCGGAACTTCTTCGGAACAATGAAGCGACCTACTTCATCCAGCTTGTGATTGAAAGATCCACCAAACAATAGCGTGCCCGATTCTCCAAAAATCTACCAGGGGTCCACCAGGAGTCCCCGTCTCGTTGCCATGATTCCTCCATGGCTCACCAACTTGCATCAATATACCAGCCAGCAGTCCGAAAGTCAAGAGGCTCAACAATAATTTATAAAAATCTGTTCGGACTAATGGGGAGTTAGGGCTCGTATTTGGTGACGTGGTTGTGAACTTTGACCAGTAAGCCGCATCGAGTGTGAATGTATATGAACAATATGGTGAATCCGGGGATGGATTGGCAAGCAGGCTCACACCTACGAGAAATTATGTGATAGTTTTATGTGATGGCCCCAAAAATGCGGTTTTCGGGGCCACAGGAGGTGAGACGTGGGGAATGCCGGTGGCGCTACCAAGTGTCGGGCAGCGAGGCGATATCCATAGGCATCGCCTCGGGTTGAAACCTCATCTCAAAGGCAACGGTCGTGCCCCCGGGTCCGGTCGCGAGGTAGACCTTGTCCGAAATCGATATGATCGCCTTGTAGCCCATACCCATCGAGTTTGCCGTGGAGTAACCAAGGCGAAGGGTCGCATCAGGGAGCACGAGATTCTCGATTCCGGGGCCGTCGTCGGTGATCTTCAGCATAACCCCGTCTGAGACTCGGTGGATCGAGACTTCCCCACCCTGCCCATGCTTGATTGCATTGGTGGCCGCCTCTCCAAGACACAGGAGCATATCATATACGCGGTTCTCATCCATACCTTCGGACAGGCACCACTGGCGCACGTCGGATCGCAGATCGTGGAGCTGTCGGCCCTCGGCAATCTCCCAGCGCCGAAGCGCCCGCCCTGCTAACAGTTGGATCTCCTCGGACTCGCTTATCAGGAGCTTCCCCTGCGTAGCGGCAAGGATAGTGCGCTTGTAGAACTCCCGCTGGTGCGCCTCCATCTCAAGGCGCTTCTGCTCGGCGGAGATGCGCTCGGTGATGTCCATTGCGAACACGATGACGCCTGTGACCTCGCCGCCGCGGTCCTTGTAGGGAAGCTTGTCGGTCCTAAACCAACGCGTGTCACCATTTGGAAAGGTAATCCGTTCGATCACCGCGAGCTTGGGTTTGCCCGTCGAAAGCACCTCGATGTTGTCGGCGATCAGCTTGTCCATCTGCCCCGGCACAAGCGCGCGAAGCGTTCTGCCGATGATCCGGTCCATCGGGATATCGAAATACCTGCTGGTGGCATGATTTGCCCGCACGACTCTGTGGTCCTGATCGATGTATATAATCATAGCAGGGACCGTGTTGTAGATCGTGAGATAGTCTTCGCGCTGGCTTGCGAGCTCGGCCTCGGCGTGTTCGCGCAGTTCGCGGACCCGAATCGAGGAGATGCCAAACGCAATGTCATCGGCAAGCTCGCGGAGCATATCGACCTCGGACTCGTTAAAAGCATGCGTCTGCGAAGCGTAAATATTGAGTGTCCCAAGCACCGACGCGCCGGAGACAAGGGGAAGCGCGATAAACGAGGCGTAGCCCCGCGCAAGGGCCATTTCACACCAAGCCCCACACCTGGGGTCATCCGATATGTCGCTTACGGCCTGAACGCTGGCCGTGCGTATAGCAGTCGCGGTAGGACCGGTTGAGTCGTCATTCCAGCTTATCTTGAGCCCTTCGAGGTAACCTTCGTTGTGCCCGCCGTAGCAGACCGGGGCGACGGTTTTCCCCTCATCATCGCGCGCAAACCCGACCCACGCCATACGGAACCCGCCGACCTCGACGATGATATTGCAGGCATCCTGAAGCAGTGACATCTCATCGTCGGTGCGCACGAGTATCTGGTTCACAGCCGAAAGCACCTTGAGAGTGCGGTTGGCGCGCTTCAGGGCATCCTCGGCGCGGTTCTGCTTGATGATCCGCCACACACCGCTCATCAGAAGCGTAAGCTGTCGGATGTCCGAGCCGTCGTAGTCGTCGTCCTTGTTGCCGACGCCTACGAGCATCACGATATGCCCGTCGTCAAAGATTGGCACGTTCATGTGGCGGTTGATTTTGACATGTCCATCTGGAACGCCGTGCTTCATGGAGCTTGGCGCGTCGTAGTCGTTTGTTACGACAGTTTTTCGCTGGCGGACGGACTCTCCCCAGAGCCCGGTTTCGGCGACGGGGTAGACCATCGGTTTTTCCTGCATCCGGCACTGGGCCATCGCTCCGCCGGACCAGGAGTGCATCGTCAGCACGCTTTCGTCGTCGTTCAGGAACGCTACGTAGCCCACTTTGCTCCGGGTGAGGCTGACCCCTTCTTCAAGGGCAAAATTGGTGATATCATGGAGCGAGGAGCGAGTCATTTGGGTCAGTTTGACGAGCGCTTCAAAGCGGGACTCATCAAGCTGCAGCGCCTGATCGGCAAGTTTGCGCTCGGTGATGTCGCGCATGATCACCTGGACCTGTTCTTCGCCGGTTTCGGGGTCGATGACGAGGTAGGAGTCGTGCAGCACCCATTTTGGGCGGCCTGAAAGGGTCTTGAAGGGATACTCGAAGTCGTGCACATGCCCGTGTTTGCGAAGCTCATCGCGCATCAGACCGCGCGGCCCGACATACTCGATGTGGTCGGCCACATTCGTCCCACTAAGCGCTGCCGGGGCAGGGTATTTGTCCTCGATGTCGAGAATCTTCAGCACACCGCTGTCCGCAAAGACGATGGTGCCGTCCAGCTTGTATCTGTACAGCCCGATACCCGCGAAATCAAACGCTTCCCTTCGGATAGCGTCCATGTCGAACTCATCTATTGGTATGGGGCGATCTCGTTCCATTGTATTACTCCAGTTGACCAAATCGCGTCGCCAAGGGCGCACTCATCCCCCGAGGAGTATTATCCGTCATCTGATCAATTACCGCAAGCCGGCGTGTTCTCAGTCCACCGGATAGACGCACAACGGTGTTGTGCCACAAAAGCGCAGACAATCCCAATCTGACCTCACCCGAACTGCAGAGCTTTTCCCGATATCATACCTGCACTGCGGGCTATCTTTAAAATACCCAGCAATTGGAGGTTTGTAACGGAGGCTAGTGCACGCTTAACCTGAATATTGTTCTTTGCCCAAGCACTTATGCCGCGTGCAGAGGCTTCGATGAAAGTCTCGCCAAATCCCAATATTCAGGTTAATCCGCCACTAGGGGCCGGAGTATGTTGGGCCGGATTTGAAATCCGAGCCCGATTGTGTGACATTATCCAATCAACCGGCATCGCAGATGCCTATCCGACCCATGCGTCCCGGATCACAGATCCGGACGAACTCACCCCGAAATATTGTCGTGAAAAAATCCACGATATAGCTTGACATTAGCTCACCCCTATGGCATAATCTAATTGATAATTCTTTATCGATATAAATCACTCGATTCACTGGCTTGGTAGTCTCTGGCCCGACGACTAACCTGGAGGATGATCTATCGTGGAACCGGTCAAGAAAGTGGGCAGCCTGCCCTCAATAAGAAGATTGCCCACATACCTTCGAGTGCTAAGGCAGTTCGAAGAGGCCGGGCGCGATATCGTCTCAAGCAACCACATCGCAGCGGTGCTCAGGCTCGACCCGGTGCAGGTCCGAAAAGACCTCGCGATCACCGGGATAATCGGCAAGCCAAAGGTCGGATACTTCGTCCCAACGCTGATCAAAGCGATCGAGGAGTTTTTGGGCTGGGATAACAGCTGCGAGGCGTTTCTGGTCGGCGCGGGGAACCTCGGAAGCGCACTTCTGGGTTACGCGGGGTTCAAAGACCACGGCCTGAACATCGTCGCGGCCTTTGACGCTGACCCGGCGAAGGTCGGCACGGAGATCGCGGACAAGTTCGTCCTGCCGCTTGAGAAGCTTGCAAATCTTGCCAAGCGAATGCACATCACAACCGGGATCATCACCGTTCCCGAGTCCACCGCGCAAAGGATCGCCGATATGATGGTCGCAGCGGGAATCACAGCGATTTGGAACTTTTCTCCGGTCAGAATAGACGTGCCGGAGAGTGTTGTCGTTCAAAATGAAGACCTCGCAGGAGGTCTAGCAGTACTCTGCGTTAAGGCTGCCGGAATCCGAAAGCCCGGGCGCAATTAGTTATCACGAGTAGACTGCAAGTGGCAGAAAGCGCCATTTGCAGAGGAGGTCACGATGCCGCAGGCACTCAAAAAGAAATCCAGAGAGAGGGTCCGCCAGTTCGAAAAAGTGTGCGAAATATTGGACCGCTTCAACCGCGACCCAAAGAAGCTCATCCCGATCCTGCAGCTTGTCCAGCACGAGTACAGGTATCTCCCGGAGGAGGTTCTGACCTATGTTGCCACATCGCTTGGGATTCCCCCCGCAAGGGTCTACGGCGTCGCGACGTTTTACGCACACTTCGCACTTGAACCCAAGGGCAAGTATGTGGTCAAGCTCTGCGACGGAACAGCATGCCACGTGAAGAAGTCGATCCCGATCCTTGAGGCGCTCCAAAAGCACCTCGGACTTTCTGGGAAGCAGACGACTACCGACGACATGCTCTTCACAGTCGAGACGGTCTCCTGCCTCGGCGCATGCGGGCTTGCTCCGGTTGTGGTGATAAACGACGACGTTCACGGACAGGTGACCCCGGAAATGGCGGTTGCTCTGCTCGAAGAGATAAAAGCAGTTGAGGGAAAGTAGCAGATGAACAGCACTATTTTGAACCTCGAACAGGTAACAAAGGACTACACGAACGCAGCCGAGCGCATAGCTCGCAGGGTAATCATCTGCGCGGGCACGGGGTGCGTTGCAAACGGAGCGCTCAAGGTGTTTGACGCCTTCCGTGACGCCATAGCCGACGCCGGGCTCGATGTCGTGACCGAGCTGAAGCGCGAAGAAGGCGGCGACGTCCACGTCTCTAAAAGCGGCTGCCAGGGCTTCTGCCAGATGGGCCCGCTCGTGACGGTGCTTCCCGAAGGCATTCTTTATACAAAGGTCAAAGCCTCCGACGTGGCCGAGATAGTCGAAAAGACACTTGTCGCAAACGATGAGGTCGAGCGGCTGCTCTACGTTGACCCCATATCGGGTGAGCGCTGCAAGGGAACGGGCGATATCCCCTTCTACACCAGGCAGGAGCGCACGGTGCTTAAAAGCTGCGGTGTGGTCGACCCCGAGGATATTCGAGAGTATATCCAAAAGGGCGGTTACGCGGCTGCGATGCGCGCTTACAGCGAGATGACCCCGCAGGCGATCTGCGAGGAGATCACCCACTCCGGCCTTCGAGGTCGAGGCGGCGGCGGATTCCCCGCCGGACGCAAGTGGGACCTCACCCGCAAGCAGACAGAACCCAAGAAGTTCGTCATCTGTAACGGCGACGAGGGTGACCCCGGCGCGTTTATGGACCGCTCGGTTATGGAGGGCAACCCCCACAGCGTGATCGAGGGAATGATGATCGCCGCGCGCGCAATCGGCGCTGACGAAGGCTATATTTACGTGCGGCTCGAGTACCCGCTTGCGGTTAATCGTGTAAAGAAAGCCGTCAAAGACGCTTTGGCCGCGGGAATCCTCGGGCCCGACGTCTTTGGCACGGGACACGCTTTCAAAATTGAAGTTATGGAAGGCGCGGGCGCGTTTGTCTGTGGCGAAGAGACTGCGCTAATCGCTTCGATCGAAGGCAAGCGCGGGATGCCGCTTCCCAAGCCGCCGTTCCCTGCCCAAAGCGGGCTTGAAGGTAAGCCGACGGTTATCAACAACGTCGAGACGCTTGCTTCAGTCCCGATGATCTTGAATATGGGCGCAGCCGAGTATAGAAGTGTCGGCACGGAGACTTCTCCTGGCACCAAGACTTTCGCGCTAACCGGCCACGTGGTCAACACCGGGCTTATAGAGGTTCCGTTTGGGACGACGCTTCGAGAGATCGTAAACCACATCGGCGGCGGGGTTACAAACGACAAAGGCGAGATGACCGGAGAGGGCTTTAAAGCCGTTCAGATCGGCGGGCCGTCGGGCGGATGCCTTACCGAAGAGCACCTCGACCTGCCGCTTGATTTCGACTCACTGAAGAGCGTCGGCGCGATGGTCGGCTCCGGCGGGCTTGTAGTTATGAACAAAGAGACGTGCATGGTGGGCATCGCACGGTTCTTTATGCAGTTTACTCAAAACGAGTCCTGCGGCAAGTGCGTGCTCTGCCGCGAGGGAACCAAGCAGATGCTCGCGCTCCTAGACGACATCATGGAGGGACGCGCGACCACCGAGACGCTTGAGCTCCTTGAGAAGGTCGCGCGAGCGGTGCAGAAGGGTTCGCTCTGCGGGCTCGGCAAGACCGCTCCAAACCCGATTCTTGCTACCATGAGGCAGTTTAGAGCGGAATACGAGGCGCACGTCTATCAGAAACGATGCCCGACGGGACAGTGCAAGGCGCTTTCGATCCCCGAGATCATCGCCGAAAAGTGCAAGGGCTGCACGGCCTGTGCAAGAAAGTGCCCCGTAGGTGCGATCACGGGAGAGAAGAAAGAAGTCCACGTGATCGACGCCGATGCCTGCATCAAGTGCGGAGTCTGCAAAGAGACCTGCCGGTTTGACGCTGTAGTTGGAGTATAGCAATGAACAAAACTGAGTTCTTGATCATAGACGGAAAAGAAATCGCAATCGAAGGCGAGCGGAACCTGCTTGAGATCATCCGAAAAGCCGGGATCGATATCCCGACGTTCTGCTATCACTCGGACCTGTCGGTCTACGGCGCGTGCCGGCTCTGCCTGGTCGACGTGGAAGGGCGCGGCATCGTCACCTCCTGCTCCACGCTTCCTGAGCCGGGTCTGAAAGTAAAGACGAACACGGAAGAGATTCGCGAGATCAGAAAGATCACAATCGAGCTTCTGCTTGCCAATCACGACAAGAGCTGCCCGACCTGTCCGAAGAGCGCGGCATGCCAGCTTCAGGACCTTGCGCGCAGGCTCGGGGTCGAGGAGATTCGGTTCAAGCAGACCGCCGAGAAGCAGCCGATTGATCGCACGTCGCCCTCGCTTGTCCGCGACCCGAACAAGTGCGTGCTCTGCGGCGACTGCGTGCGCGCCTGCCACGAGATTCAGGGTATAGGCGCGATCGACTTCGCGGGCCGCGGCGCCGAAAGCGCGGTTGTCCCGGCGTTCGGGAAAGACCTGGACAAGGTCGAGTGCGTTTACTGCGGACTCTGCGCGACAGTCTGCCCCACAGGTGCGATCACGCCCAAGAGTGAGGTCGAAGAGGTTTGGAAGGCGCTCCATGACGATTCAAAGACAGTCGTCGCCCAGATCGCCCCGGCAGTGCGCGTTGCGATAGGCGAGTACTTCGGTATGGAGCCGGGCACGATCAACACGGGCCAGATGGCAGCGGCTCTAAAGGCCATGGGGTTTAACCAGGTTTATGACACGTCGTTTGCAGCAGACCTTACCGTGATCGAAGAAGGCACCGAGTTCATTGCCCGAAAGACCAAGGGAGAGAAGCTGCCGCAGTTCACGAGCTGCTGCCCGGCGTGGGTCAAGTTCGCGGAGCAGTATTATCCTGATCTTCTGCCGAACCTGTCCTCCTGCCGAAGCCCGCAGCAGATGTTTGGTTCGCTTGCGAAAGACACGCTTCCTGCGAAGCTTGGGGTCGAAAAGAAAGATATTGTCGTTGTCTCGATCATGCCCTGCACAGCCAAAAAGTTCGAGGCCAAGCGCCCCGAGTTCTCAAAGGACGGCGCGATGGACGTCGATCACGTAATCACCACCCAGGAGCTTGGGCGGATGATCGAGGAGTCAGGCCTGAAGCTAAACAAGCTTGAGCCTGAGAGCCTTGATATGCCCTTTGGGTTCAAGACCGGGGCTGGGGTCATCTTTGGAGCCTCCGGCGGCGTCACCGAGGCAGTATTGCGCTTTGCGGCTGAGAAGATCAGCGGCGTAAAGCTGGATTCGGTCGACTTCAAAGCTGTTCGCGGCGAGGACGGGATCCGTGAGGCGACGATCAATGTCGCAGGCACTGAGCTTAAGCTCGCGGTAGTCCACGGGCTTGCAAATGCGCGCGTTTTGGCTGAAAAGGTAAGAGCCGGGCAGTGCGAGTATGACCTGATCGAGGTTATGACGTGCCCCGGCGGGTGCATCGGAGGCGCGGGCCAGCCGGTTTCGCGCGACGCCGATGTGAAGAAGCTTCGTGCCAGAGGGCTCTATGACTCGGACAAGATGCTCGAGTTCCACAAGAGCCAGGACAACCATATGGTGAGCGAGTGCTACGCCAAGCACCTCGGCAAGGTCGGCGGCCACAAGGCCCACAACCTGCTGCACACGAGCTATCACAGCCGCAGGCGGATCACCGACTCCGATATCGACCTTGTGACGGGTCAGGCCAAGGACAAACTTGAAGTTCGGGTGTGCGTAGGAACGAGCTGTATGGTCAGAGGCTCGCAGACGCTCCTCAAGCAGCTCTTGGCCCACATCGACGACCAGGACCTGCAGGGTGAGGTTGAAGTCCGCGCGACGTTCTGCTTTGAGCAGTGCGACCGAGGCCCAACTGTCGCCGTAGGCAAAACGGTGATCGAGAAGTGTTCGTTTGAGAAGGCCATCAAGACGCTTGAGAAGGCTGTCGGCAAGGCGAAGTCGCCCGCGTAAAATTACGATGGGCAACGATGGGCAGGGAGATTCCTCCCTGCCCCAAGTTTCGGGGGCATTTGCCCCCAACTACACTATCAAACAAGCAAGAATTGTTGGGGACGGATGTCCCTGAGACGGGCGCCGGGGAGGAATCTCCCCGGCGATCATGGCCACTGGAGCAACTATGGGAAACGATTCTCAAACTGGTCAGGTAGTATATACGAACAAGGCGCACTGCCGCGATTGTTACAGGTGCCTGCGCGTCTGTCCTGTGAAGGCGATCAGGATGAAAGACGGGCAGGCATACGTCGTCAAGGAGCTCTGCATATCCTGCGGCACGTGCATCAGAGAGTGCCCGCAGGGAGCAAAGGCATTTCGAAACGATCTTGAGAAGGCGATACGCCTCATCGAGTCGGGCGGAAGCGTTGCAGTGAGCATCGCACCGAGCTTTGCCGCGATATTCTCGGACTGGGAGCAAAAGCGGCTTGCTTCGGCGCTTCGGAAGCTCGGATTCTCACACGTTGCAGAGACCGCGATAGGCGCATACCACGTCGCGCACATGACGGGCAAACTCGTTTCGTCCAAGACCGATCAGACCCACATCTGCACCGCATGTCCCGCGATTGTGAGCTATATCGAGCGCTATCTGCCAGATCACGTCGACACCCTCGTGCCGGTCGCATCGCCCATGATCGCCCACGCGCGGCACATCAAGGCCAAGCTCGGGCAGGATGCCAAAGTCGTCTTTGTAGGCCCGTGTGTCGCCAAGAAGTCTGAGGCTGAGTGGCCGCAGAACCGGGGAATCGTCGACTGTGTACTTACGTTCCCTGAATTGCTCGAATGGTTCGAACGCGAAGACTTGAGCCTTGCCGCGTGCGAAGAAAGCGGCTTTGACGAGGAGCCTGAAGGCGCTGCGAGGTTCTTCCCACTTGTTGGGGGCAGCGTGCGCACGTCCAATCTCGATACAGACCTACTAGCATCAGGCGTCGTCTCGGCAAGCGGGTTTGCCGAGGTATCTGAGCTGCTGGCAAATATATCAAATGCCAGGCCGATGGTTATCGAGCCGCTTTTCTGCACTCAGGGGTGCGTAAACGGCCCCGCGATGCCGGTTCGTACCAACGTGTTCGAGCGGCGTCGGCACGTGCTCGACTACGCTGGCACGAACACCGGACGCGAGCCGATAGCCGACTATACCGAAAGTGGGCTTTCCAGGCGATTTAGGGCCAAGCCTATGGAAGAGACCGAGATCGACGAAGAGACGATAAGAGAAGTGCTCGAAAAGACAGGCAAAGCCTCGCCCGAGAACCAGCTAAACTGCGGCGCATGCGGCTACCCAACCTGCCGCGACAAAGCAATCGCAGTCATACGAGGCATGGCCGAGCTTGAGATGTGCATCCCGTATATGAAGCGACTCGCGGAGCGGCGCACCGACAAGATCATCGAGACAAGCCCAAACGGCATCGTTATCCTGGACGAGCGGCTTAACATAATCAGCATGAACCCGGCCTTCAGGAACTTCTTTATGTGCTCGGAGGCGGTATCGGGGCGGCCCATATCGTACCTGATGGACCCCGACCCCTTCGAGCGGCTGGCGTCGGGCAAGGAAGAATTGATCGAGGCGGTCGTGCGCCACACTCGGGGGAACCTGCTCTGTCACCAGATTCACTACGCGCTCTCCGAGGAAAAGCAGTACGTGGGGATATTTGTGAACATCACCAAATCCCGCGCCGAGAAAGAGAAACTCGACACGCTTCGCGCACAGACCGTCACTCAGGCCAAAGAGTTGCTCGAACACCAGATCAACATGGCCCAAACGATCGCGAAGTTCCTGGGCGAAAGCACCGCACGGGGCGAAGACCTGCTTGAGCGACTCATGACAATCGCTGGTGAGGGAAACGAGGCCGCCCCTGAAAAGGGCAAAAGCGGAAGGCTTGGAATGGAATGGATAAAGGATACATACACGTCGAAATAGATAAAAGCCAGGTGCCAAAGCACACCGGCGCGCCTAGCGGCGACGTCGTTGCATACGAGCGCACCGTCTCTTTGACCACCATCATCGTGGCCGACGGGATGGGCCACGGCATCAAGGCTAACATAGCCGCGCAGCTCTGCGTCGCGCGGATGCTCGAACTGCTGCGCCGCGGCAACTCACTTCGTAAAGCCTTCGCGGCGGTCGTCAACACGATGGAGGTTTCCAAGGGCACGGACCTGCCCTACGCCGTATTGACGGCTGTCCGCATACTAAACGACGGCGTCGCGACGGTGCTCACATACGAGATGCCAGCGCCGATCTTTGTCACGGCCCGCTACGCGCACGTGTTGACTCAGCGGACGATCACCCTGGACGGCTCGCTTGTCGGGGAGACCAACTGTCACGTCGCCCCAGGGGAAGGCATCATTGTCGTCTCCGACGGAATCACCCAGGCCGGTCTTGGGATGGGGATGGCAAACGGCTGGACGATCGAGGGCGTGAGCCAGTTCATAAGTGACGTGATCCACGACGGGGCGAAGCTTAAAAGCCTACCCGGCGCGGTGCTTTCGCGCGCATGCCAGATATGGAAGGACGGGCTCGGCGACGATTGCTCGGTCGTGCTCGCATCCTGCCGCGTCGGCAAGACCGTCAACGTCCTCACAGGCCCATCCGCAGACCAGCGCCGGGACAAAGAGATCGTCAAGCGGTTTTTGATGCAGGACGGGACCAAGGTCGTAAGTGGCGGCACAACCGCAAGGATCGTCGCAGACTACCTGGAGCGCCCTATTGGGATCGAGGACAACCCAGACGTGATGCTCGCACCCGCGCGCTACTTCATCGATGGCATCGACCTCGTCACAGAAGGCGCAGTCACGCTGAACCAGGTATATAACATCTTTGATGAGGATCCCGAAACGTTTGACGAAGTGAGCGGCGTCACCGATCTCGTCAAGCTACTTAAATCTGCCGACCAGGTCAAACTGACCGTCGGCAACGCTCTAAACCCGGCAAACAGGGACATCAGCTTCAGGCAGCGGGGGATTCTCACCCGCCAGGCGATCATCCCATTGATCATCGAGAAGCTTGAGTCCTCCGGGAAACTTGTGGTCGTGGAAAACTGTTAGGTTACAGGTAGCGGGGAGCTGCCGGACATCAGCTCTCTGCTTTCCCGGGTTCACTTGCAATACCTCCGCCCGGGGTTCCAGGTTCGTTCAAAGCGACCGCTTCCCCCTGGAGGGTACTGACACCCGTACCCTCCAGCCCTTTGCCTAGAGCCTGTCCCTGCCTATCACGACGATTGCGGCATCGTCCTGGAGCTGGCCCTCGGCGTAGTCTGTGGCTATATTGAGCAAGTCGGAGGCGATATCTTCAACCGAAGTATCTACGCAGCCGCTGACAAACTCGATCACAGCCTCTTTGCTGAAGAGGTCAGTGCTTGACTTTCGGGCTTCGGTGATGCCATCTGTGAACATCACTATTCGGCTCCCTGGATCGAGCCGACAGGTGGACTGCTTGTAAACTGATCCTGAGAGTATCCCCAAGGGCACGCCGGACAGGTCGAGCTCCTCAGTTTTGCCATCGGGATACAGCAGCACGGGGGACTCGTGACCCGCGTTCGAGTAGGTGAGCACTCCGCTTTGAAGGTCCAGAACCGCGAGAAACGCCGTCAGCATGTTGTGGTCTTCGTCGGCGCTCCGCGACAGGCTGATATTCGCGATCTCAAGCACCCGCGAAGGTTCGGATTCAACAAATGCGCTGCTTCGAATGGCGTATCTGGCCTCAGCGACCCTAATCGCCGCAGCAAGGCCTTTGCCCGCAACGTCACCGATCATCACGCATATACGGTCGCCATCGAGCTCGAATATATCGTAGAAATCCCCACCAATATTGGACTCTTTCAGGTTCGACCTGTATGCAGTCCCAAAATTGTAACCATTGATGCCTTGCGGAACCGACGATGGAAAGAGCATCTGCTGCAGAATGCTTGTTATATACCGCTCGTGGCTCAGAAGCTCCTGCTCTTGTTGCTTACGCACCGTAATGTCGCGAATTATGCTCAAGAGAGTTTTCTCACCGCCGATCTCAGTGCCGCGGGCGTTTACTTCGACGGGGAATGTCGAGCCGTCCTTTCGGCGATGGATCGTCTCAAAAAGGACCCCTTTGAAGTATGCCTCGGCCATCTGCGGAGCGGCCTGGTCATGGGTTCCGGCTTCACGAATATCTGGGACAGAAAGCGATAGAAGCTCATCCCGGCTGTATCCGTATGCGGAGATAGCTGCATTGTTAGCCTCGATGATACGTCCGTCGGTCCGCAGAAACAGAATGATGTCGCGCGAGTTCTCGGAAAGCATCCGGTATTTTCTCAGCACTTCCTCGTCACGCTTGCGCTCAGTTATGTCCTCAATCGTGCCGATGGAATAGAAGGGTTTGCCCTCCGCGTCGAGAACGAGCCTGGCCGTGACACGGCCCCAGATGACGCTTCCGTCTTTGCGGATGTAACGCTTCTCCAGAATGCGAAGAGTTACTTTGCCGGAGATGAGATCGGACATGACCATTTTGCTGTCTTCCACCTCTTCGGGGCAAGTGATGTCGAGGAGACTTCTGCTGTCGAGCTCACCCGGATCGTACCCCAGCATCTGGTGAAAGGCAAGATTGCAGGAGAGCAGCTTCCCCTGCTCCAAATCGACGATGGCGAGCCCGATCGCGGCGTTGTCAAAAATCGCCTGGGCACACTCGTCGCTTCGCTGAGGCAGAGTAGGACACACGTCGGATGATTGCCTGGACAGCAATGCGGGGTCGATGATGACTTTGGCGTAGTCGCTGAGGCGCGGCTGCGCGCTGGCCTTGGCAAGCGAGGCGACCAGGTCGACGCGCGTGAGCTCGTCAGCAGACAACCCGAGCCCCGGAAGGCTGGAGGCGTCGCCGACCACCAGGATGCGATGACTGCTGTTCCTATCGGCCATGTGAATCCACCAAGTTGCTCATAGCTTATGCCTATACCCCAAGAGCGAACTTACACCGGACACGGCCAGTGGAGACAAACCCAGCACTGCAGTCTGTCTCCACTGGTTGATAATAATCTATCTTGCGTAGTCGTCCTGCACTCGGATGATGTCGCTTTCATCTGAGAGGTTATTCACATCCTCGTGCTGCCATATCTCAGCTACCCGGCCCCAGGTGTCGAGCGCGCCGCAGAGCCTGTGCATGTGGCCGACGGGGACGCTGATCACCTCTCCGGGGAACATAAGGCTCTCGGTAAGGTGCTCCCTATCCGGGCCGTGGACTACGAGCACAGGGCCGTCCAGCACCCGCCAGAGCTCTGAGCGCCTGTGATGGAGCTGAAGCGACAGCCTCGCCGCCGGAGCTACGATCAAGACCTTGGGGTCGCGCCGCCCATGAGCCGAGCCGGTGTCGAATCCTTCCCAGTAGGCATCGAAGAACTTCGGCAGATCCTCCTCGGAGAACCGCAGAAACCCGCCCCAGGGCCTGGCAAAGTCCTGATCGGCGATGTTGAGGCCGAAACCCTTCGCCTCTGCAAGAATACGCTTGAAAACAAGACCGCTTTGCGCTTTGTTTGTAAGATCCATTTCAGTCACCTTCTTTATTGTACTCACAACAGTGTTAGCCACCGAGCTATACCCTTCCTCCCTCTATTGACGTTCGCCCGCCCGTGCGCTAACATGACGTGCAGGGAACAGACCCGGCAATTATATCGTCTTAATATAAGTAGTAACCGACCCGATAATTATAACCAAGAGGCATGCTGCCTCAAGCGAGAGGTATCGGAAGAAATGTTGTTGAGGTCAATTTCGGTGGGCGCACTTGCGCTGGTTCTTTTGGGATGTCCCGCGATTGCGGACGGCTCACTCACGCTTGAGCTTGACGCGCCCAGGCTGCAGTCCCCTGCCCCACGGGAGGAAGCTCCCGCGCCGTCGTCCAAACCCAATATCACCACCGTTACCACCCGGGCAACCGCGCCTAAGACGATCGGACGCGTCGGTCTGGTCTCTGCTGACCGAGCCACCATTTACGGCAGCCGCAGCACCAGCTCCCGGACCTTCTCCGTATGCACCAAAGACTGTCCACTCGCCCTCACATCGACCTCTGGGTCATGGTTTGGAGTTTTGATGGTCGACGGGAGCACGGGATGGGTGCAGCAGAGCAAGGTGAAACTCCTCGACTATGGGTTCACTCCACCCAAACCGAGCCGCGGAGCGCTTGCGTCCCGATCATCGAGCACACCCCGCTACGATCAGGCAGGGAACGCGATCATCCAGACCGCGCTTCAGTATACAGGCGTTCCATACGTCTACGGAGGCAACTCCACGACGAGCGGGATCGACTGCTCGGCGTATGTTAAGATGGTCTTTAGCCAGTACGGCGTGAATCTGCCGCGCACGGCGCGTGAGCAGGCAAACGTAGGGACTCCCGTTTCAGGGGACGACCTTCAGCCCGGCGACAGACTGTATTTCGCCTGCAAACACAACTATCCCGACCACTGCGGCATCTATATGGGCAACGGCTACTTCATCCACGCCTCAGCCTCACGCGGTGGCGTAGCTGTAGACAAGCTCTCTGGCAGGCTCTTCGCCAAGTCGCTTGTCGCGGCGATGCGCTAACTGCCAGCGAACACCCATATGGAACGAATTCCCTTTAATCCTCGTAATATATATAGCACACGCTGGTAAGCCTTTCCTTTTGGAAAGAGATCTTTCCCCGTCCAAAGAGAGATCAGCTGAACAGCCTCCTGAAAAAACCCCGCGGGCTGCCGCTTGGCCTGCGGGGTTTCACTTGTACCCCCAGGTTTCGGTTTCCCCGTTGTGTACAATCATTATCTACGTGAGCACCAGACCATGTGATAACCTCGAGTATCGCAAGGCCCGCACCGGCGACCTTGAGAGAATCGCGCACGTGATGCTCGAAGCGTTCCCGGAAAGCGTCGAGCACTACGTCGGTCGTCGGGTCGAACCCGCCGTGATGGCCGATGTGTTTGCAATCGCACTTGACGCTGAACCCGAAGCGCTGATGGTCGGGGTGTGCGACGGCGAGATCGCGGGATATATCTACGCGCCCCCCGACCTGTCCCGGGTCTTCAAATCGGCGATCACGCGCGGTCACTTGCCGAGGATGATTTGGCGCTGGCTGACGGGGCGCTAGTGATGCCCGGATTCTCTCAGTTGCCGTAGACCCAAGCTTCCAGGGACAGGGCTCGGCTACATGCGTCAGCAGGAGACGCTCCGGGCGCTGAAATCGCTTGGGATCCCCGAAGACCACGTCACATTCCTCGGTTACCCGAACCAGTATCTGAACCAGATGTGGTCAACCGAGCACTGGCTCCCTGACAACCCTGTTAGGTCCGTGCGAACCGACTCAACAAGCTCGCCATACAACAACTCACTTACGCCAAACGCCGTCTTCTGCGGCGAATCGATGCTCGGGGACGTGCGAAAGGTCCTCTTGCGCGTAAAACCCGACGTGGTAGTCACGATCCACCCGAACGACATTCACATCGACCACTGGCCGACAGGCGCAGTCGTCAGATTCACCCTGATGGAGTTTGCCCACAACGCGCGGCTGTACACCTATCTCATCCACCGCGACCTCTGGCCGGTCCCTCGGTCCTACCGCCCCAGGCTTGCGCTAGACCATCCTCAGGCGCTCGAGCCGCCCCAGACACTGAAGAAGCACCAAGCGATCGCAATGTACAAAACACAAGGCGGCAACATCGACCCACTGCTCAGAGCATTTGCCCGTCGAAACGACTTGTTTGCCCTCGTACCGGTCGGAGTATGGCCCGGCAGGATTTCACTCGGGCAGAGTCTCATCATCCGGGACTCGGTCGCCGACAGAATCGCCAACCGCGAGCACCCCTACGCAGACATCCAACTCGTTCACGTCCGATTGGTCGGCGGCAGGCTCGCATTCCAGGTAACGCTGAGAGACTCGACAAAGCCGGGAGTCACTTACCACCTATCACTACATTCGGGAGGAGTCGGCTCGCAAGACAGAACTATTGCCTACTACCATTGGAGCGGCCCAGACGCCTTTGGAAGCGCGATCCGTTCCGGCAGACTGGAAGACATAGACAACTCCACCCTGGCAGGCGCGGTCACAGCAAACGTGGCAAGCATCGAACTTCCCTCCCCACTAGAGGACGGTACACGGTTTATAATGGTGAAATCCTGGACCACGATGGCCTCGAAAGTGATCGACGAAACTGCCGAAACCGCCTTCGCAGTCACCCCTTAGAGCAGCCCATTATTCGCAGACCATGCTTGAAAGAAGCTCGACTATTGTGCTATTATCAATATGGTATGTTAGCGCATTACGCACCGCAGCGGCAGAAGTGTCGCGGTGGCGCGGCGCTACTGTGCCAGCCTTTCAGAGTGGCCCTACCCGGTCACAGGGCGGTCGTATAACTTCGCGCGGCACAAACTCATTTGGCCGCGTTTCCCATTTTTTGCAAGGAGGACTTGTAATGGCGGAAATGAAAGTGCCGTTCTACGGACACGTTCGGCAGTATCACAATTTGAAAGAGGACATCGATAAGGCTATCAGCGGTGTCCTGGAGAGCGGCATCTACACGCTCGGCCCTGTTATGAAGCGATTCGAAGGCGAGCTTGCCCAGTATATGGGGATGAAGCACGCGCTCGGGCTGAACTCTGGAACCGATGCACTGTGGCTTGTATTCCTGGCTATGGGCATCGGCGAGGGCGATGAGGTCATTACCACATCGAACACCTTCTTCGCGACCGCTGAGGCCGTCTGGCTTGTCGGCGCGACCCCTGTGTTTGTGGACGTAGACCCGGCAACCCGCAACATCGACGTAACCAAGATCGAAGAAAAGATCACCCCCAAGACCAAGGCGATTATCCCCGTGCACCTCTACGGTCAGCCGGCGGATATGCCTGCGGTTGCCGCGATCGCAAAGAAGCACAACCTGCTCGTGATCGAGGACTGCGCTCAGGCGCTCGGCGCGGCAGGCGATGGTTGGAAGATAGGTGAGCTTTCCGACGCTGTTGCGACAAGCTTCATCACCGCGAAAAACCTCGGCACCTTTGGTGACTCCGGCGCGGTTATGTTCAACAACGATGCCTACCTTGAGCCGATCACCAAACTCCGAAATCATGGCTCCAGCAAGAGATCGATCCACTCAGTCGGTTGGAACAGCCGTCTGGACGAGATCCATGCCGCGATCCTGTCAGTCAAGCTGAAGCACATCGATGAGTTCAACGATAACCGCATCGCGCGTGCCAAGCAGTACGATGAGCTCCTTGCAGGAACTTCGCTCAAGCTGCCTTCCGGCAAGGCCGGTTACAGGCATGTCTACCACCTCTATGTGGTCGAGACTCCGAAGAGAGACGAGCTGCAGGCGTTCCTTTCCGAGCGCGGCATCACCGCTCTTACCAACTACCCGGTCGCCATCCATCAGCAGGACGGATTCCCGTTCGGCGCAGGCGACCCGAGCCCGGTTCTCCCCGAGACCGAGCTGAACTCCGCCCAGTGCCTGTCGCTGCCGATGTACCCAGAGCTCACAGCTGAAGAGTGCAAGTACGTCGCCGACGCAGTGGTCGAGTGGGATCAGTTGAACAACAGCCAGAAGGGCTGTTGCTGCTGCTGCAAGTAATATAAGCTAACCCTACGGCAGCCGGACACGTCCACACGGGCGAGACCCGGCTGTCGTTCTACTATGTGTCCACAAAGAGGCAACCATGAGTGACAAGATCTATACCGTCGCCATAGCCGGCTGCGGCAAGCGCGGCAAGGTTCATGCCGACGTCTTCCATAAGAACCCCCGATTTCAGGTAGTCGGGCTCTCTGACGTCGACGAAACGAGAATGCAGGAAGCAGCGGCGCTTTGCGGCTCCCCCGCGCTCTTCGCCGACGCAACCGAGATGCTCCAGACCACAAAACCCGACGTATTCTGCTTCTGCACCCCACCAACCGTCAGGCTTCCACTGGTGAAGGCCGGATGCGACGCGGGCGTCAAGCTTATCGCTTACGAAAAGCCGATGGCGACCAATATGACTGAAGCGATCGAGATGCGGGACATGATGCGCGCGGCGGGCGTGAAAAGCGTCCAGAGCCATCAGCGCAAGTATAACATCCAGTTCCAGAAGACCAAGGATATCATCGACTCCGGCGCGCTCGGACAGATCCACACCATCTACGCGACCGCTACCGGGTGGATGATGCACATGGCCACACACCTCGCCGACTACATCAACTGGTTCAACGGCAACGCCGACGTGGAGTACGTAATCGGTCAGGCCGACGGCAAGGAGAAGTTCTCCGATGGCCACCCGTCCCCCGACTATATTGGTGGGTTCATCCAGTTCAAGAACGGCGTACGCGGCATCCTTGAGACCGGATCCCTCGCCCCGGACGTTCCCGAGGTTGAATACTGGTGGAGAAAAGTCCGTATCGGCGCACAGGGGACCGAAGGGTTCGCCGAGTGCTTCGTCGGCGGCGGATATCGCGCCGTCACCAAGAGCCGAGGCTATGAGTCGAGCGACGAAGGCACCTGGGATGCCGATCACGAGCAGGATCCCTACATCGAGGACATCGCCCTTTGGCTCGACGGCACAAAAGAGCACCCCTGCGACGGAGAAATCGGATTTAAAGACGCAGAAATTATGTGCGGGCTGATGAGAAGCGTAGTGGAGCGAAAGAAGATCGACTTCCCGCTCACGCCAGGTCCGAATGAGCTCGAAATGCTTGAGAAGACGCTGTAAAGTGTCTCTGCACTAACAACAAAACTAGAAAAGGCCCGAACTTCCACAGTTCGGGCCTTTATTTCTTATCTCTAATTCCTGTAACGCCAGTTGATCACACCGAGCGACCACAACCCTGATATCGGGGCGAGTGACACACGAGGCAACGGCCTGCGCAGGATCAAGGGAAGAAGCACAAGCAGTATCGCGAGGCAAAGAGATCCGCCGACGTACCGCATGGCGCGGCACACCAGGATCCACGTCGTCAAAGCGGTCGTCACGAACGCCATCAGCACAAGACTCGAAACAACATACAGGTATTTCATGTGCCTCTCCTTCCACCTACAACTGATGCAACAGTTCAAAAAGAGACTTAACGTTACACCATCTCATCAGTAGAGAACAGCATCATACTGCTCCACCCTGCCAGCATTATACCACATATTCGACGGAATATCGCTCAGTACAAACGATAGAGTCGTGTGCCGCAAAACTTGCCCCTCTGGGCATCGACTCGCGACTCACGACTCTCAACTTCAGAAATATCACTCGACAACTTAACGCTTCGAGAACTGGAATCCTCTTCTTGCTCTCTTGCGCCCGTATTTCTTCCGCTCTTTAACGCGGGGATCTCGGGTCAAGAATCCAAGCTTTCGCAGGATGGGACGGGTATCACCGATCTCAAGCAGAGCCTTGGAAATACCATGTCTGATCGCTCCGGCCTGTCCGGCGATTCCGCCACCAAGGCACTGTGCGGTGACATCGAACTTGCCGACTGCATCAACTGCCTCAAACGGCTGCTGGATGATCATCTCAAGCGTCTTTCGCCCAAGATACTTTGTCATAGCGCGCCCGTTGATTGTGATGGTGCCTTCACCTGGGGTCAGCCACACCTTAGCGGTGGCGTTCTTGCGATGACCCGTTGCGTAGTATCGTACGGTCTCCTCCAAAGGATAATTCCTCCCTATACCAAATCCAACTTAACAGGCTGCTGCGCCTCGTGCGGATGCTCCGCGCCGGCGTAGACCTTGAGCTTTGTCATAATCTGAGCACCGAGTTTATTGTGGGGGATCATACCCTTTACAGCTCTCTCGATGGATCTCTCAGGCTTGGTTTCAAACATTTTGCCGCGAGTTATCTGGCGGATTCCGCCAGGGTACATCGTATGCCAATAGATCGGCTCCTCGGCCTTGTTGCCGGTGAGCTTTGCCTTCGCGGCATTGATAACGATCACAAAATCGCCGGTATCCACGTGCGGGGTGAAAATCGGCTTGTGCTTCCCTCTCAGGATCTTCGCAACCTGCGAGGCTAGCCGGCCGACAGACATATCCGTTGCGTCAACCACATACCACTTTCGAACCAGTTCGTGTGGTTTAGCCACATATGATTTCATTAATAGGTTACCTCCACAAGCACCAACCCCTGAGGTGGCGCCGTCCTACCGGCCAGCCGCCGGTCTTTAGCTTCAAGTATGAATTGCACATCGTCCGGCGTCCGCCTCCCCTGCCCAACTTCAACGAGTGTTCCAACAACAATCCTCGCCATGCTGTGCAAAAACGCGTTCGCTCTGATGCCAAATACGATCTCGTCCCCCGCACGGCTTATCGAGAGCTCCGTAAGCTCCCGCACCCTGCTGGGGGTGTCCATAACCGCCGAAAACGATGTAAAATCGTGCTTTCCAAACAGATACTCCGCACCACGGCGCATCAAGTCGATATCCGTTGCGTGCGGGACATACCAGTGGAACCTCCCGCCAAGCGCGGACGGGTTCTCACGGTTTAGTATAACGTATCTGTAAGATCTTGACCTGGCCGAATGCCGCGCATGAAAGTCCTGCGGCATCTCGACTGCCTCCCGCGCGACTATGTCCCGGGAAAGCAGGGAGTTCAGCGCAACGGGGATCCGCTCAACCGGGATCGTCCCCGTGGTCCTGAAGCTCACCACCTGGCCCACAGCGTGCACTCCGGCGTCAGTCCTGCCGGCACCCGCTATGTGAATCGATTCTTTCGTGATTCGGGACAAGGCCCACTCAAGTTCGCCCTGGATGGTTCTGCGCCCCGGATGCCTTTGGAACCCCATATATTCCGTTCCGTCATACTCGACGGTCACTTTCAGGTTCCGCATAATAATAAGCTATCAGCAGTCAGAAGTCTATCACCGCTGACTGCCGACCACTAATCCTCAGCAATCAGTTCGAGCTTGACCATCGGCGCAGCGTCTCCGCGGCGGAACCCGATTCTGGTCATCCTGGTGTAGCCACCGGGACGCTCCACGAACTTCGGCGCAATCTGATCGAAAAGCTTCTTTACGAGCGTCTCGTCGTTCAGAATCTTTCTTGCCTGCCTGCGCGAATGGATCGTGTTATCCTTTGCTCTGGTGATCACCTTCTCGGCAATGGCACGTGCCTCTTTTGCGCGTGTTTCCGTTGTTTCAATTGTCTCATGCAGGAGAAGCGAGCGCACCAGACCTCTCAAGAGGGCAAGCCTCTGGTCGGACGGCAGGCCGAACTTTCTCCCGGCTATTCTATGTCGCATCTTTTACGCTAACCTACCTTCGTCAAGCTAAGAGTGTATCCCAACCCTTTGAATAGAATGGGGAGTGTATCCGCCTTTCCAGAACAGCTTTCACCGTTCCCGGGCTCGGATACACTCTAATGATCTCAGGTTATTCCTCGTCTTCGTCCTCGGACACGTCCTCGGAGGATTCTTCCTCGCCAGCCGTTTCCTGGACATCATCGAGCTCTTCGTCCATATCCTCATCGGAGTCCGCCGTAGCAAGAATGATCCCTGCCTCGCCGTCTCTCGACTTGCGCAAACCAAGACCAAGCATCGCGAGCTTGTCCTTGACCTCGTTAAGCGACTTCTTACCGAAGTTCCTGATGTTCATCAGGTCGGTCTCGCTGTACTGCACCAACTCACCGATGGTAAGTATGTTCGCCTTCTTCAGACAGTTGTATGTGCGCACAGAGAAGTCCAGCTCCTCAATACGCGCATCGGGTGCCTGCGGTCCGCCGGCAATACCCTCGCTGCCAAAGTCAGCAAACCCTGTTCTCGGTCTGTTAGAGAAGTCAAAGAACAGCCTAAGGTGCTTGTCGATGATCTTGGCGGCGTCGCTGATCGCGTCGCTCGGTCCAAGGGTCCCGTTGGTCCAAACCTCAAGCACAAGCCGGTCGTAGTCGGTCTTGTGTCCGACTCGGGTCGGCTCCACAGTGTAGCTGACCTTTCTAACCGGAGTGAAAAGCGCGCCTACTGGGATAACCCCAATAGTCTGCCTTCCTCTTTCCTGCTTGTCGGGCGGCACATATCCTTTGCCGACTTCAACACTCATCTCCATCTTAAGATGCGCAGTCTGATCGTCAAGAGTCGCGATGTGAACCTCAGGGTTGACGATATCAATCTCGGGCGGACACTTAATGTCCGCACCGGTCACGTCGCCGGGTCCGTGCACGTCGATCTCGAGCCGGGGCTCGGTGTTCGCCGCGCCATCGCGCATCCTGACATTGACCTCGCGCATGTTGAGGATGAGCTCTGTGCAGTCTTCCTTGACACCAGGTATCGTGGAAAACTCATGGAGCACACCATCAATCTTGATTGTCGTTATCGCCGCCCCAGGAATAGACGAGAGCATAACGCGCCGGAGGCTGTTGCCGATAGTGGTGCCAAAGCCCCGTTCCAGCGGCTCGATAACGAACTTGCCGTAGCCATCGTTTTCTTCCAGCGACTCAATGCGCGGCGTTACCATATCCATATTCGATTCACTCCGTCCTTATCTCGAGTAGAACTCGACGATTAGGGACTCCTGGACGTCAGTGTCGATCTCGTCGCGGATCGGCGCTGAAAGAACGGTCCCGCTCATTTTGTTCGCGTCGAACCGCAGCCAGGCCGGGATCCCCCGTCCACCTGAGCTCTCGATAGCAGCCTGAAGAGCGGACATTCCCCGCGCCCCTTCAGCGATATCGATGACATCGTTCGGCCTGAGCAATGCGGACGCAATGTCCAACCGATGGCCATTAACGAAAACGTGACCGTGGTTCACGAACTGACGCGCCTGGGCTCTTGAGGATGCAAGTCCCAACCTGTAAACAATGTTGTCGAGCCTGAGCTCCAGCAACTGAAGCACGTTCTCACCGGTTACGCCCTTGCGTCTGACGGCTTCCTTCATATAATTGCGGAACTGGCCTTCACGTACGCCATAAATTCTCCGCATCTTCTGTTTTTCTCGAAGCTGAACCCCATAATCAGAGAGTTTCTTCTGTCTACCCTGACCGTGCTGGCCAGGAGCATACTGACGCCTCTCAACCGGACACTTCCGGGAAAAGCACTTGTCTCCCTTGAGATACAGCTTCTCCAATTCGCGCCTGCACAACCTGCAGACGGCGCTTCCCTGAGTTGCCATACTTTGCCTATTCTCCTTGGAACGCTACACCCGGCGCCGCTTCGGCGGCCTGCAACCGTTGTGCGGGATCGGCGTGCAATCCTTGATCATGCTAACTTCGAGCCCGACTGCCTGCAGAGACCTAATAGCGGTCTCCCTGCCAGATCCGGGACCCTTTACAAGAACATCAATCCGCTTGAGCCCGTGCTCCATAGCTCTGCGAGCAGCCGACTCAGCGGCCATCTGGGCTGCAAACGGAGTGCCCTTCTTAGTTCCTTTAAATCCCACCGTGCCAGAACTAGCCCACGAGATCAAGTTCCCGTTGACGTCCGTGATGGACACGATTGTGTTATTGAACGTGCTCTGGATATGGGCCACGCCTTGAGCAATGTTCTTTTTCTCTTTCGGCTTGACCCGAGCCGTCGTTGTCTTTCTAGCCAAGCTAAGGACCTCCTAAGCTCAATTTCAGATTTGAGATTGCAGGTTGCAGATCAGTTTCCTGCAATCTGCAATTTGAAATCTGCAATTACGATTTCAGACTATTTTGCCTTCTTCCTTTTCGCGCCAACCGTCCTCCTCGGACCTTTGCGCGTTCGGGCATTGGTGCTAGTTCTCTGCCCTCTTACAGGAAGACCGCGGCGATGCCGAATCCCTCTGTAGGACCCAATCTCCATAAGCCTGCGGATGTTCATCGAGAACTGCCGTCTCAGGTCGCCTTCAACCTGATACTCACGCTCGATAACCTCTCTAAGCCTGGCGACCTCACCCTCGGTCAGGTCTCGCACCCGCGTATCCACCGACACACCAGCCTGCTCGAGAATATTCTTGCTCGAGGTTAGCCCGATGCCGAATATATAGGTTAGGGCAATCTCTACTCTTTTGTCTCTCGGAAGGTCAACTCCCGCAATTCTTGCCAAGTTCAGCCTCCTCCGTTGCCTACCCCTGCCTCTGTTTGTGCTTGGGGTACTGCTTGCAGATCACGCGCAGGACGCCTTCCCGCTTAACGATCTTACACTTATCACACATTTTCTTAACCGACGCTCTTACCTTCAACGTTGTTCTCCTTGGGAGAGCTCTTGCTGCTGGCTCTTAGCCATTAGCAGTCAGCACTACCCTACTCCCCGCAGACTCCGACGTGAGCTTCGGAACCTTAAGGAAACAGGCTGATGCCGGTAGCTAACACCTACTAGCCTCTCGCTATTTATACCTGTAAACGATCCTGCCTCGGGTGAGATCGTAGGGCGAAAGCTCCATAAGCACCCTGTCACCAGGAAGGATCTTGATGAAGTGCATCCTGATCTTCCCTGAAACGTGTGCCAGCACCTTGTGCCCATTTGCAAGCTCTACACGAAACGTAGCGTTCGGTAGAGTCTCGGTAACCACACCTTCGACTTCAATCGCTTTCTCTTTATCGGCCACTTTTATTTACAGCCTCGATTCTTCATTACGCCGCAGCGTTAAGATGTCAGGCCCCTGCCTAGTAATAGCCACTGTGTGCTCGAAGTGAGCGCTCAGCTTCTCGTCCGCCGTAACAATAGTCCAGCGGTCTTTCAGCTGAATCACTTCGAACGTGCCCGCGTTGACCATAGGCTCAATCGCAAGAGTCATACCATCTTGCAGCGCAACGCTCTTCCCGGGCGTCCGGAAGTTCGGCACCTGTGGGTCCTCGTGCATCTGGGTTCCAATGCCGTGTCCCACAAGATCCCTCACGACCGAATAGCCGTGCTTCTCCGCATAATTCTGAATCGCCGCGCCGATGTCAACAAGCTTGTTGCCGACTCTCGCCTCCGCGATCCCTTTGAACAGAGCTTCACGAGTAACCTGCAGCAGTCGTTTTGCCTCCTCAGAGACTTCTCCGACCGCTACGGTCAAAGCGGAGTCACCGTGATAACCATCCACGATGGCCCCGATATCAATGCCTACAACGTCCCCGGACTGAATCACCCGTTCATCTGACGGTATTCCGTGCACAACTTCTTCGTTGACAGCGACGCATACCGTGTTGGGGTATCCCCGGTAACCTTTGAAAGATGAGATGCCGCCGTGCTCGTTGATCACTTTCTCAGCAAGACGGTCCAGGTCAAGAGTTGTGGTCTTGCCCGGAACGATCGATGCCTCGAGCACCTCAAGTGTGCGGGCGACAACCTGCCCAGCTACACGCATCTTTTCAATTTCCGCAGGCTTCTTAATCTTTATCATTTCGTCAGAGCAGCTGAAACCTTCTCAAACACACTCTCTATGCTCCCAGTCGCGTCGATCTCAGCAAGAATACCTTTCTGCCGATAGTAATCGAGCACGGGAGACGTCTGCTTCTGATAGACACACAGCCGGTTTTGCACAGCCTCAGCAGTGTCGTCAGCCCGTTGCACGATCTGTCCGCCGCAAGCGTCACAGCCGGAGGCGTCACCCATAGTCGACACCATGAACGGCTTCCCACAGCCGCTGCACACCCGCCGCCCAGAGAGTCGCTGTATGAGGTCCTTATCGGGAACACTCAGGCTTACAACCGCTTCAAGCGGCTTGTCAATCTCCGCGAGCATCGCGTCAAGCGCCTCGGCCTGAGCAACGGTCCTCGGAAAGCCGTCGAACATAGACCCGGCGTCTCCAAGATTCCCAAGCTTCTGCTTTGCAATCTCAATAACAACCGAGTCAGGTACAAGCTCGCCCTTCGTCATATAACCCTGGGCGAGTTTTCCCACCTCCGTACCTTTTGCAACAGCCTCTCGAAGGATATCCCCCGTCGACACATGCGCCGGTCCAAACTTCTTACTCAGCAGTCCCGCCTGGGTGCCTTTTCCGGCCCCAGGCGGTCCAAATAGTACGATCCGCATACGACTCATATCCAAGGTGGAGAGTATTGAACTCTCCACCGGCTCCATTTCTTACTTGATAAAGCCTTCGTAGTGTCTCATCAAAAGCTGAGACTCGATGGCCTGCATTGTCTCAAGAGCTACACCAACCACGATCAGAAGCGATGTGCCTCCAAGCAGGCTGAATGAGTTCCCAACCCCAACCCATGTCGGCAGATAGTACTGCGCGAGGGCGATGGTCGCAAGGAAAAGCGCTCCAGCAAGGGTGATCCTGGTCATAACCTTGTCCAGGTACTCCATTGTCGGTTTCCCCGGCCTGATGCCTGGGATAAAGCTTCCCCACTTCTTCAGGTTTTCAGCAACCTCCGGCACGTTGAACGACACCGCAGTATAGAAATACGTGAAGAAGATTACCAACAGCGCATACATAATCGTCCCGACGATATGCCCACTGGGCCCAGGAGTAAATATCCTGGTCACATTCTGAAGCGTCTCGCCGATACCGGTCTTTGGAAGGAATCCCGCGATCGTTGCAGGGAAATACTGCAGAGAGATCGCAAAGATGATCGGAATAACTCCAGCGGAGTTAATCTTGAGCGGCAGATACGACTGCTGCCCGCCGTAGACCTTGTTTCCTACTACGCGCTTGACGTGCTGGATCGGAATCTTTCTCTGCGCCTGAGTCACAGCGACGATTGCCATAACGGTAGCGACAAAGGAGATCACCAAAAGAACAACGTTCCACCAGTGGATCGTCCCGGCCTCGAGCCTCGCCCCGACACCAACAAACTGTGAAGGCAGACTCGCTACGATTCCCGCAAAGATAATGATCGACACGCCGTTTCCGATGCCCTTGTCGGTGATCTGCTCACCAAGCCACATCAGAAAAGCTGTTCCCGCGGTCAGAGTGATCACGACCTGCAGGCGGGCAAAAAAGCCCGGGAACTCGACTCCCATCCCACTAAGCCATGCGGTCATACCCCAGGCCTGAAGGAAAGCAAGTCCACCGGTCATCCACCGGGTCCATAGTCTGATCTTCTTCTGTCCGGGCTCACCCTCTTTAGCAAGCTGTTCAAGCTGTGGAAGCGCCATAGTCAGAAGCTGCATAATGATCGATGCGTTGATGTAGGGAGTGATTCCCATCGCAAAGATCGTGAACTTCTTAAACGCACCACCCGTGAACGCATTAAAAAGGTCAAGCAGGCCGCCGGCCCCCTTGAGCTTCTCCATCGCCTCGGCGCTTACAGCCAGCGGAATATGCAATCCGATGACGTAAACAGCGAACATCGCGAAAACGAACAGTATTCGCTTTTTGAGGTCCGGTACCCGGAACGCCGCAAGAACTGATGTTAACATTAAAGTAACTCCGTGCTCCCGCCTGCCGCTTTAATCTTCTCCTCTGCGGCCTTGCTGAACTTGTGCGCCTTGACCGTAAGATTCTTAGTCAATTCGCCTTCCGCAAGCACCTTAAGCCCACTTTCGAGCTTCTTTATTATGCCAAACTCAATAAGCATATCTGGATCGACAACCGTGCCAGCATCAAACTGCTCAAGCGTTTCCAGGTTGACGAGTGCGAAATACTTCTTAAATCTATCGTTATTGAATCCTCTGGCATGAGGCAGTCTGCGATGAAGCGGAGTCTGCCCACCTTCGAACCCTACCCGAACGTGGTTTCTGGCCTTCTGGCCTTTAGCACCCTTGCCCGCAGTCTTGCCCTGTCCGGTTCCAATACCGCGTCCAATGCGCTTGCGAGTCTTGCTCTGGCCAGCTACTGGTTTAAGATCTGCCAGTTTCATCCTACTTGCCCTCCACCGGCTCATCGAGCCGTTCGACCTCGACCAGATGGGTTATCTTGCGAATCATGCCGAGGATATCATCGGTCTCCTGCTGGACGACAACCGAGCCAAGCTTACCCAGGCCAAGCGACCTGACGGTTCGCCGTTGCTTGTCGTTATATCCAGCCAAGCTCCTTTTTAGTGTTATTTTAATCATCTGTCCGATAGTCCTCACAAATCATGTGACGCTTCAAAGAACGTCTACTCAGCGGCTACGGTAGCCGTATCCTCTTCAGTGTCAACAGGCGTCGGGGCGGGACCTGCGCCGGTATCAAGCAGCTTTGCCATCCACGGCACCATCTCCTCGATCCTCTTGCCACGCAGTGCCGCTACGTCTTTCGCCCTCTTCAGCCTCTTCAGGCCTTCGATGGTCGCCCAAGCGGTATTTACGGGGTTGCCGGAGCCCATGCTCTTTGCAAGGACGTCCCTGACGCCACCAAGCTCAAGGATCGGCCGAACCGCACCACCAGCCACTACCCCGGTTCCGGGGCTTGCTGGCTTCATCATAACCTTGGACGCGCCCATTTTGACCACGATCTCATGAGGAAGCGTGTCGTTGATGATCGGGATCTCGATGATGTTCTTCTTAGCAGCCTCAATACCTTTGCGTATTGCATCGGGAATAGCACGAGCCTTGCCAAGACCTACACCAACGTGTCCTGCTCTGTCGCCAACGGCTACGAGCACGCTCCAAGAGAGTGTTCGTCCACCCTTGTGTGTCTTCTGTACTTTGTTTGTCCGGATAACCTGCTCCGCCAAATCGAGCGTGTCCGGATTGATTCTAGGCATATATATTCTCCTAAAACTCCAGCCCGGTTTCACGCGCAGCATCGGCGAGCGACTGGACCCGGCCGTGATACTTATAGCCGCCGCGATCGAAGACGACCTGTTTGATCCCCTTTTCGATCGCTCGCTTAGCTACCAGTTCTCCAACGGCCTTTGCAGCTTCACTGTTGCCGCCGGACTTAAACTTGCCCTTCAACTCCGCATCTATGGTTGAAGCGGACACCAAAGTCACCGCCTGGGAATCATCTATAAGCTGAGCGTAAATATTCTCCAAGCTGCGATAAACGTTCAGCCTCGGTTTTTCCGAGGTTCCGTTAACTTTTTTCCTGACTCTTGAATGGCGCTTTAGCCTTAGCGCCTCTCTTTTTTCCATTAAGTTTCTCCTGAGTAACGGCGGTGAACTGCGAGCTGTGGGGGCTTACCACACGACCCTCGCCCACCGCCGATCAATCTCTAAGCTTACTTGCTGCCAGCCTTACCTTGCTTACCAGCCTTGCGTCTGACGTATTCGCCTCTGTAGCGAATGCCTTTACCCTTGTAGGGCTCCGGCGGTTTGACGCGGCGGATCTCAGCGGACTGCTGACCAACGATCTGCTTGTCAATTCCTCTTACGACGACGAAAGGCATCCTGGTGCCGACGTCCTGACCAACCTCGAACTCAACTCCGGGTTTCGGCTCCACTACCACGGGATGGCTGAAACCAATCTGCATAATGAGCTTCTTATCTTCGATCGCAGCACGGTAACCCACGCCTCTGATCTCAAGAATCTTCTCATAGCCTTTGGTAACGCCCTCAACCATGTTTGCTAGCAGCGCCCTGGTCAGTCCGTGCAGTGCGCGGTGGTCCCTCTGGTCGCTCGGTCGCTCAACGAGCACCTGGCTGTCCTCCATCCGGATTGTAATATCCTGATGAAACGACTGTGTGAGCTCACCCTTTGGGCCCTTCACCGTCACGGTATGATCATCCATCAATACCTGCACTCCTGCAGGAATATCGATGGGCATTCTGCCTATTCTCGACATTTGTAACTTTCCTCCAAGTCAATGCGCGCAGTATGCCGAAGCACTTACACGCAGCGACAGCCTACCAGACGTAACAGAGAACCTCGCCGCCAATGCCACTGCGTCGTGCTTCTCGGTCGGTCATCACACCCTTTGAGGTGCTGACAATCGCGATCCCGAGACCACGAAGCACTCTGGGCACTTCGTCCCGCTTGGCATACACGCGCAGACCGGGCTTACTAACCCGCTTGAGGTTAGTAATAACCTTGTCTCTGCGCTGACTGTACTTAAGCTGGATCCTGACGGTCGGGAACTTTGCGTCCTTGGCCATCTCAAAACCCTTGATGAAGCCCTCTGACTGAAGAATCCTGACGATCTCCATGCTGAGCTTCGATGCCGGAGCCTCGACTGTATCGTGATTCGCCCCGTTTGCATTCCGGATGCGAGTCAGGAGGTCGGCAACTGGATCCGTAACATTCATTAACAATCCTCCCACGAGCTGACGCCACAAAGCCTTATTATACAGCTTCGGCCGCCTCCCGTCAAGACATCTGCTGTCAACTGTTAGCTATTAGCTGCCAGGCGCCGTGTGGGCGGCCCAGCAGCTAAATGCAAACAGCTAAAAGCTCTAAAACTACCAGCTGGATTTTGTCACTCCAGGGATAAGCCCCTTGTGTGACATCTCCCGGAAGCAGATGCGGCAGAGACCGAAGTTTCGGATGTATCCTCGCGGACGGCCGCAAATGTTGCATCGGTTATACCCGCGCACCTTGAACTTAGGTTTGCGCTGTGCCTTCTCAATTAAAGCCTGCTTTGCCAACTACTCCTCCTTGGCCTTCTTCGTTTGCTCAATAATCTGCTGAGCTGTACTGGCCGGAACCTCCTCGTAGTGCGAGAAGGTGGCCTTGAAAGTGCCTCTTCCACGGGCGATGGACCGGAGATCTATCGCATATCTGAGCATCTCTGCCTGTGGAACACTGGCTTTGATCCTCTGCTTGTGACCGATCGGTTCCATGCCCACAATCCTGCCCCGTTTTCCGTTGATGTCACTGATCACGTCGCCCATATATTCTTCAGGAACGACGACCTCGACCTCAAGCACGGGCTCAAGAATAACCGGATTCGCCTTGGCTGCGGCTGCCTGGAAACCCAGGACCCCCGCAAGCTGGAAGGCCATATCCGATGAGTCCACATTATGAAACGAACCGTCATAGACGGTTGCCCTAACGTCTACCACAGGGTTCCCCGCAAGGATTCCCCTGCCAAGGGCTTCATGAATCCCTTTGTCAACTGACGGAATCCACTGCCTCGGGATCGAGCCGCCGACAATCGCGTCGACGAACAGGTAACCCGCACCTCTTTCCTGGGGCTCAAGACGAACCCAGGCATCACCAAACTGTCCGCGTCCACCGGTCTGCTTCTTGTGCCTACCCTGCGCCTCAGACATCTTGGTGATCGTCTCACGAAACGCCACCTTCGGAGTGCTGGTCACGACCTCAACTCCGAACTTTCTCTTCAGCCTGTCGTGAACGATATCGAGATGAGTGTCGCCAAGCCCGGAGATCAGTGTCTGACCGGTCTCAGCGCCACGCTGAGTCTTAAACGTCGGGTCCTCATCTGCGAGTTTCCCAAGCGCCGGACCGAGTTTGTCTTCGTCAGCCTTGGTCTTTGCGCTGATAGCAAGTGAGTACACCGGCTCCGGGTACTCAATCGCTGGAAAGGTGATCGGCTTTGCCTTGTCGCAAAGCGTGTCGCCAGTTCCGGTCTCGGCAAGTTTTGCAACTGCGCCGATGTCCCCAGCCGTCACCTCAGAGGTCGCCTCCTGGTGTTTGCCACGCAGGAGATAAACCTGCCCAACACGCTCCTCACGCCCCTTGCTGCTGTTCAAGACGGTCGAGTCGCTCTTGAGCGCTCCCGAATAAACCCTGAAATAGGTAAGCTTACCTACATAAGGGTCCGCCATCGTCTTGAAGACAAGCGCGGAGAACGGACCATCAGCGGTCCTGGTCTCCTCTTTGTCTCCATGAGCGATTCCCGTTACCGCGCCGACTTCGGACGGGTACGGAGTTTCCTTTACGATAAAGTCCAGAAGCATCGTAAGCCCGATCTGCTTTAAACCAGACCCGCAGAGCACAGGACACACTTTGCCGTCGCGGACGCCAATCTCAAGCGCTGACTTTACCTCTTCGGCGGTGAGTTCTTCACCATCGAGATATTTCAGCGTAAGCTCGTCGTCGGTCTCTGCGACCACTTCGACAAGCGCCTCATGGAACTGACCGATCTGCGCCTGCATATCAGCAGGAATCGGCATCTCACTTGGCTTTCCTCCTGCGAAGGAGTAAGCCTTCATACCGATGATGTCGACCAGTCCACTAAACGAGTCCTCTGAGCCGATCGGTATCTGCACCGGCACGACACTTCGACCAAATACACTCTGGAGCTGCTCGACAACTTGGAAATAATCCGCGTTTTCACGCTCCATCTTGTTGACAAAGAACACTTTGGCCGCTGATCTCGCGCTGGCATAGTCCCAGCCCGTCTCAGTTCCGACCTCAACGCCACCTACGGCGTCTACGACGATCAAAGCCGTCTCGGCGACTCTAAGCGCCCCGATCACATCACCGACAAAGTCCGGGTAACCCGGAGTGTCGATCAGGTTGATCTTCGCGTTATTCCACTCACACGGAGCGAGTGCCGCATTGATACTTATTTTCCGTTTAATTTCATCGGGATCATAGTCAGTGGTGGATGAACCATCATCCACCTTGCCAAGCCTGTCAATGGCACCGCCATTGAACAATAGAGCCTCTACGAGCGACGTTTTCCCAGCGCCGCTATGACCAACTACCGCCACGTTCCGAATTGCTTCAATTGAATACTTGTTCATCTAGTGGCCATCCCTTCCGTCCTCTTTCTCAAGAGTTAAGTTCAGGACTGTCTAAACGGCATACCAAGCGATTTCAGTAGAATCTTGCCCTCTTCATCGGTCTTAGCAGTCGTCGTGATGATAATATCCATCCCACGCGTCCTGTCGACTTTATCATAGTCGATCTCCGGGAACACAAGCTGTTCCTTGAGACCCATTGCAAAATTCCCGCGACCGTCAAACGAGTTAGGGTTGACTCCACCGAAGTCGCGGACTCGGGGGAGTGTTATGTTGAAGAACCTGTCAAGGAACTCCCACATCTTATCGCCGCGAAGCGTCACTTTGCAGCCAATGCGCATACCTTCCCTGATCTTGAAGTTCGAGATCGACTTCTTTGCCCGGGTGACGATCGGCTTCTGGCCTGAAATGATCGCCATGTCGTTCACGGCTGCATCGAGCTGCTTCGTGTCCGTAACGGCTGCGCCGACACCCATATTGATAACGACCTTGTTCACCGTGGGAACCATCATAATGTTCTTATAGTTGAAGGTCTTCATCATATTGGCGACGACTTCGTCTTTATACTTGTCCTTCATTCGTGGCATTCGAAGCGTCTCCTTATGCGTCTATCAGCTCATGGCACTTGCTGCAGCGCCTTGTCTTCGTTCCGTCGTTTGTAGTGCCTGAGCCAATCCTTGTGGGCTTGCTGCACTTCGGACAAACGAGCATAACCTTGCCCACAGTAACGGGCGCAGGCATATGAATCAAGCCGGTCTGGGTATTTGGGGTAGCTCTTGTAGCTCTCCCGGCTTTCTGGTGCTTTGTGACCACGTTGACGCCATCGATGATGACTCTGCCCTCATCCGGAATCGTCTCAATGATCTTGCCTTGCTTTCCCTTGTCTTTGCCGGAAAGCACGATTACCAGATCGCCCCGTCTCAGACGCACCCGACCTTCGTATTTTGGTTTGTTCTGTCCAAATTTTCTCATAGTTCGCATCCTCTTGGGCATGGGTCATGGGTCACGGGTCCTGGAACCACAATCGGTTCCCTGTCCCTGGCCCATGCCCCAGCCCAGAAACCCTAGAGTACCTCCGGCGCGAGCGATACGATTCGCATAAAGTTCTTATCGCGAAGCTCTCGCGCGACCGGGCCGAAGATCCTCGTGCCGCGGGGCTCGTTGGCGTTGTTAACGACGACCGCTGCGTTCTCATCAAAGCGCAGGATCGAGCCATCGCGCCTATGGATGTCATTCTTGGTCCGAACGACAACTGCCCGCACGACATCGCCTTTTTTGACGGTCGCGCCAGGAGTCGCAGACTTGACGGCGCCAATGATGATGTCGCCTACGTCCGCGTAGTGGCCGTTCGAGCCCTTCATAACCCTGATGCACAGGATCTCCTTAGCCCCGGAGTTATCCGCGGACCTAAGCCGCGTGTATGGTTGTATCATTCCAGTAACCTCAGTTCAGAGTTCAGAGTATTCGAGTTCAGAGTAGAGAGACAGAAGCGTAACACTCTGCACTCCGCACTCCGAATCTACTTAGCTTTTTCGACGATCCTGGACACGCGCCAGCGCTTCTCTCTGGACAGGGGTCTGGTTTCTACGATCTCTACCGTATCTCCCTCACCCGCACTGTTGGTCTCGTCATGCGCCTTAAACTTGGTAGTCTTGCGCATAATCTTGCCATACAGCGGGTGACGGACCAGAGTCTCGATGGCCACAACGACCGTCTTGTCCATTTTGTCGCTTACAACGCGACCGGCGCGAACTTTTCTTCGACCTCTTTCGCTCATGCCTTGGCCTGTTCTCCTGCTTCAGAAAGCTCTATCTGCCTTGCGACAGTAAGAATTCGCGCTATCTTCTTGCGCGACTCCCGAATGGCGATCTTATTTGTGAGCTGCTGCATAGCTGCCTGCTGTCGGAGCAAATAAAGGTTCTTGCGCTCCTCGGCAAGCACTGTCTCCAGCTCTTTACTCGTGCTCTGCTGAAGTTGCCGCTTCGATTCCGACTGCTTCACTTATCTCACTCTGCTCTTTCCTGGTGAAAAACCTGACCTTGATAGGCAGCTTATGCGACGCAAGTCTCATAGCTTCCTTGGCCAGTTCGACGGGCACTCCGGACATCTCAAAGAGCATCCGGCCCGGCTTGACAACGGCGACCCAGACTTCTGGAGCGCCCTTTCCGCTTCCCATTCGGGTTTCAGCAGGCTTCTTCGAAACCGGCTTATCCGGGAAGACGCGGATCCAAATCTGTCCGCCTCGCTTGATGTGTCTAGTCATCGCAACACGAGCGGCTTCGATCTGGTTTGACGTCAGCCAGCAGCTCTCGAGGGCCTGCAGTCCGTACTCACCAAAATCGATCTTGTTTCCCGAGTTGGCCTTACCGGCCCTGGACCCACGATGCACCTTGCGATGCTTGACCTTTTTCGGCATTAACATGACTTACGCGCTGCCTCCTCTACCGCCACGGCCACCTGCGCCGCCGCGACCACCTGCACCACCTGCACCACCGGGACCGCCGCCGCGTCCTTGGAAGCCGCCACGGCCACGGTCACCACCGCGTCCACCGCCACCGCCTCTTGGACCGCGGTCATCGCGGCGCCGTCTCTCGCCAATCTCTCTGCGGCGAGCTTCCATTATCTGCTCTTCCGTCATCTCAACCTTGCGCTGACCAGGAAGAATGTCGCCTCGGTATATCCAGACCTTTATGCCGATGTGGCCATAGGTCGTCTTAGCTTCAGCGAATCCATAATCTATGTCTGCACGAAGAGTCTGAAGCGGAATCTTTCCCGCTCTGTCGATTTCAACACGTGCCATCTCAGCGCCACCAAGGCGTCCGGCGCACCGGATTCTGATGCCCTTGGAGCCCATCCGCATGGTCCGCAGAATCGCCTGCTTCATCGCTCTTTTGTGAGCGATTCGCTTCTCGATCTGCTGTGCGATCGACTCGGATACCAGCTGAGCGTCAAGCTCCGGCTGGCGAACCTCTTCGACCGCAACGTGGACCTGCTTGCCGCCGGTCAGCTTCGTGATCTGATCACGAAGTTCGTCGACGCCCTTGCCACCGCGTCCGATAATGATACCGGGCTTGGCGGTGTGGATCATCAACTTGACCCGACCGGGGGACCGCTCGATCTCAATTCTGGAGATCGCCGCGATCGACAGCTTATTTTTGATAAACTTCCGAAGCTTTGCGTCCTCAGCAATGAGAGCGCCCATCTCCTTGGTAGCATACCAGCGGCTGTCCCAGTCGCGGAAAACTCCAACGCGATATCCTATTGGGTGAATCTTCTGTCCCAATTACTCTCCTCCTTCGGGCGTCTGCGCTTCAGGAGCGCCGCCCGTGACCGCTTTGGATGCAGCCGGGGCGGTTTCTACCTTCTTCGCCCGCTTCGGCTTTGCGGCATCGGCCTTCACGGCACGTCTCGGAGCCTTGGCGACTGTCTTTGCAACAGCCTTGCCGCGCTTCGAAATCTTGGACTCCTGCTCGCCCTCGGCCAGGCCGATAGTGATGTGGCTGGTGCGCTTCAGAATCCTGTAAGCGCGCCCCATCGCCCTCGGGCTGATCCTTTTAAGGGCCGGGCCGTCGTCCACGTGAACATGCATAACTTCCAGCTTGTCAGGGTCCATCCGGTGGTTGTTCTCGGCGTTAGCCGTTGCGGATTTGACGAGCTTGGCTACTGTTTTTGCAGCCGAGTTCGGGACAAACTGCAGGATTGCCAGCGCATCGGCGACGGTTTTGCCGCGGATTGCATCCACGACGAACCGACACTTGCGCGGGGAGATCCTAACATACTTGACCACCGCTACCGGAGCCTGGACAACACTAACCGCGAAATCACGGCTGTACCTGTCCTTCAGGCCCTGCTCGAGGCACGCTACGATCGAATCACGTCCTTTGTCTCGTTCGACAACGAACCGATCCGCTTTATCTGGAGTGTGCAGCGATACGCTGCAGCCGCCGTCTTTCGGGACGACAACCCCTACTCTCCAAACTCGCAGCCCGCCTACTTGTCTTCTCACATAATCGCGAACCCTCGCGACTGAAGCTTCCATCTGCTAATCTCCTAAACGACTTACCTGAGCCCGGTCTTGCGTTCTGTCTGACCGGCATGGCCCCGGTAAAGTCGCGTAACGGCAAACTCACCAAGCTTGTGTCCGACCATGTTCTCGGTGATAAACACCGGAACATGTTTTCGTCCATCGTGCACTGCGAGCGTGTGACCGATCATCGAAGGAAAGACGGTTGATCTTCTCGACCAGGTCTTGATGATCCGCTTCTCGCCTTTCGCATTCATGTCATCAATCTTCTTAAGGAGCTTCTCTTCAGCATACGGCCCCTTTTTAAGCGATCTAGCCACCGGCTATTCCTCCTACTTATTTCTTCTTCTGACAATCATCTTGTCGGACTGCTTTTTCTTCCTGGTCTTGGCGCCAAGCGCTGGCTTGCCCCAAGGCGACATAGGAGTCTTGCGTCCGATCGGCGACTTGCCCTCACCACCACCGTGCGGATGGTCTCTCGGGTTCATAGCCACACCACGAACCGTCGGACGGATACCGAGCCATCTATTCCTACCGGCCTTGCCGAGGGAGATGTTCTCATGATCCAAGTTTCCGACCTGTCCGATCGTAGCCACGCACGTCTGAAGGACGTTGCGCATCTCCCCCGATGGGAGTCGAAGCGTCGCGTACTTGCCTTCCTTTGCCATCAGCTGAACACCGCTTCCGGCGCTCCTCGCCATCTGTCCACCCTTGCCGGGGGTCAGCTCCACATTGTGGACGACCGTACCAACAGGGATGTTAGCAAGCGGAAGAGCGTTGCCCGGGCGGATATCCGCCGTGGTGCTCCTGAGGATCGCATCTCCCACTTTTACGCCAAGCGGCGCGAGGATATATCTCTTCTCGCCGTCTACGTAAAAAATCAGCGCGATTCTCGCTGAGCGGTTCGGATCGTACTCGATCGCGGCAACCTTGCCAGGGACATCGACCTTATCCCTCTTGAAATCTATGATTCGGTACTGGCGCTTATGGCCACCACCGACGTGCCTCATCGTCAACTTGCCCTGGCTGTTTCGCCCGCCGGTCCTCTTGATCGGCTTGACGAGCGACTTCTCGGGCTCTTTCTTCGTCACTTCCTCGAACGTCGATACTGTGAAGTATCTGCGGCCCGGCGAAGTAGGCTTAAACTGTTTCAGTGCCACTGGAAATTCCTCCCGGCTATACCGAAACCGAGTTGCGAGTCGAGAGTTGAAATTTCTAAGTAAGCGCCCTCGGGCACCACTCAGCACTCAGCACTCTGTACTCTAAACTCAGTTAAACTCCTTCAAAAATCTCGATGCGCGATCCGGGCGCTAGCGTTACATAAGCCTTCTTGGTATCCGGGCTCATTCCCTTGGGGAATTTCCCGACCCTTCTCGACTTGCCCTTCACGGTTACCGTGTTCACCTTGGCCACCTTGACGTTGAATATCTTCTCAACGGCGCCGCGGATCTCGATTTTGTTTGCATCCTTTGCGACTTCGAAGGTGTACTTGTTCTCGGCCACGCCGGACATGCTCTTCTCAGTAACGATCGGACGCGTCACTATGGTATATGCGTCTCTCACTTTGAAAACGCCTCCTCAAGTCTGACCGCTGCGGCTTTGGTTAGAACCACCCGATCGCTGTCCAGCACCTCGGAGATCGAGAGCGCCGGAGCGATTCGAAGCGTAAGGCCGGGAATGTTGCGAATCGACTTGACGAGCGCCTCGCTCACTTCGGTCGTCGCAAAAAGAATCCTGCCTTCAAGGCCAAGCCTCTTAAGAGTCTCCGCCATCTTCTTGGTGCTGATTTCGGTCACCTGCAGATCGTCAAGGATCATAACCTCGCCGTCAGCAAGCTTCGCCGAAAGAGCGCTGCGCAGTGCCGCATGTCTCATTTTCTTGGGCATCCGCTGCTCGTAGCTTCTTGGATGCGGGCCCCAAACGACTCCACCACCGGGCCAGTGCGGAGCTCGGATGCTCCCCTGTCTCGCGCGGCCGGTGCCTTTCTGTCTGAAAGGCTTCCTTCCGCCGCCTGCGACTTCAGCGCGGGTCTTGGTGTCAGCGGTTCCCATTCTCTGGTTTGCGAGCTCTTCTACAACCGCCTGGTGCAGCAGCGGAATATTACGCTCCGCGCCGAACACTTCGGCCTTCAGTTCGAGCTCTCCAACCTTGTCGCCGTTCAAAGATACCAGGGTTACCGTAGGCATCCTACTCCCCCTTTTCCATCTTACGAAGTACCACGATGCCGCCGGTAGCTCCCGGCACCGCACCGCGTACTAAAACTATGTTTCGTTCCGAGTCGACCCGAACGATTGTCAGCCTGCGGACCGTAGCGGTCACGCCACCCATCCGTCCAGGACGTTTTACGCCCTTGAACGTCCTAGCAGCATCAGTAGCACCACCGGACTGCGGTTTACGGTGGACCATCGAACCGTGGGTTTGATCTCCACCGTGGAAGTGCCATCTCTTCATAGCTCCCGCGAAGCCCTTACCCTTGCTCGTGCCCGTAGCCGCAATCTTGTCCCCAGCTGCAAAAACCTGATCAGCCTTGACTTCCTGCCCAACTACCAGTTCGTCGTCTCCGACGGTCGGAAGCTCCCGCAGGTATTTGACCGGCTTTACGCCGCCCTTATTCAGGTGCCCGAGCTCCGGCTTGGTCAGCTTGGACTCCTTGACGGCCATATAGCCGACCTGGACGCCTTCGTAACCGTCAGTTCCAACCGTCTTCTTCTGAGTCACAACTACGGGCTCAGTAGAAATAACGGTCACCGGTATGAGCTTTCCTGATTCGTCAAAGATCTGGGTCATCCCCAGTTTCTTGCCCAGAATCGCCTTTAGCATTGTTCACTCCTGGGTGCTCCTACGTTGGGTGCTGGGTGTTGGAACGAGTTGCCCCATGCCGACACCTAACACCTAACGCAAAACACCAATCAAACTACAGCTTGATTTCAATATCGACGCCGCTCGGCAGATCGAGCCGCATCAGCGCGTCGATCGTCTTAGGCCCCGGATTCAGAATGTCGATCAGTCGCTTGTGCGTCCTGACCTCAAAGTGCTCCATCGACTCTTTGTCGATGTTCGGACCGCGGTTCACGCAGTAAATGTCCTTCTCTGTGGGAAGGAGCACCGGACCGGATATTCTTGCGCCAGTCCGTCTTGCGGTCTCCACGATCCTTTCGGCCGACTGATCCAGCACTCTGTGATCGAACGCCTTAAGCCGAATCCTTACCTTGTCTTTGCGCATCGTAACTCCTTAGCCTCCGTTCATCGGTCCGGCATGCGGACCGATGAACGTTTGCTGAATAGCTTACTGAAGAATCGTACTAATAACGCCAGCTCCGACGGTGTGTCCACCTTCTCGGATAGCGAACCTAAGACCCTCTTCCATTGCGATCGGCACGATCAGCTCGCCGATGATGGAGATGTTATCCCCAGGCATAACCATCTCA
>JBBRAE010000004.1:0-171360 GCA_038207085.1 Armatimonadota bacterium
AGTCATGTCTTGTCGCCCGTGAGGACGATGGGGAAGCGTTGACAGGGGGAACTCGTAGGCTGGGTATTGAGCCGCGAAATTTCACATCTACTTCAGAGTGCCGACGTCGTGTACATAACGGAAGGCAACATCAGGTGTGTCGATAGCGCGAGACATACCGAACTCTGCGTGGTCGGAGACCCCATGCATGCGAGGAAGCATCTTGCAGTGAGTGAGAGAGCACATTTCTCACTCGATACGGGAATCGGGATATCCCACAGCCAACCTGTGTAAATGGTAGCATAGGTTCGTGCTGTGAATCCAAAGGAGCAATACAGCAATGTACGGTTGTGGGAAGTCGGACAGTCCCAGGGTACCTGTGAAGTCCGCGAACAAGGGCACTGACAACAAGGTGTCGGCGGAGCGGATGGAGGGAAGGGGACTGGCCAAGGGGAATGCGCGCGAGCAAAACAGGCTCCGGACACAGAGCCGGGCACGCCTACAAAGCGAGCTTGGGCGTATACGGCAGATAGCCGAGAGGGATAAAGATGCGAAGTTTACTACGCTCTGGGGAAGTATAAGCCCGCTCGTCACCAACATCTACTTGCACTACGCGCTCGATATCTGGGCGAGTATCTGGAGAAGAAGCAGCGCAAGAGGCGAAATGCTGATAGTGCGTTTTGCCGACGACGCTGTATTCGGATTCCAGTATAAGTCAGATGCCGAGAGGTTCCGGGAGGAGTTGAAGAAGCGACTCTCTCGATTCCACCTGGAGCTCAACGCGGAGAAGACGCGCCTGATCGAGTTCGGTCGCCTTGCGGCGACGGATCGAGCAAAGCGTGGGGAGTGCAAGCCGGAGACTTTCGATTTCCTGGGTTTTACGAACATATGCAGTAAGAGCCGGAAAGGAAAGTTCATCGTGCTTCGCCAGACCAGTCGCAAGAAGATGCGGACGAAACTGAAAGAGCTTAGGCTGGAGCTTCGTCGGCGTATGCACGACCCAGTTTGTGAGGTCGGAGTAGGGCTTCGGAGTGTGCTGATGGGTCACTACCGGTATTATGGTGTGCCCCGCAACAGTGTGGCTATGAGTTCTTTTCGGTATCAGGTTCTCTGGCTATGGCATCGCAGTCTGGAGCGACACAGCCAGAAAGCTCGCTGTCGCTGGGACAAGATGAATGTTCTTGCCCAGAGATGGCTTCCCAATCCCAAAATCATGCATCCATATCCTGACAAGCGTCTGCGCGTCACTATCTGAGGCAGGAGCCCGGTGCGATAGTCTCGCACGCCGGGATCTGTGCGGGGGCTGGGGGTAACTCCGGTCCCTACTGCGACCACCCGTGAGTTGAAAAGGGCGGAGGGTTAGCCTCCGCCCTTCGACTCCGTAAGGTTGGTTAGTAACGACCAAGATCGGAGTCGCCTTTATGATACTACGGGAGACAAAAGTGAACATCAGTTATTTCAAGCAGCATGGATTTTCTCAGCGAGAGATTGCTCGAAAGACGGGTAAGCATCGGAAGACCGTCAAGCGTTATGCCGAGAACCCCGAGCTAATCGGTCAGTTTCGTGCAAAAGTGGAAAGGCCAAGTATTCTGGACGAGTTCCAGCCAACGATCGAGAGTTGGCTGGAAGACGACAACGATCTTCAGGCGACCAATATCCTCGATAACATCAGAAAGTTGGGCTACTCTGGTGGTTACACAATCGTCAAAGATTTGGTTCGCGAGATCAAGAAGGACAACAATCGAATCGCCTACATTCGCTTTGAGACCGAACCCGGCAGGCAGGCGCAGGTAGACTTCGGAGACTACATGGTGGTCGAACCCGATGGCAGCCTGTCCAAGGTTTACCTGTTTAGCATGATTATGGGTTATTCGCGTGAGCCCTATGGTGAGTTTCTCAAGCGCTGCGACATGACAAGTTTTCTCGATGTGCACCAGCGAGCGTTCGCCCATTTCAACGGCGTTCCCGCTGAGATTCTTTACGACCGCATGAAGAATGTCTATATTGGCAGACTCGCAGGCAAGGACAATTTTACGTAGGGGTTGATGACTCTGGCGGATCATTATGGCTTCAGTCCCATGGCGGCACCTGCCTACTGCCCTTGGATGAAGGGAAAAGTGGAGCGGCCGATGGATTTTATACGGGAGGGATTCTGGAGAGGCTATATATTCACCGGCATTGAGCAGGCAAACCGTGATCTGGCTACGTTCCTGGAGGAGAAGTCCCATCGTATTCACGGCACAACCAAGGAGAAAGTCTGCGACAGGTTCGAGGCTGAAAAGTCGTTTCTTATGGCTCTGCCTCCGACTCAATGCGATGTGTCCCAGCGTCTGTATCGCAAGGTTCACAAGGACTGCACGATAAGTGTGGAGGGCTGCCTGTATGAGGTTCCTCACACGCTGGTCGGCAAGAAAATCGTGGTTCGCCTCAAAGACGGGATCTTGCGAATCTTCGACGGCGACAAGCTGATGGCGACGCGTTCCCAATCGACAGTCAAAGGCGCCCTCGTGAAGCTGCCCGGCCTTCGTGAGGCGATCCTTGGCGACCGAAAGATGAACGCTCGGAAGTATGACCATCGAAAACGCGGCAAGGGTAAAGCCACGAGGAGTCCCATCAAGGGTAGGTATGAGGTCGATGTTGAGCGGCGGCCGCTGTCTGTCTACGCTGCGATAGGCGGAGGTGTGGCCTGTGCTTGAGCAGCTTGTGATGGAACGACTCACTGATAACCTGACGCGTCTGAAGCTTTCGAGGCTGTGGGAGAATCTGTCGGATGTCGTGAAAGCCGCCGAAGTCGATTCATGGAGCTATCTGCACCTGCTGGACAACCTTTTTGAGGAAGAGGTGGCGGCTCGTGAGCAGAACCGGATCGAAAGCGTGCTCAAAAGCTCTGGCTTACCGTATCTCAAGACCCTCGATGAGTTCGATTTCGTTTTTCAACCGAGCATCAACCGCCAGCAGATCGTGAACCTGTTCGACCTGGCGTTCGTCGAGCGCAGGGAAAACGTCATCTTCCTGGGACCTCCGGGGGTCGGCAAGACTCACCTCGCCGTGTCGCTGGCGATAAAGGCGGCGCAGGGCGGTCATACAATCCAGTTCGTAACGATGGCCGATTTAATCTGCAGACTGCGGGCGGATCGCGAGACGGGCCGTATGAACAGGAGCCGCCGGTGCTGTAAGTCGAGCCTGGTGGTGGTCGACGAGGTCGGCTACACTCCGATTGATCGTGATGAGTGCGGTTTATTTTATCAGTTCGTGGCGATGAGATACGAGAAATCGAGCACGATCATCACCTCGAACAAGGCCTTCGACGAGTGGTCGGAACTCTTCCACGATCCTGTGATCGTCACGGCGATCCTCGACAGGCTGCTGCACCACAGCGCAGTCGTCAACATCAAGGGCAACAGCTATCGCCTCAAAGGCAAACTTCCGGCGCCTGCGCCCAGTAAGGTCGAAGGAGAGGTGGTCGACTGATGCCCGCGCATAGAAAGTATGCAAGCTCGGCGGCGAAACAGGCGGCGTACCGGGCAAGGTGCAATACGCCCCGAAAGCTTTCGGGGGCACCAAGAGCGCCTGCGACCGGGTCCGTATATCATCGATGGGAGGCAATGCGAAAGCAATCCCTGAGTATCCTCGAACAGATCACCAGCGAGATGGAGGTCTACTCCGACCAACGCCCCGAATCTTGGCAGGACTCAGAGCGCGGAGAGGCATTCACCGAGACGATGGAATCGGTGGTGGACATAGCAGATGCACTCAGAGATATCTCACCGAACCCGTCTGAAGCGTAACGCATTACGCTTCAGACCCTCAGATACAATCCATGAATGGAGGTGATACAGGAAAATTGTGGCGGCGGGTGGTACACTTTCAGACCGCCATGATTGGTACACTTTCACTCCGCCATTGACACGCAGGATGACTTCCTTGACACGCAACAGTGTAGGGGCGGGCCAACGTGTCCGCCCGCTCCTTTCCCCCGGTAGAACTATTGGATTTTGCCCAAAGTGAAGAGTTTATGCTTGCATATGGAACCTAAACGCGCTAAAATCGTCTTACTAAGTAGTGGTGCCCCTCTATAGTGCCGCGTTCAACGACCCCGATGGGCTTTCCGACTGATATAGTTGGCATTGATGATGAATATATGTCAGTAGTGTTGAGGTTCTGTATTAAGTGACCATTTAGTGTTGTTGGCTCTCAAGTTTGTAGGTATGGTAAGGTTTGATTGCGGTTGGGCAGTAGGCGGCGTCGTACACGTGGTTTCCCTTGTGGATTCCGCAGAATGCAGGAGTAAGCATCGTGGAGCTTGACTGGCAACGGATGGCCGCACATCAAGGCGGCGCCGCAGACTGCCCGTTTTGTCGGCCTTGCACGATTGCACTCTTGTAGGCTTGAGCAAGGCCCGTCTGGAAGCGCCTCTTCTGACGGGCCGTTTATTTGGCCCGGCTGCCTACGGGTGCAGGTAGGCGAAGACCGCTTCCGCGGCTGACTTGTTCATCGATGGCGCCTGCGCGATCTCCTCAAGCGTCGCCTCACGGATGCGCTTGAGCGACCCGAAGTGCTTTAGAAGCGCTGTCCTCCGAGCTTTGCCAACCCCCGGAACCTCCATGAGCACCGATTTGGTCATCGTCTTTGAGCGAAGCTTTCTGTGATACTCCACCGCGAACCGGTGGGCTTCGTCCCGAACCCTCTGCAGGACAAAAAGCGCCTTGGAGCCTCGAAGAAGCATCCTGGGGTGTCGTTCGTCGGGCTTGTAGATCTCCTCGAACTCTTTGGCGAGCCCGATCAGCGGCGTTTCTTCCCCAAGCTCGCTTGTAACCTCAACCGCGACGTTCAACTGCCCGCGCCCGCCGTCTACCATCAATAGGTCTGGAAGCTCCGCGAACTTCTCGCTCTGCCGCAGGCTCCCCGCCAGCCTTCTGGTGAGCACCTCGCGCATCATCGCGTAGTCGTCGGGCCGTTCGGGGGTGTATTTGATCTTGAAGCGCCGGTAGTCGCTCTTTTTGGGCCTGCCGTTTTCAAAGACGACGAGCGAGCCGACCGCTTCTGTCCCCATTATGTTCGAAATATCGTAGCACTCGATTCGCTTCGGCAGCTTCGGCAGGTTAAGCGCGCTTTGGAGTTCAAGCAGATCACGTTGCGCCGCCTCTTCGTCGGCTTCGACCCTCTTTTGAAGCTGCTCAAGAACGAGCACCGCGTTCTGCCTCGCCATCTCGACCAGTTTGCGTTTTTCGCCGCGCGACGGGGCGGAAAGCTGCACCTTTGTCCCGCGTTTCTGACGCAGCCAGCTCTCGATGATCCCCATCTCGTCGACCTCACACTGCAGCAGCACCTCGCGCGGCACGTACGCCGCCGCCTGATAATACTGCTTCACAAACTCCTGCACTGAGACCGCGATGTTCTCTCCGGTCGTCCCTTCGAGCACAAAGTGTTCCTGGCCGATCAGCTTTCCTCCCCGGATGAAGAAGAGCTCGGCGATGGCGCTTCCGTTGTCTGTGACAAGCGCTACTACGTCCTGATCGGTGAGCGCACCGGCGATGACCTTCTGTCGCTCGATGATCTTCTGCACCGCATGCACCTGATCGCGCAGCCTCGCCGCTTTCTCAAATAGCAGCCGCTCGGCAGCATCCTCCATTTGCGCCTGAAGCTCTTTCAGGAGCGCGTCTTGCCGTCCGTCGAGGAAGAGTATAACGTCCTTGATCGCCTGGCTGTATTCTTCTTCAGTCACAGCCCCGTTGCAAGGTCCGAGACACTGGCCGATGTGATAGTAGAGGCACGCGCGGCCCTTGGTCGATGCCGGGTCCTTCGCTCCACACGGCACCTTGAACACCCGACGAATGAGGCGAAGCGTCTCCCGCACCGCGTCGGGGCTTGTGTAGGGCCCAAAATACTTGTCGCCGTTTTTGAAATCGTTGTGGACTTGGCGCACGAACATCGGGCGCGGCCACCGCTCGGAGGTAGTAACGACGATATAGGGATAGCTCTTGTCGTCCTTCATTCGGACATTGTAGTAGGGCTTGTATTTCTTGATGAGGTTGGATTCGAGGATTAGCGCCTCAAGCTCGGAGTCGGTGACGATCCACTCGAGGTCGGCGATCTCGTGCACCATCCGCCGCACCTTCTCAGACACGTCGCGCCCCAGCTTCTGGAAGTAGCTCCGCACCCTGTTCTTAAGCACAACAGCCTTGCCGACGTAGATAACCTCACCGAGTGCGTTCTTCATAATATAGCACCCGGGCCGAGTCGGCAGCGCTGAGAGTTTTTCCTTCAGCGTCAAGTAAAAATTGCTTTCTAAGACCCACGAATCAAGCGGGTCGGACGTTTCTATTACGTCTCTTTTCTCCTCGGTCATTCCTCTCCTCTATAGAGAATTACCCCGTTCTCGCTGCGGGAGGTTCCGTGCATGGTAAACTACCGACTCTGTCGGGCCGGATCAAATGCCAGCGGGTGATTGGTGCCATCAATTGTTCCAAGCGGCACGCCGGAACTTGCCTTTACGGCCTTTGGTATCGGCAGATCCGTGAGCTCAGTGGCATTGCGACTGTCCGATGAGAAGCTGTCGGCTGACGGAGCTCTCCTCAGCATCACGTCTCACAGATAAGCCTTCAGCTCATCGACTCCAACATTGATGTCCTTGAGTATCTTTCTCGGCAGCCCGCGCCCAAGAGTATTGCCTTCGTGCATCGGCACCGTGGTTCGTCTTCCATCGGGATGAACATAGCGCACGTGACTCCCTGCCGATCTGCGGGCAACTGTAAACCCCATCTTCTCCAGAGCCCGAGTAAGTTCGCTCGGGCGGAGAACAGGCAGGTTTTCACCCGTCACAGGGTCACCTCAACGCTCTTGATGCCTACTACTTCAGGAAAACGCAGATCTATGTCTTTGCCCTCCTCGCGCAGTTCCTCGATGCACATCTCAATGACATCGTGGATGTTTACGAGCGCATCTTCAAAGGTGTCTCCTTGAGTGTAACACCCCTGAAGCGCCGGGCACGAAGCAACATACTTGCCGTCCTCGTCGATCTCCAGCACCACCTGCAGATGGTAGGTATGCTCGGTCTTGTTAATGCTTTTCATACGGCGACCTTTCTGCTAACTCGCAGCCTCAACCTGTTTCTTCTTCTTCACCGCCCGCTTCTTGCCGTCCTTCTTCCCATTTGACGACTTACACACGACTTCTGACACCCGCTCCCCAAGTATCTCCCTGAGAAACCTTCCCGTGTACGACGCTTCGACGGCAGCGATGATCTCCGGTGGCCCTTCGGCTATGATTTCTCCGCCGCCGTCGCCTCCCTCGGGGCCGAGGTCGACTACCCAGTCTGCGGTCTTGATCACGTCGAGGTTGTGTTCGATCACGAGCACCGTGTTGCCTGTGTCGACCAGCCGCCCGAGGACCTCAAGGAGTTTCTTGATGTCGTGGAAGTGCAGCCCCGTCGTCGGCTCATCGAGTATATACATCGTTCGACCAGTGCCGCGCTTGGCGAGCTCGGTTGCGAGCTTGACGCGCTGGGCCTCGCCGCCCGAAAGTGTCGTCGCCGGCTGCCCGAGCTTTACATAGTCGAGCCCCACGTCGTGGATCGTCTGAAGCTTGCGCGTGATCCGCGGGATATGCTTGAAGAACTCCAGAGCCTGCCCGACGGTCATATTGAGCACGTCGGAGATCGACTTGCCCTTGTACTTCACTTCCAGGGTCTCACGGCTGTAGCGGCGGCCTTTGCAGACCTCGCAGGGCACGTAGACGTCGGGCAAGAAGTGCATCTCGATCTTGATGATCCCGTCGCCCTTGCATGCTTCGCAGCGGCCTCCCTTGACGTTAAAGCTGAACCGCCCCGGCTGATAACCCCTGACTTTCGCTTCGGGAGTCTGGCTGAAGAGGTCGCGGATCAGGTCGAACGTGCCAGTATAGGTCGCAGGGTTGGACCTCGGTGTGCGCCCGATCGGCGACTGATCGATGTCGATCACCTTGTCGATGTTCTCAAGCCCCGTGATGTCGTCGTGGTTCCCCCAGGCCCGGTGCGTGCCGTGGAGCGCGTACATCAGTCGAGGGAAAAGCGTCTCCTGAATGAGCGTGCTCTTCCCCGACCCCGACACACCCGTCACGCAGACAAACGTGCCAAGCGGGATCTTCAGGTCGACTTTCTTTAAGTTGTGCTCACGCGCGCCTTTTAGCTCGATAAACGCGCCGTTCTCACAGCGCCTCTTCTCAGGAATCGGTATCGACTCGACGCCCGAGAGATACTGCCCCGTCACCGAGCGAGGGTTCGCCTTGATATCATCAATCGTCCCTTCGGCAACCACATACCCGCCGTGCTCACCCGCCCCAGGGCCGATGTCGATGATCCAGTCCGATGCGTGCATCGTATCCTCATCGTGCTCGACGACGATGATCGTGTTGCCAAGGTCGCGCAGATGCAGAAGCGTGTCGATCAGCTTTCGGTTGTCGCGCTGGTGCAGCCCGATCGAAGGCTCATCGAGAATGTACAACACCCCCATAAGCCCGGAGCCGATCTGGCTCGCCAGCCTGATCCGCTGAGCCTCACCGCCAGCAAGTGTCGCCGCCGTCCGGTCAAGCGTCAGATACCCGAGTCCGACGTTTTCAAGGAACCCGAGCCTCACCTTGATCTCTTTTACAACCTGGTGAGCGATGGTCTGTTCTCGTACGGTCAGGTCGAGCTCCTCGAACCAAGTCTTCGCAGCCGCGACCGACTTGCTCGCGATCTCGCTTATGTTCCGCTCGGCGACAGTGACCGCGAGGCTTTCGGGCTTGAGTCTCATCCCTTTGCAGGTGCTGCAGGGGACGGCTGACATGTAGCGTTCGATCTCCTCTTTGATCATCTCGCTGCCGGTCTCTTTGTAGCGGCGGTCGAGCCAGTTCATGACGCCTTCGAACTTGGTCTCAAACTCCCGCATCCGCCCGTAGCGGTTCTTGAAGAAGACCGTGACACGTTTGTCGGACCCATAGAGCAGCGCCTTTATCTGCTTGGCCGAAAGCTCTTTGAGCGGAGTCGTAAGCTCAATGTCGTAGGCCTTCGCGAACCCTTCGAGCATGGACTGGTGGTAATCGCTCGTGGTGCGGGCAAGCGGGATAATCGCCCCATCGGCGATCGACTTTCGCCTGTCGGGGATAACCAGGTTCGCATCGAGCCGCGTATGCACCCCAAGCCCATGACACTCAGGGCACGCGCCGTAGGGGCTGTTAAAACTGAAGTTTCTGGGTGCGATCTCGTCCAGGCTGATACCGCACTCCGAGCACGCGAAGTTCTCCGAGAAGAATAGCTCTTCGCCGTCGACGATATCTATCGCCACGTTGCCGTTCGCGAGTTTCAGCGACGTCTCAAGCGAGTCCGCGAGCCGCTTTTCGATCTCAGGCTTGACGACGAGCCTGTCCACGACCACTTCGATGGTGTGCTGCTTGTAGCGGTCCATCTCGATGTCGTCGGTCACTTCGTACATCTGCCCATCAACCCGCACGCGCACAAACCCCTGCTTGCGGACATCCTCTATCGCCTGCCGGTACTCGCCCTTGCGTCCTCGGACGATCGGGGCCATCACCTGAATCTTGGTCCCTTCGGGAAGCGCCGTCACCTGGTCGACTATCTGCTCGACGGTCTGCTGAGCGATCTCGCGGCCGCACTGCGGGCAGTGGGGGAGCCCGATACGCGCAAACATGAGCCTCAGATAGTCGTAAATCTCCGTGACGGTCCCAACGGTTGATCGCGGGTTCCGCGTAGTCGACTTCTGATCAATCGACACGGCAGGAGACAGCCCGATGATGTCGTCCACGTCGGGTTTGTCCATCTGCCCCAGGAACTGGCGCGCGTAGGACGAAAGCGACTCCACATACCGGCGCTGTCCTTCGGCGTAAATCGTATCGAACGCGAGCGACGACTTCCCCGAGCCTGACAGTCCGGTTATGACAACCAGCTTGTCGCGCGGGATTTCGACGTCGATGTTCTTGAGGTTATGTTGTCTTGCCCCTCGGATGATGATCTTGTCTTGCGTCATTTCACACTTCCTGATAGTCGCCCCAAGCCTGGGGCATCGTAATATTTTACCATTACGGCTCCTCAGGAACAAACAGAGCTTTACTATCGGGTGCGTGTGGGGAATATTGCCTGTTGGTCGGGGGAATCCGTCCCCCCGACCCCGTTCCGCGGACTCTGTCCGCCAACCCAATGTTCGACTATGCTCCATAATTGAGCTTGGGGGAAGATTCCCCTGAAACGGCATCCGGGGACAGATTCCCCGGACGAACGACGAAAACATCCATTCTTCATCGAACGCATTTCTCGATGAAGTCAGTTGTGCCCCGTTTTTGGATCGAGTTGCCTCAGGACGCGGGTGCGACCCTGTGGAGCCCTTCGCTTGCCGGCATGTAGGCCGGGTCCATCTCAGCGGCGATCTGATACTGCGTCGCCGCATCCTTGGCTCGCCCGACCATCTCGTAGGCTTTGGCGAGGTTGGAGTGCGCCCGTGCGCTATCCTCCTCGGCCAGTGCGTGCTCCAGGGCAGCGACGGTCATAGCCTTGTCGCCCTGCTTGTGATAAGCCGCCGCCATAATCGTGTAGGCAAGCGCGTTTTCGGGGTAAGCCGCGACCACCCGTTCGAGACACTCAAGACACTCTTCAACATTCCCTTCGCGAAGCAGTTGCATCGCGACATCCGTGGATGGATGACCTTGAAACTTTGGCATTTCTTAGACACTCCTTCGTAAATGGCGCTTTATGCCATTTACGTTCCCATAGTGACGAAGCCCTTGGCGACAGCAGTATACAATACTGCGATAGCTGGCAGTAGCGCACAGTTTGCGCTGCGAGAAGCTTCAGGCACGATTCCCTGTCAAATGGCAGACCACCATTTGCGTTCCAATCGCGCGAGAGACACCACGCACGATTGCCTGTATTTTTCCCTATAAGCAGTGTTACACGGAAAGGGGGCTTTTGCATACCGTACGGGCGTGATATTTGCGTGAAATGAGGTGGTTAATAGTGGAGAGGGGGCCGTCAGGAGAGATGGTTATCTCCTGACGGTCTTAGTATTTTAGTTATTCTGTCCGCGAAGCGATGCGATCTTGCGGGTCAGCATCGGGACGATCTCAAGGCAGTCACCAACGATTCCGAAGTCCGCGACCTGGAAGATCGGGGCGTTCGGGTCCTTGTTGATCGCGATGATCGTCTTTGAGCTCGACATACCAGCCAAGTGCTGCACCGCGCCGCTGATTCCGCAGGCGATGTAGAGCTTGGGGCAGACGGTCTTGCCGGTCTGTCCGACCTGGTGGGAATAGGGGATCCACCCCGCGTCGACAGCCGCGCGGCTTGCGCCGACCGCTCCGCCGATCGCTTTCGCAAACGCTTCGATCACCGCGAAGTTGGACGGGTCCTGAACTCCGCGCCCGCCCGATACGATGATGTCGGCGTCGACGATGTTGACGGTCGACTCAAGCGACTCGATGAACTCAAGAATCTCGGTTCGCGTGCTGAAAAGCGCCTTCTTCGCGGCGACTCGCAAGATTTCAGCAGTCTTGCCGTCGGTTCGCTTGGCCGAATGTGGGATAACCTTGTGCCTGACGGTCGACATCTGCGGCCTGGTATAGGGGCAGACGATCTCGGCCATGATGTTTCCACCAAAGGCAGGCCGGGTCTGATGAAGGAGCCCGTCCTCACCGATCTCAAGCCCGGTGCAGTCGGCGGTAAGCCCCGTGTAGAGCTGAACCGCGACGCGTGACAGGAACGATCGCCCCGTAGTCGTCGCGCCAGCAAGCACGATCTCAGGCTTCAGTTCCCGGCAGAGGTCGGAAAGCACCCGTGTGTAGCGCTCCGGTTCGTAATCGACGAGCTCGGGGGCCTCACAAAGGAGCACCTTGTCGACTGGATACTGGGCAAGCTCCGCCGCTGCGGCGTCGAGATCGTTTCCGATGACTACAACGCTTAGCTCGCTCTTGGTATCGTCGGCAAGTTTGCGACCGGCTGTGATCAGCTCAAACACGACCGGTGCGATCTCGCCTCTGAACTGCTCGCCAAACACCCAGACGCCCTTATACTGTGACAGGTCCTCTCTGGGCTGCTTCTCGATATCGATCCTGATCGCCTTGAAGCGGCAGGCTGACACGCACGCTCCGCAGTAAGTACAGCTGTCGAGCTCGATCGTCGCTAGCTTGTCCTTTACTTCAATGCCGTTCTGCGGGCAGACTTTGGTGCAGAGCGTGCAGCCGTTACATTTTTCCTTGATGACTTTGATCGACATCTTACACGATCTCCATTTCTTTCAGCAGGTCACAGAGCTTGTCGGCAAGCTCGGGGGCCTCACCGGACCACTTCTCGCCGCCGTCGCGACAAGGGGGGGAGAAGATCTTTATGACCTGGGTCGGCGAACCGATCAGCCCGACCATGTCCGCCACCGCGTCGACATCGGCGGCCTTCCAGACCTTGACTTCGGCCTTTTTGGCGTTCATCTTGCCTCTGAGACTCGGTGTGCGCGGCTCGTTGATCTCTTTGACGACGGTCAGCACTGCCGGAAGCTTGAGCGAGAGACGCTCGTAGCCGTTTTCGACGAGCCTTTTGACGACGATCTTCTTGTCGTCGATCTCCTCGATCTGGGCGATGTAGGCGGCCTGCGCGTAATCAAGATGCACTGCCATTCCCGGGCCCACCTGGCCCGTGTCGCCGTCAATTGCCTGCATTCCGCAGAACACAAGTGAGGGCTCGAGCTTGGCGCATCCCATAGCAAGCGCATAGGATGTGCTCCAGGTGTCGGAACCCGCAAAGGCTCTGTCGGAGAGCAGAACCGCGTCATCAGCACCGAGCGCGATCGCCTCGCGAAGCGCGTTTTCCGCCTGAGGCGGGCCCATAGTCACCACTGTGACCGTAGTCTCCTGGCCTGCCGCGACGAGTCGCTCTTTGACGCGAACGGCCTCTTCAAGCGCATACAGATCGAACGGATTTATCTGGGAATCCACCCCTTCCCGGATCAGCGTATGCGTCTCTGGATCGATCTTGACTTCCGAGGTCTGTGGAACCTGCTTTATGCAAACAGCTATCTTCAAATCGAAAACTCCTCTGAACTCTGCACTTACTTACAAAGACAACCTCCCCCGGCGATGTGCAGGGGAGGTTGGATGGTTTATTGCTATGTTTCTCTTAGTCCGCGCACTGAGCGGCGGCTGCGATAAGTCCGCGGCCGATCTCTTCGCGCTGGATCTGGTTGGTGCCTTCGTAGATCTGGGTGATCTTGGCATCGCGCATATACTTCTCGATCGGGTACTCTCTCATATAGCCGTATCCGCCGAAGACCTGCACCGCGTTGGTGGTGACTTCCATCGCAACGTCGGAGGCCCAGCACTTGGACATAGCCGAGTACATGGTCGCCTTCTTGGGCTTTGCGCCGTCGATCCATCTCGCGGTCGCATATATGAGCGCTCGGGCGGACTCCACCTTCATCGCCATATCGGCGAGCATGAAGCGCAGTCCCTGGTGTGCCGAGATCGGCGCGCCGAACTGCTTTCGCTCGCGGCTGTACTGAACAGCGAGATCAAGCGCGCCCTGTGCGATTCCAAGGGCCTGAGAGCCGACGCCCGGTCTGGACAGGTCAAAGGTCTTCATCGCTGTAAAGAACCCTGTTCCGCGCTTGCCGACCATGTTCTCCTTGGGGATGCGGCAGTCCTGGAAGATAAGCTCGCGGGTCGCCGATGCTCGGATACCCATCTTGTCTTCCTTTTTGCCGAAGGTGAAGCCGGGGGTGTCCTTCTCGACCACGAAGCAGGATACGCCGCGCGGGCCGCGCTTGGGATCGGTCACAGCAAAGACTGTGTAGATCTCGGCTTCCCCGGCGTTTGTGATCCACTGCTTGGTTCCGTTCAGGATGAAGCTGTCGCCGTCTTCGACCGCGTTGGTCTGGATTCCCGACGCGTCGGACCCTGCGTTTGCCTCAGTCAGTGCGAACGCGGCAAGCGTCCCTCCGGCGATTCTCGGAAGGTATTTCTGCTTCTGCTCTTCGCTTGCAGAGACCAGGAGCGGCATGGTGCCAAGTCCCGTAGCTGCAAAGCCGAGGGCAATACCACCGCACGCCTTGGAGAGTTCCTCGGTGACGATGCACATGTTCATAATCGGGGTGCTGTTGCCCATCCCCTCGTATTTTTCGTCAATGAACACTCGGAAGAGGTCAGCTTCCGCAATAGCCTTGGTTGCCGGCCAGCAAAACTCATTTTTCTCATCATACTCGGCCGCGAGGGGTCTAACTTTTTTCTCAGCAATATCCCTTGCCACGTCGCGCATGAACTGCTGCTCTTCCGTGAAGAAGTAATCCATGTCCGAACAATCCTCCTTAGCGCACGCTCACGCGGCGCTTAATTATCAATAAGAAATTCACGTAAATATTCCAGGCCAACTCCTTCTATTGTAACCGATGAGCCAGAATACCGTCAAATCTAGCCTGTGGAAAGGGGGGAGGGGAACAAGTGCAAAATGCAAATTGACGGGATGGGTGGAGGGCGATTGGCCGTACCTCTTGTCGGGAGATAGGTTTCCATCTTGTTCGATCGTTCGGGAGATTGCTCCCGAATGCAAAGAAGAACGAGGACTTAAGTCCGGGGCAAGGGCTACAGCCGACTGAGCGGGAGCTAAGCTCCCTTGCTGTTCTTTGCGTGCGCGATACACATCGCACACGATCTGGATCACAGATCCCTCTCTTGCCAACAGGCCTCGGATTGCAAATCCGGGCCAACGTACGCCCACCAATCTCCCAAATCTCGCCAGTCCCAATTTTGCACTTTGCATTGCTCCTCCCCAACCTTCGTCCCGTTCACGAAACGATATTTCTGGGCAAAATGTACTGTAGACATATCCATAAAGGAGGACCGTTCCGTGGGTATTGATGACGAACTGGTGCAGAACGCGGAGTCCACTGTTCGCAGGAGCGAGACGGTGGGTGAGAGGTGCCTGTACCTTACATATCAGCTTTCAGCGGAGGCGCGGCAGCGGAGTGGGATTGGTGGCACATTTGTGCAGCCGATCAGGTTGCCCCGTCTTGCGACCGGCATCGAGCTTTCCGGGCCGGGGACGTTTATGACTGAGAAGGGAGAGGTCTACGGCGTGCGCATCGTGTTCAACGAGGTAGGTCGTGATTATCGTCACAAAAAGACGATCAAACTCCCACATCCGATCGTGAACGTGCAACTCTTGGACCGGGAGCCAAACGACGCTTATCGAGCTGCGGCTTAGTCTTGTCCGGGGGAGAGGCGTCTTTCCCCCGGACAAAGAATGCTTAGCCCGCTTTATTCGTGAAGCGAATAAAGCTTTCGCTAACAGAGCATTATTCACGCTACTCGTGAATAATGCTGGGTAGAACCGTATCAAGCCGACTGAAGCGACATGATCGACTCTTCGGCTCGTGCGAGTCCTTGTCTAGCCGCCTTGTGACTGCTGTCCAGAGTTAGCGCCTGCCGGAATGCGAGAACCGCAGCTTCGGTGGCGTGCATCCCGAGGAAGCAGTTTCCGAGCGAGGCGAAATGATCCGGGTCCTCCGGGTTACACTGTATGGCGTTCTGATAGAGGTCGACTGCTTTCTGGTAGTTCCCCATAGCCGCGAGCAGATCGCCTGCTGACACGTAGGCCGGGCCGTAGGTGGGGTTGCACTCCAGTGCTTTTACGAACATCTCCATCGCATCGCCGACCCTGCCTTCGGAGGCACAGACCAGCCCGATCCCGTGGTGGCCACCAGCAATGTCGGGGTCGAACTTGAGCGCCTGCCGGAAGTGATCTTCCGCGACGACAAGCTTCCCCTGGGCGACGAAACACTGTCCGAGCTTTGAACGGATATCCGCCGAGTCGCCACCGAGCTCGATCACCCGTTCAAACTGCTTTCTGGCCTCTGCATAACGCTCCTGACCCAGGTAATACTGTCCCAGAATTACAGCGATGTTTGGGTTGTTCGACATCGTAAGCTGGACCTTCAGAAGGTGCTTCTCATAGGCCTGCGATCCCCGGGTGTGGTTGAATACCCGAGCAAGAAGCTCCTGGCTTTCCATATCATCGGGCTTCATCTCGACCGCTTTTGCGGCGTAACCGTCGGCATGGCGGTAGTCGGTGAGGGCGACGTAGGCCAAGGCTATCGCGGCATAGGCTTTGTACCCCCATGTGCTTGCGTCACCGACGTAAGAGCCGCTCTGCCCCATCTTGATGGCCGTCTGGAAGTGAACGACCGCCTCTGTGAAGCGTCTCTGCCTGGCAAGCGTGACCCCGCGAACAAAACTAAGCTGTGGGTGCCGGATTCCCAGCCCGTCGGCCCTTTCGCAGATGGCAATGGTCTGGTTCAGCGCCCCCAACTTGCATAAACAAGCGGCGTAGGTGTGATACACCGCCGAGGCATAAAATTCTTCTTTCGGGTCGACGATCTCCGCTGCGCGGCTGAGACACTCTATCGCCTTTTCGGTTTCCCCTGCGGCAGAGCATGTCTGTCCGAGGTTGTAGAGACAGCGCGCGTCGTCGGGTTTATCGGCGAGGTCGGCTTCAAGCAGCGTGATATAGCGCTCGTGCTTTCCACGCTCTTTGACGATCTCGGGCTTGTATCCATAATGATGGACAATCGCCTCAAGCTTTTCCACGCGTCCGCCTGCGGCTTTGACTGATGGCACGATCGCCTCATGCACCCGCCCTGCGTAGCGGAACTCCGGTCTGTTGCGGAAGAGTCGGCAGGTCCTGTGAGTGCCGTAGTCGGCATTTGGCCCATCGCTGCTGTAGTTGTAGAAGAGCAGTTCGAAGGCATCGGCATCTGAGTTGATCGCCTTTAAAACAGTGTTGATTGCGCCCCTGTCGAGCCGTTCGTCGGCGTCAAGCACCAGAATCCACTCGCCGGTGGCCTTGCCGATGGCGAAGTTTTTTGCGTCAGAGAAGCTGTTGTTCCACTTGAACGAATGCACCTCTGCGCCGAGCGCTCGGGCGATGTCCGTGGTGTGATCGGTCGAGCCTGTGTCGACAACGATCATCTCCGTCGCGACTCCATCCACGCTCTTCAGGCACTCCTCGATGAACCGTTCCTCGTCCTTTACGATCAAACAAAGCGACAGGGTGGGGTGTTCACCCGGGTTGATCGTTGCTGCGGACGAATGCTTCGCGAGCGCTGAATTGATCCAGCGCAGTGTCGAATTGATCTCCTCCTGGGTCGGCCCCGACTGAGGTTTGTTCTTTTTCTTTGGCGCGGGCTTGATTGCCTTTGCTTTTGGGCGAAGAGCTTCGACGATCCGTGCGGCTTCTGCGTTTGTCGGGTCGATCTCAAGCGCCCGGCAGGCGTAACCGGCTGCCTCAAGCGTCCTCCCGTCTCCTGCGAGGAGCTTCGAGAGTCTGAGGTTAGCCACAAAGCTTTCGGGGTTGACCTTGATCGCGTGATTGTACCAACTGCGCGCCGATTTGCCGTCTCCAAGCCCCTGATAGGCCGAAGCAATCGCCACAATCATTTCCACGTCGTCTGGAGTACTCTTCAGGGCCACTTCGATATGCGCCGCGGCCTCGATCCATCGCTCTTCTTCGAGCGCCGCAAGTCCAAGCGCCCGATGATCTAGCTCACTCTTACTATTATCAGCCTGTTTTGCTATTCGCACTGGCATTTGTCTACCGTCCTTTTTACGCTGCCCTCAGGCTGCGCCAAATATCTTTCTCAACGCACCGACCCGGATACCCCTGGCGGAGCTTGTCGTCGAGCCGACCACCGGTGAGCACGATCTGCGTCCTATGGTCGTCGGGAAGTTTATCTGTTATTTCAATATCCGGGACGCGCTCGTCCTCGATCCCAAGCTTGCACAGAAGGTCGCCCACGAGCTCACACGCGCCGTCGGTGTTTATGTCGCAGAGGCTTCCCGCGTAGAGCTTGAGAAGCGTGCCGTCCTCAGGGGTGTGCGAGCGTGCGTAGTCCTCGATGATTGGGTGCCATGTCCTTGGGTCAAGCCAGTTTGGCGCGACAAACCACACGCCCTGACTCACTTCAGAGACCGAAGTTGTGGGGTCGATGAAGTGCACTCCGTGGTCGAACTCCGCCCGCACCAGCTCTGCTATGTCGTAGCTTCCGCTGTAAGCAAGTTCGGTCGGCAGTTCCCACTTCTGCTTAAATACTACCCAGTTGTCGCGTATGAGCTTGTCCCGGTCTATCTTCTCTCCTGAGAACGTCTGGCTGCCGAAGTGGTGGACAAACACGTCCACTGCAGCGGCGCAGCTGAAGCCCGCGATCTTGGCCCGCAGGCAGTAGTCGTCGTCTTCGAAGTTGCCGAGTCCGAACCTGGGGTCAAGCCCGCCGATCTCATCGACAAGTGTCCGGTTGATCATCATACAGAACCCCACCAGCCGCGTCGGGAAAAACGCCTTACCCGCGTAGAGATCAGCGCGGCTCTTTGCAAACTCGTCCAGCCCCTCAAGGCTGGAGAGATTGTAGGATGCCGACTGCACAAGCTGCATCCCCGCGACCTTGTTGCTCATCGGGCCGACGATGCCGATTCTTGGGGTGCGCTCAGCCTGTTTGATCATCGCGGAAAGCCACCGCGGCGTCACGACGACGTCGTTGTTCATCAGCACAACGTAGTCACCGGATGCAACGGCCATCCCGCTGTTGTTTCCAGCGGCGTATCCGAGGTTCTTCTCGTGCCGGACGATTTTCACCGCCTCGCACAGCCCCGAGTGTCGGGCTTTTACCGACTCAAAATATGAAAGCGTGCCATCGACCGAGCCGTTATCAACCAGCACCAGCTCATAGGGCACGTCGGTGCACCGTTCGATGCTCTCGACGCACCGTTTTGTGTATTCCACCTGGTTACAGGCAAGGATGACGATCGACGCGTTGCGCCCGCGAGTCTCGCTCATCTCCGAGAAGACTGCGGCCATCTTGGCTTTGACCGCCGCAGGCGACCATTCTTCAACCCGTTCCCGTCCTCCTGCCGAAAGCCTGCTCCAAAGCTCTGGGTCGGCATAAAGCTCGACCGTAGCCTGCGCGAACTCCTCGGGAGTGTCGACGATAAGCGCATCTTTGCCGTGGGTCAGGCCCATGCCTTCCGCGCCGACCACGGTCGTGACGACCGGCAGCCCCCAGGCGAGCGCTTCTGAAATCTTGCCTTTGGTCCCCGCGCCGTAGATGATCGGGTTGACGCTGATTCGCGCGCTTCGGAGCAGGTCGGCGAGGTCCGGCACGTATCCTGTTACGATTATCCTATCACTTGCAAGCGACTGCACCTCAGGCGGCGGGTTGTTCCCCGCGATTATAAGCTTCGCATCTGGAAGCTCCGGCGCGATTTTTGGCATTACTTCTTTGCAGAACCAGAGGATCGCGTCGATATTTGGCCCGTGGTTGAAGTTGCCGACGAAGAGCAAGTCGCGCGTCTCGTCGAAAGATTTGATCTCATCGACCTGCGGCGGGATATGCGCCATCACGTCGATGGGGACGTTCTTGACGTAACCAGCAATCGCCTGCTTGTCCTGCTCTGTGACGGTCCAAAGCCGCTCTGCCTGCCTGTAGACGGCGAGTTCGAACTTGCGCTTGTCGAACGTATCGCGCCTGAGCTCATCGCTCTTTTTGCTTTCGGCCTCGCGCAGGTTCCTTAGGAAGTGGAAGTCCTGTGTGTCGACCACCACGCGCGTGTTCGGCGAGTGCTTGCGGATCATCGTCAGGTAGTGCTCCGCAAGGTGCCAGAAGAAGACTATCGCGATATCGAAGTTGCGCTGAAAAATCGTGTCGTAGGGCACCTGCGGCACCCCTTCAAGGAGCGCTCCAGCGCCTCTCATCGCCTCTGGGTCGCCTGCGTAGACCTCGACCCCCATCTGTTCGAGTATCGGTACATAGATGTCACGGTACCTGTCGTTTCGGGCGATAAAGGTGACGTGGTAGTTCAGCTCTTTTAGTATCTTCAGGAAGTTGAATACCTTCTGGCTTCCTGCTGCGCGGTCGAAGAACGGCAGAAATGCGTCGCAGACAAGGACGCTTCCCACGGTGCCGCGTTCTGCTGCTGCGAGCGCGTTTTTGGGGTCATGCACCTGATGCTTTTCAAGGTCGCATGCCCATTTCTCAACAAATTTGGTGTGATTTGTGACCTGGTAGGCTTTGAACCCGGAATTTGTGTCCGTTCCAGACGTCCCACCTTCAAAGTGAACGACGACGCTTTTGGGCTGATAGTATACTTTGTAGCCGTGACGCCTCACTTCAAAGCAGAGGTCCGTGTCTTCACAGTATGCTGGGGAGTAGCGGGTGTCGAACCCTCCGATCTCGTCCCAGAGGTACTTTCGAATCATCAACGACGCGCCCGAGCAGTAGTCGACTTCCCGCACGTAGTTATAGCGAGGGCCCGAAGGGCTTTCGCCTCGCCCGTAGTTCCAAGCGTTGCCGTCCGAGAATACGAGACACCCTGCCTCCTGGAGCCTCCCGTTCGGGTAGACGAGCTTCGATCCGACCGCACCGCAGTCGGGGGTGTTCTCAGCAAGTTCGACCATCGAGTCAAGCCAGCCGGGCTGGACCTCGGTATCGTTGTTTAGAAACAGAACATACTTGCCTCGCGCCTCACTTGCTCCCTGGTTGCACGCGCCGACGAAGCCCGTATTCTCGGTGTTAAAGATTGCCCTGGCGCGGCTCCATTTGAGCCCGTTCAAGAACTCTCGTGTGCCGTCGTTTGAGGCGTTGTCTACGATGATTATCTCATAGGACGGAGTTGGCGTATTCTGCATTATCGCGTCGAGGCAGGACTGCGTCATCGTAAGCCCGTTATAGACAGGGATTACGATGGAGACCACCGGCTCTTCGGTCTCTCTGCTTAGCCGGTTGTATCCTTCGAGCGCTTCCTGGTTGTTTGGGTCAAGCTCAAGCGCGCGGGCGAAAAGCTCCGCGGCATCTTGTGTCATGTTCAGGTCTTCATAGATGCCCGCGAGGTTGCGCAGAGCGTCCGGGAACTGCGGGTTGATATCGACTGCCCGGCTGATGTGTTCAAGCGCCTTGCGCCGTTCGTGTTTCTGATAATAGAGCACGCCGAGGTCGTTGTGTGCCCTGGCCTCTTCCGGGCACTCCGCAACTATCTCCTCAAGCCTTGCCACAGCGCCATCGACGTGACCGCGCTCGAGCATCTCAAGCACGCGCCTGATCTCATCCTCGTCATAGATATGGTTCATCTTATCACCATCTTTCGGGCGATATGTCCCGACAAACACAAACTGCATCGCAGCGAGTTCTTCGAATTCCTCGTTGGTTACAAAGTGGAGCGCGAGGTTGCCGTAACGGACAACACGCTCCTCACCTTTTGGGCGAAGGTCAGCTATTTCATCCTTTGAAAGAACAACCAACGGTTTGACCGATCGCACATGCACCCCGGCTTCGCGCAGCATCTTCTCGCCGTCGCGCCGGGCGAAGAATCTGAGGTGTGTGCGGTCGAGGATACCTTCATCGACGTAGCGCCAGTACCCAAGCTCCATCACCTCGCGCATGTGGTAGAAATATCGCACGTTCGGCAGGCTTGTGATCATCGTTCCGCCGGGTTTTAGGAATTTTACGTAGGTCTTGACGATTTTCCAGGGGTCGCGCAGGTGTTCGAGCACATCGGCAAAGACTATTGCGTCGAACTGACCATCTTCAAAGTCCGGTTCCAAGCTTTCGATGTCGGCGTTGATCACCCGGTCGATGTGCTTTTCTGCCCAAGTGCTTGCTTCAGTCGAAAGCTCGATCCCGGTCACGTGGCGGTCCGGCCTGTCGCGCTTCAGCATCTGGCCAAGCATCCCCGCGCCGCATCCGACGTCGAGAATGTCGATTGCCTCCTCGGGGACCTCTGATATGATCTCGCGGCGCACTTTCCTGAAGTATTCGGGAAGTGCCGAGAGTCCGATGGGGTAGGCCTCGCTTTTCTCGACTTTTGTGAAGTCACCGCAGGCGATTTTCTCCTCGCAGTGCTTGATTATCTCGTAAAGCCGTTCCTGGGGTACATTCTTTTCATTGAGATAGAGGCTGTCGTTCTCGCGTCTGAGCTTGATCCATCCCTCGATATCTTTACCGAGGTTGTTTGCAAACATCGCGAGGTAGCGCAGTCTGCTCCACCTGAACTCCGACCCTCCGACGAAGCCTTCCGCCTCGGCCCAGGCCCAAAGCGGTGTTCCCGGCATCGGGGTAAGTATGGTCACCTCGTGGCACACAAGCTTCCCTGAGGCATAGTTATCGAGAATGAAATTGTAGGTTTCGAGCACGTCTTCTTCGGTCTCTTCGGGGTGTCCGAGAACGAACCCGCACGCCGTCGGCAGATCGAACTTCTTGAACATATCGAGCGCGCGCTGGTTTGTTGCAACGCTTGAGCGCTTATCTTTGAGTATCTTCAGAATTCGCTCGCTGCCGGACTCCGCGCCAAAGCCCGCGCCCGTAAACCCTGCCCAGACAAGCATCCGGCAGAGCTCCTCGTCAACGAGGCTCGCCCTGATCGACCCGGAGAACCTGATCTGCTTCAGAATCCCGCGCTCGTCGAGGAGCTCGATCATATCTTCCAGGCGTTTTCTGTCCCCGGCGACGAGGTCGTCCCAGAAGGCGATCTCCCGCATCCCGGGAAACTTGCGCATAATCCCCGCAATCTCGTCGACGACCCGCTCCGCGCTGTGGTAGCGCACGTTGTCCCAGTAGGTCGATGAGGCGCAGAAGCTGCACTTGAACGGGCATCCGCGGCTGGAAAAAATATACGGCTGCTGGCCGTCTTTCAGTCCAAAGCTTCTATCGGGTATAGGCAGATCGTCAAGACAGGCGAGATTCGCCCGCCTGGCGTTAGTGCGCAGTTCGTCGCCGTCGCGGTAGACGATTCCTTCTATCCCCGCGAGTTCACTTGTGCGAACGCGTCCCTTGTCCACGAGCACCGTGACGATCTCCGAAAACGTGATCTCTCCCTCGCCGATGACGCCGATGTCCGCCGACTCTGGAAGCGTCAGGGGAAACGCCGTAATATGGTGTCCTCCCCAGACTACTATGGGAACTCCCGCCGTCTTTGCCGCGTCTGAGAGCTTGACGCCGTCCTCAAAGTCCTGGGATATACATGTAATCCCGAGCACGTCGGGCCTATAGGCGATCGCCTCTTCCACGTTTTGGGCGAGGTGAAAATGCAGTTGGTCTGGAAACAGCTTCTCGCAGTAGGCCTTGATATATCCGAACCCGATAGGCGGGCTCCAGTGTACATCAACTGGGTTGGTGGCCTGTATAAAACAAATCTTCAAGAGACTCAAGATCTTCTTCTCCGCAAACTTCCCGGCGTCAATGCGCCTGTCCCGGCACAAATACTGGTTTATCTAATTATCGGAAAAAATCTCGTGAGCTTTAGGCAGGATGTGTGGAATATTGGGGAACTAGGAGTAGGGATGTGGGGATTGAGGGTTGTATTAGCTCCTGGAGTCTGCGGTACGCCGTGAAGTTGGAGGAGCGCACCCTTCGAGAGCCTCAGGGTGAGGGGTTGGCATGGGTGGATGTATGAGAGAGTGTACCGCCACTCTGAGCAGCAAAGCGTCATGCTGAGGCTCTCGAAGCACGAAGGGTGAGCGACCACCATCTCCCATATTTGATCAATCCAAAACCAATCACGTTGAGGTTCTCGAAACGCGCGCTCCACCCAAAGAGTCGACACAGGCCAATCCCCCGAAGCTAATCCCAGCCGTGCTCTAGTCGTCCTCGAACTTATCCACCCACACCGCCGGGTCCCAATTTTGTCCAGTACTGCACTTGCCGGTGCCGACCTTGCAGTTATACCACGCCGGTTCGCCCTTCTCCGTAAGTGGCGACGCTTTTTCATGCCCCTTAATGTGCAGAGTAGAGTTTTGCAGCACGATGGCTCGCGTGTGACCGTCCAGATACACGCAGTTGATGTGAATGCCGTCGTCCATATTCCCGCGTGTGCGCCGGTCGTGCCAGCCGCAGCCTTCGCAGTGAGGATATTCGAAGTCGTTTATGCTTGTGTAGCTGGCAGACTGCTTGACTGCCCACATTGTTCCACAGAGCAGTGGGAACGGTCAAATCGTGTGCAATAGGCGTAGTGGGTGAGAACAAAGATATATGAGAATGGCCCGGCAGAAAACTCCGTCGGGCCACGTTACCAGGGACGTCCCCCATGCTTACTTAACTCCGAGCTTGGCGAACTCCGCTTTGATCTTGTCGGCGCTCGTATTGCCCGTAAACACAGCTTTCACAACGCCGGTCTTGTCGATGACATAGAGCGCCGGCACGCCCTCGATTCCGTAGTTTTGGAGGACTTTCATGCCGCTTTGCGTGCCTGCAAATGCGTTGGGGTAGGTGACTTTATACTCTTTGACGAACCCCTGCGCGTCGCTGATTGCTTCGTCGGCGCTTACGCCTACTATGTTGACGCCTTTGCTCTTCAGATCGGTATATACTTGGTTCACAGCCGGGGCTTCATCCTGGCAGTGCGAGCACCAGCTCACCCAGAACACAAGAAGCGTAGGTTTGGTCGTGTAGTCGGACAGCTTGACATTGCCGCTGCCCGATACGTTGCCGAGAGTGAAGTTGGGAGCCTTCTCACCGACAGCGACTTGCGCGGCAGCCGGGGAGACAATAAATACAGCCATCATTGACACAGTGAGCACTATGCCCAGGCCAAGTTTTACATATCTCATGGCGATTCACCTCAGTTATCCACTTAGCCCCACTTATTAATCTGTTACCCCCACGTGCCGCGCGCAATGGCAATCTGGCTCAAAGTTTTACGTCAATGTGAAAAGTAGTAACCCATAGGGGTGACTAACAACAGGTGTGGGTGACAAGCCCGGGCAAGCGTGTTTTCTGCCTTCATTGATTGAACACACTTGAACCAGGAGGATGGAAGTGATATCCGTCATTGCCCGTGCGCCTACCGCTGAAGAGATCGAACAAGCTGCGCTGGTCGCCAAGACCGCGTTCAACTCACCACAGATCGACCCGTGGCACAGAGCCTACAACTGGCTCGCCGAGTACAATGGCCTTGAGTGCATCGTCGTAGTCGAGGCAAACGACCAGATCGTTTCGTCGCTCCTTTGCACTCCGGGGCAGGCTGTGTTCGGCGACGACCTGGTGCCGATATCTGCAATTGGAGGTGTCGCGACGCTTCCGGGGTATCGCAGATGCGGCTACGGTGAGCTTATGATGCGCGAAGCCGTGCGCGCGCTCGGACGAAACGCCATCCACGCATCGGTCCTCTGGCCCTCGTTTTACGACTACTACCGCCGCTTCGGCTGGGAAATCGGCTGCGAGCTTCGAAAATACACGCTCACATCAGACTTTGCAAGAGAACTCGCAGGTCCCAAGGGCGTTCGACCAGCCCGAAAGAGCGACATCCCCGCGATAAGCGAGCTCGTAAATCGTTTCGCTCGTCGTCACACCTGCGTAAGCGTCAGGGACGACACCTGGTGGAGAGGCGTTGAGGCGACCCACGGCCTGGTGTTCGACGGCATCGACAACGTAAGAGAAAGCCGTGGCCCCTGGGTGCACGAGTCGGGCGGACAGGTCGATGCCTTCGCCTTTTGCTCCATCGAAGCGGGACGCGAGCCCGAGCAGTTGATGGTCCGCGAACTGGTCGCCGACACTCCCCATGCCAGACTCGCCGTTCTATCGCGCTTTGCGGGCGAAGAAAGCCCGAAGGTGATCTCCTTCACCGCCCCGTCCGACGACGACTTCGTCCAAGGGCTTGATAATCCGCGCGCAATTATGGTTGAGGTCGAGGCCGGTTTCCAGTTCCGGGTGATCGACCCGCTGCCAGCGCTTGAGCTGCGAAGCGCCGACCCCGATCTTTCCGGCACACTAGGTTTCGACATCGAAGACCCCGTCCTAGGGCAATCAAGCTTTGACATAGAGATCGATGGCGGCCGAATAGTTCGCTCCGACAAACGGTCTGAAAAGCGCCTCGCGATGACGATCCAGACCTTCTCACAGCTCTACTGTGGCTACACAAGCGCCAAGGTAGCGTCAAAACACGGCAAAATCGCCACAGACTCCCGAAAGCCCCTCGACCTCGCAACGCGCCTGCTCTACCGGGCTACTCCGTTCAGGTCGTTCCTTGAACTGGGATAGTCACTTTATGCGTAGGGGCGGGCCAATGTGTCCGCCCTTCTCCGGGCGACGGACAATTCTCGGCCAACCAGCGCCGCTAACTGCTGACGACCGATAGCCGAATAGTGTATACTATCGCTAGCGATTCTATCAGGAGAGCAGACAGTGAGTGCCGTCATTGCAAGGCCACCGACCGCGAGCGAACTCGACCAAGCCGCGTACGTCGCCCAGGTAGCGTTCGACACCCCCGAGATCGACAGTTGGGTCAGGTCCCACAACTGGATAGCCGAAAACCACGGCCTCGAGTACATCATGGTAGTGGAGCAGGACCGCCGCATCGTCGCCTCGCTCATCTGCACGCCTGGTGAGGCCTACTTCGGCGAGGATATCGTGTCGCTCTCTGCCGTGGGCGCGGTTGCGACGCTTCCCGAGTATAGAAAAGTCGGATGCGCCGCTGCGATGATGCAGGAGGTCGTGCGACTGTTCCTAAGGCGCAACATTCATACCTCGGCGCTGTGGCCGTTTTCGTATCATTATTACAGGAAGTTCGGCTGGGAGATCGGTGGCGAGCATGTCAGCTACAGCATGACGCGCGAGTTCGCTTCCACGCTCGGCCACACTGGCAGGGTTCGCCCCGCGTGGGAGCGCGATCTGCCTGGGATAAGCATCCTTGTCGCCAGGTTCGCAGAAGCGCGAAACTGCGTCACCGTGCGCACTCCCGAGTGGTGGAACTGCCTTTCCTCTGTCTACAACATGCGCCTTGACGGTGAGGACGACCTGCGCAAAAGCTGCAGCCCGTGGGTCCACGAAACCAGCGGAAAGATAGATGGCTACGCGTTTTTCCTCATCGAAGGAGAAGGCGAAAACGAGGTAGTGAAGATAAAAGAGCTGGTAGCCGACACCCGCGAGGCCCGAAACGCGCTTCTTTCCAAGTTTGCCGAAGCCGGTGCGCCGAGGATTCACTTTCCAGCGCCCCGCGACGACCAGTTTTTGCAGGAGCTCTCGAACCCCCGCGATGTCATTGCTGAGATTAGCGGAAGTTTTCAGTTTCGTGTGATAAACCCGCCAGCCGCGCTTGAGATGCGAAGCGTAGACCCGAAAATCTCAGGCAGACTCGGTTTTTCGATCTCAGACCCCGTGCTTGATCCCTGGGATTTTGACATAGAAGTCGACTCAGGTCGAATATTGATGGGAAATAGCACAGCTAAAGAACGTCTTACAATGAATGTGCAGACATTTGCACAGCTCTACAGTGGATATGTGAGCCCGACCAGAGCCGCAGAGCTTGGCCGCCTCAAAGCGACCTCGCAGACCGCGCTCGATTTCGCGGATTCGATCCTTCAGGGACGAACCCCGTATCGCGCGTGGATGGAGCTTGGCTAGTCGGACTCTTCAGGAGGTTAACTTGAAATACACTACCGCCATTGCGCTTGCCGCGATATTTGTCACAGCGCCTGTCGTCTTGGCAGACGATGTGCAGCCGCTCCCGCCGCCGGTCGAGGCCGCCCCCGCACCTGCAGCGACCCCGGCGACTGCGCCGGTACCGGCTCCTCCGGTCGAGCAGGTAAAGCCTACGCCCCCGCCTGTTCCCGCTGTCACGCCGGACTCGGAGATATTCCGCCGCACCCCAAAGATCGACGGCCAGATCGATCCCGGCGAGTGGGACAAGTTCTATTCTTTCGAATATAACGGCGTCCGCGGCACAGCCTACATCGACTGGGATGATCGCAACCTCTACGTCGCCTCGCGCACGAGCGCCCCAAGCGACCTGTTGATCATCCTCGACGGCGCGGCAGACGGCTGGTTCCACGGCTCGGACAACTTCGAGATCACCGCCAAGCGCGCGGTTGGCGACGGGGCTCCGACACTTACCGTAAGCCGCTATCAGAGCAAAGGCAAACCCGGCGCACCCGCGGCCCCGCTTGTCGCCGCCGAGTCTAGCATGTTCGTCATGAAAGCCGCCTCAGCGCCTGACTCAAATGTCTACGAGATCGCGATACCGATTTCCGCCGTGCCCGGTCTTGATCTCAAGCTCGACAGGCAGATCGGGCTCAAAGTCGCTGTCGGCGTCGGCAGCCCGGAAGTCACCTGGATTCCCACCGCTCCGTTTGGCGAGGTGCAGATGGCTTCGTTCGTGTGCGCCAAATCAAACAGCCTTGTCCCGCTTAAGGTGGACGTTGAAGTCCGCGACCCGAGGCTCGTTCCCGGCGACGAACTAAACGCCAGGATCACCTTTAGAAACACAAGTGAAGTTTACGCCAGGATCGACACCATCATCGTCGGCGGCGAGGGCAAGACCGCAAAGCTTCTCGGCAGCGAGCTTCTTCGCCTCGATGGCATCGCTCCAGGCAAGTCCTACACCGCGATGTTCAAAAGCGCCCTTGGCAAGACTGCGACGATCGGCAGCGCGGCAATGGGTGTTGAAGCACGGTGGGGAGAAGAGCGCGTAGCAAGCTCGCTTGTATCGTTTGACGTGGTTTCCGCCTACGAAGTCGGTATCGACTGTTCGGTGCAGGGCAAGACCGGAGAGCGGCGCGTGATTGTGACTGTGAAGAACAACACCAAAAAGTCCGCCTACGGCAAGGTGAAGCTGAGCCTCCCCGAGGGCTGGCAGGTCCGCCACTCTGTCGTAGACAAAGAGTTCTTCCTGCGCGACGAGGACGCTTCAACTGAAGTCGTCTACCGCGTAACTCCTCCCGCAGGCGCAAAGGGCCGAGTTCCCGCGCTTGCCGAGGTACAGATCGGCGGTCAGACGATCTCCGTCTCCGGCGTAGTCGACGCTCAGTAGTAGTACGAGTATATAACGGGCGATCTTCGGGTCGCCCGTCTTTCCATTCATCACTCCAACCCTCAAAATTCCCCAGCGGTTTGTTAATCTATCACACAACGGGTATAATTGCGGCATAAGGTTGCTTGGTATACGATTATTTACAGGAGAACGACATTGCCCGAAATCACCAACATTTCATGGGACCTTTCGGATCTTTTCTCGGGGATAGACGACCCGAATATTGACGAGACGCTGGATAACTCTCTTGCTCGCGCCAAACTCTTTGCCGAGCGCTACCGTGGCCGGATCGACAGCCCGAACCTTGAGGCCGGCACGCTTCTTTCGGCCATCAAGGAGTATGAAGACCTGGTGGTGGATATATCCAAGGTCGGCAACTACGCGGCGTTGGTTTTCTCTGCCGACACGAGCAAACCAGAGCACGGCGCGCTCTTGATGCACGTTCAGGAGCGGCAGACCGAGATCTCGCTTTTGCTGATTTTCTTCGATCTCGAGCTTATGGCCGTGCCTTCCGAGGTAATGGACCCCGTCGCAGCCGACCCCGCGATTGCCAATTACAATCACTTCATCCATTCCATGCGCCTCTTCAGGGAGCACCGCCTTCCCGAGTCCGAGGAAAAGATCCTTGAAGAGAAGGCAAACACCGGCGCGCGCGCGTGGGACAGGTTCTTTGACGAAGTCGTCTCTGCGATGGAGTTCAAGATCACAATCGAAGGCGAGGAGCGCACCCTGACCGAGCCCGAGGTGCTCGCCCTTATGCGCGAGCCGAAGCGCGAAACCCGCCGCGCCGCCGCCGAGAGCTTCACCGAAGGCCTGATCAAAAACAGCCGCGTGCTGACTTTCATCTTCAACACGCTTGTCTTCGACAAATCAATCGACGACCGCCTCCGCCGCTACGAGTATCCCGAGCAGTCCCGCAACATCTCAAACGAGCTGGAGAGCACGACCGTCGAGACAGTGATCTCGACCTGCGTCGAGGGTTATCCCCTGGTCGCCCGCTACTACCGCAGCAAGCGCGAGATACTCGGCTACGACAAGCTCTATCACTACGACCGCTACGCTCCCCTGTTCGAGAGCAAAGAACATTACGCCTTTGACGATGCCAAAAAGATCGTCCTCGAATCGTTCAACCGATTTTCCAGCACGCTTGGTGAGTCGGCATCAAAGTTCTTCGAGCACGGCTGGATCGACGCCGAGCCGAGGAAGGGCAAGCGCGGCGGCGCGTTCTGCATGTATGTGACGCCGGACCTGCACCCCTATGTGCTTTTGAGCTATCTGAACCGCAAGGACGACATTATGACGCTCGGCCACGAGCTAGGTCATGGCGTCCACGCGTATCTGTCGCGCAATCAGACACTTTTCAACTTCTCAAGCGTCCTCCCCGTAGCCGAGCTCGCGAGCACTTTCGGCGAGATGCTGGTCTTTGAGAGTTTGGTCGCAAATAGCAATTTGGACGAGAAATTGGCGCTCTACGCCGAGAAGATCGAGGGCGCATTCGCGACGATCTTCCGTCAGGCCTCGATGTACCGCTTCGAGCAGGAGCTCCACCGCGCCCGCCGCGAGCAGGGCGAGCTGACCAAAGAGACGATCGGCGAGATGTGGCAGCGCAACATCCAGGCGATGTTCGGCGACTCGGTCGAGCTCTCCGAGGAGCACGCAAACTGGTGGATGTACATCAACCACTTCATAGGCTCCCCGTTTTACGTCTACGCCTACAGCTTTGGCGAGCTTTTGGTAATGGCGCTTTACTCGATGTACCTCCGCGAAGGCGAGGAGTTCGTCCCCAAATACATCAACATGCTCAAAACCGGCGGCTCATGCTCCCCGCAGGAGCTTTTGGGAAGAGTCGGCATCGACATCAACGACCCCGAGTTCTGGCGCGGTGGAATGAAGGTAGTCGAGCAGTTGATAGGAGATTTCGAGAAGGTCTACACGGAGTACAAAGCTCAGCGAGGATAGTTCATTGTATGATCGCTGGGGAGATTGCCGAAGACGATCTCTCCAGCGACTTATTCAACGTCGTTTCGGTTTCTGACCTCTGATATGGCGGTCTCCAAGTCTTGTCTGGTGAACCGACGCTCTGACGCTTCTTTGCGTAGTTGCTCGGTAACTGTATCCAGCGTTCTTGGTGTCGACAATGTCGGGTCTTCTGATGATGCTCGCGCCCGTGAATCTGGCATATCATTTCCCTGCCGTGGTGTCATTGCAGCTCTTCCATCGGCTGTTCAGCCCGCAACTGCTTTGCATTTTGCTCGGTTATCACAGTCTTGCCGGTTTTTGCTTCTATGTCTTTTCTGGCGTTTCCGGCAACTGACCCACCCTGACGGGCAACGTTGCGATTGTCGTCAAACGTTTCGGGTTTTTTCTGTCTAGAGATTTCTGTAGTGGAGACCTCTGCGAGCATGTTCAATACAAGCTCCATATTATTCATATTGTCCCGAAGGTTCTCTTTTTTGAGACTCTTCAGTTGCTTGTATTCTTTCGTCGAAAGCCCACTCCAGGCTCTGGTAATCTCATCGGTCAGGATTGCGAACTCCTGTCCCTTTTCGATTCCGCGGTTCTCCCATTCATCGGTCAACTCCTTGCGGATATCGATGCTTTTGAGTCGCTGGTTGATCCACTCCTTGGAATAGCCTTTCTTCAGGTATGTTCCCATTGCCCTTTCGAAAGCCTTTTCGGGATCTTCGGTCTCTTCTATGCGTTCGTAGCCTACTCTAGCCAGCCACTGCTTGAAGGGTTCGGCTTTGGGCGAAGGAATGGACTGGATAAGGCGAAGCAACTGCTCGGTGTCCGCTACGTCGGTAAGGCGCATCTTTCCGTCTTGCGAAGGCATTTTCAACTGTCCGATTTTTTCGGACAGTTGACTACCTTCTGCTTGGAGCTTTGCCTTTAAGTCGTTCCAGTACTTTCTGGGTCGATCAGTTCCTGTCAGAACACCAACGACATCCACGACGCTGAAATACCATTTCTCAACATCGGCATTCCAAAGCGCGCGAACTTGCTTCGATTCAAATAGCTTGATTGCGGTTTCTTTGGTCATAGTTCACCCCCACCTATGGATTTTCGGCAGATAGCATTACGGTCAGCCACAAAGTATTTGAGCCGAAAATCTCTCTCGACTTTCGGTCTCAAAACTGAGTGCATACGCGTTAAGTCATCGCCTGAAAGTCAATAGATTATACACCCATTGCGAAAAGGGTGGCGACCCCCACGCCGCCACCCCAAGCTAACAGCTAAACGCTAATAGCCAACAGCTTCCCTACCCGCAGCGACTAAACCCGCACAGTCGGCACACCATACACCCACTTTCGTGCTCGATCACGCCGCCGCAGTCGGGGCAGGCGCCCATTAGGTTGTCGAGCTTGTCGATGGATTTGTGGAGTGTCTCACCGGTCATGCCGTTTTCGTCTTTGGAAGTGAGATAACGCTCCATAGCGATTCCGATCGCGTCGGCACAGGAGAGGATCGCCCCTCCCGCTCCCCAGCTCGGGCTCGGGCAGCGGATGCCCCGCAGGTGCTTCACAAGCGCGCGCGGATTAACTCCGGTGCGAAGCGAGATCGACACGAGCCTGCCGATTGCTTCAAGCTGACTCGCCGCGCAGCCTCCGGCCTTGCCCATAGCGGTGAAGACCTCGCAGAGCCCCTCTTCGTCCTCGTTGATCGTGACGTAGAGGTTGCCGCAGCCGGTCGATATGCGCTCGGTCGCGCCCCATGTGCGGCTCGGCCTCTGTCTCGGACCCCGAACAACCGAATCCTTATGAGCGGCTTCGGTCGCCTTCTTGTCGCCTGAGAACGAAAGCACCTGCTCGTCGCGGCTGCCGTAGCGGTAGATCGTCACGCCCTTGCAGCCCTCTTTGTAGGCAAGCGTGTAGACCTCGCGCACGTCGTCGTTGGTCGCGGTTTCAGGGAAGTTGACAGTCTTGGAAACCGCGTTGTCGGTGAATCGCTGGAACGCCGCCTGCATCCTGATGTGCCACACCGGAGGAATATCAAGCGCCGTGCCAAACACACGCTGAACGTCCATCGGCACGCTGTCCAGACCCCGGACGCTTCCGCGTGCGGCGATCTCACGCATCAGTTCTTCGCTGTAGAACTCCCGCTCGCGGGCGATCTTCTCGAAGTAGGGGTTGGCCTCCACAAGCTCGGCCCCGTCCATGACGCGCCGGACGTAGCTGATCGCAAACAGCGGCTCAACGCCGCTTGAGCACGCCGCAATGATCGAAAGCGTCCCCGTAGGAGCAATGGTCGTAACCGTCGCGTTGCGGACTTTCATGCCCTCGTGGGTGTCGTAGACGCTTCCTTCGAAGTTCGGGAAGACCCCGCGCTCCTCGGCAAGCTCCGCGCTCATCTTGCGGCCCTCTTCGGAGATGAAGCTCATCACCTCTTCGGCCTTCTGTACGCCTTCTTCGCTGTCGTAGGGAATGCCGAGCTGAATCAGCATATCGGCAAACCCCATCACGCCAAGCCCGATTTTGCGGTTGCCGCGGGTCATCTGGCTGATCTCGTCGATCGGGTAGCGGTTGACGTCGATCACGTTGTCGAGGAACCGCACAGCCCTCCGCACGGTATCGCGGATCAGGTCATAGTTGACGACGAAACGCCCTTCCTCTACCACAATCATCCGTGCGAGGTTGATAGACCCCAGGTTGCACGACTCGTAAGGCAGAAGCGGCTGCTCCCCGCAGGGGTTGGTCGACTCGATCTCGCCCAGGTGCGGAGTCGGGTTGTCGCGGTTGATCCGGTCGATGAATATGATCCCCGGCTCACCGTTCGACCACGCCATGTTGACGATCAGGTCAAACACCTTGCGCGCGGAAAGCCCCTTCACCGTCTCTTTTGTGCGCGGGTTATAAAGATCGTAGTCTTTATCTGCCTCGACCGCTTCCATGAACTTCTCAGTGATTAGCACGGAGATATTGAAGTTGGTCAGCCGGCTAAGGTCCTTCTTACATGTAATAAAGTCCAAAATATCCGGGTGATCTACCCTTAGGCAGCCCATATTCGCCCCGCGCCTGGTTCCGCCCTGTTTGATGGCCTCGGTCGCGGAGTTGAAGACGTCCATAAACGTGATGGGACCGCTTGAGACACCGTTGGTCGACTGCACCACGTCATTTGCCGGGCGAAGCCTGGAAAAGGCGAACCCGGTTCCGCCGCCGCTTTTGTGAATCAGCGCAGTGTGCTTGATCGTCTCGAATATGCTGTCCATCGAGTCGTCGATCGGCAGCACGAAGCACGCCGAGAGCTGCCCAAGCTCTCGCCCGGCGTTCATCAGCGTCGGGCTGTTGGGCAGGAACTCGAGTTTGGAGATCATATCGTAGAACTCGCCAGCGACAGCCTTTGTGTCGGACTTGGTCCGTCCGTAGGCGCGTTCGGCCTCAGCGATCGATGTCGCGACCCTCTTGAACATATCCTCCGGGCCCTCGACAGTCTTTCCTTCTTCGTTCTTGCGAAGATACCGTTTTTCCAGCACGGTCAGAGCATTTTGCGTAAGCATTACAACTTTCCCTCCATGGCAAATACTGGGGGATAGGGGTTAGGGGATAGAGGCTAGCAATACCAGCCCCTAACCCCCAACCTCCAACCCCTCACTCGGGTTTTCTTATCGATGGGCGACGGCTTTTGCGTCCGCCCAGAATATCCACAATCTCTTTAAACTGCGTCACGTCCTCGAACTGTCGATAGACCGACGCAAACCGGACAAACGCTACCTGATCGAGCTTTTGCAGCGCATTGATGACCATATCCCCGACCTCAGCCGAGCTGATCTCCCGCGGCCCCGAGTCATAGATCGACCGCTCGATATCATCGACGGCAGACTCAAGCACTTCGATGCTCACGGGCCGCTTTTCGCAGGCTGTAATCATCCCCCGGAGCACTTTCTGCCTGTCAAACGGCTCGCGTCGCTGGTCTTTTTTTATGACCATGACCTGCATTTCCTCGATGTGCTCGTATGTCGTAAACCGACGATTGCACCGCAGGCATTCGCGTCGTCTCTTGACCGCTTCGCTGTCGCGCACGCTTCGTGAATCGAGCACTCTATCTTCAAGATGTCCGCAGTATGGGCACTTCATGATACACCCGCTCTCCTACTACATATTGTGTGGCGGTTAAGGATATCACACCATATATACCGTGTCAAGAGGACATATTAACAGATATGGGGAGAATTTCTCCGGTTGATTTTGCCTGTGGATATTGACAATCCCTGGGCGGTCAGATCGCTGGGGGAGCCAAGAAACACCCCCTTCACAAAACCGCGAAACGCTGCTAAAATGCGGGTGTGAGCGATCAATTATCGTCAACGGCAAAGTTGACAGCAAAAATCGATAGCCAAAAGCACCCGATCATTGAGCTGCTTCGTGACCTGCAGACAGAAAAAGGCAGGGAGGAGTTCGGCCAGTTCTACGTTGAGGGGCCGATGATCGTTCTGCGCGCGCTTGAATACGGCGTGCGGATCGACTCGATCATCTGCACCGACAAATACGCCGCGTCGCTTAACTCGGGACCTCTTCTTGACGTCGCAAGAGCTGCAGGCGTGCCCGCCTATGCCGTCACCGAAGGGCTGATGGGAAAGATCATCCCAGCCAAGCCCTCCCCAGGAGTCGTCGCGATAGTCGAGCGCAAACTCCACTCACCCGCCGATATCCTCGCCGGAACCAGCCCACTTGTAGTCATGATCGACCGCTGTGAGAACCCCGACAACCTCGGGATGCTGCTGCGGTCGCTTGACGCGGCTGGGGTCGACGGTGTGGTGTTGACCGACGACAGTGTGGACCCGTTCTCCAGGCTTTCAGTAAGAGCGTCGCGGGGTTCGGTCCTCAGCCTCAACATGTCGGTGGTGGATCAGCCCGAGCACTGGCTTGAGGACGCGAAGCTACGGGGGTTCCAGATAATGGCGACTTCGGCTCATGGCAGCGTGGGGCTTTGGACGGTGGACCTAAAGAGGTCGACGATCATCGTGGTTGGAAACGAGCACACCGGCGTTCGCGACAGTATCCGTCAGATGGCCGATATTCTAACGGTTATCCCGATGTCCGGCAAGATGGAGTCGCTGAACATAGCCGTTTCCGGCGCGATACTTGCCTACGAAGCCGTTCGCCAGCGCAGCGTTTCCAGTGAATAACGCGGGTTAGCTTCGGCTGCGCCAAGGCGTTTGACGCAGCCGGGAATGTCAATCTGCCACTGGTTCGCCGGTGATGCGTTCGCGCGCCATCAGGACGGCCTGTTCCCGCAGGTAGTCGAGGTGGTCCTCTTCTTCTTCGAGGTTGGTCTCAAACAGACCGCAGACGTCCTCCTGCCCGATCTCCTCGCAGAGTTCGTAGAACATCTCTTCGGCATCGGCTGACTTGTATTTTGCGAGGATAGTGGCGCGCAGCATATCTATCGGGTCGTCGCTTGTCGTCTCGACGATCTTCATGCACACCTCTTTGCCGCGCTTTATGCGCTGTTCGGCGTCCGCGGGTCTCCCGATGATCTCCAGCGCGCGCTCCATGTTGCGGACGTGCTGCTGGTCTTCGTCGTGGATATCCTGAAGCTGTCGCTTCATCCCCGGTTCGAGCTGCCCATCATTTATAAGTTTGTGCTCGGCCTCTATAACCCCATACTCGTTCCCAAGTGTCTCGGCCAGCGTGGCCGACAGGTAGTTACTATCCATCTCGGTGTTGTCCTCCGTCGGTTTTGCAGCACAGTGTCGATACCCCGAGCAGGGATGAGCCAAACGAGCCTATTGACATGCGCGGAAAACGTGTGATCGTGAAGGTGATCGGAGAATAAGCTGTGGGTATCGTTGTACCTCATCATTATCATGGTATAATCAAATATCGGTGTTATTGCCGGCAGCTCTTCTGGAGTAGATTTATGAGAATGTTGCTGGCGCTCGCGGCTGTGATAGCTGTTGTGGGCGCGTGTCTTGCCGATCCCCTGATCCGGCTTCAGAATACGACGTTCGATCCACTTGCCAAAGGCGCAGCGACGCAGAGTGCTGCGGCTCCGTCCGAGCGCGCCTCCGACGGCAAGGGCTACTATATCCTGCAATTTATGGGGCCGATTATCGACGCCTGGAAGTCCGACGCAGAGGCAGCAGGCGCAGAGCTCCTCGAATACATCCCCGACTTCGCCTTTATCATCCGGGCCGACAAGTCTGCCGAACCCAAACTGCGCACGCTTTCAAGCGTCCGCTGGCTCGGTGACTACGCGCCCGCTTATCGCATTTCAAAGAAGCTCAAGACCGACTCCGAGGACGATGTGGTCATCCGCCTGTTTCCCGGCGTTGACCCCAAAGCCGTGCGCGACAGGGTCGCCAAGGCAGGCGGTGTGATCGAAGACGGGGGTACCCGCAAAGTCCGCGCAAAGCTGCACGGCAAGCGCCTTTTGGAGATCTCCCGCACCCCCGGAGTCGTCTGGATCGAACCTCGACCAAACTACGTGCTCTCAAACAGTATGGCGCGGGGCATAATCGGCGCGAACACCGTCTCCCAGTCGCTCGGGATCTACGGTGCGGGTCAAATCGTCGCCATAGCCGACACCGGCCTTGACACCGGAAGCACCGCCACCCTTTCTGCCGATTTCGCGGGCAGGCTCATCAAGGCCTACGCCCTTGGACGAACCAGCCCCGCCGACTGGAGCGATACCAATGGCCACGGCACCCACGTCGCAGGCTCCATCCTCGGGAACGGCTCGCTCTCAGGAAGTGTCCCACTTTCCCAGAACTATGCAAGCTCCTTTGCCGGAGTAGCTCCTGAGGCCTCTCTTGTGTTTCAGTCGCTCTTGGACAGCAGTGATGGGCTTGGCGGCCTGCCGTCGAACCTGAACGATCTATTCTTGTCGCCCTACAACGACGGCGCGCGGGTGCACAGCAACAGCTGGGGGGATAACGAAACCTCCTTAGCTGGCAACTACACCATCGACTCCCGTGAGGTCGATCAGTTTGTCTTTGCGAACAAAGACATGGTCATCTGCTTCGCCGCCGGGAATACCGGCACCGATCAAAACCCGGCCGACGGCTTTGTCGACCAGGGGAGCATAGAACCACCGGGGACCGCGAAGAACTGCATTGCAGTCGGCGCAAGCGAAGGAAACACCACAAACGGCTATCAGGGCACCTGGGGAGCCCAGAACTGGGGGCTCACAACAAGCCCGATATCCTCTGACAAAATGTCCAACAACCCGCTTGGGATGGCAGGTTTTAGCTCGCGGGGGCCGACCGACGACGGACGCATCAAGCCCGATATCGTCGCTCCCGGCACAAACATCGTCTCCTGCTTCTCGCACGCACCCGGTGCAGGGACTTTTTGGGGTACCTACACAGGTAATTCTAACTACGTATACTCAGGCGGCACGAGCATGTCTACCCCGATTGTTGCCGGCGCATGCGCCCTTTTGCGCGAGTATTACTTCAACAAAGGAATTACCACTCCGTCCGCCGCTCTGATCAAGGCGAGCCTCCTAAACGGCGCTTTTGATATGACCCCGGGCCAGTATCCATTCCCACCCGGCCCCAAGGAGATCACCCGCAGGGCGGACTTTGCGCAGGGGTGGGGTAGGCTCGACCTGAAGAACACCATCCTGCCTGCCGTTGGACGCTACGTCTACCCGAACGACGTGACGACTGGGCTTTCGACCAACGGGTCGAGGACTTTTTCCTACTATGTGGCGTCGAGCAGCGAGCCGCTTCGTGTTACGCTTGTGTGGAGCGACTACCAGGGCTCTACAGTCGGCCAAAAGAGGCTTGTGAACGATCTTGACCTCAAATTGACCACTCCCGGCGGCGTTGTTTACTGGGGAAACGACTTCACATCGGCTGGAACGGGTGACCGAAAGAACAACGTCGAGGGTATAGACATACTTTCTCCTACTACCGGGCTTTACACTCTGAGCGTGCAGGCGTATAATGTCCCAGAGGGTCCACAGCCGTTCGCGCTTGTTGTGTCGGGCGCGGTGACTGAATCACAGGCTGTCGCCGTCGGCGCACTATCGGCGGCCAAGGCTCTGCCGGACGGCTCGCTGATCAAACTTTCAGGCAAGACCGTGGTTGCCGGCACCGATTCGTTTGTAGACAGATTTTATATTGAGGAGTCAGACCGTTCTTCGGGAATCCGCGTGCAATACGGCGCTGGAGGCGGCCCGCTCGTGCGAGAGGGCGACGTTGTTACGGTTACAGGCACGCTCGCAACTGTGAGCGGGGAAAGGGTTGTCAAAGACCCCATTGTCAATTGAGACAATGCAAATTGCAAATTGAAAAATGCAAATTGACGGGATAGGTGGAGGGCGATAGGCAGTACTCCAGTTCTTCCGGATCTGTACCAACTGTTCGTCCGGATCTGTGATCCGGGACGTCTGGGCCGGATAGGCATCTGTGATGCTGGTAGATTGGGCACAGTCGAAAGAACGGGATCACAGATCCCTTGTTTGCCCTTGGGCCCCGGATTGCAAATCTGGGCCAACGTACGCCCACCAATCTCCCAAATCTCGCCAGTCCCAATTTTGCACTTTGCATTTCCCTCCCGTGTGTGTCATAATAGTTAAAATTGTACATTACTATGAAAACTGAAGGTGAAGCTATTGGTTGCTAATCGCAGCCGGTATGAGGTTACGGAAGACTGGAGCGCCAGCTGGATCTGGTGCGAGGGCGAAAGCCATCCCAGAAACTTCCATATTTACGCGCGAAAGGCCTTTAAGCTGGCGAGCAAGCCGGTGTCGGCCCGTATCAGGATCACCGCGGACAGCCGTTACAGGTTGTATGTCAACGGGAACTACGTTGGCTGGGGGGCAGCAAACTCCATCACCCGCAGACTGACCTATGATACCTACGATATCACCCCGTTTCTAAACAGGGGTAATAACGCCATCGCCGTTATCGCGTATCACCTCGGACACCCGGCATCTAATTACATACCTCGCCGAGCAGCGCTTATCTGCGAAGCTGACATTGAGCTAAAGAGCGGCGCCGAGAAGATCGTCACCGACGAATCTTGGCGCGTCATACCGGCAGCCGCGTGGACCGATCACGGCAGCCGCGTGGCCCGAAACCTCGGCTATCAGCAGGTTTACGACGCCGCACTCGACGCCGACGGTTGGAACGAGGCCAAGTTCAACGACTCCAAGTGGCTGGCGCCGCATGTGCTCGGCCAGCCTCCTATGTCACCGTTCGGCAGGCTTATGCCGCGCGATATCCCACGTGTAGTCGAGCAGAACATACTGCCCGTTGAGATCGTCGGGATGTACGACGCCCCTCCGATGCCTGCTGAGCTGCTTCCCCCGGACGTGCCGAGGTTTATCTCGCAGTCCGAGCTAAAGCCCATTGAAGCGGGACGGGTAGACAAAAGCGAGCGCATTCTTGCTGAAGGCGACGACGCGACGATGGTTCGCGTGCCCACTGAGGGTGGCGTCTCGATTATCCTCGACTTTGGCCGACAGGTCTACGGTTCGCTTGAGATCGCGCTCTCAAAATGCACCAGCGGCATCCTCGACATCGCCTATGATGAGACGATCGACCCCAAAAACGGCATTCGCCCCGACCGAGGCGGCATCCGCTACACCGACCGCATCATCATCAAGAAGGGCAAACAGGTCTGGAGCAGTTTTGAGCCCAGAGCCTTCCGATACGTGCAGCTCGATTTTAGGGAGTGCGCGAAGCCTTTTGCTCTGAACCACGTTTTTGTGAGGGATTCGGCGTTCCCGATCGCCCTTATCGGCGCTTTTGAGTCAAGCGATCAGACTCTGAACTATGTATGGCAGAACGGGGTCGACTCGGTGCGTCGGGTGCTTATGGAGAGCTATCTCGACTCGCCCTGGCGCGACCGCACGCCGAGCTTTGCAGACGCAGTCGCCGCGATCAGGCCCGCGTACTCCGCATTTGGCGAGGCCCCTCTTGTAGAGGAACGCCTGCGCCACATAGCCGCCTCCCAGCGCAGAGACGGAGCGCTCCTTGCGCTTCACCCCAGCGCCGAAAACCGCGTTTTTGTCGATCTTGCGATGCTTTTTGTAATCGCAGTGTGGGACAATTACGTCTGTGGCGGCGACAAGGAGCTCTTGGCCGACCTGTACCCGACGATTGACCGCTGGCACGGCTGGATCAGCCGGTTCGTCGACGACGACGGCTTGCTTTTTGACGTGCGCGCCGACCTGCTCCTTGACTGGGGAGGCGTGAACCGCCACGCGGAGATGGCCGGTCTTAGCTGCATGTATCTTGGAGCCCTCGTTGCTATGAAGCAGATGGCAGAGGTGCTTCGTCGCGACGCCGACGCCGTCGAGTATGACCGCATCGCCGTCTCGCTTCGTGCGGCTATCGACAAGAACTTCTGGAGCGAAAAGCGCGGGCTCTACTCCGACACCCGGATGTATGGCAAGCTCGACGAGCATTTCTCGCGCCAGACCAACATCCTTGCGGCGCGTTTTGACGTGCCGAACCACTATCAGAAGTCGTCAATCCTCAGGCAGGTGCTCGATGAGCGCGGCCTGCCACAGGTGAACTCACCGATCTTTACCGCGATGCTTGTCGAGACGATGTGCCGCGCGGGTTACGTCGAAGAGGTCCTCGGATTTATCCGTCAGACCTGGGGGCGTAACGCCGGCGTCTCATCGTCTATTCTTCCGCCGGTCCATCAGCTGCAGGCGTACCTGCTTGGGGCCGTTCCGACGGGGAACCCGGCAAGGCTTCGCTTTGAGCCCCATATCGCAGACCTCAGGTGGGCCGAAGGGGTCATTCCGACTCCCTCAGGCCCGGTGCGCGTCCGCTGGAAAGCGGGTATCCGCGGGTTCGCAATGGACGTCGAACTCCCGAACGGTGTGACCGCTGAGATCGTCCCTCCGAGGCATGAGCTTGGGTCGCGGATAACGGTGGACGGCGCGCAGACCGGCGGCTCGGTGATCGAGCTTGGTCCGGGATTCCACAGCGTGTTGATCTCCAGATCGAGGACGCCAGGCCGCATCCCCCAGGTGCCTATTGAGGTCGAGATCGTTGAGCTGGTCGAGACGATCCATATCCCGCCAAACCGCGGCGACATCGAGACTGTCGAGCAGATGATCCAGATCCTTACCCAGATGGAAAAGGAACATGTCTACGTCATCCCCTCAGATGACGAGGACGAGGGCGTGATAATCCCCGAGGCTCGCCTTGATGAGCCGGAGAGGAAGTCGCGCAGACGCGGCAGACGCGGTCGTGACAGGCGCGAAGAGCCAGTTCGTGAAACTGAGACCGCCGAAGTCGCTCCGGCGATTGAGACTGAGTTTACAGAAGAAATAGAGCCATCTCTGGAGACTGCCACAACCTCCGAAGAGCAGGGCCGCGAGAATCGTCCCAGGCGAAGACGCCGCAGAGGAAGAGGTCGTAGCGGTTCTCAGCCCTTCGACGGCTCTCAGGATGGCGAGGTCACCGAATCGACCGAAACCACAGAGGCTGTCGAACCTGTCGAGCAGGCCGCAGAGGCCACGCAGGAGACTTCCGAACCGGTGGAAGAGTCTTCAGACGAGCGCTCAGACAGCAGGCGTCCAAGACGCCGTCGCCGCAGAAGCCGCAGTGGTCAGGATCAGCCCGTTTCTGAATCTCCGACAGATGAAACCGTCGTCGAAGAGCCAGTCGAGGCCGAACGAGTTGCCTCAGAGGAGCCCGAAGCCTCGTCCGATCAGCCTTCGAGGCGTCCGAGGCGCAGAAGAAGGCGCTCCGGCAGAGGTGGTCAGAACTCCCAGACAGCCGAGACCGTTCAGGCCGAAGCTGCTCCGGAGCCGGTGGAAGTCGCTCCCGCTCCCGAGCCCGAGCAGACCGAACAGTCCGAGCACCGTTCGAGGTCAAGGTCCCGCTCAAGACGCAGGCGTTCGCCAAGGCCTGTTGAAGAGCAGCCCGAAGCCGTCGCGCCGGTCGTTGAACCTGCTCCCTCGGAAGCACCGGCAAGGCCCGCGAGACAGCGCACCCGTCGCGCTCCCAAGCCTGCAGAGGCCACCGAGCAGCCAGCAGCCGAACCGGTCGCAAGCCAGCCGTCAGAGAGCGACAAGGCTCCAAGGCGAAGAACCCGCAGAACTGCGAAACCCGCAGAGCCTGTCGTGGAACCGTCGTCTGAGCCTGCAGCGTCAGAATCGGCTCCAAAGCCAAGACGACGCAGACCAGCGCGCAAGCCCGCGACCTCCGAAGAAACTCCTTCGGAGGGCTAACAGATAAAAAAAGGCCGCCCAACTGAATGGGCGGCCTTTTTTGATGGTTTAAGCCAGAACCGTTCGAATCCCCGCTATCGCGTCTTCTACCTGAGGAATCACGAACTCCTCCATCTGCGGGCTGAAGGGTATCGGCGTGTCGGTCGTACAGACCCGCTCTACCGGCGCATCGAGGTAATCAAAGCACTCTTTGCCGATCCTCGCCGCGATCTCACCCGCGACTCCAGCGGTAAGATGCCCCTCATCGATCACCACCGCGCGCCCGGTTTTCTTGACCGAGTTGTAGACCGTCTGCCAGTCCATCGGCACAAGCGTCCTCGGGTCGATCACCTCGCACTCGATCCCCTCTTCGGCAAGCTTTTCGGCTGCGGCCAGGGCCTTGTGCACCATATACGAGATCGCGACCACCGTCACGTGTCTGCCTTCGCGCTTGATGTCAGCGACGCCAAAGGGCACTGTGTGTTCGCCTTCTGGCACCGGCCCACCCTCGAAGTAGAGCTTTTTGTGCTCGCAGAAGATGACGGGGTTGTCGTCACGAATCGCCGTTTTGAGAAGCCCCTTGCAGTCGGCTGGGTTCGACGGCGCGACGACGTACAGCCCCGGAGTGTGGACCATCCACGCGTGCGGGCTCTGCGAGTGCTGGGCGGCGGTTGCGCCTCGCGCGCCGATCGTCATACGGAGCACGAGCGGCGCTATTGCCTTGCCGCCGGACATATATCTTGCTTTAGCGATCTGGTTTACGATCTGGTCCATCGCGACCGCCGCAAAGTCGCCGAACATAAGCTCCGCGATGGGTCGGCCTCCGACCAAAGCGGCCCCAAGCGCCGCTCCTACGAACCCGGCCTCGGAGATGGGGGTGTCGCGAACGCGCTCGTCGCCAAACTCCTCCCACATCCCCTTGGTGACGGTGAAAATCCCGCCGTGAGGCCCGACGTCTTCGCCCATCACAAAGACGCGCGAGTCGGCTCGCATCTCCTCGACCAGCGCCTCTCGGAGCGCCTCGGCTTGCGTCAAGTTCTTAAGCATAGAGGTCCTCCAGCGCCCGTTCGGGGGCTGGGAACGGCTGCGCCGCGGCCCATTCCTCGGCCTCTCTCATCTCAGACTCGACTTCGGCCTGGATACGGGCGTCCTCATCTTCTGTCAAAATTCCATCAGAAATCAGAATCGATCGGCAGAGCTTCACCGGGCAGCGCTCTTTCCAAGCGTCAAGCTCGCCTTCGGGACGATACCGCGCCGGGTCGCCCGCGTGGTGGCCCATCCACCGGTATGTCTTGCACTCGATCAGGCTTGGCCCCAGACCCTTTCGAGCCCGTTCGACAGCCCGCTTCGCCGCATCGTAGACGGCTGAAACGTCCATCCCGTCGACTACCTCGCCCGGAATGCCGTAACCGATCGCTCTGTCCGCGATGTCGACGATCTTCTGATGCCTGTTCTGCCGCACAGAAATCCCATAGAGATTGTTCTCACAGACGAACACGACGGGCAAATCCCAAAGCGCCGCAAGGTTGATCCCCTCGTGAAACGCCCCCTGGTTGGAGGCCGCGTCCCCAAAGAAACATGCGACAACCGAGTCACCGCCACGCATCTTCATCCAAAGTCCCGCGCCCGCCGCGATAGGAATCCCCGCGCCGACGATACCGTTAGCGCCGATGATTCCAAGGGAGAGGTCGGCGATATGCATCGAGCCGCCCTTGCCCTTGCAATACCCCGCTTCGCGCCCCATAATCTCAGCCATCATAAGCTTCGGGTCGCCGCCCTTTGCAAGCACGTGTCCGTGGCCTCGGTGGGTGCTGGTGACGTAATCGTCCTCCCGAAGCGCCTCCGTCACGCCGACCGCGACTGCCTCCTGCCCGAGGTAAACGTGCGCAAGCCCCGGCATAAGCGCCGCAAAATAAACATCGCGCACGCGCTCCTCAAAGACCCGCATGCGGACGAGCTGTCTATACATTGTCAACAGGTGAGTATCCTGTGTAGGTCGAGTTGTAACTGCTTTTGCCATTCCAAGCTCCTTAGCTTACATGGTCGCTCGAAGCAGCTTTGATGTCAAGGGGTTTGGATAGGGCGAACGCATCTTAGCTGTCGGGCAGCGCCGAACGCCCGTAGTGGCGGGTCGCCGCGCCCGCTTCGCCGGGACGGCCACTACGTCGGTTGCCCCCACCGATCGTTCGGGAGATTGCTCCCGAATGCAAAGAAGAACGAGGACTTAAGTCCGGGGCAAGGGCTACAGCCGACTGAGCGGGAGCTAAGCTCCCTCGCTGTTCTTTGCGTGCGCGATACACATCGCACACGATCGGGAGTCGTGAGATAGGTGAAACCGCCATCCCGAGTGCGAAGTCCGGATCTGTACCAACTGTTCGTCCGGATTTGCAATCCGGGCCAACGTACAACCACCAACCCCCCAACCCCCAACCCTCGCTAGTCCCCTCTGGACTCTGAACTATTTCGCCTGCCCTTGACACAAACCTCCCTCTATCGTAATATGTAACCAGGTTACATAACGCCAATCCCTGGGTATAAACAAGCAGACATGGATACTGCTCGGTATGTTGAGAAGATAGCGACGCTGTTTGGCAAGATAGTGGCGCGGATGAGTGTTGACTCGGAGTCCGAGGCGATGGGCCTTACGCCGTCGCAGGTGCAGGGGCTCGCGTATCTGTTTCATCACTGCGAGTCGTCGGTCGGCGACATCGCGGCGGGGCTTGGGATGACCCACCCGGCGGCGGTCAAGCTGGTTGACAGACTGAGAAAGAAAGACCTCGCCAGCCGCGTTGAGAGCGTGACCGACAGGCGGGTGTCGATTATCGGGCTCACCGAAACCGGCAGACTCGCGGCGGACAGGATTTTAAGCGCACGCACCGAGTCGCTTGCCAGGGCGCTTGGCACGATGGATCAAAAACAGCTTGAAGATGTTATGCGGGGGCTCGAAACTCTCCTCGCGGCGACGCTTGCGGACCAGAAAACGGTCGAGTCGGCGTGCCTGCGCTGTGGGGACGATCACTTCGGCTGCTGCATTATCAATAGAGCTCATCTTGAGCTCACCGGAGCAACGATAGAACACACCTGACAGGGGGCACGAAATGAACAACGTAATCTATCTCGACCACGCGGCCACAACGCCGACGGACCCCGAAGTCCTGCAGGCGATGCTGCCGTATTTCACCGACCGCTTTGGAAGCGCGTCGACTCTGTATTCGATCGGCAAAGAGACCCGCGAGGCCGTCGAAGCCGCACGCGAAGAGGTCGCGCTCCTGATCGGAGCAAGGCCGGATGAGGTCTACTTCACAAGCGGCGGCACCGAGTCGGACAACTGGGCCGTCACCGGCACAGCCGTCGCAAAGGCCGACAAGGGCAACCATATTATCACGACCAAGATCGAGCACCACGCGATCCACGAGCCGTGTCACACGCTTGAGAAACACGGCTATGAGGTCACATACATTCCCATCGACAAGGACGGAGTAATCGACCCTGACGACGTGCGAAAAGCGATCAACGAGCGCACCATTCTGATCTCGGTCATGCACGCAAACAACGAGATCGGGACGATCCAGCCCGTTGAAGAGATCGGTCGCATCGCCCGCGAGCAGAAGATTCTCTTTCATTCCGACACCGTCCAGAGCGTCGGAAGCATACCCGTCGACGTAAACGCGATCGGCTGCGACATGCTATCGATCTCTGCGCACAAGCTCTACGGACCAAAGGGTATCGGGGCGATGTATATCCGCAAGGGCACGCGCATCGGCAAGTTCATGCAGGGTGGGGGCCAGGAGTCCAACCGCCGCGCTGGGACGCACAACGTTCCGGCGATCGTCGGGCTTGGCAGGGCCGCCGAGATCGCTCGAACCAGCATGGACGAGGTCACCCCGAGGATCGTGTCCTACAGAGACAAGCTGATCGATGGGATACTCTCAAAGATCCCCGACGTGCGACTGAACGGGCACAGGACTAATCGCCTTCCGAACAACGTCAACGTCTCGTTTGAAGGAATCGAAGGCGAGTCGATCATCCTGCTCCTGGACATGCACGGCATCTGCGCATCATCGGGCAGCGCCTGCACCTCGGGCTCGCTTGACCCGTCGCATGTGCTCCTGTCGCTTGGTCTGAAGCACGAGGAGGCCCACGGAAGCCTGCGCCTCACCCTTGGTCGCGAGAACTCGGAGTGGGACGTGAAAAACGTGCTCGAAGCGCTCCCGGTCATCGTCGAGCGCCTGAGGATGATGTCCCCGCTCTACTCGGCGAAAAGGTCGGGAGTCGGGGTATAACTATTATCAGTGTGTTCTATCACTCTGCCCCAGTGGCAGTGTGACGCAGCGGCGGCCGTTCCCCTCCGGCCGCCGCTGCAATTTTAGACCTAACGTTTTCCAGGCGGTATCAGCTGCCCCGATTCCTCGATTCCCGGCGGAAGACGCCGCGCCGCTTCGCCGTTCACAGTTCGAGCGAACGACTTGCCGTAGGCGTCAAAGCTCACTAGAACAACTGTGTTGGGCCGCTTGTCTGCCGCGCTCTCTTTCGACTTTTCCGAGAAAAATTGGGGGCGTTCGATCAGCAGGTCAGGCCTGAGCGCAAGAATCCGTGTGGTGACCAGGAATATCCGCGGGTCCTGGGCGTTCGCAGTAAAGGAACCGCTGCTGTCCACATATACATAGGAGTCTTTGGGCAGAGATCGAATCAAGGGGACAAGCCCTTCCACCATCTGCCGCGTCGCTATTCCTGAGCTGCGCCATCCCCGGTTGTAGTTCAGCACCGCTCCGGCGAGTGAAGTCGTGACGATGAGCATTGCGGCGGGCACTGCGAGCTTTGTCGCCAACTCCTGCGCGCGGGCCACAAGATGGGAGCTTTTTTGGCGAAGCGTCAGACCGTTCTTTAGGAAGTCGGCGGCGAGTATCAGTACGAGAAACAGAACAGAACCCTCAAATCTCACCCAACAAGCAAGGAAACCGCAAAGAGCGAGTTTGCAGGTGTTTGCGCCAAACCGATGCTTTCGCAAGTCGACTGCCACCAGGGCTACCGTCAGAGCTATCGGGACGACCATCGCAACTCGGGTCATGTCGGGCGTCAGACCCAAGTACGGGCTTAATAATTCAGTCAGCCGAACGGCGAGGCCGGTGAGTATGACGATCCAGGCGGGCTCTGTTTGGCCGAGGCCTTGCTGAGGCAGGACGATGAAGAGCGCCGCAAGCGCCAAGGCGGCCGCTGTTGGCAGAGTCTCCGTGCCGAGGGAGGCGACGGCGATCACAACCGTGCCCAATATCGCCCACGACGCGAGATCAAGCTTCATCTTTTTGTCCAGCGCCTTCTGGACTACCGCGGCGAGGCACAGCCCTACGCCTGCGCTTGGTATGTAGCCGTAGCGATCAGCCGGGGGCAGCTTTCCAAGTGCGACTCCGATGCCGAGAGCCGCTCCGGCAAAGACTAGAAGCCCGGGGCGAACGGTGGGGAACCCCTTCCACATCAGAGCTGCGAATAGCGCAACCGGGGCCATAGTCCAAGCCTCGAAGACCATCGGCTGGTTCAGTATCGGCGGCATAATTCCCACTGCAAGGCGCATCGCACGGTGGAGCAGACTTAGATCCATAACGAGCTTGGGGTTGCCAAATCCGCTCGTGCACTGCATCTCAAGCAGGCATATACCGGCCAATCCGAGGCCGAACAACAACAGCGTCGCGCCACTGCGCAGATATGCTCCCTTTTCACGTTTGGTAACGGCAAACAGAGGCAGAACCGGGATGATAGTGGCGAGGCTTGCCGCCTCCTGTTTGGCGAGGCACGCCGCACCCCAGAGCATGAAAGCGACAGGCAACCGAACGGCAAACCGCCACCGGTCGTGTAGCAGCGCCAAGGCCGAAATCAGAGCAAGCATGAGCGCGAGCGGCCCGCAAAGCGCAGAGATCCAAGAGACCGCGTCGGTGTTTCTTGGGTAGAGCGCGAAGACCATTGCGCCCGCGAGCGCCGCTGCGGTTCCAAAACGCAGTTTTCTGCCGAGTGCGTACACCATCCCAACGCACGCGAGGTGGAACGCGAGGGTGATCGCGTGTGCGGGGAACGGGTTCGTCCCGAACGTGTCGTAGATATGGTTGAACGTCAGGATGAACAGCGGGCGATAAAACCAACCGCCAAAGTGCCACGGGGCTCGACCCGGGAGCCCCGCCATCATCAGGTGGCCCCAGTCGTCTGTCTGGTAGTACGACTGCAGCGCCGGGAAGTATACGGCGGTGGTGAGAACTATCAGGACGGCGACTGCAAGCGCTGCCTTGTATCTATGCTTCATAAAACGTACAGACGCCCTTCAGACTCAACTATTTCCAAGCAGATAGTTCACAAGCGTCGCCGTGCCAAACCCCGTTGAGCCCTTGGTAGAAAGCGCGGACTCCCGATCGAGCGTCACCGGGCCGGCTACGTCTATGTGCGCCCAGGGGGTGCCTTTGATATGGTTCTTGATGAAAAGCGCGCCGATGATCGCGCCGCCCTCGCGGCTTCCCGCGTTTTTCATGTCGGCGGTCTCGCTTTTCAAGTTGTCGAGATAGTCTGTGTGAAGTGGAAGCTGCCAGAGCTTCTCGCCGTCCTTTGCCCCGGCCTTTATCAGCCGTTCGACGATCCCCTGATCGCTTCCAAGCACCCCGGCCATCCCCCGGCCAAGGGCGACTACACACGCGCCGGTCAGGGTCGCGACGTCGATGATCTCATCCACGCCCTCTGATTCTGCGTAGGTGGCGGCGTCGGACAGGATCAGCCTGCCTTCGGCGTCGGTGTTGTCGATCTCGACCGTTTTTCCCGAAAGCGCGCGGATTACGTCGCCGACGTGGGTCGCGTTGCCGCCGATCATGTTCTCAGTCGCGGGAACCAGCGCAAGCACGTTGACCTCGGGTTTCAGCTCTCCGACCGCCCGCATAGCCGCAAGCACCGCCGCCGCGCCTCCCATGTCGTCTTTCATCGCGGCCATCGAGTCTCCAGGTTTCAGGTTAAGCCCGCCTGAGTCAAAGGTGACCCCCTTGCCGATTACAGCTATCCTGCGAGTCGCGTTTGGGCTCTTATACTCAAGCCTGATGAACTTCGGCGGCTCGGCGCTTGCCCGCGCTACAGCCGTCAAAAGTCCCATGCCAAGCTCTGCGATCTCCTCGCGCTCAAAGACTCTGCACTCCATGCCGAACTCCCCTGCGATTGTCCTCGCGGTTTCGGCAAGGTAGCCCGGTGTGACGACGTTTGCGGGCTCGTTGGTGAGGTCGCGGGCAAAAGAGACCGCGTCGGCGACCGTTTTGCCGATTCTCATCCCAGCTTCGATTGCAGCGAGCTTGGATTCGTCTTTCTCAATGATCGCGAACTCTTCGACCTCGCGGGTGGGCTTGTCGGTCTTGAGCCTCGTGAACTTGTAGAGCCCGAGAAGTGTTCCAAGTGTGGTCGCTCTGGAGGCTAACGCAGGGTCAATGCCGCCGATCCCGGCTCCGTGGATGATGCTTGCGACCCGGCGAGCCGACAGGTTGCGGGCACGGCGCGCAGCCACGGCTGAGGCTTTTCGTATGGCGTCGGCGTCGAAGGCATCGGCTTTTCCAAGACCGACGATTATGACTCGGGAGGCCCCAATCGCCCCGCCTGTGGTCAGGTCAAGGGTCTCTCCAAGCTTCCCTTCGAACCCCTCGCGCTCTATAAGCGCAGAGATCGCCCCTCCAAGCGCCTGGTCGACCGCGCCGGTTGCGCCTCCCGGGCGTTTTACACCCTCGAACAGATTAACTATAAGCACATCACAGAGCGCCTCCGTGACGGAGCCTCGAACGGTCACGACTTGCATACTTTCCTCCTCATTCACGCACACCGCCTGCTGTTGGGGACGGCCACCTAAATATCTATATACCCGAACTTGCTGGGAAACTCAGCCCATCGTAGTTTAACACCGTCGGGCGATTCTGGCAACGTAACAAGGGGTACACTAAGATGATTGGACTGTGAGGACCTATGCGCGTAACAGGAAGCATTCGACGGAAGCTGATACTGGCGTTTATTGTGGCGTTGATACCGCTCGTCTTGTTGCAGGTTGTCACGTTCATCGGTTGGCGACGTGTGCGAACCGATCAGATCATTACCGGCAGGACGGACTCGGCCGCCGTCGCCGGGGCTATGCTTGAGGGTTATGTGACCGATGTCTTGAACGAAAACGCCGCTATCGAGGCCGGGCTCCAGCTCGACAGCTCACTGATGTCCTCAAGACGCCTGCCGCAGCTGCTTGACTCGGTCAGGTCGCACTATCTCACACTGTCAAGCTACGCCATCGTCAACCCCGAGGGGCGGTTCATTGCAAGTTCCCCAAAGGGGGCTTCGACAGCAAGTGTGGCTGACAGGGATTACTTCCGGAGAATCATGTCCGGCGAGCCGTGGGTTGTCTCCGATCTGCTCATCAGCCGACTGACGGGAAAGCCTGCGTTTGTCATAGCGAGCCAGTTGCGCGATGCCCGCGGTGTGCTGCGCGGCGCGGTGGTTGCCGTAGTCGATACCCACCAACTTCGTAAGATATTCCCAACCCGGTTCACGTCCGGTGAAATTGCGCTCGTGGATCGGTCGGGACGGGTCGTTGTCGACAGCCGTCTTGACAATCTGTCGTGGCAGGAGCGGAACTGGTCTAATCTCGATCTGGTCCGGCGGGCGCTTGCCGGAGACTCCGCCTGGAGCAAGTCCTATGTTTCTCCAATCTCAGGAGAGCGTCTGATAGGCAGCTTTGTCTCGGCGCCGATGATCGGCTGGGCTGCTGGGTCGTTTGAAAACTACGGAAAAGCTATGGAGCCGATAAACGCTTGGTCGACTGTAATATTCATGGGCGCGGCTTCTGCGGAGATAGTCTCGCTCCTTCTGGTGTGGTTCCTCGGGACATACCTGACCCGGCCTATCAGACGGCTGACAAGCGCGGTTAAGACGTATTCCAGCGACGGCCTTCTGCTTGCTGTCCGCGTAAGCTCGGGCGATGAGATGGAAGATCTTGCGGCAGCGTTCAACTCACTCGGACAGCGTATCACAGAGCGAGAAACCCAGCTTCTGGACTTTGCCACGCGCAACGAGCGCCTCGCAGACGCTGCCCAGGCCCGCGCCGCCGAGTTGGAGGTAGTGATCGAGCGCATCCCAACCGGTGTGGTGATCGTTGACCATCAGGGCAGGGTCGTTCAGAAGAACATCAGGGCCGACCTGCTCTATGGCATGCCGATTGCTGTAGGCGAGACACTGAAAGAGCACGTCAAAGGGGTAAGGCTGCTAAACACAAACGGTGAGCCGTATTCGCAGGAGAGCATGCCGATCTCTCGCGCTATTATGACCGGGACTCCGGTGATGGACGAAGAGATGATCATCGAGCACGCAGATGGCGGGCGAACTGTTCTGCTCGTAAGCGCCTCACCGATTCGCGACGATGAAGGCGAGATCATCGGCGCGGTCGGCGTGTTGCAGGACATTTCCGAGCGCAAACGCATCGAAGAGCGCGAGCGCACAATCGCTGAAGCCCTGCAGGACAGCCTTACTCCCAAGATTCCCTCCGAGACCTGCGGTCTCAGGATCGCCGCCAAGTATATCCCGGCGCTTGAGGAGGCCCGCGTCGGCGGGGACTTTGTCGATGTGTTTGAAATCGCAGAGGACAAGGTGGCGATTGTGATCGGCGACGTGTCCGGCAAAGGGTTGATAGCCGCCCGGATGGTCGCGATGACCAAGTACTACGTGCGCGGATATATTTATGAGCACCCCGAGTCTCCGGAATGGGTCATGGACAGGCTGAGCGACGCGCTCCTGATCGATCAGGAGGCTGACAGGTTCATCACCGCGTTTACCGGGATCATCGACACCAAACGCATGACCCTCGACTACGCAAGCGGGGGACACGAGCCACCGATCCTGTGGCGGGAGTCCGGTGAGATGGAGGATCTGATGCCGACCGGGATGGCGATAGGGGTGCTTGACTCGACCTACCTGCGGCGAAGTGTCGAACTGCACCCCGGTGACATGCTTGTGCTCTACACCGACGGTGCAACCGAGGCGCGCACAGCGGGCGGCAGAATGTTGGGTTACGACGGACTGAAGTTGATGCTCGCCGGGATGCGAGGCGCGACCGTTCAGGAGATCGCAGACGCGCTGCAAGCGGGAGTCCACGATTTCGCAGGCGGCAGGTTCACCGACGACTTCACGCTGCTTGTGATCAGGCCTAAATAGCAGGCGTTATTGGTTGTGGGCGGTTCTGCGCCGCTGTTCCAGGTGGACGGCCAGGATCGCGATGTCCGCTGGCGTCACTCCGGGCACGCGGGAGGCCTGTCCCAGGGTGAGCGGCTTGATGCGTGAGAGCTTATCCATCGCCTCGTGCGAAAGCGCGCGCACGCTCTTAAAGTCGATATCGGTGGGAACGGCTTTGCTTTCGAGCCTCTTGTGACGTTCGACCTGGGCCTGTTCGCGCTCTATGTAGCCCTGATATTTGATCGAAAGCTCCACCTGCTCGGCTGAGTCGGGCTCAATCCCGCCGTTTGGGCAGGTCTCAGATATTGCCCGGTACGACACATCAGGTCGCCTGAGCAGCTCTTCAAGGCTTGCAGGCCTTGCAAGCGACTCAAGCCCGAGCCCCTCGATGATCTCACTGTCAGAGGGACGAACGAGCGTATCGGCGAGCCTTTTGGTCTCTCGCTCGATCTCCTCGCGCTTGGCGGTGAACGCGCTCCAGCGCAAGTCGCTTATGAGGCCTGTTTCGCGGCCGACCCCGGTCAGGCGCAGGTCGGCGTTGTCGTGCCGGAGGAGCAGCCTGTGCTCGGCGCGGGAGGTCAGGAGCCTGTAGGGGTCAAGCACTCCTTTGGTGACGAGGTCGTCGACCATTACGCCGATGTACCCAGCGCTTCTTGGGATCACGACGGGAGCGCGACCCGAAACCTTCATAGCGGCGTTGATCCCGGCTAGAAGACCCTGCGCGGCGGCTTCTTCATAGCCTGAGGTGCCGTTGATCTGGCCGGCGAAGAAGAGCCCGTGAACGGCTTTTGTCTCAAGACTCGGCCAAAGCTGGGTGGGCTGCGAGTAATCGTATTCGATCGCGTAACCGGGCCGTATCATATAGGCGTTTTCAAGACCGGGTATGGTTGCGATAAAAGCTTTCTGCACGTCTTCGGGCATCGATGTCGACATCCCCTGGACGTAGATCGAGTCGGTGTCCCAACCCTCTTGCTCAAGGAACACCTGATGGCGGGTCCTCTCGGCGAAACGAACTACCTTGTCCTCGATCGACGGGCAGTAGCGCGGGCCGACGCCTTCGATTCGTCCTCCATACATCGCCGAGCGCCCGAGGTTTTCGCGAATCACATCGTGGGTGCGTTCGTTTGTGTAGGTCAACCAGCAGGATAAGAGCCCTTTTCTTGGCGCTTTTGGAGTCATAAACGAAAACGCCAGCGGCTCTGTGTCCGAGGGCTGTTCCTCGATGCGCGACAGGTCGATCGTCTTTTTGTCGAGCCTTGGGGTGGTGCCGGTCTTGAGCCTGCCAAGCTCGATTCCCGCCGCCCGGAGGCTGTCTGAGAGCCCATTTGACGGCGGCTCGTCGGCTCTTCCGGCGGGAAAACTGTCTTCCCCGATGTGAATCAGCCCGCGCAGGAACGTCCCAGTGGTGATGATGACCGCTCGCGCTGCAAACTCCTCGCCCTGCCCGGTCCGCACTCCCGCGACGCGCCCGCCCTCTACAATGAGGTCTTCCACCATCCCCTCGTGTATCGCGAGGTTCTCTTGCGCCTGCATAACCCTGCGCATTTCTTCCCGGTAGAGACGTTTGTCGGCCTGAGCGCGAATGGCTCGAACTGCGGGGCCTTTGCCGGTGTTCAGCATCCTGATGTGGGTGTAGGTGGCGTCGGTGTTGATCGCCATCTGCCCGCCGAGCGCATCGATCTCACGCACGAGGTGCCCCTTGGCAGGCCCACCGATGGAGCAGTTGCAGGGCATCAGGGCGATATTTTCGATATCGGTCGTGACGGCAAGCGTCTTCATCCCAAGCCGCGCCGCCGCAAGCGCCGCCTCACTCCCCGCGTGTCCAGCGCCAACCACAATTACATCGTAGACTTGCATAACGATATATTATAGCACAGGGGGCAGTTCGTTCTTCACGCTCAAGCTTTGGCGTTTGAGTTCGTTTTAGCCCGCTTTATTCGTGACGCGAATAAAGCTTTCGCTAACAGAGCATTATTCACGCCACTCGTGAATAATGAGGGTTAGATGATTTTTGTAATTGGGACAGATTTGGGCTCTGGGAACTCATGCTTCATGATTATAAGACACTAACTTGGGCGAAAACTGGAATCATGGGGGAGAACTTATTGTTAAATGTTGTTCACTGGTTGTGATTGAGTGTGGGGTGGCAGGTCTCGGCGTGTCAGGGCGGCGGCGGGGTGGTCTACCGGTGTAAACTGCTTGACGGAATGCTCTTGACCATGCTATATATATTTTATGCTAAGTCCCTATGATCGGCACTCTCAATGCGCCTGAAGACGCTGCTAAGTGAACTGACAATCGACGGGCGCGTGCTTTTTGGCACGCGTGTTCTGCGACTGTTTGCGTACGGCCTGCTCTCGGTCATCCTGGTGCTTTATCTGACCAAGGCGGGGCTGGGCGAGCGGGCGATTGGGCTTCTCCTCAGTGCGACGCTTGCCGGGGACATCGTCGTGTCTCTCATCATCACGACCCGTGCGGACCGGATCGGGCGGCGGAAGATGCTTCTGCTGGGTGCTGGTCTGATGATCTTTGCCGGAGCCGTGTTCGCCTCGACTCTGTTTCTGCCGCTTCTCTTTATCGCGGCCTTTGCCGGGATCATCAGCCCGAGCGGAAACGAGATTGGGCCTTTTCTTTCCATCGAGCAGGCAGCGCTCTCTCACACCCTCCCGGACAAAAAACGCACCAGGGTCTTTGCGTGGTACCACCTCATAGGCTCGTTCGCTACGGCTCTTGGCGCGCTTGGGGGAGGCGTCATAGCCCAATTGATGCAGTCAAGAGGGGTGCCGGCAGTGGAGAGCTACAGGGTGCTGGTCTGGGTGTACGCCGGGCTGGGACTGGTTTTGGGGGTGTTGTTTCTTCGGTTGTCCCCACAGGTCGAGGTGACCCCCGCCGAGCGCCCGACTGATCAGCCGAAGGGAGCAGGCTATCTGGGGCTGCACGAGTCTCGCGGCGTCGTGCTCCGTCTGTCCGCGCTGTTCTCGCTTGATGCGTTCGCCGGAGGATTTGTCGTCCAAAGCATTGTGGCGTATTGGTTTTACGTGCGCTTCGGGGTATCTCCCGTCGTTTTGGGCAGCGTCTTCTTTGGCGCCAATGTTTTGTCGGGTTTTTCCGCGCTCGCCGCGGCGAAGGTGGCGGAGAAGATCGGCCTCATCAACACGATGGTGTTCACCCACATACCCTCAAACGTGCTGCTGATACTCGTTCCCCTGATGCCTACCCTGCCTCTTGCGATTCTCGTCCTGCTGCTTCGCTTCAGTATTTCGCAGATGGACGTGCCGACTCGTCAGTCCTACACCATGTCTGTGGTGACCCCGGAGGAGCGCTCTGCGGCGTCCGGCGTGACGAGCGTGGCGCGCAGCGTCGGGGCAGCGGTCTCGCCCTCCCTGGCTGGTCTCTTTATAGCGGTGCCGGCCCTGCTGAGCGTGCCGTTTTTCCTCTCTGGCGGGCTGAAGATCGTCTACGATCTGCTGCTGTACCGCAGCTTCAAAGCTCACGAACCCCGCGATGAGTCCTGAAATATGCTCCTCGGACGTGGCGCAGTCAATGCCTGTTTTCATATCATTCCCTTTGTACGGTATACTATCCCTGGTAGCTTGTGACACTTATGCGGCGGGAGTCGCGTATTAGTATAGGATATGCTGCTATCATCGACTAACCCGCATTATTCACGAATCCCGTGAATAATGCTCTGTTAGCGAAAGCGTTATTCGTCAAGCGAATAAAGCGGGCTAAAAGGAGTTTTTGGAATGAGTGTAACGGCGAAGGGACTGGACTATTACGTTCGGGACATTGAACTGGCGGGTTTTGGGCGCAAGGAAATCGCCATTGCTGAGAAAGAAATGCCCGGGCTTATGGCTACTCGGGAGAAATATGGTTCACTGAAGCCGCTTGCCGGCGCGAGGGTTATGGGGTCGCTTCATATGACCATCCAGACTGCGGTGCTGATCGAAACACTGGTCGCGCTCGGCGCGGATGTGCGGTGGGCTAGCTGCAATATATTCAGCACGCAGGACCATGCGGCTTCGGCGATCGCTCAGACCGGGGTTCCGGTGTTCGCGTTCAAGGGTGAGAGCCTGGAGGAATACTGGGACTTCACCAAGCGCGCGATTACATGGCCTGACGGCAACGGTCCGACGCTGATCGTCGACGACGGCGGCGACGCGACGCTCCTCGTTCATCGCGGGTACTATGCCGAGAACGACGCGAGCATCATCGACGAGCCGACAGACAACGCCGAGCTTAAGATCGTGAACGAGGTCATTCGCAAGTCGCTTGCCTCTGACCCGACTTTCTTCCATCGCATAGTTGAGAACATCAGAGGCGTCTCTGAGGAGACTACTACGGGCGTGCACAGGCTCTATCAGATGATGGAGAAGGGCGAGCTCCTGTTCCCCGCGATCAACGTGAACGACTCGGTCACCAAGAGCAAGTTCGACAATATTTACGGCTGCCGCGAGTCGCTTGTGGACGGAATCAAGCGGGCGACCGACGTGATGATCTCGGGCAAGATCGCGCTTGTCTGCGGTTATGGCGATGTGGGCAAGGGCTCGGCTGAGTCGCTTGCGGGGCAGAAGGCGCGGGTTTCGGTGACTGAGATCGACCCGATCTGCGCGCTGCAGGCGTGTATGTCCGGCTACACCGTGACGACCGTCGAGGACGCGCTTCCCTACGCCGATATCTACGTCACGACCACCGGCAACTGCGATATCATCACCGCCGAGCATATGTCCAAGATGAAGGATCAGGCGATAGTCTGCAACATCGGCCACTTCGACAACGAGATTCAGGTGGAGGCTCTTAAGGCATGGCCTGGGGTTGAGCATTTGAATATCAAGCCGCAGGTGGACGCCTACACCTTCCCGGACGGGCACACGATCTACCTGCTCGCCGAGGGTCGGCTGATCAATCTCGGCTGCGCCACCGGCCACCCGAGCTTCGTGATGTCGAACAGCTTCACCAACCAGACGCTCGCCCAGATCGACCTGTGGACCAAAGAGCACGAGGTCGGGGTGTTTATGCTCGACAAGAAGCTCGATGAGGAAGTCGCGCGGCTGCATCTCGCCAAGCTTGGTGCGAAGTTGACCGAGCTTACTACCGAGCAGGCCGATTACATCGGCGTGCCGAAGGATGGGCCGTTTAAGTCGGAGCATTATAGGTACTAGAGATAAGTTGGGCGGCGGACTCCTTTCCGCCGCCCTTTTTATATCAAGTGGACGCACTCATGTGATTTGTGTAGCCACCCTTCGAGAGCCTCAGGGTGAGGGGTTTTGGTTTGGGTGGTGGGGTGAGCAATTGTACCGCTAGCCGTAGAATTTCTCAAGGTTGATCAACCTAAAGCCAATCACGTTAAGGCTCTCGAAACGTGCGCTCCACCCAAAGATTCGGCGTCCACCCAGGCTATCGCAGCTTTGCCCACTGCTAGACCAGAGCAACCCCAGACTTCTTCGATCTTCTCTGGATTCTTCTCCATGCCTTAAATCTGACGCTTGGGACGCTTCGGGCGGGGATGCCGATTACTTCGCCGGTTACGGCGTCGGGGAGGGGGAGGCGGCTGATTAGGGCGGCCAGCTTCGCGGGCTCGAGTTCGAGAGCTTCTGAGACGGCGGGCAGGCCTACTGAGGTGATGATCGACATTACCTGCTCACCGGAGAGGCCGTAGAGTATCGCCTTGCGCTGCTTGGGGGCGAGTTGTGCGAACTCCTTCCAGAACCATTCCAAAATGTGGTCGAGCCAGCCGGCGTCGGTGATCTGACGTTCTACGTCGGTGCCGGGGTCGACTAGCCAGTCGACGGGGCTGTCGGTGCTGTCCTCACCCTCGCGCGTGGCGTCGATCGAGAGGGGATCGTTGTCACGGACCGAGGTGAGAGATGCCACGCAGGAGACCAAATCGTCAATCGGAACAGGAGCGCCGCACCAGTCCAGAATCCGGCAGATGAGCTCGGGGGTGGGGACCTCGGCGGGGTCGCGGTTGTCCAGGGACTTTCGTGCGAATGCGCGCTCGTCCTCGGCGATCTCTTTGGCCCTGCCTGCCGCGGACTTCATACGCCCAGCCCAGCCCTCATAACCGCACAAACGCTCCGTGCTTATGTCCGAGTTCCAGATCGCAAAACCCTTTATGTTGGATTTGCCGGTGAACATGTCCAAAAGCTCGAGCTTCAGGCTATACCAACTCGGGCGTTTGCGGCGGATGGCGTCGCAGTAACGGTTGTGAACAGCTCGACGCACGAAAGCTTCGAGGTTCTCAATAGAGGTCTCGACTGTGCCGCGCTTGATGGCGTCGACTCGCGTCCAGATCGCAAGCAGACAGTCCTGCTCGAAATCTTCGAGGTCGCTCGTCTCTCGCTTCATCAGCGATCGCCGCACAAGCCTTCGGATCTCTTCCGAAAGCGGCTCCATATATGCCTCGCACCGGCCAGCCGGGAGGCTGATATACTTTTCAAGTAAATCTTGTGGGTTGCCCATCAGCGTGGATCGCCATAAAGCGAAAAGCTCGCCCAATAAAATGGATGAGCATATTCTCCGTTAGCTGATTTTACCATACTTTCTTGCGCAAGTCTAAGTGAGCGCGCTTTTTGTCCGGTTCTTGCCAATCCCTGGTAGAACCCGGTCATCAATCGGGTCGAGCCTTTGTCTGATACCTTCCAAAGCCCGCCGACAAACGTGGGGAACCTCGCAAGCCTCGTGAACGCTTCGGCCACGTGCGTTGTGGTCGTCGCCTCAGCGTCGGTCGAGCCGATTCCATCGCAGGCCGATAATACTGCAAGACGCATGCCGGGGTTGGTTATTCTCATAAAGTCGGCAAGACGAATGACGCCCGCGGGACCAAGGGTGATCGACATATTGGCCGGGTCGGGGTCGGTGGCGTGATGGGTGGCGATGTGGACGATCCCCGAGGCCGAACACTGCTGCACGAACATATCTGTCGTCGCGTTGGTAAACGTCCTGCTGCCGGGGAAGCAGGCGGAGATCGCTCGGGCTTCGGCGGCGGCTCCGGGAAGCGCGCTGTTCGGGAAGATCGCGACGTTTTCTTTCCTGGGGGAGATCAGCCCGGCCCACGGCGAGACAAGCCTTCCAAAGGTGTTGGCGGTGATGTAGCTCGTCGTATAGCTCTGCAAAATGAAGCTGACCGCGCCGGGTTTCCCCTTGACCTCGCGCGGCAGAGCGTGGAACGGGATGCTCGCGAGCTTGTCAGGGAGTGCAAATACAAGCGACGTGATCTTTTCGGCCGCAAGATCGGCTGCGATCGGCTCAAATAGCGTGTCTTCGATCGCAAACAGCGGCATAAGCATCGCCGTGACCTTGGGGTCGGTCCAGTTTGTGACCGGTGGAAGCGCCATCCCCGCGCTCACGCTCTTTTCGATATCAATAACCACGCTTCGGAACTCCTGGACGTTTTCGATGACCTTGTCACCCGCGCCCGCGATCTTCCAGACCGTCGCCGAGCGCTTTGTCGCAAGCAGGATGAAGACGTCGGTGTCCTCGATTGCGTAGGAGACGATCGCAAGGTCAGCCGGGAGCTTTGCGCGGTCGGTGAAGATGCTGACTGCGTCGATCACCGGGCCGCCGAGCGTTCTACTGCGCGTCGGGACCGAGGAAAATGCAGGGACTTTGGCGATGACCGTCGGGTAGCCTACGGCGATCTTCTGAGGCTTGCCAGGCTCCTCGACGGGCGCTTGAGTGTCGGGTGGAACGCTGTCCAAGAGCACGATCACGGACTTGTCGTTAGTGGAGCGAAGCCGCGCGGAAAGGTCGCTAAACCAAGTATACTGGTGGGCGGTGCGCAGGCTGCCGATCGCCTCGTCCCGACGGGACTCCCGCACCTCAAGGACGACTAGCTGGGTGTAGAGGTCGACCAGTATCGCGGCATGATCGGGCTCAGCGGCGGGGTTGACACCCTCTTCGTTCGCCCACTGCTCGATGCGCTGCACCATGCCGGAGAGCATCCCGATCGCTTGAGGGGTCTGATTGCTCGCGGCCGTGACCTGGGCGAGCTTTGCGACCGAGTTGGCCGCAGCCCACAGGTCGCCGACCTGATCCACGTAGATAGCGGCGGCCTGGCTTAGGTCGTCTGCTGCGCTGGCATGTCTGCCCAGGGTCATAAGAATCGTCGCCCGTTCGAAGAACAGGTCCGCGCGGGTCCGAAGATCACTCGAAATCTTGGCAACGTCGATCGCTTCCTGCAGCGACTCAAGCCCGGTGTTCGGGTCGCCTGAGGCTTTGGCGCTTGACTGGATGTCTCGCAGTATCTGGATGGCGATATCAAACCGGCTCGTCTCGCGGGCGATGGTCGCGGCAAGTGTGCGGGAGACGACTGCGCCGTGGTGGTCGCCGATGGAGTCCTGGTTGTCGGCAAGTCTTCGAAGCACCCGGATGCGGTCATCGGTCAGCTTCATCGCCTCGTAGCCTGCGGCTGAGGAGTTCAGCGTGTCGATCGCCAACTGATAGCGTTCAAGAGCGGCGTTTGCGGCGGCGCCGGTTTCAGTCACCCTGAGCAGCCGAACACGCTCCTCGGTCGGGATCGAGGGCTTGGCGAGCTTCACTGCGGCGTCGACGCCGGTTTGCGCGAGCCTGGAGAGGATTTTCGTGCGCTCGGTGGTGGCCTGGTTTGCTCTCGGGCCTTGACCTGTCAGGCGGCAGACCTGAGAAAGCGATGCAAGAATGCGCGCGCGCAGAAGCGGGTCATAGGTTTTGGTGTCGAGTGAGGGCTCCGTAAGGAGGCTTCGGGCCTCGTCGTTTCGGCCGTTGTTGATGCAGAAACCTGCGACCTCCAGAAGCAGCTGCGCGTGTGACTCATAGCTGCCCCACTTGGTGTTTGCATAGTTGCGGCTGTAGTCGAGTCCTCTGAGCATCTGGGCGAAGGCGCGGTCTTTGCCGAGTTTGTGAAGCGCGAGGCCTGCGTTCACATACTGACGTCCGCACAGGTCGCCTCTCCCTGCCGCGAGCCACTTTTCGGCCGAATGCACGTAATTATCTCTTGCCGAGTCGTAGCGCCCGGCTTCTTCGTCGAGTCGTCCGAGGTCCTGGTAGACCCTCGCGAGCTGGGAGCGCATGTCGTAGGCCGAGAGTATAGAGCGGGCCCGTCCGTAGAATAGCTCGGCGTCGCGGTAGCGTCTGGTGGCGTAGAGGTGGCGTTCACCCAGGCGTGTGTCGACGAACGCGGCGGACACCTCCATGCGCAGGTTGTGGAGCATCGACTCGCACGCGAGCAGGTTTTCGATCGACTTTGAAGGGGAGCTTGTCTCGATCCCCTTTGCGGTTCGAAGTTTGTGCCGTGCGTCTGTGATCGCCTTGACGGTTTCGTCGTCGGAGTCCGAGGGAAGCGCCTTTGCGCCCCAGGACGCCGGTCCGAGTTCGGAAGCGGCCCAGATGACTGAGCGGTCTGTGCTTGCAGAGATAAGCGCGCCGGCGATATCGTCGAGGCGATCGATTCCGGGGTCGAGCTCCCAGGACTCGGCGGCCCATCGGTAAAATATCAGATCGAGCGCGAGTAGCCTCGACTGCTCGGGGTTTGCTTTGGTGAGCCTGGCGGCTTCCGGTTTGAGGTTTGCAGCCGGGGTGGTAGAAAGCGTCTGCAGGATCGCGGGACCGTCGACTGGGGAGGCGTCAGCAAGTGCATGCGCGCAAATTGCGCACACCCACAGGGCCAAGACCAGAACCAGTAACTTTCTTTTCCCCAATGTCCTCGCTGCCGCTTCCTGAGCACTCGTCACGTTGGGCTCATCTATTCTACGCACAAGTCAGACTGTTCCGTTACATTATACAGCAAACAGCAGGGTTGGGCGTCCCTTTGCTGATGGGCCGATTAGACTCTTCTATTATATCTGACGATTGCTCTTGGGGGAAGGTTGCATTTTGAATCGTGACAACACTGTGGACGTGGACGGGCTTTTGTGCTAATCTTTTGTGTGAATTGCAGACCATGGGGTTTTCGGCAGGTGAGTTTGCCGTCAGTCATTCAGATCGAATGCCGAAAACCGAGTTCGACTTTCGGGTGGAAAACAGCTCGTATATACGTTAAGTCATCTCCCGAAAGTCAAAAGGAAAGTGAGCATTCCCTATGAGTGAAGTCTTCTGCCCATCGGCCACGCCTATGTTGCCGTCTGAGATCGTTCGCAGGCTCGAAAATGGCGGCCCCGAAGTGGACCGGTATCTGGGGCAGGATATATATGTCAACACCGACCCGGATTATCTCGCGCGGCAGCGAAGCCGGCTTGCATATACTGTCAAACTGCACATGGAGCGCGTCGGGGACAAGCCTACGATGCTGGTTCGAGCGCCCGGCAGGCTGAACGCGTTCCTCGAATACCTCGATATGTGCGCGGGGGACCATATGTCGACTACGATCGACGGAGATATTCTGGTAGCGATCTCCCCTCGCGAAGACGGGGTACTGAACGTCTTCAATTCAAGCAAACTCTTTCCCGAAGGCAAGCTGAACGTTGCAAAAGAACTCGCCAAGTTCACCAAAGCCTCATGGGACAAGTATGAAGGTGAGCTTGAGGACAACTGGGACAACCGCACGCTCGTCTATCCCCATTATGGCAGGGCGCAGGGCAGTTGGCTGAACTATGTGCTGAGCCCGTATCTTCGGTTCCTGTGGGATAACCCCGGCTTTGACCTGCGGGGCGTAGATATGACATTTGGACCGGCGACTGCGCCATTTAGGGCAGGGACGAGTTCGTCCTCGGCGATTGTCGTGTTGTCGTTTCTCGCGATGTACCTGACCAACCGGGACCGGCTGCCAGATTACACCTCGCAGCAGGTGTGCAAACTCCTCGGGGAGGCCGAGTGGTACGTTGGGACCCACGGCGGGGCGAACGACCAGACGACAATCCTGCGAAACCAGGCGAACAGCGTCGTCTACAACCGCCACTCCTTGCCTGATTTGGATTCAACGCCGCTTCCGTTCCTGCGGGGGGTTCATGTCGTGCTCGCAAACTCGCTTTGGGAAGTGAACAAGACCCTCGGCGGCAACCAGAGCTTCAACATGCGCAAGGGCTGGATGCAGATGGGTGACGAACTGATGAGTCTGATTATCGCCGAAGTGCGCGTGGCTCAGAAGTCCGGCACGGCAGTTGGCGCGGGCTGGCTTGCAACTCTTATCAAGGATAAGTTCGGCTTTACTCCCGGTGGGGAAGTGTCGCTTCTTGAGTCGCATCCCGAGTATTGGGAGAAGATCGAGGCGAAGTATCACAAGTTTGGAAGCTTCCACAAAGATATTCTGGGCATCCCCTGTGCGGCGATCAACGAGCTGATTTCGCTTTTGCCGGTCAAGGTCACTCCTGAAGAGGCGGCGCGGATCTTCGGCAAAGACGCAAAAGGCATCAAGCGCACTTACACCGCGCCAAAGCGCGATATCGGTGGGTATCACATCCGAACGACCGCGAGGTTCTTCCACAAGGAGAACATCATCGGGCGCATGCTTGAAGAGATATTTCTTGAGGCCGAGCAACGGGTCACATCAGGGGAGCTTTCGCCTGACTCGCCTGAGTACGACGAGTATCGCATCAGGGTGGGGCTTATGGTGGACGAGCTTCAGGACGCGCTCTGCTTTGACTTCAGGGTCTCGAACTGGCAGCTCGACCTGCTCCTCACCATCGCACGCCGCGGGCCGGGGTATCTCGGCGGCAAACTGACCGGCGCAGGCAAGGGCGGGTGCGTCTCGCTTCTGGTGCGCGAAGGTGAGTCGGCGGCGATGTGCGAATATCTGGACCGCGAATACTACGGCAATCCCGAGCGATTTGAGTTCTACCGTCAGGTGCTAAAAGACGAGCGACGGAGCAACAAGCCTGGGACGATCGAGCACGGGTCGGCTGAGGAACGGACGGAGATTTTGAACTCCGCGCTCGCCTCAATTGAGGACCAGCGGCGGGTTATCACCTTCAGTCGGGGCGCTTGTGCGCTGGAGCTGCCTTAGCAAGTTTGTAGGGGCGGACCAATGTGTCTGCCCTTTTTCGATTACGGTGGATGCTAGGGCTTGGGTGGAACTGCATTGGATTGGCCCGTGTTGATACTTTGGGTGGATTGCACGTTTCGAGAACCTCAACGTGATTAGTTTTGGTTGGTCAAATATGGGAGATGGTGGTCGCTCACCCTTCGTGCTTCGAGAGCCTCAGCGGGGCTCAGGGTGACGGTACAGTCTCTCACACATCCACCCAAGCCAAATCATATCACCCTGAGGCTCTCGAAGGGTGCGCTACACAAAACAACTGGCGTAATACATACCCCGGAAGCTAATCAATCCTCCCAACTTCCAACCCCTCCCTCTGTCGCCTTGTTCGGTCAAGAAATCACACTTTCTTCGACATATCGGGAATGGTTGGTGGCCTGATTGCGGTAATAAAAGTAGGTTACTGTAATTGAGGTGAACTTTATGCTGAAATCGCACAGGCCCTGGTTGGCTATCGCGCTTGTTGGGGCAGTGTTGGCTGCGTCCGCGGTGTTGGCCGCGTCGACTTCCGGCTGGCGGACCTACAAAAACACCACTTTTGGTGTCACGTTGAAATATCCCTCTCAGTGGAAACGGGTGGCTGGATACAACTACCGGTTCGCGGGCCAGAACGGGTTCTTTCAGATTGACGCGACCTGCGCAGGGGTTCCGAAGATCGATCAGGTCGCGCGAAACGAGGCCGAGCACAAGCTTCACCCCTACGGATCAAAACCCTCAATCACCAAGATCACCGTGGATGGCAAGGATGCCCGGCTGATTATGCCGTCCAAAGATCAGCCCCAGGGTATGAAAGGGCAGGCGGCGGTTGTTATCAGGATGCCCGAGCCCACCCGCATCGGCTGTGAACGCTACAACTACCTCGTGCTGTACGCCGACAAGAGTCACGTCAAGACCATCGCCGGTACGGTCAAATTTGTGAAGCCATGCGATGGCTCAGGGCGGTGCTAGTGGGTCAATTGCCATGCATTACGCCATTCGGGATTCGGAAATCCCGTCTTAGCTTTGGGGTGGCGATTCGGAAATCGCCACCCAACAATGGCTGATTTCATGCCAAGTGACCCACTAGTCTGCGATACTATTCGCCTGAGATATCAGCTTTGCACTTGAAATGATCTACGAGGTCGGGGTAATCTGCAAGCTCACTTCGACCTCGTTCGTTGATCGCGTAGAGGCCCGTGTCTATTCTGTCGAACCATTTGTAGACGTTTCGGTATAAGATTGACAGCGTTTTCTCGCCCGTGCCCAGAGCCCTGAGCTGCTTTGGAGCCTGCGGGCCGAGTTCTAAGAGGAGATGGGCGATCTGGATCGCGTTTTCCCTGTAGGCTGTGACGAGTTTCTGGCGCGTGCAACCTCCGGTGTTGAAGTCGCCGCTTCGGTTTTCGATCTCACGAAGAACGGCGCGCAGGGCGCGTTTCTGCTTGCGCCGCTCGGAGAGGGTGGGGTGGAAGATGATTTCGACCGGAGTCTTTACCCGTCCGGTTGCGACCAGTATCAGCCCAAGTTCCAGGCGCTTCAGTACCTTCTGGACGCCTTTTGTTTCTCTTGCCCACTTTGTTCTGTTGGATGGCCTCGGGACGGCGACGTAGACCGAATCGGTAATTTTCTGGCGCTCGACCGCCTGCACTATCAGTTGCAGATTCAGGCTGCGCTTCAGCTCAATCACTATGAGCTCTTCGCCGCGCAGGGCTGCGATGTCGCAGGACATCACCTCGCCTCGCACGGTGTATCCGTTTCGCGTGAGGTAGTCGCAGACGGGCCTATAGAGGTCCGTTTCACGCAGAACCTTGGTTTGCTTTGCCGAAGCGCGTTCTTTCTTCATTCCACCATTATACCAGTATTGACTGTGCGTTTTGAGGGGGTCTGTGCTCGGGTACCTATTAACAGGGTACAAACAGCATGAACGCAGACCAGATCAACAAACTTAGAGTCGTCGAGGTAACCCTGGGCACCGATATTGGCCGGGTTTCAGGGTTATTGATCGATATACGCGAGCGACGGGTGGCGGCTATCGCGGTGACCACGGGGCACTCCTTTGGTGGCCCGGGGGCTTATGTGCCGTGGGGGAGCATCGTGTCTATCGGGCATGACGTGATCACCATTCGCTCGCCTGAGGCTGTGATCAGACGAAAAAGTTTTTCCACCCAAGGTATGCTCGACTCGCTCGTCGGGAAGAAAGTAGTCACCGATGACGGGGTGGAACTTGGGACTGTGCGAAGCTTCAGCATTGACCCTGTGACCGGCGATATCGCGGGGGTGATGTTTGGCCGGTCGGGCGGGATGCTTGCTGGGGTCTTCGGCACCGGCAAGGAGTATCAAGCTCCGGCGACGCTTATCGAGGCGCTCGGCGACAACATCGTGGTGGATAAATCGCTTCCAAAACTCGTGGGGTATGACCAGGCGGCCTGAGTTCACCCTCCCCTCAAATTTTTCAGTCAGTTTGCTAACTGTGGAGTTTGGGTAAACGGGTCAGTGTACGGCATCCCCGCCGGAGGCCAGGAGCCATAACCAGTTCAATTATGGGCTGGAATGTGGTATCATACACAACGCTGCAAATCATACGGAAGGATGACTATGGCCTGCAGAGCAGGCTCTTGGGCGAATACAATGACAGACAGAGCAACAATCGAATTATCACGTGATGGCGAGTCGGTAACGGTAGTTGGTTCCGGTGAATTGGATCTGAGCATCTCAAGGGAGCTCGATACTATTCTATCGCAGGCCTCCTCATCGACCCACGACGTAACCATCGACCTGCGCGGCGCAATCTTTATAGATTCCGCGATTCTTGCGAGCCTTGTGAAAGTCGGCAAAGTCCTCAAACGTGACGATGCGCGGCTGAAGGTGATCGTCACCCCAGGAAGCCACCCCCAGTATGTGCTTCGGACCGTAGGTTTTGGCGCGTTGATGGATATTTCGACTACTGACGAGGAGTAGCGCTCCCTGTGCGGGTGTTTCGGCCAGCGGGCATTTTCAGAAACACGCGCTTGAGCCAGGGCGGGGTGATCAGGGTAGTGATGAACACTACCAGGATGAGCTGGGCGTAAAGGTCCGAGCCGATTATCCCCTCCCTTAGCCCGATGCTTGCAAATATCAGTCCAACCTCGCCTCGTGGAACCATCCCAACCCCTACCGCAAGCTTGTTTGCCCCCGACTTTGCTACCCCAAGCCCGGATGCGAGCTTTCCAAGGATCGCCAGCACCAGGAGAACCAGCCCAAGCAGGAGAACTCTATACCCGCTGGGTTCGGTTGGGATCAGGTGTCGCAGGTTAACCTGTAGGCCGACAAGCACGAAAAACACAGGGATGAATATGTCGGCGACGGGCTTGATCTGGTCCTGGATCTTGACGCGGTCGCCTGTCGTCGCGAGTATAAGGCCCGCCGCGAACGCCCCAATGATCTCCGCGAGGCCGAAGCTCTCAGCCGTAAACGCAAGCGTAAGGCAGAACAGAAACGATATCGTCACAAGCACGCCACGGGTCTTTAGCCTCTGGGCCGAAGCGGTGAGCGTGGAGGCGTAACGTATGCCGATCACAAGCGCGCCTGCAAGAAACGCAAACGCGATCATTACCGCTTTGCCGATCGCAACTACGTCAGGGTGGCCGTCTTTGATGATCTGGAGCACCACAGCAAGTATCAAAAGCCCGAGGATATCGTCGATCACGGCAGCGCCGACGATGATCTTCGCCTCGTTTGTGTTAAGTTTTCTCATATCGGCCAGGACACGTGTGGTGATGCCGATGCTTGTAGCAGTGAGTGCGGCTCCAATGAAAAGCGCCTGCCGGTAGTCCCCGCTTACCAGGAAACTCGCCGCGTATCCACTCACAAATGGAAGCACTATGCCGATCGCCGCGACCAGCGCCGCCGCCCGTCCGACCTTCAGAAACTCCGCAAGTTCGCTTTCAAGCCCCACTTCAAAAAGAAGCAGTATAACGCCGATTGTTGCGACAAATGTGATCGCTGCGGAGGCGACGACCTCCTGGTTGGGCTCGGCTATGTGGCGCAAGGGGGTCAGGCCCAAGATTACGCCGACCAGCAGTTCGCCGAGCACAGCGGGCTGCTTCAGCCGCTCAGCCAGTTCGCCGCCGATCTTGGCTGCGCCGAGGATCAATATGAGGTAAAGTAAGGCGTGTCCGGTTTCCATTACAGTATACTTCGCCGCCTGTTCGCTTTATCCTCCCACAGTCGTGCTGACGTGAGAGAGTCAGGGGACGGAAAACGCCTTCCGTCCCCTGACTTTATCTTACCACTTTGGGCGGATTTCCTCTTCTTCTGCAATTTCCTCATCGTCTTCGTAAACCTCCACCTCAGGGTCACGAAATACGGGTTCACGGCGCAGTTCTACCGGAGCGGGGGTAAGGGCGACTTTTAGCACTCCGTCGCGCTGGTGGGAGAAGAGGTCGTAGGCTTCGAGAATATTGTCGAGCGTGAAATGGTGGGTCAGGAGCTCTCTCACGTTTAGCCTGCCGGATTTCACAAGCGACATCAGGCGGCGCATCCGTTCCTTGCCGCCGGGGCAGAGCGTCGAGACTACTTTGATGTCGCCTATCCCGTAGATGTAGGGCTCGACTGGCATCGCGACGGCGTGGGAGTAGACCCCGATGCTTGAGATGGTGCCGCCGGGGTGGACAGAGCGCAGGCAGTTCTCGAACGTTACCTGTGTGCCGAGCGCCTCGATCGCGACGTCCGCGCCTCGCCCGCCGGTCAGGCGTTTCACCGCTTCGACTGGGTCCTGCTCTTGGTAGTTGATCACAACATCGGCGCCCATCTTCTTTGACATCTCAAGGCGGGTGTCGACCGAATCGACCCCGATTATGAGCGATGCGCCCATCAGCCTCGCCCCGGCGGTCGCCATCAGACCGATCGGCCCCTGAGCGTAGACCACGACCGAGTCGCCGATCTTGATATTCGCCGACTCCGCGCCTGATATGCCCGTAGATGCGATGTCTGCAAGAAGCACCACGTCTTCGTCGGCGAGGTCGTCGGGGATTTTTGCGAGATTGAACTGGGCGTATGGGACCCTGAAATACTCGGCTTGGACGCCATCTATGGAGTTACCCAGCCGCCAGCCGCCGATCGCCTCCCATTGGTCGTGGTAGCCCGCGCACTGGCTCCACTTGCCGCTTTGGCAGTAGACGCAGGTGCCGCAGGGGGTGACAGCGCTCACGAGTACGCGGTCGCCGATTTTGTATCCCTCAAGGCCCGGCCCGAGCTCGTGAATCACACCGACCGGCTCGTGGCCGATGATCCTGCCTTCCTCGACCGGGTACTCGCCTCGCATTATGTGAACGTCCGTGCCGCAGATCGTGGTCATCGTGATCCTGACGATCGCCTCACCAAATCCTGCACGCGGGACCGGCACTTCCTCGATTCGTATATCGTCCTTGCCACGGAAGACCGTGGCCTTCATAGTATCAGCCATTTATCTACCTCCTCTTATTTAGCCCGCTTTATTCGTGAAGCGAATAAAGCTCTTGCTAAGAGAGCATTATTTGGTGGTCTGACGGATACCCCTCACGCCGGCCTTCTCCTCTCAGGCGACAGCGTTTTCATAGAAAACGCGATAGCCCACAAGGGGTGAGGGGTGAAACTTAGTATATCCATATATTCAGTATTCCCACCGGGGCAAGATTGTGATCGGGCATGGGATGAGACCCGGCGGTAATGGGTATAGTCAGCTTGCAATATATGAGCTGAGCAATGACTAGGAGGCATATTATGAAGGCTAACGTAATTGAGGACCAGTGCATCGGCGACGGAGTATGTGTGGATATCTGCCCGCAGGTGTTTCAGATGGGCGACGACGGGCTCGCGCATGTGATTGTTGACGAAGTCCCGGCGGACGTCGAAGACGCCGCCCGGGAGGCCGCCGAAGCCTGCCCTACGGTGGCGATTGACGTCGATTAGACCTGTCAGCGGCCCGAAAGCATCGGGGAGAGGTGGAAGATTCACTCCGGTGCTTTCGTTTGTCCTGTTTCAGGGCAGGCCCCGAGGGGTAACCGAATGTGTGGTGATGCCTTATGCGTGCCAGTAACGACTATTCCAACATTATGACGGTGAATGCTGTGGAGGCCGATCACTCCGTGGTGCTCTACCTGGTCGGCGAGTGCGATATCGGCACGGTGCCGCTTCTTACCCAGGAACTGCGCCGGGCGATAGCCGACCTGAAACACGTCGTGCTTGAGGTCCATCTGCTCACCTACATCGACAGCACCGGCGTCTCCGCGATCGCTTCGGCGCAGGAGAGCCTCGCCCAGAGCAGGCGGCAGCTTCGTATCGTCGGGAGCCACGGGATATTTGATCGGATCCTCAGGATCACCAAGCTCGACGGCCATATTCCGATCGACCAAAACGTCGACGAAGCGCTTGCGGCGATTGCTCTTGGGTGACGATATCGAGCAAACACGCCGTTATGGATGAGGCTGTTTGGTAACACTCTGCGAATTATACCTGCTTGCTCGCCACATTAGCGTCATATTCCTCCAACTTTCTGCGCACTTTGCTTTACACGTCTTGGGGGTTGTGTTACAATTGGCTTGTAAGGGCGCGTGCGACGTAGGGTGATTTCTCCCACGAGGTTGTGCTCAACTATGGATTTTCGGCAGACTGGCTGTGGCTAGCCACAGAGTCTGCGAGCCGAAAATATCTCTCGACTTTCCAGCGAAAGTCAATAGTAAGTGGACGCAGGTGTTGCCAATGAAAGTCGTCGAAATCCTGTTCTACAACAGCCATCGAGTCAAGCTCGTGGTCGAGATGCCGGATCCTAACCGGTATTCCACGCGGCATGCTCCGCATATTCCGAACCTCCTCTTTAAGCTTTTTCCCCACCTGGCCCGTCACAGGTGCGAAAATGATGGGGGTTACAGCTTCAAGCGCGAGTGCCAGTCCACCGAAATCCCACACCTTTTCGAGCACCTGATAATCGAGCTTCAGGGGCAGGCACAGCGTTCGAGCGTGCTTAAAGGCGAGACCCAGTGGAACTGGCGAGTCGACCCCAAGGGTCGTTTCCATGTCTACGTCGACTACGAAAACGAGCTTCTCGTCGTAGGGGCGATTCGCGTAGCCGAGCGGGTCATCAACGCGCTAGACGATCGTGCGATAGACGACCTCGATATCAACGCCGAGATCGAAAACCTCCGCGCAATCGCCAAACTCGGGCAGGGAATTCGCAAGTCTGACGAGTCCGAGAAGGCTGTGGCATAGGGGAAGTCACTAGTTGCTAGTGGCTAGTCGCCATGTTGGTTTCAGGGCGGGCGGGTTCAATATTCGCCCGCCCGATTTGATTATACTGTCTCAAGATAACCCTCGCAGATGAACCTTTCCACGCGCCATGCTGATTTGCCGGTTTCGGTGAACTCGTATACCCCGTTTGCCCGGCTCATCAGGCCTAGCTCCACCATGTAACGACGGGTCGCGCAGTGGTCTGAACAGACTCGGGCGATTCGATTGACCGGGAGCAAACTCCCTTGCTGTTCTTTGCGCACGCGATACATATCGCGCACCCAACTCTGAAACATATTCAATCGAAGGATTTGGGCGGGTTATTGTGGAAATGATACACATAACACGGGGGCGGTTTAGCTCTCGACAAAGGAGATGTACGCTCTGTGGGGAATTCGTATAAGGCAGGACTGAGGGGGCGGTTTGGGGTCGTCGCTCTTCTTTTTGTTCTAACACTGGGCAGCATTGGGGCTTGGGCGGACTCGGCCAGTGTTTCCAATACGCTTGTTTCGGCTCCAGATGCTGGCAGGGTCGAGAGTTTTGCTCCTTCGGCTCGGGTGATGCTGTTTATCCCGGGCGTTGTGCGGTGGATTCCGGCCACCTTTGAACAGGCGAAACCGGGGGACGAGTTTGTTTGCGGCGGCCAGCTTTATCGTGCGCTTGAGTCCAATCGGGCGCAGGTTGTATCAAATATCGGTGTAGGCAGGCTCGTTGAAGCCGATCTGCCGCTGGACAACACCAGTCGCCGCCCCGTATCAGGTGACGTGGTTCAGGTTTTTGACAAGGACACCCAGTTTGCGGCGCACGCGGTGCTTGAGACTGTGCAGCTGGGGGCGACCATTCGCTTTCAGGGCAAGGTCTACACCGTCGCACCCGATCGCAGTCTGACCGATACGGGCAAGGTATTCTCGGCGGCGACTTGCACACTGCGGCGCATTGATATCACCCCTCAGGGGATGCAGCACGTTACCGAAAGGCATACCGTCGGCGGAAATGGGAACGCTGGGAAGAGTATCTTTAGCCCAGGTGAGAACATTCAGACGCTGATCAGGTACGCTCAACTCGTCTCCCCGGTTCTGGAGGCGAACGGCTATTTTAAGCGCGATTTTGAAGCCGGTCGAGTAGTGGGGACCATCGGGCAGGGAGGTCGGCGGTCCAGCGTTTACAGGGTGATAACGACGCAGACCGGGAAGCTTGTGACGGCTTATCCCGTTGTGCCGTGAGGTGATGACTTTGGGGCCACTCTGATCGGTCGGGATGTGTATCCCGACAGAAACAGAAAGATTAGGACATTTGTCCGGGCATTGGATTTAGCCGACTGAGCGGGAGTTAACTCCCTTGCAGTTCTTTGCGTGCGCGATGAATATCGCGCACGATCCTGTCACCGATCACGGGGGCTTCGGGACGAATGTCCCGGGAACCCGGCTCCGGATGAATATCCGGGGCCATCGGCCATCGGCACCCCCAAAGCTAAGACGGGATTTCCAAATCCCGAATGGCGTAATGCATGGCAATTGACCCATTACCAGAGTGAGTTCCATGGAAAGTCGATGATCGCCGCCGAATGTTAATGATGTGTTTATTGTGAACTCTTGGCGACATTGTCGGTGGTCGATCGGTGGGAAACTACCCACGGAAAGTGTGAGGCTAAACGGACGTGTTTGACTTTGACGGGTTCGCTCTGCGTGGGAGGTGGTGTTTGGGGTTTGGAGGGGCTGGTTTCTGTCCGGCACATACCAAAAGAGCCACGGCATATGCCATGGCTCTGTAATATTTTAAAGAGACTTCCTCCGCGCCTGCGTGGTTAGCTGTCGGGCTAGGGTGGGAAGACACCCCTTCCTGAGCAATATCAGGAATTCGCCCCTTGTGGGATCGGGTCCCCCGCTTTCCCCGAAGGGAAACTCGGCGCTAGGTTGTTTATTAAGTTGTTCCGCTTATTCAGTTGTAGCCTTACTTAAGCTGTTTCGATATTGAGTTTTGCCGGTATTTAGTTATTCGCGCTATTAGTTTGTTGTCGATATTCTTTTGTTGCAGAGGAGTAAGCTCCCTTGCATGTCTAATATAGCAAACGGCCTAAACCGTTGTCAACTGATTTCGATAAAAAAACTACTATATTTTCGGATCGCGCCTTATCGGATGCCCGAAACGGCTCGGGCCGATGTCCAATGGAATGTTACCCAGTGGGATCTGTATTGAAACACTGGAGGCATTTCAATAGGATGGCTGAATCGCCGCATTTGCCGCAGCCCGGCTTCCCGGGCCACTTGCGCCCTACGTATAGTCGCTACAGCTCCCACGCAGTTAGTCGACGCTTTCTCCCGGTGCAGTGGAATACAACGCATTCCGCTGCACCGGTAACAGGGGTTTACATTCCACCTTTCGGCAGAGCTTCATCCCCCACACGACGAATCAGCCATTAACAAGTATTCCCTTGGTGCTAAGGCTCAAACCACATAGAGCCTTTTGCGGGGCTTACAATTGTCACATTGTCCCTGGTTGAGATGTTAAGGTGGCAGCCTGCATGTCAACTGCCGAAAACAGCCTTTGATTGGTTTGATTGGGTCGTGGAAATGCAGAAGATGTAGGAAGAGTTGCTAGTTGGAAACCCGTGGGGGGGGGGGAGTTCCAAGATGAAATTTGGCCCGCCTGGAGGGGCTCGAACCCCCGACCCTCTGTTCCGAAGACAGATGCTCTAATCCACTGAGCTACAGGCGGATATTTGACTGCGGACAGTATACCATGTCCTGTCGGTGCTAGTCAAAATCTTAATTCGAATGCGGTCAATCTAGCTTTGGAGTGTGGTTTGCGAGAGCCGCTTTCACAAATCTTCCGGCTGGCGATAATTGGCGCTTGTGCGCCTTGCTGTCGCCCAAGAACAAAGCGGCGATTGCTTGCCGCACTCCATATAAAGCCGACAATCTTTACATATACCTGTTCTAATATACATATAGCGGCTGTAAGGCTCCGCAAGGTGTAACCCGCTGTGTTTATGCTCGTCATATATTGTGTAAGTCCCCGGATGCAAGGACTGGTCCGGGGCAGGAGTTACTCAAATGCAGAAAACGAATTTCAGGATGATGCTTTTGGCCCTTCTTGCAGTGTTCGCTATCTCGGTTTTGACGCCGCTTGCGAGCCTTGCGAGCACCAAGGGCAGGCGAAACACCGCGATCGCGCTTACGGGAGTGGCGGCGTACTCGCTGATAAGAGGGCACAACACCACCGGGTTCGTCACGGGAGCCGGTGCTGCCTATGCCTGGAGCCGGTACAAAGACAGCAAAGAGTCTGATCGGGACCGGAGTCACTACTACAACACTCGTGGTGGCCGCAGTTACTCAGACAGCCGCTGGGACAGAGACCGAGATCGCCGTGATGACAAGAAGTGGGACCGTGATAGGGATCGCAACAACAAAAAATGCGACCGCTATCACGACAACGGTCGGCGCGTTGGGAGTCGGCAATGCGATAACAATTGCCGGTAAATGTCAAATCAATCAAAGTGAGGGAGCCTGATGCTCGGCTGATTTGCAGAGCGAGCGATGGAGCCATTCCAGACCGGCGGCGCGTACGTCAATTTCCTCGGCAAAGAAGGGGTGGGCAGGGTGAGAGCTGCCTACCCCGCATTATTCACAAGTAGCGTGAATAATGCTCTGTTAGCGAAAGCTTTATTCGCTTCACGAATAAAGCGGGCTACGGCGTCGAAACCTTAACAAGCTCGCCACATTGAAGAGGAAATACTACCCGACCAACTTCTTCCGTATGAACCAAAATATCCGGACGATGTCTGGGTGATGGTAAGTCGTTATGGGTGGTGCTCGGTCGGCTGGTTTCTAAACCGGCCCGGAGTGGTTCCGGTCAGCCGCTTGAAGACCCGCGAGAAGTAGTAGGGGTCGCAGAAACCAACGGTCGACGCGATCTCCTGGAGCGGTGAGCGGGTGTCGCGCAGGAGTCGCTTGGCCCACTCGACGCGCCTGCGGTTGACGTAGACCGTGGGGCTGTCACCCATCGCGCGCGTGAATAACGTCGAGAAATAGGTTGGGTGAAGGTTCGCGACGTCTGCAAGCTCGCTGAGCGTGCACCTGTCGGTCAGGTTCGCCTCAATATAGCCAAGCACCTCGTGAAACCTCGCAGCGCCCTCGATGTGCTCTGTTTCGACCTCCGCTTTGTCGATAAAGATGGCGAGAAGCTGTTTGAGCGTCCCATCTATCGCCATCGCGTTGCCCGGACGGTCCTGCATCAGGCGCATCGTGAGATCGTCCCACTGCCCGTTCATCCATGCGGTGTCTGCGACAGGTATCTGAAAAGGCACGCGGAGGAACACGAAAAGGTCGACGCTGTAGAGCACGTGAGCCGTGAAGTGGAGCCACGAGAGGGTCATCTCCTCCGGGCAGCCGTACCGAGCGAGGGTGTCTGCTGGAATCACGTAAAGGTATCCGGGTTCGAGCCTGTAGCGAGTGCCGTGGTGTTCAGTCCAGCCTTCGCCCTGGCTTATCCAGTATATCCGGCCAAATGAGTCACTCGCGACCCCATAGTCAGCCGCCCAGTAGCTGCCGTAATTCCTGGTTTCGCCCATAATGAACGTGGTCTCAAGAGTCCCCAGTATCTGTGTGATCGAGTTCTTCTCAGGCATAGCTTCCTCGCAGGCTGCAATGAGATAATACCGTCTAGCACGAGTATACACATAAATCATAAGAATACACAATACAATCCGTGATTTGCCCATTGTCGGACACTTGCCTACGGGTTACACTGAAAAACATATTCGGATCGACGGCGCTATCTGCGCCGTCTCTTAAAGGCTGGCGCTATGCGCCACCGGTACGGCTGGAGGAGCTAATAGCAATGGGTGACGCATTTTTCGAGACTTATATGGGGCTTGGGCCCCGGCGGGTGACTCACTATGAGCACTGGTCGTGCCCGGACGCCGAGACTGAGCTCACGGGGGTCGACTATTACGACCATCCCAAGCTCTGCAGAGAGAAATGGAACGAGCTATTTCCGCACTTCACGCTCCCAGTTCCTGAAACCGACGACCCTCGCCCTCGCCCCAGGCTTTCAGCAGAGGACGGCGCGCTGACATCGAACTCTGAGCGTCATACCGTGCGCTGGGGTGACAGTGAGACCGGCACCTGGGAGCACGGTGAAGCGTATTTCAAGAACGTCGACGACGTGCTCAACTTCTCGCCGCTGGACAAGGGGGACTTCAGGGACTGGCCGCACGTCGTGATGAACTGGGACTATCGGGACGAGGATGCGCTCTACGAAACCCTTCGGAAGGGGTACCCGGCGGAGTGGGGGGACAAAGCGCCCGCTGGTAGCTCGGCCTCAAGTTGGTTCTACAATACGCTTTTCATGTGGCCCCTACTTACGTTTGGCTGGGAGCTGTTTCTCGAGTGCTGCATGCTGCCTGAGTTCGAGCGGGTAATGGATGAGTTCGCCGAGATCAACCGCAGGGTCTTCCGGGTGTTTGCGAGGCTGCCGATCAACTTCGTCACATGCCACGACGACATCGTCACCACCCGCGGCCCGGTCTGCTCGCCCGCCTGGATGCACAAATACATCTTCCCTCGCTATGAGGAATACTGGAGTATTCTGAAATCGGCAGGCAAGGAGCCGATCTTTATGGTAGACGGCTGCATGGATCAGTATGTCGACGATGTGATGGCCTGCGGCGCGCGAGGGATAATTACGGAGCCTTACACCGACTTCAAGGCGATCGCAAGAAAGTACGACAACCCCGTGATCGCTGGGGAAGGCGATAACCGCATACTCGGACGAAACAACCCCGGGGAGATTCGTGCGATGGTCGAGTCGATGGTTGAGACGGCGAAAATGAGCGGCGGCTACTTTATGTGCGTCGGTAATCACATCCCATGGAACGTCCCACCTGAGGCGATCAAGCTCTACCTGGACCTTTCAACGGAGCTGGCCATTCGCGGCTGAGTGCCGGAAGACCCGCTGATCACTTCAGCCCTTGATCCCGCTCATCACTACTCCCTGCACGAAGTAGCGCTGGGCGAGGATGAAGATCACCAGCACGGGCAGGAGGACTACCGTTGAGGCGGCCATCAGGGAGACTATGTCGACGCCCCAGACGTCCTGGAAGGTCGCTAGGCCGAGGGCGAGCGTGCGCTTGTCTACCGAGTTCAGGTAGATCAGGGGCGTCATAAAGTCGTTCCAGTGGGCGACGAAGCTGAAGACGGCTACCGTCACAAGCACAGGCTTGGAGAGCGGCAGGAATATTTGCCAGAAGGTGCGGAACGGGCCGCAGCCGTCGATTTTGGCGGCGTCTTCGAGGTCGCCGGGGATCGTCAGGAAGAACTGGCGCAGGAGAAATACGTAGAACGCGCTTGCGAAGAACGCGGGGACGATCAGGGGCATCAGAGTGTCATACCAACCCAGGCTGCGGAAGATTACGAAGCGCGGGACCATCGTCACCTCGGCGGGCAGGATGATCGTCGAGATCATGAGCATGAACAAAAACTCGCGGCCCGGCGCTTTGATCCGAGCGAAGGCAAAGGCGACGAGCGCGCTTGATAGGGATGAGCCGATCACCGCAAACACCGTCACCTTGAGCGTGTTGAACATATACAGGTGAAACGGCATGATCGTCAAGGCCTTGGGGTAGTTCGCCCAGATAACCTTGCTCGGGAACAGGTGGAGACCCGACGCGGCGACCTCCGCGGGCGCGCGAAGGGAGATCGACACCATCCACAAAAATGGCACGGCGAAGATCGCTGCTCCGACCAGAAGCACGATGTATCCGAGCAGCGGCCCGGTGAGTTTTGACTTCGATCTGGTTTTTGTTATGGTCTGGCTCATAGCTTATTTACGATCCCTCTGCTAGAATCCTCTCAATCATAGCCGAAAAGTTCTGTCAGCTCAAGTGTTTTTGGGGGAAAACATCCAGGAAGGCAGAATGCCCGTAGTGGCCGGTCTCTGACCCGGACCCCACACTGATCTTGCAGCATTCTGGTATGAGCCGCGTTTGCGAGATTTTCAGTCGGTATGGTAATTGGCAGGGAAGGAACCGGCGATAATTTCGTAGTATACTTTATGTGATAGACTACACGAGTAATGCATTCATAAATGGATTCGAATGTGTAAATGGATTCATCAAGAAAGTGAGATCAATGAGCTACCGAGACGTTTTTAACGAAATAATGTTCTACGGCAACTTCGACCATATGCCCGCCGTTCACTGGCACGGTTGGGACGAGACCATCGAACGCTGGTATAAGGAGGGGCTACAGCCGGGGCAGAATATCCACGAACTGCTTGGCACTACTCCTCACTGGTCGAACCTGCAGATCAATGTGGGCCTGTTCCCTTTCTTTGAAGAGGAAATCCTCGAACAGACCGACGATTACAAGATCTTTCGGGACAGGGAAGGCGTCGTCTGCCAGGCTTGGAAGCACGCATCGAGCATTCCGCACTATATAGATTTTACGCTGAAAGATGCCAAGGACTGGCCCGAATACAAAAAGCGGCTTCAGCCCGACCCTGCGCGTATTCCAGCCGATCTTGAGGAGATCATCACTCGCACTGAGGCCTCAGGCATGCCGATTGCGGTCGGAACGGGCTCTATGATGGGGTGGATTCGCAACTGGATGGGCGTCGAGAATATGTCCTATCTCATGTACGACGACCCGGACTGCTATGCCGACATGGTCAACACGCTCGCCGACCTCACATGCTGGGGGATAGATCAGATCCTACCCAAGATGAAGGTCAAGCCGACGTTTGGCTTTGGCTGGGAGGATATCTGCGGCAAGGCCGGTCCTTTGGTGAGTCCAAGCATCTTCCTGAAGTGCGTTGCCTCAGGGTATACCAAGATCAGAAACAAACTGGAAGAACACGGCGTGCATCTACTTGGGATCGACTGCGACGGGGATATCACCGATCTCCTCGGCCACTGGCTCGACGCTGGCGTGAACGTGCTCTTCCCGCTTGAGGTCGGAACCTGGAAAGCCGACGGCATGGCGTTTAGAAAACAGTACGGCAAAGACCTAAGGATCATCGGTCATTTCGATAAGATGACTCTCGAACAGGGCCGCGACGTGGTCGAAGCCGAGATACAGCGACTGATGCCCCTGATGAAGGACGGCGGATTCCTGATGATGCCCGACCACCTCATCACCCCGGGCGTCAGCCTCGAAGACTATATCTGGTACTGCCAGAGGGTGAGAGAGATCAAGCTGTAGTCATAAGCTGTTAGCAGCTAGCCCGCATTATTCACGAGGAGCGTGAATAATGCTTTGCTAGCGAGAGCTTTATTCGCTTCACGAATAAAGCGGGCTAGCCGTTAGCTGCTAACAGCTGCCTATTCAAGCTACACAGTCACGTATTTTCTCAGATCGTCGATGGTCGGTTTGTTGATCCCTGAGATCTGATCGAGATCGTCGATCTTTTTGAACTGGCCGTGCTCTCGGCGATATTTGAGGATGTGGTCGGCGATCACGGGGCCTATGCCCGGAACGTCGATCAGTTCCTGTCGGCCAGCATCGTTCAGGTTTACCTTGCCCGACTGCCTGTGCCTTTCGGTTTCCTGCTCGTGCTCCTTGACCGCCGCCTCGCCGCCCTTTCGCCCGTGAGCCATCTCGCGTTCCTCGCGCGTGCGGATGCCGTGACGCTCCCAGTGCTCGAAGAACCCTGTGATCTCATCGGTGTCCTTGGTGTATCTCGGACCGCTCTTTAGATCGTCCTCCGAACCGTGGAACACCACGTGCTTTTGTTCGTGGTACAAGTCTACGAGCTCGAGTGGGACGAGTGTCTTTTCTCCGCCCAGCCCGAGGATTTCGTCGTATGCGACCACGATTACGGCGACCTTGCCGAGGTCGGTATCCACCAGCAGGTCGTCGGCGCTCGCGATCTTCTTGTGCTCGTGATCTGTTAACGCCCAGCCGCGTATGTCGGGTTCGCCTTCGCGGACCTTCCAGTGGTCGAGTATGCTGAGCGGCTTCAATGTGTGCCCACGATATTGTTTGTAGTTGACGTACATTTTTCCTAAACCCTCCCGTCCAACGGTGCTACCGGCACCTCTTGCTTCGCAAATGGCGTTTCTTGCCATTTGCGTCCCCATCGTGGTGAAGCCGGCTGCAGCGCAAACTGCGCACTGCTAGAGGCTTTACCTGCGATTCCTGGGGACACTCGCGCCACGGGTGTCAGGCGCGGGCTTTGCCAATGTACTCTTACCCACGCCCGACAGGGGTTGACTGCTTGCCCGTCACATCAGAACTGTGAGGGTCCAGTTTTCGGATATTGTCAGTCGTGGAAGTTTGACCCTGGCGCGGCGGGTATTCTCATCGAAAGCTGCCTCAAGCTCGCCGTCGAGATAGGAAACGCGGTTTGGAGCTTTATCAAGCACGATTTCGACTGTGTGGTCGCGCGTGTCGCCGAAGGCCTCGCCCCGGGTGCCTTTGCAGCGGACTTCGAGGGTGTCGCCGAGGTCGACAAGCTCGTAGCGTGTGGTGGCGAACTCGCCTCTGGTGTAACCCTGGGAGCGGCCGTCGTCTTCGTAGAGCGTCGTCCGTCCGTCGGCTCCTGGGAAGACCTCGAGTATCACCTCGGAGATATGACTTGCCGCGGGGGAGACGGCGTCGCTTTGGCGGGTGATGAGGCTTCCGGCGCGGACGTAGATGGGGATCTCGTCGAGCTGCGCGAACGTGTTGAACGTGCGCCCACCGGTGATCGACTCCCCAGTTCTGTAGTCGAACCACGCGCCTTCGGGCAGGTAGACGTCCCGGTCATACTTGGGCGTGAGCATCGGGGCGACGATCATCGAGTCGCCGAAGTAGAACTGGTCGAACCTGTAGCTCTCTGCGTCCTTTGGGTGATCGAAGAAGAGCCCGCGGGTGAGTGGGACGAACTCCTCGTACTGTCGACGGGCGTTTCTATATATATAGGGCATCAAGCTGTTTCGGAAACTGAGCCACTTCTGGCAGTTTTTGTAGTTCTGCTCGCCGTAGTCCCAGGGCATGCGGCTCCCGGAGCCCGGCGAGCTGTGGAGGCGCAGCACGGGGTTGAACGCGCCAAACTGCAGCCACCGCACGAAGAGTATCGGGTCGATTAGGGGTGTGCTGGGGTGGGCGAAGCCTCCGGTGTCGTGTGAGACGTAGGAGATACCGATGTGGCCCGCGCGGATGTTGAACTCGGCGAGCTTCTCGAGCACTTCCCACTGGCTCTGGGTGTCTCCGGTGAAGAATGTGCCGTAGCGGTGCGAACCGAACCCTCCGTAGCGGGACAGAAGCGCACCGCGGCGGTCATCGTGCTGCACGTTTTCAAAGAGCTGCTTGTTTAGTATGAGCTGGGAGTCGCTTCCGTTGATCTTGCCGCGCGTGCCGTCCAGCCACCAGAAGTCCATGCCCTCTTTCACTTTTTCCGACAGGCAGATGTCTTCAAACACTTTGGCTTCGGCTTTGCTGCAGGGGTCGAGGTCGATCGAGTCTACGTCCTGCACATTTTCGTTCCAAGTTTTTACCCGGGACTCGCCGCCTGTCTCCGCAACGTAGGGGGCGAAGTGGGAGTCGTCGGCGACAATTCTCTCGGGGTGGACGTTTAGTGTGACCAAGAGCCCCCGATCATGGCACCACTTGAAGAACTCGGTGGGGTTGGGGTACATTTTCTCGTCCCAATCCCAGTGGCACCATCCCGCCTTGTGCCACTCCATGTCCACAACAAGCGTGGTGAGGGGCAGTCCCTCGCCAGCGAAGCGCTCGACGATCTCTTTGGCCTCCTTTTCGTCGTAGGCGGGCCAGCGGCAGAATATCAGGCCGAGCATGCTCTTTGGGGGCATCGGAGTGCGACCCGTGAGCTTGTGGAAGTTGCGCATGGCGGCTGTATAATCGTCGTTGTAGCAAAAGAAATAGTAGTCTTTGGCGCCGGGAGCGTTTCGTTCGATGGGGAAGTCTTCTTCGTCCATGACTGCTGAGATCGAGTCGTTTAGGAGGAAATACCCCGATCGGGAGAGCACCCCGACGCCGTACTCGCGCTGGTCGATGGTGTGGTTCACGGTGCGCGCCGGCATCGCCTCAGGGATCAGCCTGACGCCTCTGTGCAGGCTCCCGATGCGGATCATCTGCTTCAGTTTGGCGTCGGCCCCGCTTCGTTTGTAGTAGGGGACGTCCTCCTCGCTGCAGAGTTGGGAGAGGTGGACGTTGGCCTTTGCGTCGGGCGCGGACTCGTCTGCGGTGTGGACGCCGTCGATGGTGGTGTAGCGCTCAAAGATATCGAGAGATTTAACCGTGCCTCCGAGGTTCATGTGGTCGCGGTCGCCGGGCCTCCAGTAGTGCTCGAGTCCGTCGCGATTCCAGCGCACTTCGAGGTTCCCCTCGAAAAAGTCCTTGTCGTGCTCCCGTGAGATGATCGTGAGCATGCTCGTAGAAAGATAAACGCCGTCGGGCTTCTCTTCCACGGACTGAAAAGGAGTCGTCTCGCGCTCAGCGTAGGCGACGATGCTTCGCCTGTCTTGAAACTCGCCCGTAGGCGAAAACTCCATCCGAACCAGTCCCGGGGATATGCAAGTGAACCTGCGGCGGCCAAGCGTGACCGTGTCCGCAGAAGAAATTGTGTTTGTCATCTGAAAAGTTACCTCAAGTGCCTTGGTGTCATAGAATAACTTCGAGGCGGCGGGCGCGGTTTCCTTCGGTTGGGGGTTTTGGATTGATCTATAGTTGAGAGATGGTGGTCGCTCTCATACATTTCACCCAAGCCAACCCCTCACCCTGAGGCTCTCGAACGGTGCGCTAGACAAATCTCTCAATATACTACAACAAATGTGAGCTGCAACCAATGCCGAACCACCATTGCAGAGTATGTTGATTAATTTAGTAAAGATTTATTGCTCGAATGTCTGTTAAGCTCTAGCGAAACGGAACGGTTTCTGGTATCATAAAGGGGTCTTTTGGAACCATAATGAAGGGTGCTGAGATAATGAGTGAACTAGAGAAGTCAACCTGGAGAACTAAAGTCGGCCTTGCTGAGATGCTGAAGGGCGGCGTTATCATGGACGTCACCAACGCTGAGCAAGCCAAGATTGCTGAGGATGCCGGCGCGGTGGCCGTTATGGCGCTTGAGAGGGTCCCGTCCGATATCCGCAAAGATGGCGGTGTGGCCAGGATGGCTGATCCCAATGTCATACTTGAGATTATGTCCGTCGTCACCATACCCGTGATGGCAAAGGCCAGAATCGGTCACTTTGTAGAGGCGCAGATACTTGAGAGCCTCGGCGTCGACTACATAGACGAGTCCGAGGTGCTTACCCCGGCAGACGAGATGTATCACATCGACAAGCACAAGTTCAGCGTGCCGTTTGTCTGCGGATGCCGCGATCTTGGCGAGGCGCTTCGGCGAATCGGCGAAGGCGCTGCGATGATCCGCACCAAGGGTGAGGCGGGCTCAGGCAATATCGTCGAGGCGGTTCGTCACATGAGAAGCGTCATAAGCGAGATGCGGCGCATTCAGGGGATGGCCAAAGAAGAACTGATGGCTACGGCCAAGAACCTCGGTGCGCCATACGAGCTGGTCCTTGAGATTCATGAGACTGGCAAGCTCCCCGTGCCGAACTTCTCGGCAGGTGGCGTTGCGACCCCGGCTGACGCTGCGCTTATGATGCAGCTTGGCGCTGAAGCGGTGTTTGTCGGCTCCGGAATCTTCAAGAGCGAAGACCCGGCCCAGCGCGCAAAAGCGATCGTTGATGCGACTACGCACTTCGACAAACCCGACATGCTCGCGGAGCTCTCCAAGGGGCTTGGAAGCGCGATGCCCGGGCTGGATATCCGCCAGATGGACGAAAAGGAGCTTATGTCGGTTCGTGGCTGGTAAGGATAGACCAATCAAAATAGGTGTTCTGGCGCTCCAGGGAGATTTCGCAAAGCATATCGAAACCCTGGAGCGTCTGGGTGTACAGGCGGTCCCGATCAGGCTTCCCGCCGAGCTGTCGCGCGTCGACGGGCTTGTTATACCCGGCGGGGAGAGCACGACCGTCGGGAAACTTATGTCGCGCTTCGGTGTGGACGAGGTGATAGTGCGTCGAGTCGAAGAGGGGATGCCCGTCTTTGGCACCTGCACGGGGATGATACTCCTCGCAAGTGGGATCGAGGGAAGCGACCAGCCCAGGCTTGGGCTTATGAATATCACCGTGCGCCGCAACGCGTTTGGCCGCCAGGTCGACAGCTTTGAGGCCGATCTCGATGTCTCCGAGATCGGCGGCGACCCGGTGCGGGCGGTGTTTATCCGCGCGCCGCTTGTGACCGAGATGAAAAACGGCGCAAGAGCGCTTGCGCAGCTTGAGGACGGCGGGGTGGTGTTTGTCCGTGAAAACAACCGTCTTGCCGCCGCGTTTCACCCCGAACTGACCGATGACACGCGGGTTCACCAGTATTTTATTGATATGGTGAAAGAATCTTTGTCGTAGACCTGTAAATATTACCTGTAAAGGCCCGATAATCTGTTCAGGAGCAGAAAACTCTGTGTTGAGTTTTCTCAAATGCAGCCAAACGACCCTTGACAGTGCAGGGCTCGCATGCTATATTGAAGTTGCGTAGATTAACTGTTTTTTTTAGCATCGAGCAAGTTTTTACTTGGCCCGTGCGTGTGACTCAAACTTTGAGCGGGTATATACCAGCGTAAGCGAGGAGTCGCCGGCGATAGGGGACGCCGACAGCGGGTTCAGGAAGCCCTGCATAGGGCTGCAGGAAGGGAGAACCGTGAAAACCTCTAAGGGTTTCACACTTGCAGAACTGTTGGTGGTGGTGGCGATTATTGCCATCTTGGCAGCAATCCTGTTTCCTGTAATTCGGCAGGCACAGGACACTGCAAGGATGCGCGTGTGCGCCTCCAACCTAAAGCAACTTGGGCTTGCCTTCAGGATGTACCTGGACGACAACAACGGGTTTGCTACGCCTGATACTCCCTACGACAGCGATAACCACGCTCTTCGCCCCGAACCGCTAAGGCGCTACCTGCAGGAAAGGCCTGTTTCAAGCTCTGAGAAACATCCCAAGCGTTTGTGGATATGCCCCGGAGACAATGGGTTCGTCAATGAGCCACCAAGGTGGAAGTACAAAGATCAGTTGGCATCAAGCTACTACTACTGCTACGGAGCCTACCTCGCGAACAGCGGATGGCGTAACAGAGACGTCGTAGATCACACTACAGCGGAGTACACGCCAAGAAGACCCGACCAGTGGGCAAGGCCAAGCCGTGACCTGCTCATGGCTGACTATGGTGCGAACTTCCATCTGGGGTGGAAGAATAACGATGCCGATAGCGGGCTCTCCTACTCGGTCAAGTGCATCAACATGCTGATGCTCGACGGCCACGTGGTAGTGGGAACCTCCTGGGAAAGGCACGATGCGAACAACTATTACGCTTGCGTAGCTGACAACCCATACTCATCTAACTACGCTCCGGGCCTCGTTCGTAAACATGTGGCGAATTAGCAGGTTCGATCTCATATTTGTATTGAATGTAAAAGGGCTCTCGCACAATTGCGAGAGCCCTTTGTTGATTTTACGGCTAGTGTTGGATTAACCTGAATTTTGTGTTTTTAGCGAGAGCTTTATTCGCTTCACGAATAAAGCGGGCTAGCTGTTTAGTGTCGGGAAACCCTTGCTGCCGGAGCGCTGCCTTTGACACGCGGGGCAGAGCGCGGCCCCGAAGGTCTTTACGCTGTAGTCGTACTGCCCCTTGGTCATCTCCCTGCCGCAGCCTTCGCTTGAACAGAAGAGTTTTCCCGACTGGCCGGACTTGGAACCTGCCTCGGCGCGTGCTGGGACGCCCATCGGCTGCGGGGTGTCTACGATCCGCTCGCCTTCCTCAAGTTCGGGGGCGAACTGGGTGCCGTAGCCGCAGACCGCGAGCGCTCGACCGATTGCTCCGGTTTCGGCTTTCTCGGCAAAGTCAGGGAAACCGCGCGCGGTTTCCATCTTGGTGCCGGTGCCTACGGGTTTGCCTTCAGTGTTTAAGACCGTCGCCTTAAAGACCGCGTAGCCCCGCTCGATGTCTATCATCGCAGGTTCGGTCACGATCGCCCAGTCCGGGTGCTCCTCACGGAACCACACCAGCCGCTGCGCGACCGGAAGATACTCCCTGCCGCCCTGGATTTTTATCAGTGCTTTCTTTACGTCAAACATTTTGATACCTCTGGGATTAGGGAATCCCCTTTGAGCTTCGGGGAGGCGATTCGTAGATCATCTCCCATCAGAGTTATTATGCCGCCGCCTGCATGTCCTCGGTTACTTCGGACTCAAGGACCGCCGTCGGCGCTGCCTGTTCTCTGAGCTTTTGCTCGAGTTCGTCAAGGAGCGCGGGGTTCTCTTGAAGGAAGAGTTTCGCGTTTTCTCTGCCCTGTGCGAGCCTCTGCTCGCCGTAGTTAAACCACGTGCCCGACTTTTCGACAAGCCCTGCATCAACCGCCATATCGAGAATCGCGCCGGATTTGGATATGCCCCGGCCGAACATAATGTCGAACTCAGCCTGCCTAAACGGCGGGGCGACCTTGTTCTTCACGACCTTGGCGCGGGTTCGGTTGCCGACAATATCGGTCCCGGACTTAAGGCTGTCGACCCGGCGCACCTCAAGGCGCACGCTCGCCCAGAACTTGAGCGCCCGGCCTCCGGGGGTAGTCTCCGGGTTGCCGAACATCACGCCGATCTTTTCTCGTATCTGGTTGATGAAGACGACCGCCGTATTGGAGTGCGACGCTCCGGCGGCGAGCTTCCTCAGCGCCTGGCTCATCAGCCGTGCCTGCAAACCCACGTGGGTGTCGCCCATATCCCCTTCCATCTCGGCTTTGGGGACGAGCGCCGCGACCGAGTCGATGACGATGATGTCGATCGCCCCGCTTCGCACCAGCCCGTCGACGATCTCAAGCGCCTCTTCACCGGACCCCGGCTGGGAGACGAGCAGCTCATCGATGTTGACGCCGAGGTTGCGGGCGTAGTCGGGATCTACCGCGTGCTCCGCGTCGATGAACGCCGCTACCCCGCCCGCTTTCTGTGCTTCAGCGATCAGGTGCAGGCCGAGGGTCGTCTTGCCTGAGGCCTCCGGGCCGTAGATCTCGGTCATCCTGCCGCGGGGCACCCCTCCGACGCCAAGCGCAATATCCAGTGGAAGCGCGCCGGTGCGGATGACATCCACAGCAGTTATGGTGGATTCACCAAGCTTCATGATGGAGCCTTTTCCAAACTGCTTTTCGATCTGCAAGAGTGCCAGATCAAGAGCTTTTTGTTTATCCATATAACCTCCGGCGGGCACATAAGTTCGGTGCGCCGCCACTGTTTTGTGCGACTCTTCACAGATATCTGGCGCCGGACATCGGGTATTTCGAGTCGGATAATGGGGACTGAGCACTCCGATTTCAGGCGCGGATGTCGGCGTTAAATTGTCGCTATAATGTTGTTTTTACGTCTTTATTATAGCACAAACGTTCGATTTAGGCAACTGTGTGAACTGCATAGATCGCCGTTAAAAACTTAGCATAATTACCTGAGGGATTGGGCGCATTGTTCCGAATATGAAAGGTACAGTGTGGTGTAAGCAGGAAAGCGCGTGACACACCGATGGCGCTAAATGCGCCGTCTCATAAGGCTGGCGCGGGTAGCGCCACCGGGGTCAGGTCACGGGCGAATACGAATACCTGCATCATACACTGCTACCTCAGTGGGGCGCCGGTCATTACCCCATTGCAGCAGGAAGCTGCGGGCCGCAGTGTGGCGGTTCGAGGGTTGGGGGTGTTTGTATGGGCGAAGTCGATCGTAGGCGGCAGAGCTACCAGTCGGGGACAACTGTGTCACAGAAGACACTGTTGGGTGATATTGGGGAACGGCGTCTCCTCACGGAGCAGATCGTTGTTCTTCAGTCCCTGCTTGACGCTATTCCCGCGCCAGTTTTCTTCAAGGACAAAAGCCTCAGTTACGTCGGATGCAACCAGGCCTTGTTGGAGTTTGTTGGCAAGGGCCGGAGCGAGCTTGTGGGCAGGAGCGTCGGCGACCTCGTAGATGAGAGCCGAGCTGAGCAGTTGCGCCGCGCCGATGCGGTGATTCTTTCAGGCGGCGAACCCCAGATATGTGACAGCGTCTTTACCCGTGCCGACGGGTGTGATCGCACCATAAGAATCTACAAGGCGGCGTTTCGTGATGCTTCCGGCGAAATCTCCGGGATAATCGGTGTTATGACCGACTTGACGGAGCTAAAGAACGTCGATGCCAGGCTAGACGAGGCGCGCCAGTTTATGGATACGGTCATATCAAGCGCTGGCGCTGGAGTGGTCGTATACGACAGAGAGCTTCGCCACCTTCTCTGGAACAGCTTCATGGAGAAGCTCACGGGCCTCAGCCCCGATCAGGTGCTCGGGCGACACGCGCCAGACCTGTTTCCTCATCTCAGAAGCCCCGAAATTGTCGCGATCTTCAATCAGGTGCTAGCAGGTGAGACCATCACTGTGGAGGACGTGTCTTACTCTGTTCCTCAGACCGGTTTTTCCGGCTGGGTCTCATCGCAGTATACGCCTCACAAGGATGCAAAAGGTGAGATTATCGGCGTGATAGGCCTTGTGCGCGATGTCACCGAGCGCAAGCTCGCTGAGGAGTCGCTTCGGGAAAACGAGCGGAAATACCGCACACTTTTTGAAAACTCACCCGAAGGCCTCGTGATGATGACCGATGTGTTCCTGGACTGCAACGACGTGCTGTGCAAAATGTTCGGATGCAGCAGGGAGGACATAATCGGCCACTCTCCAATCGACTTTTCACCAGAACGCCAACCCGATGGGCGCGCTTCGTCTGAGGCGTCGGCCAAGCATGTTGCGGCGGCTCTTTGCGGCACGCCTCAGTTCTTCTCGTGGCAGCACAACAGGCGTGATGGGGTGACGATCGACGTTGAGATATCGCTAAACGCAGTCGATATCAAGGGCAGGCGCATTCTGCAGGCGATAATCAGGGACGTGACCGACCGCAAACGCGCCGAGTCCGAAGTCCGCGAGACGACCGCGCTTCTGCGAGGCGTCTTTGACGGCATTACCGACCCCATTTTGCTCCTGAAGCCCGACCTTGAGATCGTCAGGCTGAACCAGGCTGCGGAAAAGATGCTCGGAGCACCCTCGGAGCGGGCCATCGGGAAGAAGTGTTTTCATGTCAAAGGCAAGGAGTCTCCCTGCACCGGCTGCTCTGTTCGCACGTCAATTGGGACCGCTGCGCGCGCAAGCGCCGAGATATACGACGCGGAGTCCGACTCCTGGCTTGAGACCAACTCCTATCCTATCACGGACGAAGCAGGCCAGCTTGTGATGATCGTCGAGCACGTGCGGGACATCAGCGAAAAGAAGTCGCACCAGGCGCAGCTTCATCAGATGGCCCACTATGACCCGCTGAGCGGGCTTCCCAACAGGTTTCTCTTCAGTGAAAGGCTGCGCAACGGGCTTACCGAAGCGCGCAACCGTGGAGGTCGGCTTGCGGTACTGTTCCTTGATGTCGACGGGTTCAAGCTCGTAAACGACAGCCTTGGGCACAACGCCGGTGATGTGTTGATCAAGCAGATCGCGACGCGGCTGCGGGCGACGATGCGTGAAGCTGATGTGGTTGCGAGGATGGGCGGTGACGAGTTCACCGTGATGCTCCCCTGCATCAGGAACAACCCGGATGCGGCCAAGGTGGCAAGAAAGATTCTCTCAGCGCTTTCCGAGCCGTTCACAGTGGGCGGCGTGGAGCACTTTATAAGCGCAAGCATCGGGATAAGCGTGTATCCCGGCGACGGTGAGGACGCCGAAAGTCTCGTCAAGAACGCCGACACCGCGATGTATGGCGCAAAGGAACGCGGGCGCAACACCTATCACCTTTATACCGAGGAGATGAACATCGCCGCAGTCGAACGGATGACGCTCGGCAACAGCTTGCGCCACGCGCTTGAGCGGGAGGAGTTTGTGCTTCACTATCAGCCCAGAGTAGACCTGCTCTCGGGAGACACGCTTGGGTCTGAGGCGCTCTTGCGCTGGCGGCGTCCGGGGATCGGGCTAGTATATCCCGACAAGTTCATCCCGACCGCTGAGGAAACCGGCTTGATATCAAGCATGGGCGAGTGGGTGCTTCGCGAGGCCTGCGCGCAGAATATGGAGTGGCAGCGTCAGGGGATGCGCCACATTCAGGTCGCCGTCAATATCTCCGCGCGCCAGTTTCAGCGCCGCAACCTGCCATCGCTTGTCCGGCGGGTGCTCGGCGAAACGGGGCTTGAGTCGCGCTGGCTTGATCTTGAGCTCACCGAAAGCATCTTGATGCAGGACCCGGAGCTTACAGCGGCGCAGCTGTCGCGGCTGAAGAACATGGGCGTGTCGCTCTCGATCGACGACTTTGGGACGGGGTATTCGTCGCTTAGTTACCTGCAGAAGTTCCCCGTGGACGCGGTCAAGATCGACAAGTCGTTTATCAGAGACATTACGACGAACCCCGAAAGCGCCGCGATAACCAAGGCGATCGTCGCTATGGCCGACAGCCTCCATCTCCGAGTGATCGCCGAGGGCGTCGAGACGCTTGCGCAGGTTGACACGCTAAAGGAGCTCGGCTGCAGGGAGATTCAAGGGTATTTCATCAGCCGCCCGGTGCCGCAGGCGGAGTTCTCGCAGATACTTCGCGGCTCAAACGACTGGCTTCGGGCAGCTTAAAGGCTTCGACTCACACGGGTCGAGGGTAGGGAACGGGAGGCGGCCGCCCCGGTGTACCGTGGCACGGGGAGCTTCCATTGTGGAAAACTCGTGGATTCCTGGGTAAACTTCCCCGTATGCTGTAGAGCTTGCTGATTGCCGCAGGGGCGCTTGTGCGATATAATCTATATTGTGTACATCAAGCGCGTAGAAATCCAGGGTTTTAAGACATTTGCCGACCGCACTCAGGTCGATCTCACGTCGGGGATTACCGCCGTTGTCGGTCCAAACGGCAGCGGCAAGAGTAACATCGCCGACGCGATTTCGTGGGTGCTCGGCGAACAGAACGTACGCAACTTAAGAGGCGTGCGAGCTCAGGACGTCATCTTCGCCGGCAGCGAAAAACGCAAGCCGCTTGGTATGGCCGAAGTCTCACTCACGCTTGATAACTCCTGCGGAACTCTCCCCGTCAACTTTAACGAAGTCACCGTCACCCGCCGGGTGTACCGTTCGGGGGACGGCGAATACTTCATCAACAAGGCCCCCTGCAGATTAAAAGACATCTTCGAGCTGTTCCTTGATACTGGAATGGGCCGCGAGGCTTACTCGATGGTCAGCCAGGGCGAGATCGACGCGATCCTTTCAGCCAAAAGCGAGGACCGCCGCTCACTTTTCGAGGAAGCCGCGGGGATCAAGAAATACCGCCACCGCCGAAAAGAGGCCGCGCGCAAGCTTGAGAACACCGAAAGCAACCTCCGGCGCGTAAACGACATCGTCACCGAGCTTGACGTGCAGGTGGAGCCACTTCGCGAGCAGGCCGAGGTCGCAGCGCGCTACAACGATCTCACGACCAGGCTTCGGGAGATCGAGACCGGGCTTCTTATAAACGATCTTAGGCGTTGGTCGGGCGAGCTTGATCGCACCGGCAAGCTCAAGATCGAAAGCGCGGGCCGCCTTACCCTGCAGGACAAGCGAATCTCCGACCTTGAGTGGGAGAAAGACAAACTCGTCACGCAGCTCTCGGAGCTTGACCGCAGGGTAGAGACCGCGCGCACGCGCTACCAGGAGGCGCTGGCGGCCTCTCATCGCATCAAAAGCGGCCTCGCGCTCGCAGAGGAACGCAGGCGCTCTGCTGAGGACGCCAAGGTGCGGCTGGAGTCTTCGATCGAGCAGACCAACCGGCGCATCCAGGAGTCGAGCGAGCGAATCGAGCGGCTTGAGATGGAAGAGGCGGGGTGCGCCGAGCGCGAGACCTCGCTTGCCACGGAAGTCTTCGAGCAGACCAGGCAGCTTGAGCAGGTAACGGCTGATCTTGAGTCGGCATCAAGGATCGTTGAGGACCGCAAGTCGGCCTACGTCGAGCTTGCCCGGGAGCAGGCGTCCAAGCGAACGGAGCTCGATAACCTCACCGCAAGACAGGTGCAGCTTGAGACGGCGCTCGCCAAATACACCGCAGAGCTTGAATCGTTTGAAAAGACCCGCGAGGAGACGGCGGCAAAGCACGCCGAGGTAACCGCGAGGCTTGAGGAGCTTCGGGCAGAGGCGAAATCGCGCGGTGAGGAGCTTCCGCCTCTAAAAGCTCGCCGGGAAAGCGCGCAATCGAGAGCGCAGGCAGCGAGCCAGAAGCTCGACCAGATGAACCGCACCGCTGTCGGCAAGGGGTCGCGTCTTGCGGCTCTTACGGAGATGGCCGAGGCGCATGAAGGGTTCTTTGAGGGCGTCCGCTCCGTGATGCTTGCAAGGAAAGCCGGCAAGATTCAGGGGCACTTCGCAGTCGTCGCAGACGTTGTGTCGGTCCCTGAGGGGCTTGAAACGGCGATCGAGGTCGCGCTGGGAGCCGCAGTGCAGGACGTTATCTGCGAGACTACCGACGACGCCAAAGATGCTATTCGGTTCCTCAAGGAAAACAGGCTTGGACGGGCGACGTTTTTGCCGCTAAACGGCGTGCGCTCGGGGCATTCGAACGTTTCGGGGAACCTGAAGCGGCCCGGGTTTATGGGGTTTGCGAGTGACCTTGTCGATTATGACCAGAAGTATTATCCGGCTATAAACGTGCTCCTTGGCCGGGTGATGGTGGTCGACAATATCGACAACGCCGTGCGCATTTCTCGCGAGACCTCGGGGTGGGGGAGGATCGTCACCCTTGAAGGCGAAGTGGTCGTCCCAACGGGGGCGATGACCGGCGGAACCCGCCAGAGCAAAGGGCCGGGGCTCCTTGCGCGAAAGCAGGAGATCGACACACTCACCCGCGAGCTTGCCCAGCTTGAGTCCGTGCGAGCAAAGACCGAGCGCGAGCTTGATAGCGCGCGCGAGGAGTTTGTGTCGGTTGCGGCGAGGGTCGACGAGCTTGAGAAGGCGGAGTCGGCGGGCCGGTTTGCGCTGGTCGAGGCCGAGCGGCAGTTTGAGTTCCTGGGCCGGGAGAGTATCCGGATCAAGCAGCAGATAGAGGTCGTCGGCATCGAAAAGCGCGACGTTCTGGAGTCGCTTGCAGCCGACTGCAAGGGGATCGGCGAGCTTAAAGGCCAGCTCTCCGCGGCGGGCAAGGAGAACACCGACCTCGACGAATACGTCGCAAACGCACAAAAGCGCATTGAGGAGCTTTCGGCGCGGCGCGAGGCTATCGGCGAGAGCTATATGGAGGCCTCCGTCATGCTCGCCTCGGTCAGGGAGCGGCACACCGGGCTTACGCAGTCGATCAAGCAGACCAAGACCGCGCTTGCGGAGATGATCGCAGAGCTCGCGAACAGGCAGGCCGATGTCGACAAACAGCTTTCTGAGGCCGAAGCAAATGCCCGCGAGCGCGAAACGCTTTCCACCAACATCACTGAGACCGAAGCCACGCTTGAGTCGGCCAAGGGGAACCTCGACGAACTTGTAGCCAAGCACACCGAGCTTGCCGGGATCGTTGCGACGGGTGACGCTGAGCTAAAGACGCTTCACCGGGGCCGGGCCGAGACCGCCGAAACGCTTCGTGACTGCGACGTGCGCGGCGCGCGGCTTGAGGTGCAGATAACACAGATTTCCGAGCGGCTCTTTGAAGAGTATGAGATCACCGCCGAAGAGGCGCTTGCCCGCGAGGAAGCGGTCGAGATCGAGCGCGGCACCGCGACCGAGGTCGGTAGGCTCAGAAAAGAGATCAAGGCGATGGGGCTCGTGAACATCGGCGCGGTTGGTGAGTATGAGCGGGTTAGAGAGCGCTGGGAGTTCCTCACAAGCCAGCGCGACGACTTGGTCGAAGCGCGCACAAAGCTGAACAACGCAATCAAAGAGATTGACGACAGCACCCGCGAGCTTTTCCTCGATACTTTCCACAAGATTGCGGAGCACTTCGACATCATGTTCAAGCGGCTCTTTGGCGGCGGCAAGACGGAGCTTGTCCTGACTGACCCCGCGAATCTGCTTGAGACCGGCGTCGAAGTCATTGTCCAGCCGCTGGGGAAGAAACTTCAGAACCTGCAACTGCTCTCAGGCGGAGAGCGGGCGCTTACGGCGTCGGCGCTGCTTTTCGCGCTTCTTATGGTGAGGCCCAGCCCGTTTGTTATGTTCGACGAGGTAGACGCGCCGCTTGACGACTCCAACGTCGAGCGCTTCGCGGACGTGCTGCGTGAGTTCACGGAGCACTCTCAGTTCATCATCGTCACCCACAACCGCGCCACAATGGAGAAAGCCGACAACCTCTACGGCGTCGCCATGCAGGAGCCGGGTGTCTCGCGCCTGCTGTCGGTGCGCCTCGCCGATGAAACAGAGCGCCACGAGCTCGGCGAAGAGATCATCATGGTCCCGGCCTGATAACGTACCGCCCGGCGGCCTCCCGATAGCTAACGTAGTGGCCGGGCTCTGTCCCGGCCTTATGCTCTGCTGTAAGCAACCGCACATCCTCTGAGCGCAAACCCCTTACATGCCCCGCGAAAACGACAATGCAAAGTTCATATCCGGCCAAGATCACTGTAAACCCCACCGAGTATCCTGTATATGACACACTCACAGGGAGGTTGTTCAATGAGAAACAGGGGAAAATGTGCAGGATTCACACTGATCGAGCTATTAGTCGTGATCGCGATCATCGCGATTCTCGCTGGGATGCTATTCCCGGTGTTCGTCTCTGCTAAGAGCGCAGCCAACAAAACCAAGTGCCTCAGTAACATGAAGCAGTTGGGGGTAGCGTTTGCCCAGTACAAGAACGATTGGGGTTGTTTCTTTCCTCGCGGAGGAAACAGAGACGTGACGGGCTCGGACATGAGCGGCGAATGGCAAAACGTAATCTTTCGCTACATGAAGACCGAGCAAGTATATCGCTGCCCTAGCTGCCTATGTCGGCAGCCCGATTGGAACTCCGCGGACCCAACGAGTCCGGGCCCGAACAGGGATCTGCCGCGCACGGCGATCACGTATCTCTACAATGTTCAGCTCGGTGCGGACAATGTTCATACTTCGCAGCAGCTTCTCACACCCAGGTCCCATCACGAAAGCGAGGTCATTCGCCCGAGCAAGTGCGTCCTCCTGATGGAAGGCAACGCTTACGGCCGACAGCCTGGCTACAAGTACACCGGCATCGACGCGCGTGGCAGAAAGAAGAGCCAGTGGCTCTGGGACCAAACATTCGGTGACAGCGCTTCGTCGATCACCGGCGGCGATCGGGCCAAGAAGAGCTATGGGCTGCCGTATCACGCCGATGGCGGCAATATTTCATACGTCGATGGCCACAGTGGCTACAAGAGGTACAACAGCAGCGGCACTCTACAGGCCGTCCTGCCTTACGCTGTGCACGTCCGTCTTGACGCAGGCCTTACGGCAAGCGGCATGGGCATGCAAGACACCTGGCAAAAATAGCCCAGGTACAGTCCAACCACCTAGACGAAAGGAGAACCAAGAATGCAAGCTAGAAACACCATCAAGCTCGTGAGCATCGCCGCACTGGGCGCGCTCACGATGGCGTCGAGCACGATGCTTCACGCCGACACTACCGCTCAGTTTGTTACCTGCGTCGGCGGCGCAAGCGGTATGACTCTTCAGCTCAACCCCTACAAGGGAATCGTCAGAGGCTGCGCCTCTAAGATGATCGACGAGGTCCTTATGGACTGGGCGCACACCAACAACACCGCCAATGTCAAGAAGGCCTACACCAAGGCTAGAATGCGGTCCAGCATCGCCTCCCAGTGGTCTGAGCCGACGACGGGCTGGGCCTCAAATGAGGTCAAGTTCACCGGAGACAAGTCCGACTGTGAGATCGTCTACATCCAGGACGTTAACGATCCGGCCAAGGTCTACTATGCGATGATCATCCGCGCCGACTCCGTGCTCGGCATCCGTTTTGTGGTCAACCGACAGGACATCTATGCCTTCGACAAGGCAGATGCCACTGCTTCGAGCGTGTTCGTCGACGCTGGCAAGGTCGATGTTGCAAACGACCCGATCTTCGCACTGGTCCTTGCCGACATGAACTATGACTCCGGCACGAAGACGATCGCCAACGTCAAGCCGATCGAAGGTGGACTCTCCGAGTGTTACATGGACTCCGGCTGGAGAGCGATCGATGAGTGGAACAAGAGCTCGTTCAAGATCAACCTGGCGCAGCCGCAGCTCTACGCGCCCAACTTCCAGGCTACCCAGGACAACCTGCTGTCCGTCGCAGTTATGGGGATCATCTACAACAAGCACGTCAGCCCGAGCCAGCCGCTCAACGTAACCACTCAGATGGAGAGGCTTATCACCGGCGGCTTCGTAGACAACTGGGACGCCTTCTTCGCCCTTGACGGAGTTCACTCTCCGATGACCAACTACTTCCGCGAGCCGCTTTCAGGCACCTGCGTCACCTACAAGTCGCTCATTATGCGCGGTGTGAAGCAGAGCGCGAACGGCGCGACCCTTTCCTATGGTCCATTCACCGAGAACGAAGCCCAGAGCGGCACGTTCGCGGCCGACTCCGCCCACACCTTCGCCGCCTACACCGACGGCGTCAACTACCACAAAAGCGGCATTCCCGGACTCACCTGCGTCGCCAAGCCCACGCAGACATTTCCGGACTCCAAGCCCGGCGGCGGTGTCGTGAATGACGCGGTCAACTGGAACATGGGTGGCCACGGCTACACCTTCCTTCAGAAGTTCACCCCACTCTCGAACCCCAGGCAACTCGAGAACATCCGAGTCGCCAAGGTCAACGGCTACGAGCCCTTCGACTTCTCCGAAGGTAACAGCCTTCCGGGTATCAACGGCGTCCAGGATGTTGACGACAACCTGAACGTGACCTACTACAAGAACGTGGTCGAAGGCAAGTACCCGCTGTGGACATACAACCACTGCTTCGCTCTGCCCGGCGACAATCCCGTCGGCGCCACCGGCTCGAAGGTCGTGAGCATCGGTCTTGCCGACTTCCTCGCGAAGTTCCGGACTCCTTCGGGTCTCACCGCCGTCCGCGCGGTTGGGCTGATCCCGCTTCCTGATATGAACGGCGAGCTTGCCTCACGCGATCCCGGCGTCGTCGGCTCCCCGAATGAGAATCGCGGTCCCGGTTGGGCACGCTGCGGATTCCACTCTCCGATCACCGGTGAGACTGTCCGCGATGGTATGATGATGATCCAGCAGGACCCCGACGGTCCCGAGGGTATGCCCGGAGAACCTTACGTCGAGATGCGCCCATAGCCCCTGAGGAGGTAGACCGAAATGAGACGCTTCAATAAATCAAAAGCGGCTGCCTTTCTGGGGGTGGCGAGCCTGACCGTAGCGATGTGTTCGGCGGACACCTTCGTCGACACCATCGGCAACGGCTCCAAGTTGGGCCTGGGCAAGGAGCTTGCCCGCTCACTCTCCATCGGTTACAGTGAGTATCCCTGGAGTGGTGACTTTACCGGGGTGCGCCCGACCAACGGCTCCCAGCCCGCCAATCCGCTGGCCTATACCTATACGGACCATCAGTCGAGCGTTTGGGGTGTGACCCACAGGGGCACAACCGGCGTCAAGTCGGCCCAGATTCTCGTCGGCAATCAGCCGACCGAGTCCGCCGGGCGCTACGCCGGATGGATCGTTCAGCCGATCAAGCCTGCTGCAAGCGGCTTCGTCACCGGACTCGACTTCGTCGCCGAGTACCGCACCCCGGCCTTTCATGTGCCGGAGTTCTTCGGCGGGCCGGTGAGGTCTGCAAAGGCCTACATTGGCCTGATCGACGCTCCCACGACCGGAACGGCGCTCCCGAGTAACCTCTGGAGTTCATCTGCGCCGGTCGAGGTAGACCTGGCAAACTGCAACGTGGGCAAGATGGTCCACGCGAATGTCAACAAACCGGTTACGGCCGGTTCGACATACTGGGTAGTCATCGCCCCGGAGAGTCATTTCCCCGGCGATTGCTCCACCGACGTTCTGGACTACGCGAATATCGCCTGGGCATATCGCAAGACCGCGAGTGACATCGACAAGGCGCTCACTCCGCTCTACTCCGGCGCAAATGGGGTAGGGGACTTTGTTCCGGTGCCGAACACGGTGCTTGGAATCAGGGTGACCGGGCTTGCACAGCAGCCTCAGTCGATGACCGTAGCCGACGCCCGCAATGCTGAAGACGGAACCCCCGTCAGCCTCGCAGGCGTAGCCATCACCGCGAAGACGGGCGCCATCGGCCCCGACTTCTTCTATGTCGAGCAGCCCGACCGCGCCGCCGGTCTCAGGGTTGTCGGAACGACCGGCCTCCCCGTTGGTGAGCGCGTGACCGTGATCGGCACGATGACCACCGTAGGCCTGGAGCGTGCGGTTATTACCCTGGTCGATGTCTCCTCGACCGGAGAAAACTCCGCGCTTCCGGCGGTCGGTATGTCCTCCCAGACCATCGGCGGACGCACTTCCGGCAAGCTCATCGGCCCCGACGGCGGAACCGGCGTCAACAACGTCGGCCTCCTGGTTCGGGCGTGGGGTAAGGTTACCCCCGGAACCGGCAACGAGTTCACCATCGCTGACGGTGCAGGAAGCGGTGTTCTCTGCCGCGCGGCGTCAGGAATCACGGTTCCGACTACGGGATACGTCTCGGTAGGCGGAATCGCCACAGTAGAACAGGCAGGATCGGTTAAGAGGTCCGTCGTGTTGATCAGAGATCAGCAGGACATCAAGGCTTACTAATCCGATCACCTGAACGATAGACCCGGAGGCCGGACGAGCGTAGTGGCCGGTGAAAAACTCAGCATAGACTGAGTGATTCCACCGGCCTCCGGGTCACTTGAACGCACATTCGCACTTATATATTGATTTGGAAGGGCCCTCCCCACATCCAACCGACTGCACTCCCGACCCACGCGACCCCTCCCCGGGCCCTTCCATCCCCCCCAACAATATTCCCCCTCTCCTCGTGGGAGAGTGTCAGGGTGAGGGTGCGATTAATTGCCTCAAAATGGGAAAGAACATTCTATAAGCGCCGCCATATTCGCGCTCAAAGGAAGTGTTCAAAATGCCCCTGTTCTACGATGAAGCACTGATCCAGCTCGTCCGTCAAAGACTCATGCAGGACCGCCGCACCGCCGGTGTGACGGTAGACATCTGCTGCACCGATGGCTGCATCTGCCTGATGGGCCGCGTCGACAGGCTTGAGCAAGCCGAGACAGCAGAAGTTCTCGTTCAGGGTATGCTGGGCGTGCGTTCGGTGCTGAACAACATTGTTGTTCGTAGGAAGTAACAGAGTGGGCGTATGCTTCGGCTCGTTCTTTGGAGCCGAAGCCCTCTGATCGGCGATAGTGGCCGCTGTCATTCATGTATGCTCCGATGGAACGCCGCCCTGCACAGACTGATCGTCTTCCACTAGCAGTGGGTAACGCCGGTTGCTCATCTTTTCTTGTCGCTTCACTGCCTCCAGCCGCCGAGGACTGCTGCGGGAACTTGACGGGCTGTATCCCATCACCGGGCGAGACCCGGCGTTCCCGCAGCATACGCATACAAAGAGATGATCTATCACGTGAAGTTCGAGACACGCTATGATGCAAGGAGGGAAATCTTCGACTTTATAGAAGTCTTCTATAACAGGCGGCGGCTACACTTATATCTGGGCTACTTAAGCCCGGTCGAGTTCGAGGCCGCAGCCACTAAGGCGGCCTGACAAAGTGTCCGTACGGCAGGCTTGACTGGAACCAGAGGAAACAGCAAATAATATGACAACACGAGAAAGACTCGAGATAGCTCTTGACGGCGGGACACCAGATGTCACGCCTTATTCCATCTACCCGTTCTTCATCGACAGCATCGAAGACGATCGCTGGCGGAGGCTTCTTGATATGGGGCTTGGACTGTGTGAGACTGTCTGCAGCTGGGACGAGTTGGTCGAAGGGGTGGACTACTGTAACTTCGCGGAGACCCGCGGGGGCAAGTGTGTCCAAGTGACTCGGATCAGCAACCCTGCAGGCACTGTAGAGAGCTTGAAGACGGACGGCTGGACCACCGAGCACTTCATCAAGGAGCCAAAGGACTACAAGGTTTTTCAGTGGATGGCCGAACACACTGAAATCAGGCCCCGGCTTGAGCGCTTCGCCGAGCAGGAGGAAAAGAGCGGCAAATGGGGTCCTGTGATGCACTTTCTTGGTCGCACTCCCCCGATGATCATCAACGTCGATCTAGCTGGGACTGAGAAGTTCTGCCTGGACTATGCACTCGAGGTGCCTGAGATGTTTGAGCTGATCGAAGCGATGAACAAGCGATTCTTCGAGAAGATGGAGATCACCGCCATTTGCCCGGGAAGACACGTGAAACTTCTTGAGAACCTGACGGCCGATATGCTCGGGCCTGAGTGGTATGCCCGTGAGCTTATGCCGATCTACGAACGCATTAACTCAATCCTTGAGCCTGTTGGCAAGAAGTTGATGGTCCATTACGACGGCAGGCTCACCTGCATCAAGGAGCAGATCGCCGGGGCGCCGCTCCACTGCATCGAATCGCTTACCGAGGCCCCTGAAGGAGACATGACCTACGACCAGTGCCGCCAGGCCTGGCCCGAGAAGGTCTTCTGGGCGAACATCAACGTTGGCTGCTACTATCGCACTGAAGAGGAACTTACAGCCGAAGTCATCGCAAAGCGTGAACGTGCGGGAAAGCAGGCGCTTGCATTTGAGATATCAGAGGATCTGCAGACAAACTGGGAAACGACCATACCTATCGTTTTGAAGACGCTTGAGGAGCTTAGATAAAGATGGGTAAACGGATTGAGGCGGCGGATGTATGCTCCGGTGGAACGCCGCCCTGCACAGACTGATCGTCTTCCACTAGCCCGCTTTATTCGTGAAGCGAATAAAGCTCTCGCTAGCCTGCATTATTCACGCTACTCGTGAATAATGCAGGCTAGCGAGATTACCCGCAGCAGTGGGCAAGTTCCCTCAGCATACAAAGAGATGATCTATCACGTCAAGTTCGAGACACGCTATGATGCAAGGAGGGAAATCTTCGACTTTATAGAAGTCTTCGATAACAGGCGGCGGCTGCACTTATATCTGGGCTACTTAAGCCCGGTCGAGTTCGAGGCCGCAGCCACTAAGGCGGTCTGACAAAGTGTCCGTTTTTGGGGCATCAGTCCAACACAGGTGGGCGTACGAGAAAGACGACTTGGGCCAGATTCTCTTTGGAGGTATAGATGACACATCTTTACGTTGACACTGATGGCTGCGACTTCGGCGACGGTTCTGTAGATCGTCCGTTTGCCACGCTTGAACGCGCGAGGGATGCAGTTCGTGGGCTTAGGGACGTGACTGTCGTTCTACGGGGCGGGATCCATTATCGGAGAGAACCATTCCTGCTAGGCAGAGAGGATTCCGGTGTCGTCTACACAGCAGCGATGGGAGAAGATGTTCGGCTGTCCGGTGGGGTCGGGCTGAGCGCTTTTCGACCGGTTTCCGACCCGGAAGTGCTTGCACGGCTCGATCCGGCGGCGAGGGATTACGTGATGGAGGTCGATCTTCGCGCGGCAGGCGTCTCAGAGATCGGCGACATCGTGTCCAGAGGTTTCGACAGGCCGATCAGGCCGGCGCACTCCGAGTTGTTCTTCGGCGGCCGACGGATGCACCTCGCCCGATGGCCGAACGACGGCGACGCGAAGATCGCTGGCGTTCCATCCGATCAGGCTGTGGACGATGGCCACGGGCGGGACATCGGCAAGCTTGAAGACGGATTCTACTACGATACAGACCGCCTCTGCCGATGGTGTGACACGTCAGACATCTGGATCCACGGCTTCTGGGCCTGGGAATGGGCCAACTCCTACGAACAGATAGATGTGCTCGACCCAGAGAGGCAGTTTATCCGCGCGAAGCCGCCGTATGGGCTCTATGGCTACAGGCCTGGCGGCCGCATCTTCTTTATCAACATCCTCGAAGAACTGGATCAACCCGGCGAGTACTTCATCGACCGTAAGCGCGAAATGCTCTACTTCTGGCCGCCGGAGCCGGTGGACAAGGTGGACGTGACGCTGTCCGTGATGAGCGGTCCGCTCGTGCAGATGGAAGGCACGTCGGATGTGGTAATTCAGGGAATCACTCTAGAAGCGACTCGTGGAAGCGCGATTGAGATGTCGGGAGGTCGGAAAAACTCGATAGAGGACTGCACGATCCGACAGATCGGCAACTGGGCGGTGCTCGTGAACGGCGGGGCTGAACACTCGGTGGTAAGGTGTCACATACACGAGATCGGCGACGGAGGCATAAATCTCATCGGCGGCGATCGCAAAACGCTCGAACCGGGCGGGCATGTGGCCGAAGGAAACCACATTCACGACTACGGCCAGTGGTCCAAGTGCTACCAGCACGCAATATGGCTGGTTGGTGTCGGCGGTAGGGCGGCGGATAACCACATCCACGACGGTCCTCACTGCGCCATCCAGATCAATGGGAACGATCACATCATCGAGTGCAACGAAATCCATCACGTCTGCATGGAAAGCGGAGATGTTGGGGCGTTCTACATCGGCCGGGACTATTCCTACTGCGGCAACGTCGTCAAAGACAATCATTTCCACGACATCGGTGGCTTTGGCGGCGACAGCAATGTGATCTATCTGGATGACTGCGCAAGTGGCGTCGAGATCACGGGAAACAGGGTGGAGCGCGCCAACACCGGCGTACGGGTTGGCGGCGGACGAGACAATATAATTACGGGCAACATCTTCCGGGGCTGCAAGCACGGCATCTATGTCGATTCGCGCGGCACGGTTGAATCGCCGACGTGGCACGACATGGTCTACGTCACTATGAGGGAGCGACTGGAAGCGATGGACTATCTCAGACCTCCTTACAGCGAGCGATACCCGCGCGTGCTCGACATCGCGAAATACCTGATCCCCGAAGAACCCGGGGTGCCGCCGGAGGGAAACGTTATCCGACGAAACACCTTTGCCTGCGAGCGCCCGATAGTCACCACTGACTGGAATCCGGTCCCGGATGGGATGCTGGATATAGGCGACAACGCCTACGAGGAAACACGACACTAGCGAGGTACTAATGCAGACAGTTTTCTATGCTTCGGTGCGTTCTTTGGAGCCGAAGCCCTCTGATCGGCGATAGTGGCGGCTGTCATTGAGGTTGAAGCTCATCGAAGCACATGACTTGGGGCGAAGGCTCGCAAGTGACGCAAAAACGGCAGGCCTCATCACTCTGAACAAGACCTGCCGCGTTGGTTCGTTTAGTTAGACAGACTCAAGCGACTTTTCTTCGGCGGCCTCTTCCAGAAGCGGGATATACGGGGCCATCGCGAGCTGCGCGAGTAGGCAGCAGACGGTGGACTCGGCTCCCTGGTTCAGGTTGGGGCCGGACGGCGCGAGTGCGTCGAAGCAGCCGCCGGTGACTGGGTCGTAGAGCGCTTCCCCGATGCTGTTAGCGCCAAAATACCAGTCGAAACAGATCTTCGCATGGTCCAGATAGTGCCTGTCCTCGGTCACGTCGTATGCCGAAAGGTTCGCCATCAGCGACGCCATCGGGTCTACCGGTTGCTGGTCATACCAGGCCCGGTCCTCGCCTTCCCAATACCAGCCATTGCACCCAATCGGCTGATGGATGCCGTCGATGTTGGTCACCTTGTTCAGGAAGTCGATACTCTCCCTGGCGACGTCGAGGTGCTCCTGCTTGCCCGTGATCTGGTAGGCAAGAAAAAGCGCGCGCGGCGGGATGCCGTTTGAATAGGTCATATACGGCTCAAACCAAGTCCACTCGGGCTTGGCGTACCCACGGAATATCGCGCACATGTCGTCGGCGAGTTTGCTCAGGTGGCCTTTGACCGCCTCGGCGTTGGGATCGGACTGCATATAGAAGTAAGTCCCAAGCGCGGAGTAGGCTTTGCCTCGAAGCGTGGCGATGGTGGGGATCCACTTGATCGCGTCGTCAAAGAGCCTTCGGGCTACTTTCTTCACGTTTTCGTGAATATTTGCCGCAAGCGCCTCGCCGCACGCCCACAGGACGCGTCCGAAACAGTCCTCGCTTCCTTCGTCGTCCAGGAATATCTGGTCGAAGCTCATGAAGTTGTGGAACCGTCTGCTCGGCGTCTGCGCGTAGTGCAGGAAGCTCAAATACGTGCTGACGAGCTGCAGGAGCCTTCGGTCGCGGGTGCGCTCATAGTCATGAATCGCGGCGATCAGGGCACGTGCGTTGTCGTCGGTCGTGTAACCCGTGCGTCGGTTAGGGATCGAAAAAATCGCGTGCTGGATGATCCCTGTTCGATCGGTCAGGGTTTCCAGGTGCTCAAGCACAATCGGCGGGTAATCTTTCACAGTTTATTAGCCTCTACCATAGCGCCGTCCGGCAGCGATCGCTCGGGCTGCGTTCTCAAGAGGACTCTATGGAACATATCGAGATAGTCGATTCCGATGTTAAACCACGCTGTTCTGCGACCATACTTGTAAGCCAGGTCTTCCATCTTCTGCTTCTTCTCGGGGTTGTCGAGAAGGTCGATGATGGCGTCGGCCATCGAATCGGGGTTTTTGAAGTCCACAAGCTCGCCGCGGCCCTCGGAGAGAATCTCCTCGGCGTACAGATACGGCGTGGAGACGATCGCCTTGCCGCATCCGACGGCGTAGGCAAGCGTGCCGCTCACGATCTGGTCTTTGTTCAGGTACGGTGTGATGTAGACATCAGTTGCGCACAGATACCGAACGAGTTCGTTTAGCGCGAGGAACCTGTTGTTGAATCGCACATTGTTCGTGAGGTCAAGATTCTTTACGAGGTCAAGCAGGTGGTTTCGGTAGCTTTCACCTTCCCACTCGCGGACCCCGGGGTGCGTCTCGCCAAGCACGAGGTAAAGCGCGTTCGGGTATTTCTTCTTGACCCTCGCAATTGCCTCGATTGCAAACTCGATGCCCTTGCCGCGGTTGATCAGCCCGAATGTGGAGATGACCTTGCGGTCGGCGATGCCGAGCGCGCGCTTGACCGAGTTGGTTGAAACCTTGTGCACGTTTGGAACGCCGTGCGGGATGATGGTGATCTTTTTAGGATCGATCCCGTAGGTGTCCATCAGAATCTGGCGTCCCATCTTGACCATGACGACCATCACCTCGCAACGCTCTGCAAGGCCCTGAAGCACACGCTTCTGCTCTGGGTCAGGGTTGTTCAAGACGGTATGGAGGGTCGCGACGGCAGGTTTCTTGAGCGCGTCGATCAGATCAAGCACATACTCTCCGGCGCTTCCGCCGTAGATGCCGTACTCGTGCTGGATGCTCACGATGTCCACGCTTGAGTCGTTGAGAAATTTCGCCGCGTCAAGATAGCTCTGGCGGTCGTCGCGCATGATCTGGCTTCGCACGATCCGCCCGTAGGGCTCGATCTCCTGCGAACGCTTCATAGCGACGACGGTAGGCTTCGAGAATGGGGTATATTTGGCGACCGACTGGACAACGTCCTGGGTAAACGTGGCGATCCCACACTCAGTTGGGGGATAAGTCGCGACGTACGCAGGCTCAATATTGTTCATCGACTCCTTAAGGAAGCCGAATAGCTTGCTGTCCTCTGTCTTTAGCCATCTAACTTCGTCCCGAAGAACATAGTCCTCAGGGACATCTGTGTCATACGGGACCTTCGGGGCGTCCTTTTCTTTATCGTTAGTCATAGTCCTTCCTGGGGCTTAGGCGTGCAGCACGGAAACGATTAGTGCTGTGTACCCTTCGGTGTGGCGAGCGCAAGCGCCGCCTCGGATTCGCTGTCGAAGATCGGGAAGACCTTCTCAAGACCGGTAATTTCGAAAACCTTGCGGATCTGAATGCTGCTTGCAACTACGGCGATTCTGCCGCTGTGCTCGCTTGCCCTCTTCAGCCCACCGACCAGCGTACCAAGGCCAGAGCTGTCGATATACTCGACTTCGGCCATGCTTATGACTACGTTGGGGTTTCCCTGCTCGATGATTTCTATCATAGCGTCACGAAGCATGGAGCAGGTGTAAGCGTCCACTTCGCCAATCAATTGGATTACGGGGATTCCTTCTGCCGTCCTTGTGACGATGCGAAGATCCATCTCCATCATTTCAGGCACTCCTCTCAAAGTAGATGACGTGAAAGAATGTCGGCAATATACTGTGGTCCAAACAGGGCAATGCCGTGAAGGGATCAGCATGTAACGCAGCGACGAGTTCTCCAGTAGTGCTCTATTATTCCGCGTATACGCTGCGACTGAAACATACCCCCGCGTCAGTCTACGGACGGCTTGAGTTTATCACCCGAACGGACTTAATGTCAAGCTTCACGAACGGGGTGGGGAGAGCTGTTAGCTATTAGCTGTCAGCATTTTGCTTCGGACTCTTGTCACGCACCTGTCTCTCTTAACTTCGGTATAATTACCTGGGGTCTGGAGGCCTTTTCTGGAGCGGGGTGTGGATTTTTTGATCGTGCATTGATCGTGCCGTGTCTCCAGACGCGGCACGCATATTTGAGGGGTCTTCTGACCCCGATTCATGCGCTGCGGGGTCAGAGACCCTGGGAATGTCCGCACCGAGTCTGGAGACTCGGTGCGATCTATATCGGTGAACCGGTGCGATCGGTTCTCAGCTGAAACTCAACTCTGTTCCGCGCCGGGGACGGGTTGTCCGGTCGGCTGGGTGTCGCCATTGGTCGATTCCGGGTTTGACGGCGGCCTGTTTCTTAGAATCCTGGAGGCGATGATCGCAACCACTATGATCGTTCCAAGGGCGATCCAGATACCCATCGGCACGATCGGTCCCCAGCGGGTCAGCATGAAGTCGACCCGGCCAATCAGGAGCGACATCCTCGCCATAACCGTAGCGCCGAACATTGCGCCGAAGGCGAACATCAGCATCCAGCGCCCGAGGGTCGCCATCTTTCGGACCGAGGGCGCTTTGTGGTCGATCGAGAAGAAGAAGTAGGCCATGACAGTCACAAGCACCGCCACAAAGATGATATTGTTCACCATCGAGGACCACGGAGCGCCGGGGACGGGGAGGACCGGCTTGAACGACGCCCGCATCATCGGGATGTAGTTGTTCGCGAAGTTCTGGAAGATCATTCCCGCGCTAAGGCCCATAAACAGGCCCATAATGATCCGCGCCACCCATGAATGCCGCTGGCTGTAGATGAAGTAGAACATCAGCCCTGGAATAAGCGCAAGCGCCCACCACCACTGGCCCTTGATGGTCATAGCTTCCCACCACGTGGGTTTCAGGAGCTCAGACCAGGTGACGTAGATGATCTGACCGGCGGCCAGGCCGATGAATATGTGCTCAAATAGCCGGTAAAGCGCGTTTTCTCTGTAGAGAATCGAGAATATCGCAAAGGTGCAGATCGCGCCTATCCAGTATATGATATATGTCTTGTTCGCCGCTAGAGCGTCAGCAAATCCGTCCAAGTGAGAAAACCCCTATCTTCCGGCCCCGCGCCGTGAAAGCACGTAGCCGATGTTTCCAAGCACGATGAGCGCCATCATCAGGATGTGCGAAGTGGAAAGCGCGCCCTTAGCTCTGGTCGCAAACCCCTGCACGTGGAGAAGCTGTTCGTACTGCGTCGCTCCGATAAGCCCCGGGAGCATGCCGACGATCTGGTGGGCGTCGAGGTAGTTGTAGGCCTCTGGAGCCATAACCGCGGTCGGGCAGTAGGCGATCGGCACCCGGTAGGGCTGGCCCATATAGCCGATCCAGAGCGGTAGCGTCGCAGAAGGCGTGATTTCGACGATCAACCCGACGTTTCGCGCGGATTTTATTCCCTTCATCATCGGGATATCGGAGAGTTTTGTCCCGTTGCGGTCGGTTTTGAGCTGGCCGACCATGTCCACGCTCATCCCCTGGATGATCAGGTCCATGTAGCCACTCGGTCTCCAGCCTATCGCGACCCAGTCCTTGCCGTATACCTTGCCCATCTCTTTGGCGATGGTGTTCACTGTGTCGTAGGCAAGAGTCGTCCCCTGCTGGTCAAAGGGCAGGAGCATGAAGGGAACGCCCTTCTGGAACATATGCCGCGCCATCACTTCGGTCTGCGGCCTGTTCTCTGGGTCCGTGCTCGCCGACCAGATGATCGACATAACGGCGATCTTGCCCTTGGGGACCTTCTCCACGGCGTCGTAGACTCCCCTTACCTCCTGGGAAACCGGGAGCTGCGGGTTTGGGACGACCTTGTTTAGGACCGGGAAGTAGACCGTCATCATCGGGATCGCGACTACCACAAGGAGCAGCACGTAAATGATCCTTCGGTCAATATTTTGAATGTTTATAAGAAATCTCATTTAGCGATTACCTGCCGCCTACTTGTCGAAATACGCGCCGCGCTCGAGACTGAGCCAGATTCTAAGACCCATAGCAAGCGCGCCTACACCGATGCCAAACGCCATCCCCCGCTGTGCGGCGGCGTTCGGGATTTCCATAATCCAGCCCCGAATGATGTCGAGATGCAGGAACGAAAGGCTCGCCGGGAGCCCGCTTGTAAGCCATATACCGAACGGGACGAACCCGAGCATAACCAAAAACGCAGCGATCATCATAAGCGCCGCCTCAGCCGAGCGAATGCGAAACGCTCTGTAAGCCGCCGACACGATGTAGAATGCGACCATCGCGAACATCGAAGCCTGGAGCTGGGCGAGCCCGCCGTTAAAGAGCACGTCATACCAGGCGCTTCCAAGGGCTTTGGTGTTTCCTCCCGCCCTGCCGTAGGTCTGCATCATTCCAAAAACGATTATAGCAATGAACGCTACGAAGAAGGCGATACTGCTCGGCCACCCGAGCTTGTGCTTGGCGATCGTCTTGAAGTGGATCGAGAGCAGGTTGATGATGCCAAGGAGCAGCGTGAAGCCTCCGATGACACTGCTGACGGTGCCGATCGTGTCTTTATAGCCTGTCAGAAAGTTCGACGACGCAGCGCCTGCGGCAAGCCCTGCCGACTCAGCCGCGACTGAAATATTCGCTGCGATCGCACCGATTTCTTCGGGAGAATCCGCCGTAGAAAGGCTGTTCTTGGCTGCGGTAGCCTCAGCAATCGCTCCTTCGGCCTGACCTGATGAGTCGCCTATCTCGGATATATGCTGCTGGATGATCTTTGTGCTCGCGTTGGGTTCAATCATCTTGTCCGTGAGACGGTGCTCTTTTGAAAAAGCGTTGGCGTTGTCGTTCGCGGTCTTCAGGTCGCGATTGAGATCGGGTTTCAGCTTATCGATCGAGACTCTGGCTTCGGTCAGGTCCTTGATCGCCGTGTCGAGCTCGCGTGTCGCGGTTGCGATGCGACCTGACTTCTGGCTTGCGCTCAGCTCATTCTTGGGGTAGGCAAGCGGCTGAAGCGTCTGCGCGGACTGCTGCAGGTGTCTCTGGGCTGCAATGAACCTCGAACGCGCCAACGACGTGTCGTGGGTGCCTGGGATGAAGAACTCGAGCATATAGAACCATCCCGCAACAAACGTTGCGCCGATGATCAGTATCTTTCGATACTTTTGCGGCACACGCGTCAGCATGAATAAAAATGCGATTCCGATCAGAATCGAGCCGATCATATACGCGGCAAGCGCCACACCCTGCTTTGGCACAAATAGTGAAAAGGCCAGGCTGTTACCTAGTCCGATCATAAAGAACTCCAAGTTATCCCTTCTGGAACGCTTCGCGAAACACCACAAGCGCGTGCTCCATCGAAGGCCAGGTCGATACCGCAAGCACGCTTGCGGCGATGATTCCAAGCACGATTATCCCAAGGATCACGGCCTTGCCGTAGTCCTGCCCGACAAGGCTTCCAAGAAGCGTGGGCTCACGCGAAAGATAGGCGCTTGCGGCGTAGTACTCATCCCCGATGATCGTATAGTCGCACGTGGCGATAAAAAACGGTATCTGCGTGATCTGAGGCGTGCCCGCGATCTGGATCGCCCCGACCGTGCGCCCGTTTTCAGCCAGAATCAGCGCTTCAGCGAAGAAGTCGCCGAAGTAAAACACGGACGCGACCTGCTCGCGGTGCATCATACCGATCACACCCGAAGTGTAGGCGAACTGGTTGTCCGGCATAAATCGAATGTCTTCGGGGTTGTAGGCGTCCGGGACACCCTCAGCCTCGTAAGCGTCGCGCGCCGACTCCTGGGTGATCGTGTATAGAATGGAGTCGAGCACCGGGACGATGATCCGTGCCCGATACTTGGCGGCGGATTTTATGACGTGCCCGAGGATCGAAAGCGCCTGAAGGCTTACGATGGAAAACCCGCTGATTCCCGGTGAAAAGATCATCGGTTTGCCCATCTCGGTTGCCCGGCCCACGGCTTCATCGATCGCCGAAAGCCCGGGGATTCTTCTGATAAAAAGCCTCCGGCCCGCGCGTGCGGACAGGATCTTGTAGAGAATCAGAAAGACCAGTATTCCCTCAAACAATATGATTGTCAGGTCGGCATGCTGCATTTGTTAGTTCAAAGTGCAGAGTTTAGAGTGGAGAGTGGGAAGCCCGATTGCCCGATCGTGCGCGATGTGTATCGCGCACGCAAAGAAGAATTAGGGAGTTCACTCCCGATGAATTGACTGAATCCCCATTCACCTTTCTTCTGTTTCGGTCGAGATGAATATCCCGACCCCGATCAAGGTTCCACTTTACACTTTTAACTTTACGCTTTACACTCCTTTTGTTCCGCCAATTCTTCTATACGCTGGATCAGGCGTTCAACGTTTTCGCGCACTTGCAGAAATCTGGTGAATCGGGCCATTTTCTGCGGGCCGAACAGTGGCCCGAGAAACGGCATTGCGACGACCATCGCCTGCCCGGCTACAAAGCTTAGAGGCTTGTGCATCTCAAGAAAGAGCACCGCTGGCACCTCCAGACGGTGCTTTGCGATGGTCGATGCGGCCTCCTCGATCACCTCTTGGGTTTCCTGCTCGCCGAGCGGTTCGCCTAGTTCATAAAACATGTTCTGTCAGGCCTTTCACCGCTTCCAAAACCTCGGCGCGTTTGTCTCCGAAGCGCACATAAACGCCTCTGTAAGCCTCAAGGCGCGAGTGTCTCGCAAGCGGACTCAGCTTCACACCCTGGTCGTCTGCATAGACATTCCTCACGTCTTTCCACGCCATCAGGCGCTTGCCGATTGCAGTCGACGCCGAAACGTGGGTTGAGGTGAAGGTGTAATTCATCGGCAGGAGAAAGTCCGAAAGTGCGCCGAAAAGCGCGAACGCCATCAGCGCCGCAGGAAGCAGGCTGCCATACCAGCCGAGCGCGAGCACTCCAGTCGCCGCAACCGCACCCAGCACCACCGCAAGCTTTTGCGGCTGTTCTTTCGCGAGATGCACGCGCCAGCGGAGTATCACATTCTCATCCCCGACGGCATTGTTCGTTAAGGTATTGCTCACTTTTTAATGTAGTCGCCCAGATATTATACGCTCAAAGCCACGGTTTTGGCTTCATATTACTCTCGGACATTATAGATGTGGTACCCTGGGGTGTCAAGCGAGACGCCAAACTGACCCGCGTTCACATTTTGCGTAGAAATTGGCAACGTGCCTGAGCGTGAAATGGGGTAATTTGCGAATTTATTCTAATGGATCAGGCGAATAATTGACATATATGCTTTCGACGGCTAAACTTGAATATATCCCATCAGACAAGCGAGACTTCTTATGAAGGCTGAAGATCAGTTTATTATTAATATTGAAGAGCAGGAGGCGGTCCTCTCGGAAAACGATCACCTCAGGCACTATCTGGGGCACTTCGGCGGCGCGCTTGTGCTGTTTGGACCGGAATGCGTGGTGCTCTGGACGAACCAGGTGACCGAGCAGCGGTTTGGCATTCCCGGCCCGGTCATCGGGATGAACTGCCACGACATGAACCACCACACCCCCGAGCAGTGCGATATCTGTCCGATCGGTCGGGCGCTGGCGACTGGCAACGAGGAGCAGGGGATACTCGACCTTGCGATCGCCTCCGGGGAACTGCGAAGCTATGAGATAACCGCCACACCCATTCTCGGTTCGTTTGACTGTGCCGGCCAGGTAATGGCGCTCGCTCGGGACGTCACGGAACGGGTTCGGGTGGAGCGCGAGCTTCACAAACGCACTGAACGTCTGGAGATACAGAACAAGCGGGTGGTGGAGGCTTCCAAGCAGAAAAGCCGCTTTATCGCGAGCCTTTCCCACGAGCTTCGCACCCCGCTCACATCGATCATCGGCTTTAGCCAGATTCTTCTTGAAGACACCGACGACCCACTTTCGTCGGGCCAGAAGAACCTGCTTGGCAAGGTGAACGGCAACGCAGAGCGGCTTCTCGGCATGATAAACGATCTGCTGGACCTCGCCAAAATGGAGTCGGGCCACCTCTCAGTCAACACAAGCCGTGTAGACCTCTGCTCACTCATCGCTCAGGTGGTCGACACGATGCAGCCTCTTGTGCGCGGCAAGGAGATCGCCCTTTCGTGTCAGACCGACGAGAACCTGCCCATCATCCGCACCGACGAGCAGAAGCTGTGCCAGATACTCGTGAACCTCGTCTCAAACGCGATCAAGTTCACCCCTGAGGGCTCGGTCACGGTTAGCGCCGGGCTTTTGGGGAGCAAAGTGGCGATTTCCGTCACGGACACAGGAATTGGCATCCGCCGCACCGATTTCGGCAAGATATTTGATGAGTTCCATCAAGTCGAAGCCCCGCCTGTCCGTCGCGAAGGCACTGGGCTTGGGCTTGCGATCACCCGGCGGCTAGTCTATCTGCTTGGTGGCGAGGTGCATGTCTCAAGCAAGCTCGGAGAAGGTTCTACATTCACAGTGACGCTCCCCGTGTCGCTCAGTCAGTCGATTCTCAATCGCAGGTTTGACGACCAGGCTGCCGGAAAGTAGCAATCAGCCTTTCTCCGTGACTCCGATTGACAATCCACCCGCCCACTGGTAGGATAATTACGCCAACAGTTTGCATTATCCACATGAAGAACAACACCGTCAATCAGGAAACGATCGCGAGGATGCTTAATGTGTCCCGGAGCACCGTTACCAAGGTGCTGAACCACGACCCCGTCTACAGGGTGTCGGCGGAGACGCGCGAGCTTATCTTGAAGACGGCCGCCGACATCGGGTTTCATCTGCGGCGACGGAGGACGGGGAACATCGGGTTCATCGTCTGTGGCGAGGTCCATTCGGCGATGCACGAGACGCATCAGGCCGTCTGCGAAGAGGCTGTAGAGCTCGGGTACCGGGTGTTTTTCGTCAATAAGCCTCCGAATCCTACTTATAGAGACATCAGCCTGTCGGTGAACCCGCTTGCGGCCGACGGGGTGATTCTGATCGGCGACGTACTGCCTGAGGTCGCTTGTCAGTTGAGCATGGTGATGCCGACGGTGGTCGTCGACCCTTACACGACCATCCCTGATGTTGACAACGTCTGCGCCGACCACGCCCTGCTCTCAAGGCGACTAAACGAGCTCATTATCAGCTGCGGGCACGAGCGTTATGCGATCATAGTCGACACCCGGAAGGGTCAGCACAACTCGACCGCGCTTGCGGGGTGCAGTGCGGCGCTCAAAGCCGCGGGACTCAAGTTCGACAATACGCTGGTCTGGGAGAAGTCCGGCAAGCTCTATCCCAAGCTTATAGCCGATGTGCTCGCTCACCCCGCGAGCCCGACGGCGATCCTCGCCTTCACCACCTCCGACCACCCAGCGATCCTTTCGACACTTTTTGCGCTCGGGCATCTCGTCCCCGAGCATATCAGCTACGTCGGCTGGGCGACTTCATACTTTTCAAGCCTTTCCGCCTTCCCCAAAATCACCTGCCTCGACTCCTACAACCAAGTGATGGCCAAAACCGCCGTCCGCCGCCTTATGGAGCGAATAGAAACCCGCGACCTGCCGGTCGAGGACATCGTGATAGATGTCGATATCGAGCGCGGGGAGACGCTTTTGTAGATCAAGTAGGAATTAGGGATTAGCTCCCGAGGATTGGCCTGTGTTGATTCTTTGGGTGGAGCGCACGTTTCGAGAGCCTCAACGTGATTAGATTTAGGTTGATCTATACTTGAGAGATGGTGCCTCGCTCACCCTTCGACGGACGCTTCGTTGCTCAGGGTGGCGGTTACACATGTCAGGGTGGAGGTACAATCTCTCACACCTCCACCCAAGCCTCCAGTCCCAATCTAGCGGCTCTTCTTCGCGTTTGACGCTCGTTTGCTGGGATGATATACTTACGTTGCGCTACATCGAAGGTGATGGAGTGTGGCAAATCGTGTTGCGGGAATGGAGAGTCGTATGGCGTCATTGTGCGTGCTGGGATTAGGTTACATAGGGTTACCGGTGGCGGCACTGGCTGCTTCGTCCGGCATGGATGTCGTAGGTGTTGACATCGACCCAGGCATTGTTGACACTCTGTCCCAGGGGCTGATGCACATATCTGAGCCGGATTTGGGAACTCTGGTAGCTAGAGTAGTCTCAGAGCGGACGCTGCGGGTGCAGACAACTCATACTCAGTCGGATGTGTTCCTGATCGCTGTGCCGACTCCCGTAAACCATGACAAGACCGCAGACCTGAGCTTCGTCGAATCCGCCGTCAGATCGATTGTCCCCTATCTCCAAAAGGGGAACCTCGTGGTCGTTGAGTCGACTATCCCGCCGGGCACTACTGATGGCCTGATCTGCTCCATATTGCAGGAATGCGGCCTTCGGGTAGGGATTGATGTTTTTCTCGCATATTGTCCTGAACGGGTGTTGCCGGGCAGGATCCTTGCTGAGTTGGTAGATAACGACCGGGTCGTCGGGGGAGTCAACGAAGAATCTTCCGTCATGGCACGCGATTTTTATGTGCGCTTCGTGCGAGGTACCGTGCATATTGATACGGCGATCACCGCTGAGATGGTGAAACTGGTTGAAAATGCCTACAGGGACGCGAATATCGCATTCGCAAACGAGCCTTCGCTACTTTGCGACCGACTGGTCACAAACGTGTGGAACGTGATTGACATTGCCAACCGCCATCCCCGCGTCAATATACTGAGTCCCGGACCGGGCGTTGGAGGGCACTGCATCGCCGTTGATCCCTGGTTCCTCGTGGAAAAGGCTCCTGGTATAACTCCGCTGATCAGGACCGCCCGCCAGGTGAACGACAGCATGCCGGAGCATGTGGTGCGGCGGGTCGAAGCTGTCGTGCCCAGCGGCGCGAAAGTGGCCTGCCTCGGGGTTTCATACAAGGCTAACGTGGGCGACACTCGGGAGAGCCCTGCTATTGAGGTTGTGGAACTCCTGACCAAACGCGGTTACTCTGTATTGGCGGTGGACCCGCACGTGGCGGAGCATCGAGGTGTGAGTTTTGCCTCTCTTGAGGAAGCTTTGAACTGGGCCGAGTGCGTTGTCCTTCTTGTTGATCACCACGAGTTCAGGCTGGTCGATGCCGCTGCACTGGCTGCCAGGATTGGGGCGTCTCGGATCATCGATACCCGGGGCGTTTGGCTCCGCAGGCATCGTAGTGTCAGCGATTTGCCTTGGGAATCCGGCAGCGTGGCTTCCAAGGTCATCGTATCAGGTTAAGCGTGAACCGCCGCTACACTTCGGATTACCTCTTAGTCGATGCGGTCAGTGTGGTCGTTTCGCAGTTCGGAAATACTCAATGAGTCTTAAGAAGCAAGCTGTTTTGGGAGCAAAGTGGACCGGGTTGTCTATGGGGGTCATAGCTGCTCTCCAGTTTGGACAGGTTGCCGTGCTTGCTCGGTTCCTGTCACCCTCGGAATTTGGTTTGATGGGTATGCTGCAGGTTGTTGTAGGATTTGCCCAGTCGTTTGCGGATATGGGCATTACAAATGCGATTATCCATAGGCAGTGTGCTACTCGTGAGGAACTCTCAAGTCTGTATTGGCTGAACGTTTTCGCGGGGTTCGCGACATTCGCATTGGTCGTGTTGTCGATTCCGCTGATCATTGCCATCTTTCATGAGCCTCGATTAAAGACGCTCGTGATGTGGGTTGCCTTGTCGTTTGTCACTACTCCGTTCGGACAGCAGTTCCAGACACTTCTTCAAAAAGAACTACGGTTCCGTAGTCTAGCGATCACGGAGACCACTGGTGTAGCCCTTGGCGTGGTAGTATCGATCATTGCGGCGTTTCATCATGCCGGGGTCTATGCCCTGATCTGGGGTGTGCTTACCAACAACATCACCCAGTCGGCGATGCTTGTGGCAATAGGCTGGAGGGAATGGTCTCCGGCTCTGCATTTCCGCCGGGATGATTTACGCGGATATCTAAGCTTTGGCGCGTACCAAATGGGTGAGCGCAGCCTGAACTATTTCAACCAGCGGTTCGACCAACTGCTGGTCGGTTCGTTCCTGGGAACTGAAGCACTAGGCTACTACAGTTTGGCCTACAATATTGTGATCCAGCCCGTAATCAGGATAAATCCGATACTGACCAGAGTGGCGTTTCCCGTCTTTGCCAGGGTCCAGGATAACACGGAAAGACTGCAGAAGGGCTATACCAAACTTATATCCATGCTTTCGTTGATCAATTTCCCGCTCTTGATCGGGCTTGCCGCTATTGCGCCGTCGTTTGTGCCCGTCGCTTTTGGCGATCATTGGACGAAGAGCGTGGTTCTAATCCAGATTCTAGCCTTTGTTGGGCTCGTGAGGTGCCAAATGAACCCCATAGGCGCTGCGCTATATGCCAGGGGACGAGCTGATTTGGGCTTCAAGTGGACGCTTTTCCAGACATTACTTCTGATCCCCTGCCTGTATCTCGGTGCGAAGTATTTTGGCGTTATAGGGATGAGCTTGGTACTGCTTGGCGTTCAGTGTTTGTTCGTGGTGCTCTCCTACCTTTGGCTTTTGCGTCCTGTGATCGGACCGTTTGCGGCGCGTTATTTTGGAGCATCCGCGCCGGCGCTTGGGGCGGGCGCGATTGCTGGAGTTCTTGTTTCCGGGGTTGTGCGGTTTGTGACAGGCGCGGGCGGTGGAGCTTTCTCGTCGCTTGTTGCTGGCATTGTTGTTGGCGTCGTATCATATATGTGCATTTGTCTGCTTTGCTTCAGGGAGCAGATACGTGAAATGTGGGAGATCGCCCGCGGAAGGATTGTGTGATTCCCTGCGATGAAATACACGATCGACGGCGCTATCCGCGCCGTCTCTTAAAGGTCTATCGCGGCGCGAGCGCCGCTGCCGACCCCGGTGGCGCAGGCGCCACTGCGACAGCAGCCAAAGGCTGCGAAAGGTCTATCGCGGCGCGAGCGCCGCTGCCGACCCCGGTGGCGCAGGCGCCACTGTGACAGCAGCCAAAGGCTGCGAAAGGGCTGGCGCTATGCGCCACCGGAGGTTGTTCTGTTGCTCAAAGTAGTGTTTGCGGAAACTGTGGACTGGGATGCCAAGGTTCGGATCGGCAGTCATCATTATGCCAAGTGTTTTCTGGATGCGGAGCACGAGGTGTTGTGGGTTTCTCAGTGCATGCATCCTTTGAGTTTGGCAACCGGTGATTTGTCTCGAAGTGGCGCGACGGAAACCAAAATGGCACAAAGTGTTGTTTCGGAGGGGGTGAGCCAGCTCAGTGACTAACGTAGTTGACTCAGTTGCCTGCCATGGATTGTGCAGTGGTTGCGGGGTGTGTTCAGGTGTTTGTCCGCGCCAGTCACTTGAGATGATCATCCGCAAAAACGGCGACCCCAGTCCTCAGTTGTGTGGGCCGTGCGCGGACAAGTGCAGTGTATGCCTATCTGTATGTCCGTTTGCCAAGGAAGTCTATGATCCCAGGCCGACCAATGAAATGCTTTTTGGAAATGAAACCATACCTGAAGCCGTGTTCCAAGACAACCTGGGTTGGCATCTAGGGTCAGTGCTTGGATACTCTGCCGCTGGTGAACACAGATCATCCGCGGCTTCAGGCGGTCTTTTAACCTGGTGTCTGGAGAATCTCCTGAGTCAGGGAATGGTGGACAGGGTCTCCATCGTGCGTTTTCATAGGACGGAAAACTCTTTTTTTGAGTTCCAAGAGGCATCTTCCCCTGAAGATATACGTAGCGCCGCCGGAAGCGTCTATCAACCTGTTGAGATATCCTCGCTCATCAGGAGGATGCTCGCGGAGCCGAATCTTCGATGGGCAGTAGTGGGGGTGCCGTGCTTGTGCAGCGCAATCAGAGCATTACCTCAACTCCGAAACAGCGTGCGTTATCTGTTCGGGTTGGCGTGCGGTATGTATCAGAACGTGATGTATACTGAGATGCTTCTCTCAAAGGCGGGGGTTGCTGCAAATGAGGTCGCAGGCATCGGCTTTCGTGACAAGTCCACAGGTGGCAGGGCAAATAATTACGGATTTGCAGCTTGGGATGAAGCAGGATGTCGGAGTGTGCCGGTTCGGTATCAGGGACTTCCTTTCTTTCTAGGCAGCAATGGATACTTCAGGCTGGATGCGTGTAACTACTGCAAAGACGTGTTCGCCGAAAGCGCTGACGCCTGCTTTATGGACGCTTGGCTCCCGGAATGTGTTGCCGATTCAAGGGGAACATCACTTGTCGTTATCAGGAACAAGGAGGTACACAATCTTTTTGCCGCAGGCGTGGCATCCGAAGAGTTATGTCTGACAGGGGCTGGTGCTAACGATGTGGTGAACAGCCAGGCTAGCCAGGTGCGTCGTAAACAGGAGTTGATATATATGCGCTGCGCCGGAAGCAACCCCAGCAAGTGTCGGGAGTATAAAGTAACACTGCTGGAAAGGTGGCAATGGTGGCTGCAACGGCGTACACTCAGGAGAAGCAAGGCGTCCTGGGCCAGATTTGGCCGCAAATCGGGTCGGGGCGCATTCTGGATTGCAGTTTTGGATCTGCTGGCGCTGCAGAAAGCCACAGGGCTGCTAATGCGGGCAGTTTCTGCCGCCAAGTCGCGCTTGGGGGGAGTAGGCAGATGATCGCTGATGTGGCTTGTAAGACCTGCGACAGTAACAGACCGTCATTCGTTCTTTATGGCATCTACGGGGTCTATAACTATGGCTGTGAAGCTATGGTTAGGGGCACTGAGTCCATATTGAGGCAAGTGTGGCCGGATGCTGAGATTCGGTATGCCTCGATGAGTCCTGAGGACGACCGGAGGCGACTACACGACACGCAGGTCAAGGTCATTGCGAGCCGCCCCTACAGAAAGTTCTCTTTGCGCAATGTGCTTCGCAAGGCAAGCGAAACTCTGCCGTGGGACGCATTGCTAAGAGCATCGGGGTTTAGATTTGTTGATGGGGCCGATATCGCGATGTCAATTGGTGGCGATCTATATACGCTTCTTCCAGATGGATCATATAACAAGAATATCCTGCGGTTTGGAGATTATGCCGTGCGCCGGGGCAAGCCTGTTGTCCTTTGGGGAGCCTCCGTAGGACCTTTTGATCAAGATTCCAAGATAGAGCGGCTTTTTGCCGAGCACCTGAAGCTAATGAGCCTGATTACCTCTCGGGAGCCGGCATCGACAGCGTATTTGAGTTCTATCGGTGTCGAGGACAACGTTGTAGAATGTGCAGACCCGGCTTTCGTTGTACGATCAGATGTCACGTGGGTACCCCGTGGGGATGGAAAGCTCAGGATAGGTATGAACTTCAGTCCGCTTGCCACCCGTTCTGCCGGTGAGCAGGCTAATACAGAGGTGATTGCGGGGCGATTTGCCGACACGATTTCTGCTATCATTAGGGAACTGGACGCGGAAGTGGTGCTTTTGCCTCACGTTGTCAACAGTCTTGACGAATCCGATGATGACCTTCGATTCCTGAAATCAGTTGCCAGACTGGTGCGGCCTGAAGTCTCTGGAAGGCTATCAGTAGTGGATGATGATCCGGGGTTTCTGGGTGTTAAGAAGGTCATTACCCAGTGTGATCTTGTAGTAGCTGCCCGTATGCACTGTGCCGTAAATGCTATGGCGGCAGGCGTTCCCACAATTTTGGTTTCCTACAGCCAGAAATCGGTAGGGATGGCACAGTACGTTTATGGACATACGCGCTGGGTGGTTCCGGTTCAAGATGTTTGTGCCAACACTCTGCTGCCAAAGATAACGGACATGCTCTCGCAGCGGGAGGATTTGGCCCGCCATTTCGCCTGCCGACTTCCGGAAATACAGGCAGATGCCAGGCGGCCGGTAGAAGCCCTGGCTCGTCTCTTGCCTCTGTTGTGCTGCGGAAATTGATTTTGTGAATGACTATATAATGCAGAGAATAAATATACTGTACATCATGCACGTGGACTGGGATTGGATCAAGCAGCGGCCGCACTTCCTCGCCGAGCAGCTTTCGGCGCGGTTTTCGGTCACGGTGGTCTACCCGTTCTCACGTGGCCGCTCACGCCTGACGCGAACCCCACGGGCGGGGCTTCGCATGCGCCCCGTGGTTGGCATCCCGTTCAAATACGTCTTTCCCGCGCTTTATCGCCTGAACAGGCTCTATCAGCGGGCATACATCGGGTTGCTGATTCGACTGATTCGGCCTGACGTGATCTGGCTCACTCACCCGTTTTGCGCGGACCTGGTCCCCTCCAAGCTCGCTTGCCACTTGGTCTACGACTGTATGGACGACGCACAGGCGCTAACCGTGGGGCGTCCTTTCGCAAAGAAGTGCGCACTGTCGCTCGAGCGCAGTCTGATTAAGCGCTCAGACCTCGTCTTTGTGTCGAGCGCGCACCTCGCCGATGTGCTTGACGAGCGTGAGCTGTGTCGGGAGAAGACCATCCTCCTGCGAAACGCCTATGACGGCAAGTTGCATCAGCCTGAGTCGCACGCGGGTGCTGGCGGCCGCCCCTATCGCATCGGCTACATCGGCACGATCGCCTCATGGATGGACTTTGACTCGATTCTCCACGCCCTCGAAAACGTTCCCGATATTGAGTTTGTGTTCTTTGGCCCCAAGGACGCTGATCTTGTCACGCCGCATCATGAGCGGCTGAAGTTTGCCGGTCCCGTCCCTCATTCGCAGCTTCATGAGGCCGTGCGCGACATCGACTGCCTTATCATGCCGTTTAAGGTAAACGACGTCGTACTTTCGGTCGACCCCGTGAAGCTCTACGAGTATATCAATTTTAACAAGCCGATAATCTCCGTGCTCTACGACGAAGTAGTGCGTTTCTCACCGTTTGTGAGCTTCTACTCGGACCAAAGTGGACTTGCAAGCGCAATAAACGAGCTGAAAGCCTCGGGTTTTCGGCCCAAGTACGGCCCCGTCGAGCGCGAGCAATTCCTTCAGGAGAACACCTGGGACGTGCGCGGCAGGGTTGTTGCTGAGTCTCTGGAGCGGCTGATTTGAGCCGAGTTTGCGTAATAGTTCTTAACTGGAACGGCTGGCGCGACACCATCGAGTGCCTGGAAAGCCTCTTTAGAAGCGACTACACCGACTTTCGCGTGGTCGTCTGCGACAACGGCTCCGACGACGGCTCGGTCGAGCGTATCAGGGAATGGGCCGTGGGCCACTATTGCCTGGAAGCCGATGAGGAGAACCCCCTGAAGTCGCTTTCGAGCCCCCCTGTCACAAAGCCGATCCCCTGTGTTGTTTATGACCGAAGTCTGGCTGAGCAGGGTGGGGACCATTCATGGGAAGCGAAGCTCGTTGTTATCCGAAACGACGAGAACCTCGGCTACGCCGGAGGGAACAATGTGGGCCTCCGCTACGCGCTTTCCCGAGGAGACTTCGACTTCTTCTGGATACTTAACAACGACACCGTGGTCTCCCCCGATGCGCTTTCCCGCCTTCTTGAGCGCACTGAGCACGACTCGGCTGTAGGCATCTGTGGCGCTACTCTGCTATACTATCATCAGCCAGAGGTGGTGCAGGCCCGGGCGGGCGCAATCTACAACAAGTGGCTTGGCACAACTCGCCACATCGGGGCCTTCAAGAAGGCTTGTGAGCGAGTCGACCCGGCCAAGGTCGAACGGCGAATAAGCTATGTAGTCGGCGCGTGCATGTTTGTTTCCCGTGCGTTCCTGCAGGAAGTCGGCCTGCTCTCTGAAGAATATTTTCTCTACTACGAAGAGATCGACTGGGTCGCCCGCGCGCGCGGACGCTTCCGGCTTGCCTGGTCGCCCGAGAGCCGAGTCTACCACAAGGAAGGCGGCGCAACTGGGGCAGGAAACCACTCTATTTGGAAGAAAAGCCTCTCGTCTGACAGGTATATGATCGAAAACCGGGTCAAGGTAACCCGAAAACACTGGCCTTACGCCCTGCCGACGGTCTATTGGGGACTTGTCTGGACCGCCGTCAACCGAATTCGCCGCAAGCAGTGGGACCGGCTCGGGATAGTCCTGAGTGCAATGCTGAGCGCTGGCCGCGTCCGGGACAAACATTAGCCAAAGTTCACATAGAAGATATGGTTGAATTAAACACAGTTCTCCGAAAAGCGCGTATGCCGCTGATATACAGGCAGATATTCTGGATATTTGTCGTGTACTCGGTGCTCGGCAATCTTCCAAGATTTGGCAGCATTTCTATGTTCGGGGGACTGCCTATAACTGAGGTGCTCTTGTACGCCTCGGCTGTTGCGGTGCTCTTTATATGCCGCGTGCCGATACCTAGATATCTCTTGGCCATTTGTGCGCTTTTTATCGCATCGTGGGTTATGGGCAGCATCCTAAACAACGATGTTGGAATTATGGTGCACATTAGCGCCCTGATGTATGCGCTTAGAATATTGTGCATGGTCATCTGCGGCGCGTGCATTGGATGGCTGTTTTGGAAGTGGTCGGATGGAGACGGCATCGGCAGGCTCTATACCCGCATAGCTGTTGTTCAGGTTGCGATTGCCGTTGTCATATACATCGCCTTCCCCTCGTCTGAGGTGTTGTGGCTTGCTCTTGCGCGCTACGGCATCACATTCAAGGGAGACCCGCACATACGACGGCTTATCGGTCCTCACCTGGACCCTAATCTCTTTGGCAACATTCTGCTTTTGCCAATTTCCATTCTTATTGCAGCAGCACTTACGGGCAAGGGCAAGAAGTGCTACTTGTCGCTCGCGATCCTGCTTATTGCCGAGGTTCTGACATACTCCAGGACCAGTCTTCTTGGTATTGCGATGGTAGGCTGCTTCATTCCCACGTATCTGATAGCCCGCAGGTGGGGCAAAATCGATGTGATTCAGGCCCGCCTTGCAGTTCTTGCGATGGCTCTGGTTGTGCTCTTTGGGATTAGTGCTATCGCTGTTCCGGATGTAGTTGAGCGGCTTATAGGCAGGGTTACTTCCACTCCGACAGATGCATCTGCTTTACACCGTCTCAACAGCCTGGATTCAGGCGTCGCCTTCCTCGATCTTGGGACAAACTGCTGGACGGGAGTAGGCTACAACTATATTTTTTACCATACCGAAAAAGAGCAAATACACGTTGCAGGAGCCTTTGACCAGTCAATAATGAACTTGTTCATCAGCATGGGGCTGCCACTTTCCGTTGTGGTGATCCTGCTTGTGATTATCTGGACGTCGCGCTCACTCGGCGGCTTGGTCGAGCGTGAGCCTTACTTATATGCCGCAGTCGCCAGTTATCTTCTCGCGAGTTTTGTGCTGAGTTTCTTCAACAATCTGCTGTTTTATGCTCCGTTTGTCGTGTCACTGCTTCCAGTTATGTGCTACGGCTACTACAGCGCAGGCGAAGCTCGTGCTGTGGTAGAGGAGGCTGAAGAGTGAAAGTTGCAATGGACACCCGAATGCTCTGTGCGCGCCCGACCGGCATCGGCAGGGTCGCCGAAAGCCTCGCGCGGGCGCTTGTAGAGATCGGTGAGTGGCAAGTATCAGTGTTCGGCGGTAACCCGCAGATTCCCTGCGTCACCTGCGAGCCCGTTCCGTTCGGCCACTTTTCCCTGAAGACCCACACCGTGCTTCCGGGGATCATCGCCCGAACCGGCGCAGACATCGCCCACTTCCAGTTCTATTCGGCCCCTTGGAGCGCGAAAACGCCCTTTGTAGTGACGATTCACGACACGATCTACTCGCACTTTCCCAATATCCTGCCGCCCATCGAGCGCGTTGCTTACCGTGCCCTGATGGCGCGGGTGATGAATCGTGCGAGCGCGGTGATCTGCCCCTCGGCCTGCACCCTCGCCGACATCCGCCGCTTCTTTCCCAGTATAGACGCAAGTAAGCTCAGAGTCGTCTACAACGGCGTCGATGGGCGTTTCATGCCGCTGGCCTCGGGTCTGGATCACGACCGCGCAAGGGCCGAGCTAGGCCTGCCGAAGCGCTACGTCCTGTATGTCGGGAACCACCGTCCGCACAAAAACGTTCCGGCGCTTGTCACAGCTTTTGCCCGTGTCGCCCGTGAGACGCCTCACACTCTTGTCATGAGCACGCCTTCGGGCAAAGGCTCCGAGGCGACTCTTTCCGCGATCGAGCAGTCCGGTATCGGTGACCGCATCGCTTTCCACGATATACCCGACCAGTCACTTCCGCTGATCTACGCGCTCGCGGACGCGTTCGTCTTTCCCTCGCTCTACGAGGGCTTCGGTCTTCCGCCGCTTGAGGCGATGGCCTGTGGCGCGCCGACGATAGTGTCGGCTACGTCGTCGCTCCCCGAGGTTGTCGGCGACGGAGCGCTTCTGTTTGACCCCGATGACCACGACGCCCTCGCAGCAAAGCTCATCTCCGTGCTAACCGACTCCGAGTTTGCCCTATCGCTTCATGAACGTGGGGTAGGCCGGGCAGCTGAGTTTGACTGGAAGCACTCGGCTATGCAGACATCGGCAATCTACAATGAGGCGCTTGGGAAGGAATAGTGAGGCGGCCTGGCTAAGTAGCTCTAGGTGGCCTGCCTGCCGCCTTACAACTGACACGGAGGTTATGGAGATGAAAACCGCACTCGTGCACGAGCGATTGAACGTGCTTGCCGGGTCCGAAAAGGTTCTTTTTGCGGTGCATGACATCTTCCCTGAGGCTCCGGTTTACACGGCGATTTCCGACTCAGCTCTCACAAACGCTCACCTGCCCGGAGTCGATATTCATACTTCGTTTTTGCAGAAGCTGCCGCTCGTCGCGAAACACCACCAGAAGTTTTTGCCGCTTTACATGCTCGCCTTCGAGCAGTTCGACCTGACGGGCTACGACCTTGTGATCTCAAGCAGCCACTGTGCGGCCAAAGCCGTCATCACGCGTCCCTCGGCCTGCCACGTCTGCTACTGTCACTCACCGATGCGCTACGCCTGGGACATGCAGCACGCCTACACCAAGTATCAGGGCAGGCTGGTTCGTGGCGCGTGGGCGATGATGTCAAACTACGTGCGACTCTGGGACCTCGGTACAAGCTTCCGTGTCGACCGTTTCGTCGCCAACTCTGCACACGTCGCGAGGCGAATACGCAAGTACTATGGCAAGCCCGCCGAGGTGATCTACCCGCCGGTCGACATCGATCGGTTTACGGTGTCAAGCAAGGTCGACGACTACTACGTTGTTCTTTCGCGTTTTGCGCCATACAAGCGGGTCGATATGGTGATCAAGGCGTTCAACAGGCTCGGCATCAGGCTCCTTGTGATCGGAAGCGGCGAGCAGGAGTCTGAGCTAAAGAAGCTTGCTGGCAAGAACATAGAGTTTCTGGGCCACGTCCCGGACGCTGGAGTAGCTCAATATCTCTCCCGCGCTCGGGGTTCAGTCATTGCAGCCGAGGAGGATTTCGGCATCACGACCGTTGAAGGCATCGCCGCGGGCCGTCCCGTCGTCGCTTACGGGGTGGGGGGGTCAGCTGAGATCATCACCGACGGTGAAAATGGCGTGCTTTTCCACGAGCCGACCGTCGAGAGCCTTGTCGAGGCCGTTGGTCGCTGTGAGTCGCTTTCCTGGAACCCGGAGGCGATCAAACGCACGAGCGAGCGATTCGGCGCCGATGTGTTCAGGCGCGAGATGAAGTGCTTCGTCGAGCGCGCAATAGATGAGCATCGAAGCCTGTAATAGGCTTACGGATTATGTTTGGTCAAATCAATTAGAGGATAATACCTAGCAGACGCTTACCTTGTCATGATGTAAGCGGACCGCCATAGAGTCGGTTCGCATCTTACACATCAAGCAGGTCTTGAGGGTGTTGACGCGTAAAGTGAATAGGCGCGGGTACCCTGCGGTAAAGTGGCATCGTTCACTAACCCGCATTATTCACGAGTGGCGTGAATAATGCTCTGTTAGTGAAAGCTTTATTCGTGAAGCGAATAAAGCGGGCTAATTGATAGTTCACCGGAGGAGACTAGCAATGAAGGAACGGGAACGGTACGATCTTCTGAAGCGGTGGCTTGACGTTGTGGGGGCTGCCCTGTCGTTGGTCGTGACTACGCCGTTGTTGGTTTTGGCGGCAATCCTGATAAAAAAAGATGGTGGGCCTGTCTTGTTTAGACAGCAGAGGCTAGGGCGGAACGGAGTCGCGTTCACGCTCTTTAAGCTGCGTACTATGGTTCCTGACGCCCACCGCATGGAAACCGACATCAAACGCGAGCAGTCGAGCGATGGCAGTTACGGCGTGTGCGGTGAGTATTCGGACCCCCGCGTCACCCGCATCGGTTGTCTTTTGCGACTTTTGAATATCGATGAACTCCCTCAGCTGCTGAACGTCATCTTGGGTGATATGAGCATGGTCGGCCCCCGCCCCGTGCCGTTACTGGAAAGCCTGCTCTACGGCCAGAGCCGCGAGGAGGTATACTCCGTGCGCCCAGGGATCACCGGCCACTGGCAGGTGAACCGTCGCATGTCCACCGGTTACGACGAGCGGGTAGGCATGGACCTGTTTTACGCCCGAAACAGGTCGCTTCTCTTCGACCTGAAGATATTCCTTCAGACACCGATCTCTATGCTCACAAGCGATTACAACAGCTGCACCAAGCCGCTCCCTCCGCTAGCCGAGGGGATAGTCGTCTCCGACAGAAACCTCGTCGCCGCCTCACGTGAGCGCCTCGAAGAGCCAGCGTCGCGCAACTGATTGCATCTACCTCTCTGTTGGTCGAGGGAATCTGTCCCCCGACCTTGTTCCGCGGAGTCCGTCCGCCCGGACAACCAAGGATATCGGCACTGCTTTGTAGAATACTGATTCGTCGCTCCCGCTGATAGTAGCGGAAATACACTTTCCCGGCCCAACTACCAGTTTTGTTGTTGCCGCAACCTCATCTTCATGGCATAATAGCAGTAGTTTCACATCTGTGACACCGGCACACCTGAGTTTTTATGCTGTGCCTTGGAGGAGCCAATGAAGGCACTTGTCTTAAGCGGAGGACGCGCCACCCGGCTGCGCCCGATCACCCATACCAGCGCAAAGCAGCTCGTTCCTGTGGCGAACAAGCCTATTCTCTTCTATGCTATCGAGGCGATTCGCGATGCGGGGATTACCGACATCGGGATCATCGTCGGGCATACCGCCGAAGAGGTTATGGCAGCCTGCGGGAACGGCGATCGCTGGGGGGTGAAAATTACCTACATCCCTCAGGACGCGCCGAAGGGTCTTGCACACGCGGTCAAGATCGCTGAGCCGTTTATCGGGGATGATAAGTTCGTGATGTTCCTTGGAGACAACCTCATACGCGAAGGAGTCGCAGGGGTCGTCAAGCGGTTCGTCGAGGACGGCGCAAACGCCCACATCATGCTCGCGCAGGTCAAAAACCCCCAGGACTTCGGCGTGGCCGAGCTTGACGGGGAACAGGTGCTGCGGCTGGTTGAGAAACCCAAGGAGCCCAAGAGCGACCTTGCTCTCGTCGGTGTATATCTCTTCGACAAGAACATCTTTACGGCAGTCAACTCGATCAAGCCCTCGGCGCGTGGCGAGCTTGAGATCACCGATGCGATCCAGTATTTGATCGAGCATGGCTACAACGTCCGCTGGCACAAGATTACGGGCTGGTGGAAGGACACGGGCAAGCTTGAGGATATGCTCGAAGCCAATCGCCTTGTCCTTGAGACGATCGAGGCCAGAATCGACGGCGAGGTCGACGATTCTTCCGCGATTTATGGAAGAGTAGTAATTGAAGAGGGCGCGAAGGTCACCAACAGCGTGATAAGGGGCCCTGCGATCATCGGCACGGGCTGCGAGATATCAAACGCCTATATCGGGCCGTTTACCGCAGTCTACAACCGCTGCAAGATCATCGGGAGCGAGGTCGAGCACAGCATTATCCTTGAGGACAGCTGCGTGCGCGACATCGGCGCGAGGATCGAGGACAGTCTGATCGGCAAGAACGTGATGGTCGCCAAAGACGACGGACGGCCTCGGGCTTATAGGCTTATGCTCGGGGACAACAGTGATGTGAGGGTTATATGATCGACGGTGTAGTAGTAAAGCAGTTGAAGCGCCACGCGGACGAGCGCGGCTACCTGATGGAGATGCTCCGGGAGGACGACGACGTTTTCGACCATTTTGGTCAGACCTACGTTTCGATGAACTATCCCGAAGTGATCCGCGCCTGGCACTATCACAAGCTGCAGATCGACATTTGGGTGTGCATCAAGGGTATGATCAAAGTCGGCTTGTACGACGCCCGCGAGAACTCTCCCACCAAGGGTGAATCCCAGGTGGTCTGCATGGGCGACAACAACCCCGTGCTTCTCAAGATCCCGGTCGGGGTCTATCACGGGTATAAGACGGTCGGCGTCGAGCCGAGCTATCTCGTCAACTTCCCGACCCGGGCCTACAACCGAGCCGAGCCCGACGAGTACCGAGCGCCCTACGACGACCCGAACATACCCTTTAATTGGGATATAGAGTTTACGTAGCGACATTTTAGCTATTAGCTAATTGCTAACAGCTCCCACGGAGTGGTTCATGCGAAAAATACTTGTCACCGGCGGAGCCGGGTTTATTGGAAGCAACTACGTCAGGATGGCCCTGAGTAAGTATCCCGACTATGAGATCGTGGTGCTTGACGCTATGACGTATGCGGGGAATATGGAAAACCTCGCCGACTGCATGGGCCCGCGTATGAAGTTCATCGAAGGCGACATCCGCGACCCCGAGGCCGTCGCTTTGGCAATGGCAGAGGTAGACGCCGTCGTCAACTTCGCGGCTGAGTCATTTGTCGACCGCTCCATTCTTGAGCCCGACTCGTTCATCACGACCGACGTTCTCGGCACGCATGTCCTCCTTGAGGCCGCGAAGAAGCGTGGCGTCGAGCGGTTTGTCCACATCTCGACCGACGAGGTTTACGGCGACGTTCCCATCGGCTGTTCCCCAGAGACCGCGCCGATCCTCCCGAACAGTCCGTACTCGGCAAGCAAGGCCGGCGGCGAACTACTCGCCCGAAGCTACTTCGTCACCTACGGACTTCCGGTGATGATCACCCGCGGGTCGAACACCTACGGGCCGTATCAGCACCCAGAGAAGCTGATCCCGCTATTCATATCGAACGCGATCGATGACAAACAGCTTCCGATGTATGGTGACGGCTCGCAGGTCCGCGACTGGCTGCACGTCTTGGATCACTGCTCCGGCGTCGACCTCGTCCTTCACAAGGGCGAGCCCGGCGAGGCCTACAACGTCGGCGGCGGCAACGAGCGCACCAACAAGCAGGTGACCGAGCTTATTCTGAAATACACGGGCAAAGGTGACAACCTGATCAAGCACGTGGCTGATCGTCCCGGACACGACCGCCGATACTGCATCGACACTACCAAGCTTCGAAGTTTGGGCTGGACGACCGGGCCTGAGTTCGAGGAAGGCTTGAAAGAGACCGTCGAGTGGTATACGGCGCACGAGTCCTGGTGGCGCAAGCTGAAAGACCAGAAAGAATACAAACGGTTCTCGGAGGCGTGGTACGACAAGCGCAAATAGGCCGACTGAACCTGGTAACATCGAAAACATCGGAGCGGGCGCGGCGGAGAGTCGCGACCCGCTCCTTGGCATGTTTCTGTCCTTCGGCTACAGGATGCCGCTCGCAGACCGTGCCCGGCTCGTCCGCGCGGCGGGCTTCGACACGGCTATGGCATGGTGGGGGCCGGAGGACGAGCTCTTCCGCACGGGCAGGCGGGCGATGATCCCCGAGGTCGTGCAGGGGGCCGGGCTTTTCCTCGAAAACGTGCACGTCCCGTTCGACACCTGCAACGACCTCTGGAGCGAAGACAAGTCAGTTCGTGAAGCGATCATCGGGCAGTACACGGAGTGGCTCGACGACTGCGCGCGCTTTGCGATACCGGCGATGGTGATCCATGTCACCAAAGGCCGCCCCTCTCCACCGAACAGCTTCGGGATAGAGAGCGTGACACGAATTATCGAGGCTGCCGAGGAGCGCGGGGTAGTCGTTGCCGTCGAGAACACTCGAAGTATCGAGCACCTGCGCCTTGTCTTCTCAGAGATCGACTCGCCGAGTCTCGGCTTTTGCTACGACTCTTCTCACGACCGACTACACAGCCCGGAGATGACGCTCCCGCTTCGTGAGTTCGGCGCGAGGCTTGTCGCGACGCACTTCTCCGATAACGACGGAAGCGTCGACCACCACTGGCTCCCAGGGGAGGGTGTAATCGACTGGGAGACAGTCGCCGCTTCTTTTCCCGTAGACTATACGGGCTCTATCTGCCTTGAGGCGTTTTCTCGGCGCAAGACCGGGAGGCCCGGCGCGGAGGAATTTCTAGCCACTGCGTATGAGAAGGCATTGTGGTTGAGTGAAAAACTTGTAAGGATTGGTCAGGATGAGGTTAGATAATCAGACGGGACGGCTGGCGGTCGTTTCCAAGAACGTGGCGGCTCTGTTTGCCGAGCCGAGCTCCAAGTCGGAGGTCGTCACCCAGGGGATTTTAGGTCAGCCTGCGTGGATCGAAGGCGGCGAGGGCGATTTCTTCCACGTGCGCACCTGGGACGGCTATCGCGGCTGGGCCGACGCGCGACACGTCATCTCGCGCACTTACACCACCCCTTACGCGAGCGGGCGCGCTGTAGCGGTCGTCAAGCCACTCTTTTCTGACATCTACCCGGCTGACGACACCGCCTCTGAGATCATCACCAAGGCTGTAGTCTCGACTGAGCTTGAGGTGACCAAAACCTCGCTTGGCTGGGTGCGGGTTGCTCTCCCCGATGGCCGCGAGGGTTATATCCCAGACAGCGACGTTCGCCTGGTCGACCGCACAGCCTCCATCGTCATATTCCCGCCTTCGGGTGAAAAGCTCATCGCTACGGCTAGGTTATTCATCGGCGTGCCGTATCTTTGGGGTGGGACGACGCCATTTGGCATCGACTGCTCTGGGTTCGTGCAGCTTGTCTATCATATCAGAAACGTCACCCTTCCCCGCGACGCCTGGATGCAGGCCGAAGACGAGCGCGTATTCCCCGTGGAACGCGAAGACTTTCGATCGGGCGACATGATGTTCTTTGCAAGCGGCAAGGACACCTCAAAGATCACCCACGTAGGCCTTGCGATGGGCGACGGGCGGTTCATCCACTCCAGCGGCGGCGCAGGCGTCGGCATCACCGACGTAGACGACCCATACTACACCAAAATCTACTGGGGCGCGCGCCGTATTCGCTTCGAAACTTGGGAGTCTGGCTACGGCATGTAGGCTTATTTTGGGAGAGGCGATCCCCCTATCGCCTCCCCGCTAGAGACAGTCTAATGCTGCAGCGCCCCTCTGAACTGTGTCGTAACTCCGCGCAGCTCGAAGCCGAGCACGATCATCGAGAAGCCGAAGACCATTGCATAGAAACCTATCAGCCAAACAAGCGCGAGCACCCCGGCGGCGGGGTAGGAGAGGAGCATGATCCCAAAGATCACGCTGATCACTCCGCTGATCCCCCAAAGCCACTTCGGACCCGCTTCGCTTGGCATCGAGAACGCGCTGATCACGTGAAGAATCCCGACCACGATCGCCCAAACGGCGATAACCGTGAGGAGGGCAAGTGTAGTAGTGCCGGGCATGCTAAACGCAATGATTCCAGCCGCGATTCCGGCAAGCCCGATCAATAGCAGCCACAGCCAGTGCTGCCTGCCTTCGGTCGTGGCAAACGCTGTGATGATCGCCAGAACACCGTCGGCCAGAGCGTACACTCCAAAGAGTGTGAGCAGGATAATCAGACTGATACCTGGCCAGAAGATCGCCATCAGCCCGAACAATACAGCAACAATACCTCTAAGCACCAAGCCCCACCAGTTAAGCTTCCACCCCCGGGCGGGGTCACCGCGAGCGACATCCATATCCATCTGAGTCACCTCATGACTTCAACGTCAGCGATTTCGCCGACCGTCCAGTAGTTTTATACCCGCCAGAACGCAAAGACAAAATCAGGCTTTTTTCGTTACCGCTTCGACCGTCTTTCTCGCGAACCTCTCAGCGAATCGCTTCACTCTGGTCTTGTCCCGGTAGGCCCCGAACGGTTCAGAGTGCTTGAGATCGGTCAGGACACCTCCTACCATATCCTCTGCTTTCTGTCGATCCATGCAGGTCTCTGCGAATGCGTGACAGTAGCCGCAGGACTTGCAGTCGCCCAGGCAGTGATTGGGGTCTTCATAGAACGGCGTAAGAAAGCCGTCGAGCTTGTGATTGTCCATAAATGGCCTGAATGTGTCGGCCAATCTGCGCTGGTCGAACAGTTCGAGCAGGTCGTAGAGGTTGCCGTCGAAGCTGCGGCTCATATAGGCGTCGACCGTTCGCACGGGGTCGCCGAAAGCCACTGCCTGCCTTCCCTGGAGCTTAAATCTGCTCACTCCTGCGTTTTGGTAGAGATCCTGGTCCTCTGGGCGCGTCCAGTTGAGCTTGAGAATGTGGTCCCATTCCGAGGCTTTCTGCCCCCTGCATCTCGCAGTGAAGAAGAACCTGATGTCCTGCTCCCCAAACGAGTAGTGCGACTCGTGGTTGTAGTGGAACATCTTTATCGGGCAGTTCATATCACATGCGCTGTTTGCGATCATCTCGACCCCGTCGCCAAAGGCTTCACATATCTGTCTGATGCGCCTGAAGTCTCGGGTGATGTCCTCGTCTATCACGATTCGTTCCACGCCGAGGCGCTTGAAGTATTCGGCTTTGTAGGCTGAGTTGATCTGGCAGATCGTAGAAACTTTGATAGTGAAACCTAACCCCGATTCCCGCACGATCGCCATCATCTGCGGGAGACTGATCGTCAAATGCCGCACACCGATGCTCCAGAGCGTCGCAAGTTGCCGGTTGATCCGCGCGAGCCCTTCTCTGGTGAACTCGATGTTGCCGAGGCAGCTTGCGTTGAAGGTGTAGTTGAAGTCGATCCCTCTCTCCGCGCAGCAGGCGATATATTCCCCGAGCCCTTTAAGGCCGACTCCTGGAATCGACCTTGCGTTGCGCCCTGAGCTGAACGTCGAGTCGATCGACACGCACCCGTAAGTCTCGCCGACCACCGCGTCGCTGTGTTTATGGTTTAGCTCGACGTACGCGTCGATAGTCTCGTTCTTGAAATCCGCCGGAACGCTGAAAACTCTCATTCCCCCGTCTCCCTAGCCCGCTTTATTCGTGAAGCGAATAAAGCTCTCGCTAGCAAAGCATTATTCACGCTCCTCGTGAATAATGCAGGCTAGTCGTCTGATTTTGTCTGCATGGTTTTGAACGGGTCGCGGGCCTCGTAGTACCCACGTACGCGTTCCAGCATCTCTTTTGACTTCTCCTTGCCGATTGCACCCTCGGCGTAGGCCTCGCAGTGCCCGCACCTCTCGCAGTCGCTGGTGCAGTGGTTTGGGTTGTAGAAGAACGGCTCAAGGAAACCGTCGAGCGCTCGGTTGTCGATCACCGGCTGGTATGGGTCCTCAGTTCGCGAGTCGAACATGGAAAGCAATTGCCACAGGTCGCCGTCAAAATGCCCTGTCATGTATGCTTCGAGTGTGCGGGCGGGGTCGCGCCAGCTTATCCCCTGCCTGCCCTGGAGTTTGAACCGATGCACGCCGCAGGCTTCGTAGTAGCCGAGGTCCTCGGGACGAGTCCAGTTGATCCTGAGGGGGTTCGCCCAGTGGTCGGACTTCTGCATAGCGCAGCGCTGACCAAAGAAGTTCGGCAGGTCCTCTTTGACCGACGAGGCGTGCGATTCCCTGTTGTAGTGGAACATCTTCAGTGGGCAGTCGCGCACGCACATGCTGTTTGCGATCATCTCGACCCCCTCACCAAAGGCTTCCGTGATCTGCCTGATGCGCCTGAAGTCTCGGGTGATGTCCTCGTCTATCACGATTCGGTCCACGCCGAGGCGCTTGAAGTACTCGGCTTTGTAGGCTGAGTTGATCTGGCAGATCGTCGAAACTTTGATAGTGAACCCCAATCCTGAGTTCTGCGCGATGGTCATCATCTGCGGCAGGCTGATCGTGAGGTGTCGCACGCCGACCCCCCAGAGTGTCCCGAGCAGCTCGTTTATCTCCCCGAGCCCGCGCTCGGTGAACTCGGAGTTGCCGAGGCAGCTTGCGTTGAATGTATAGTTAAAATCGATCCCTCTGTCGCGGCAGTAGGAGATATACTCCCTGAGCCGCTCGATGTTCATAGGTGGGATAGACCTCGGAGGCCTTCCCGAGTAAGCCGGGAGCCCGACAGTCGCGTTGCCGTAGGTTTCCACGACGACGGACGAGTCTGTGTATCTCTTGTTCAACTCCGCATAGCGGTCGATAGTCTCGGTGCGAAAGTCCGCGGGGACGCTGAATAGCTTCATCCTTGAGTCTCCTGTGGGTGAATAAACGATGCGTTTATACTCACGAAGAGGGATTGCTAAACCTTGTCGAGTTCGTCTGGACAGTATTACATATTCCTCTCTTTTCGTCCTTAATCGCGGAGACGCGCGTCTTTCTGATTGTTGTTAGGTGATGGGGTGGTATAGCTTCCGGTGGCTGTAGTACGCCCTTTGATCTGTGTATCGCACCCTTCGAGAGCCTCAGGGTGAGGGGTTGGTTTGGGTAAAGTTATGAGAGACTGTACCTAACTCTGACATGTGTAACCGCCATCCTACTCTAATGCTGAGGCTCTCGAAGCACGAAGGATGAGTGACCACTATCTCCCATATTTGATCAATCCAAAACCAATCACGTTGAGGCTCTCGAAACGTGCGCTCCACCCAAACCCTCGACACAAGCCAATCTCCCCGAAGCTTTGCCCAAGCCCGAAGATGATCTCCGTAGCCTGTCCACGGTTTTCGCGCTTGCCCCACATAGCTTGGCGCGAGGCTGGGAAAACCAGGCAGCGAAAATACGGCGGTCGGCACTATTTGCGTTCTTGAATCGCGACAGACGCGACACGGTGCGACAGCTTCGGATGACGGGTCTATTATCTGCCGATAGCGGCCACTGTCGCCGGTCATGGGGCTTCGGGATGAAAACCTACACCGAAGCATGTCAAGAGTGGTCGAACTATGGCTCCCCTGTTCGTGTCAGCCTCATTTTGTTTGGCATCAGCTACTCCCGATTCTTCCCGTTCCCATTCCTATGCTCGGGCTCTTCATCGTGCTCGGGTTTGGGGTGGCGCTCGACTGCTATCTTGTGGAGCCGGCCGCCTACGAGCGTTTTGATTGTGAAGGTGACGTCGTCGTGCTCTACTGTCTCGCCTTCCTCGGGCTGGTGGCCGAGGATGCCGAAGACGAAGCCGCCGACGGTCTCGTAGTCTTCACTTTCGGGGATTTCTATGTTCATCTGCTCGTTCAGGTCGTCGACGTCTATTCGGGCGCTTACGATGGCGTGGTCGGGGTCGATGATCTCGATCATTCGCTCTTCTATATCGTACTCGTCCATGATGTCGCCTACGATCTCTTCCAATAGGTCCTCAAGGGTGACGACACCTGCCGTGCCGCCGTACTCGTCGCGGACGATCGCCATCTGGATCTTGCTGCGCTTGAACTCGGCCAAAAGTTCGTCGACCTTCTTGGTCTCGGGGATGAAGTAGGCCGAGCGCATCACCTGCCGCACGTCGAAGTCCTTTAGCTCGCTTGCAAGCACGGGCAGAAGATCTTTTGCGTGGACGATGCCCAGGATACTGTCGACGTTCTCATCGTAGACGGGGATGCGTGAGTGGCCGTAGCGCATAACGACTTCAAGCAGCTCCTCAAGGCTCGACGTAACTTCAATGCACTTCATATCGATTCGGGGCACCATCACCTGGCGGGCGATCGTGTCGGTGAACTCGAAGATGGAGTGGATCATCGCCTTCTCTTCTTCTTCGAGCACCCCTTCCTCCTCACCGGCCTGGACGAGCATCTTCAGCTCTTCTTCTGTGAGGATTGGGGTCGTATAGCGAACATGCCCGCCAAACGGGCGCACGATCAGGTCGCTTGTCACGGTGACAGTCTTGACCACGGGGAGCATGATGATGGAAATGAAGTTGATGATCCCGCCGCAGAAGAGTGAAATCTTCTCCGAGTTCTGAAGCGCGAGGCTCTTCGGCGCGACTTCGCCGATCACCAGCGTGACAAACCCCACGATGGATGTGACGATGAACACCGACAGCCCAAGCGAGTTGTCTGAAATCAGCCGCCAGTCGACGCGCTGCAACACTAATGCAAGAGGCTCAGCGAGCGTTACTGCTCCAATAGCCGACGCAAGGAACCCTACAAGCGTGACCCCGATCTGAGCCGTTGCCATAAACCGCGTCGGGTTCACAAGCAGTTTCTGCACGACATGCGCAGCCTTGTTTCCCTCTTCGACAAGCTGCTTTATCCGCGTGCGTCGCACGGATATCAACGCAGTCTCCGCAAGCGCAAAGAACGCGTTTAGTGCTATCAATACTCCAACAAGAATCAGTGTGGATCCGATATTATGGGCTGGATCGCCGTCCAAGATTTCGCTCCTTTGGAAGCAACGCCGGTCATTTCCCCGGCGAGATAAGGTAGTATACAGCAAACGACACCGCAATTGCCAGCACGGCGCCGGTGATGACCTCTTTCAAGGTATGAATCTTAGCCTCAACGCGGCTCTGGCCGATCAAAAGCGCCATCATAAAGGCGATGATCGCAGTCGCAAGGCTTTTGGACAAAAATAGTATCGACATCGCAGCGAAAAAGCCGATAGCGGTGTGAGCGCTGCACACTCCACCCTTCCATAGTTTTCCCTTCCGACCACCGACTTTCCACATGATGACAAGCACGCCAAGGAGCACTGCTGCGACTGTGAAAACCGTCTGCCATCGTGGTTCAAGAGTCCCAAGTGGCAGCGTGATATCCGGCCACTCGCTTCCCCCGAAGAAGAGCAGGAACCCGACGATGATCGCGTTAACGACCGTAACAAGCACCGCACCCGCCGCGATGTCCTTTGCGAACTTGGCAAGTGGGTGATACGTCTGGGTGACGAGATCGACCGTCGCCTCAATCGCCGTGTTGAACATCTCGGCCATAAGCACAAGCGTGACGGTAAAAAGAAGCACCATCACCTCGACGCGGTTGCGCTGTGACACAAGGCTGACGAGCAGCACCAGCACCAGCAGCAGGAAGTGGAACCTCATGTGCCGCTGGGTCCGAAAGACGTGCGCCACACCTTCCATCGCGTATTTAAATCCGTTGAGCGGGTTCTTAAGTCGCATAATTGTTTGGGTTAGCTGCCAGCTTGGGGACGGGATCGAGCGCGATATTTATCGCGCACGCAAAGAAGAATGAGGGAGTTAACTCCCGATGAATCGACTATTGTCGATTGTCCGGACTTAAGTCCTCGTTGTTCTTTGCGTTCGGGAGCAATCTCCCGAACGATCGAGTCGTATATCGTTAATAGCTGCTTTTACCTCGCCGCCTGCTCGCCGATCACAGCCGCGGCCCTTTCTTGCATTATGTTAGCGTTTTCAGTTGTATCATCGGTAAACCCGAGCAGGTGCAGTATGCCGTGACAGAGGAGCAGGTCCAGCTCATCGTCGACCGGCTTTGCCCGTTCTTCGGCCTGCGCTATCGCGGTGTCGACCGATATCACCACATCCCCGAGCACGTCGGGGTGCACCGCGGGGTCGTCGTACTGGTAGAACGACAACACGTCGGTCGGGTTGTCCTTGCCCTTATACTCTCGGTTAAGCTCGGTGATCCCCGGGTCGTCGACCAAAACTACGCTCACTTCGGTCGAGTCCGAGCAGCCTTCAGCTTGCAGCAGCTTCTCCGCTGTCGACTTCAGCCGGGACAGGTTCACTGGCTTCTGCTGCCTGTTGCTGATCAGAATTTCCATTGGTCGCGCTCTTTCCGTTCTCGCCTGCGGTCGCTTCATATTCGATCCTGGAGTGCAGGACCCCTGTAAGCGTCCGGATAAAGACCTGACTGATAATTCCTATGTCTCTGAATGTGAGATCTGAGTCCGAAAGCTGCCCGTCCTGAAGCCTCTCCCCGATTATCTTCTGCACCATATACTCAAGCGCCTGAAGCGACGGCTTGGCTATGCTCCTGGAGGCCGCCTCGACCGAGTCCGCGAGCATCACGATCGCCGACTCTTTGCTCTGAGGCTTCGGTCCGTCATACCTGAACTGCTGCTCAAGCGCAGCCGATGGTTCCACCTGCTCAGAAAGCTGGTTGTAGAAATACCGAACGACCGAGGTCCCGTGGTGCTGCACGATGATCTCCTGGATGCTCTCCGGGAGCTTATACTCGCGCGCGACCTCCAGGCCGTCGTTGATGTGAGAGGTGATAACAAGCGCGGAAAGCGTCGGGTTGAGCTTGTCGTGCGCGTTTTCCATCATCTGGTTTTCCACGAAAAAGTGCGGTCGACGGATCTTGCCGATGTCGTGATAGTAGCTCGCGACCCGCGCAAAAAGTGAGTCGGCGCCTATCGCCTCAGCGGCCGCTTCAGCAAGATGCCCAACGGCCATGCTGTGCGTATACGTGCCCGGAGCTTCCACGACGAGCCTTCGCAGTATCGGCTTGTTCGTGTCGGCCAGCTCAAGGAGCGATATGTGAGTCGTCACCCGGAAAAGCTTTTCAAGCGGCATCGTGGCGATCCAGAAGAGCATCGTCGCCGGAAGCGCGCCGAAGAATACCGACCACACAGAGGCCCACGCCATATCCATCGTCGCGTCGCCGAGGATCCCTCCGAGCAGCCAGACCACCGCGATGTTGGTGAGCCCGATAGTCCCAAGCGCGCGGAGCAGGTCGGCGCGTCCACGGATGTTCGCCACCGCGTAGATCGCGACAAGCCCCGAGACAAGCGCGTCGGTCGTGTAGCGAAGCTCGTTTCCAGTCACAAGCCCGCAGACGAGCGAGAGCATCGCGACGATCAGCACCGCGACCTGTGGGTTAAGAAGCGACGCAAGCACCATCCCGGCGGTCGTGATGAACATCAGCCCGACGTAGATGAACATCATATCCATGTACGGCAGGTGCATGCTCGTCATCTTGAGCGCCATGACGCCGCTTCCGAGCTTCATCCCCGCTGTCGCAATCACTACGACAAGCGCAAGCATCGCAAGAAGCCGCGTCGTCTTGAAGATATCGGGCTGGTAACGCGCGAGGTAGAGCATCACAAGCGCCGCAAAGAACGCCACAAGCACCGAAAGCGAGACCACCGTGCGGTAGTCTATTCTGCGTTGTGTGAGTCCGAGCGCGACGAACTTTTCGATGTGCTCCTGTGTGCCCCGCTGGCCCTTGGCGACGATCATCTCGCCGTTTTGAATCTGCGCATAGACTGGTTTGATTGCGGCGACGGCCCGTTCCTGGTCGGCATCGGTGCGCTGCGCGTCAAAGGTCATGTTGGGTCGCAGTACAAGCTTTGCGAGGTCAGCGGCGGCAGACGCTGCGGGGGTGTCGCCAAGAGTATCGACCGCAGCCGTAGATATTTTTGCGCGGGCACGGGAAAGCTCGGCGATCTCGTCTCGCACCTCACCGCCCATCGCATCTTTGACGAGTTTGGCTGAAACCCTCTGCACGCTTTTTAGCACCGGCTCACGGGCTTCGACCATAACGATCAGCGAGTCGAGCGGAATCTGCATCCCGAGCTTCTTCTTGAGGTTCTCGCGCGCTTCTGTAAGCCGCAGCCCTTCGGTGGAAAGTGTCTTGTTGACTCGCACCTCGTGGATCACATCAAAGAACGCCTGCAGGTCTGAAAGCGCCTGCTCCTGTGCGAGTGGGACGCGGTCGTAGGCTTTGCCGACGCGCAGTTTGGCTTCTTCTCGCTGCCGCTGGGTTTCTGAGATGTCGAGGTAACGCACGGTCCTGTGAGCGCGCACGTCTTCGCGGGCGATGTCACCGGGCGCAAGTGAGATGCGGTCAGGCAGGTGCATGCCTAATATGACCGACAACAGGACGATCGTCCCGACGGCAAGTCCGGCCCGCTCGATCCTGATTGTGATCCTGCGGCGCCTGCCGGTTTTCTTGTCGGAATCTTTGCGGTGGACCCTGCGAGGCAGGGGCAAGTGGGGTTTCATAGTCTACGGAACTTGGTTCTGCAGAACTCGCTCGACGATCTGACTTGCGAGTTTGCCGTCAGCGCGCCCTTTGAGCCGTGGCATGAGCGCACTCATGACCTTGCCTCGGTCTTTTATCCCCTCGGCTCCGGTCTCGGCGACAACCTGCTTCACGATCTCGGCGACGTCTTCCTCACCGAGCTGTTTTGGCAGGTATTCCGACAGAATATCGAGTTCCCTGTTCTCTCTTTCAGCGACTTCGGCTCGGCCTGCCTTTTCTGCGCCTTCGATGGCCTCTCGGCGCATTTTGGCTTCCTTGGCGAGCACCCCGATCACTTCATCGTCGGTAAGCTCCCGGCCCTTGTCGATTTCCGTATTCTTGATCGCGGACATAGCCATGCGAATGGTAGAGACTTTGATTTCGTCCCTCGCCTTCATCGCGATCTTCAAATCTTGTTGGAGCAATTCTTTTTGCGACATAGTTTGAGTTACTGGTTCGACGGCGCTATCTGCGCCACCGGTTCTTGAAAGCCGATCGGTTTTAAAGATTGGGGTTAGATGTTAGACGCCTTCTGTGACTTTGCAGTCACGGCGTCTAACATACCAACATCCAACTTTTCATGAAAATGCGCCTTTATCTTCCCGTGCGCATTTTCCGCTTGCGAGCCGCCTCGGCTTTGCGCCGCTTGTCGCTGGGTTTCTCGTAATGCTCATGAGCTCTAGCTTCCTTAAGGACGCCAGTCTGCTGCAGAGCCTTTTTGAATCTCTTCAGTGCGCTGTCGAGGGGTTCATTGGGTTTTACCTGAACCTGTGCCAAACATTATCCCTCCTCCACTAATGCGTAGGCTTGTTGCGCGCGTTGCGGGCAGGGGGGACTGGCAACCATTACTATGGCGAAAACCAATTCCATATATTGAACACACACCCTTAGCCGTTCGCAGTATTCTATTGTATGTATGGGCTCTATTATACCCGTTCTGGCAAGTCTGTGTCAAGAAAGCTGTTAGCTATTAGCTGTTAGCTTTTAGCAGATAACAACTTTCGGGCGTTTATCCCGGCGGCCAGCCGAGGTCTCTGCCGCCCAAGAGGTGAAAATGGATGTGCCAAACCGACTGCCCTGCTCTCAGTCCGTTGTTCACGACCACTCTGTAACCGTCTTCGGAGATTCCCCTGTCGCGTGCGATTTTGTTCGCCACAATCAGGATGTGCCCCATGAGAGATGAGTCCTCGTCGTTTTCCACGAGGGCGAGTTTTTCGATGTGCTTTTTGGGCACTATCAGCACGTGCACCGGCGCCTGGGGTTTGAGGTCGTTGAACGCCGCCACCCTGTCGTCTTCATACACGAGCTGACCGATCTCGCCACTTGCCACTTTGCAGAAAATACAATCCGCCATCTATATGACCACCTCAGCCTCTGAAATAGTTCCCGATAGACCGCTTTGACCTACGTCTTTTGTTCTAACAGGCACGATTTCCCCGCGGAGATGGGCCGGTCCGGCGAAAGTAACTTCTACGTAATTATCGGTTAGTCCCGCGAGAACCTCAGTGTGTTTTCGCTCGACGAGCACCGAAACCGTCTGTCCGACCATCTCCTGTGCAAAATCATGCGCAAGTTTCGCGCCTTGCTCGATCATCCGCTCGCTTCGGCGGGTCTTGTCGGCCTCGGCGACCTGGTTTGCCATCCCCGCCGCCGCCGTCCCTGACCTTTGCGAATACCTAAACACGTGGAGTCTCGAAAACCCTGTCTTTTGGACAAACTCAAGCGAGCGTTCAAACGCCTCCTCGGTCTCACCCGGAAAGCCGACAATCAAGTCCGTCGTCAGGCCAAGCCCGGGGATCGCGCCTCGGACTCGTTCTATGGCCGCCGCATATTCCACGGGCGAGTAAGGCCTTCTCATAAGCCCCAGCACCCCCGCGTCTCCGCTCTGAAGCGGGATATGCAGGTGCCGGCAGACTTTGGGGTTCGCCGCGATCACCGAGACAAGCCTGTCGTCGACCTCCCAGACCTCAATTGAGCTGAGCCTAACGCGCTCGATGCCTTCGATCTGCGAAACTCGCTCCACAAGCTCTGCCAGGTCATGGCAGTACGACCCGAGCCTGATGCCTGTCAGCACTACTTCCTTATACCCGAATCCGGCAAGCGTGGAAATCTCCTCGATGACTTCGGGGATTGGCCTGCTCCACTCGCGGCTCCGGGCGTAGGGGACGGCGCAGTAGGCGCAGAACTGGCTGCATCCGTCCTGCACCTTAACGACCGCGCGGGTGCGCACCCGCGGCTGCGCGCGCTCATGCCCGGGGTGGGGGAGAGCGGAAAAGCGCGCTATAAGCCTTTCGGGGATCAAATCCTTGTCATCATTGCCGATAACCAGGTCCACTCCTTCGATCTCGGCGATCTCGGTTGGCCTGAGCTCGGCGTAGCACCCCGTCGCGACTACGACCGCCTCCGGGTTGCACCGCGCCGCCTGGCGGATCGCCCTGCGGGACTTGGAGTCCGCCGACCCGGTTACGGTGCAGCTGTTGATGATATAGACGTCCGCCGCCGAGGCGAACGGAACCGTCGAGAACCCGGCGAGCTCCAGCCTCTCGCGGATCTTCTCAGTTTCGTATTGATTGACCTTGCATCCAAGTGTATAATAAGCTGCTGTAGGCATTGGAAAAAGAAAAAGTGGGCGGCAAAGGGCCGTCCCGCGCGCGTTTGATGATACAATGTTATCAGCGTGGGTATTTATCGTCAAGTGAGAGTATGTTGAGCTGGCAGCCGTAAGCTGGCTGCCGACTGCTGACGGCTCTAAAAGTGTTTGACATTTTCCACAAGTACGGATATACTAGCAAGGAACTGGAAACCGGGAGCAATTTGGGAAAATGTGGGCTTCCGCACGTATTTTCCCAAGGGGCTCTTGTGTTCCCGGTTTTGTTGATTGTACTATGTTTGATAGCCTGAGCGAAAAACTTCAGAACGCGTTCAAGCGGCTGACCGGCAAAGGGGCACTGACGGAAAAAGACGTCGAAGAGGCGCTTCGTGAAGTCCGTCTCGTGCTTCTGGAAGCTGACGTCAACTACAAGGTCGTCAAGGACTTTGTAGCCCGCGTCAAAGATCGTGCGATCGGAAGCGAGGTGCTGCAAAGTCTCTCGCCCGGCCAACAGGTCATAAAGATCGTCCACGGGGAGCTGATTGCGCTCCTTGGAGGCGAGCAGGCGAAGCTCGCTATCTCGGCCAAGCCGCCGACCGTCATCATGATGGCTGGCTTGCACGGTGCGGGAAAGACGACGACCGCCGCCAAGCTTGCGAATATGCTCAAGAAGCAGGGGAAAAACCCGCTCCTTGTGGCTGCCGACGTGTACCGCCCGGCTGCTATAAAGCAGCTACAGACGCTCGGCGAACAGCTTGACATCAAAGTCTTCTCGATGGGAGACAAGCAGGACGGTGTCGCCGTTGCGCGCGCCGGAATGAGCGCCGCGCAGACCGGTGGTCACGACTACGTGATCCTCGACGTCGCGGGCCGACTGCACATCGACGAAGAGATGATGGACGAGCTTAAGCGAATACGCGAGAGCATTTCGCTTACCGAAGTTTTGCTCGTTGTAGACTCGATGACCGGTCAGGACGCCGTGAACGTCGCCAAGGCCTTTAACGAGGCGCTTGAGATTACCGGTGTCGTGATGACCAAGCTCGACAGCGACGCCCGAGGCGGCGCGGCGCTGTCGGTGAAGAGTGTCACCGGCAAGCCTATCAAGTTTGCGGGAACGAGCGAGAAGATGGACGGCCTTGAGCCGTTCTACCCGGACCGGATGGCCTCACGCATCCTCGGGATGGGCGACGTCTTAAGCCTGATCGAAAAGGCGCAGTCGGCCGTCAGCGAGGAGCAGGCCAAGCAGCTTGAAAAACGGCTGCGGGAGAACCAGTTCGGGTTTGACGATTACCTGGAACAGCTCAGGCAGATGAGAAAGATGGGCCCGCTCGACCAGCTTCTCGGGATGATCCCGGGGATGAGTCAGATCAAGGATTTGAAGGTCGACGAGCACGAGGTCGACAGGGTAGAGGCGATTATCTGCTCGATGACCAAAGAAGAGCGCCGCGACCCGAACCTGATCAACGGCAGCCGCCGTAGAAGAATCGCTGCGGGAAGTGGAACAAGCATCCAGGACGTTAATCGTCTGATGAAACAGTTTGAAGAAATGCGCAAAATGGTGCGCCAGATAACGCACGCGGAGGACGCTGTGAAGTCCGGTAAACGGAACAAGCTCCCTCGTATGCCGTTTTTCAAATAGTTCAGAGTTCAGAGTTCAGAGTTTAGAGGAAAGGCGCTAAAATGTCTCTCCAATCTCTGCACTCTGCACTCTGCACTCTTAACTCTCACTTGGAGGATCGTATTGTCAGTTAGAATCAGACTGCGCCGCATGGGCGCAAAGAAGAAGCCGTTCTACAGAATCGTCGTTGCAGACCAGAGAAGGGCCCGTGATGGCCGGTTCATCGAGATGCTTGGGTATTATGACCCTACCACCGCGCCTCCTACCATCAAGATTGACGATGAGAAGGCAAAGAAGTGGCTGGGAGTTGGCGCGCAGCCGACCGAAACTGTCACGATGCTCTTCCGCAGGACCGGCGTGTTCGAGAACCTGAAGCCCGAGGCTCCGGTAGAGGTCGAGCAGCTGTCCAAGAAGGCTCGCAAGAAGGCTGCTGAGGCCGCCGCTGCCGCTCCGGCCGCTGAATAATCGCCTGTGACCGTGCGGGGTTTGCCCGGCGGTCGCAATGCCTGGGAGGCACTCCCGGCGCAACCAAAGAGCAGGGAGCAAAAGAGTTGAAGAACCTGATTGAGCTGCTCGTCAAGGCGCTTGTCGAAGAGCAGGACAAGGTGGAAGTGACCGAGGCCGATCACAGTGATTCGGTGACGTATCAGATCCACGTGGCTCCTGAGGACCTCGGCAAGGTTATCGGCAGGGACGGCAAAATCGCAAACGCTCTACGCACGGTCGTCAAGGCCGCCGCGATGAAGGGCGATAAAAAAGTGTTTGTGGACATCGAGTCCTAGCCTGCTTTATTCGTGAAGCGAATAAAGCTCTCGCTAGCAAAGCATTATTCATGCTCCTCGTGAATAATGCCGGCTAGACTATTATATAGCGAGGCAGAATGAAACTTACGCGCCCGGTGACGGTCAAGGCGATCGTTACAGAAGAGTTCAAACAGAACGCAAAGGTAGAGCTTGAGAGCACTATCTCCAGGCTTGAGGCCGCGTCGCAGCAGATTGAGTTCAACCTCAAGCGCTACGTACCGGAGGTCGCCAAGACGGATCTGAACCAGGCAAGCCGCCTCCGCCAGGAGCTCGAAGCCGAGCGCGCAAGGCAGGACGGCGCACGCACCGAGCTTACCGGCCGACTAAAAGAGATCAACGAGCTTGAGATCGGCGGTGAGTACGTTCAGGGCCAGATCGAAAGCCAGGTAGATGTCAAGGTCGGTGACAACCTCGCTGAGAAGATGGCAGTGGCGGAGATACTCACCAAGGACGGGATAATCGTAGAGATTCACGGCGAGTGACGATGAACGCGCCTGAGGTCACCATCGGCACGGTAATCACCCCGCACGGGATTCGCGGCGAGCTTCGCGTGAAGCTTTTGACCGATTTTCCCGAGCGGTTCGAGGAGCTTGACGAAGTTTGGGTCGAGATCCCCGGTGAGTCTGGGCGCGTGATGGAGATCGAAAGCGTTCGCCCGTACAAAGAAGGCCTCATTCTGAAGCTTTCCGGTGTGGAGGATCGCACCGCCGCCGAGGGTTATCGAGGCGCTGATCTTCGTATCGACGAGGGTCAGATGGTCGAGCTTGAGGACGGCGAGTTCTACATCCACGACCTGATCGGGCTTGAGGTGTTTACGACCGAAGGCGTGAGCCTCGGGCAGGTGACCCAAGTGCTCCAGGGCGCGGCAAACGACGTTTACGTCACGCCAAAGGGGATGATCCCCGCGGTAAAGCAGTTCGTCGTCGAGATCGACCTCGCCGCGCGCAAGATGCTCGTAACGCCCGATGGCGTGCTGGAGACGTAGGAAGCTCTTAGCTATTGGCTATTGGCAGTTAGGTTTCGTACTGCTAAAAGCTAATAGCTAACTGCTAATAGCTATTTATGAGAGTTGATATTCTGACGGTCTTCCCGGAGTTTGTCGAGGCTGGAGCTAGTTACAGTATCGTCAAGCGTGCGCGGGACAAGGGTGTGCTTCAGTTTGCGGCGCACAACCTGCGGGACTGGACCCACGACAGGCACCGTTCGACGGACGATGCGCCGTTTGGTCCGGGCGCGGGGATGGTGATGAAGCCCGAGCCGATCTTTGAGGCAGTCGAAAGCCTGCGCGAAGAGTTCGGTGTGCCGGGAAAGACGAAAGTCTTGCTGATGACCCCTCAGGGGAAGCCCTTCAGCCAGAAGATGGCCAGAGAGCTTGCCCAGGAGGAGCATCTGATTATACTTTGCGGGCACTATGAAGGTGTCGATGAGCGCGTCAGGGAGCACTTGATCGAGATGGAGATATCCATCGGAGACTATGTGCTTACCGGAGGCGAGCTTCCGGCGCTTGTGGTGCTTGACGCAGTTACGAGGCTCCAGCCCGGAGTTTTAGGTGACGACGAGTCTTCTGTGGAGGAGTCGTTCACCGAAGACCTGCTGGAGTATCCGCATTATACCCGTCCCGCGGAGTTCCGGGGATGGAAGGTGCCTGACGTGCTTTTGTCAGGCCACCATGCGGAAATCGCCAAATGGCGAAGAATCAAGGCGCTTGAGCGGACGCTCGATAGACGACCGGACCTGCTGGAGCGCGCAGAGTTAAACAAACACGACAGAGAAACATTGCGAAGGCTCATAAGTGAGCGCGCAAGCGAGGAGGACTATTTTGACGACGGTGATTGAACAACTGGAGCGCGAGCAGCTCCGGGACGATGTGCCGAGCTTTGGACCCGGCGATACGGTTCGCGTACACTACCGAGTTATCGAAGGTGGCAAGGAGCGAATCCAGGTATTTGAGGGTAACGTTATTGCCCGCAAAGAGGGTGGGATCAGATCTTGCTTTACAGTAAGGAAGATCTCCAACCAGGTCGGAGTGGAGAGGGTTTTCCCAATGCATTCCCCGAGGATCGCAAAGATCGAAGTGACCAGGCGCGGTGACGTCCGTAGAGCCAAGCTGTATTACCTCCGTGGCAGAGTCGGTAAAGCCGCTCGCATCAAGGAGAAGAGGTAACACAACCGTAAGGCTCGCTTGCGTGCTTGAGCGACCGCTTTGTGCGGCCCGCTCGTCACGGAAGATAAGGACATTTCTGAAATGAGCAATGTTACAGAGTGGCTCGCAAACCTGAACACCGCCACGGTCCTCATTGTGATGGCCGTGCTTTTGGCGCTCAGGTTTGCTTTGCTGCCAGTTAAAAGCCAGGCTGCCAAGTCGGTCGCGGAAATTGCAGAGTCCCTCGCAATAGCGATGGGGCTCGTCTTTTTGATCATTCGCCCGTTCTTCGTGCAGGCGTTCTTTATCCCTTCGGAATCTATGCTCTCGACGCTTCGCGTGCACGACCATATTCTGGTGAACAAGACCGTCTACCTGATGCGCGCCCCGAAGCCCGGTGAGATCGCGGTTTTCGCCGCTCCTCCTGAGGCGCTTCACGGCGAAATGCTCGAAGCGCAGCTAAACGAGGGCAAGCAGACCGATTACATCAAGCGCGTGACCGGCGCGCCCGGCGACACCATTCGCGTGGAGCCCGGCTACATATCGGTCAACGGCGCCAAGCTCACCCGCGAGGCGCTTCGGACGATCTATCAAGAATACAAAGCCGAAAAGCACGTTGGAGTTTATAGATTTTGGACGGTCGACATGGACCGCGTGAATCGCGCAAACGATTCCATCGGTCAAGTTGTAGACAAGATGATCGCCGCATTTGCCCGCGGTGACCAGCCGAGCCAGGGATTCAATGGCCCTGAAATCGACGGTATCCCGATCAAAGAGTCCCCAGTTGTGGATCTCGGAGGCTTTGCCATCGGCCCGAGCGGCCCAAGCGTGCGCCTCGGGATGGACGGGGTCTACGTCGACGGGCGCAAGCTCACAGACCAAGAGGCCAGGAAACCGTTCCCGACCAGCGCCAAGGTCGAGATTAACCCCGGGTACGTCGTTCGAAACGGCAAGGTCTGGGACCAGCCATATCTGGGTGAGGACGCCGAAAGCGCCTACCCGATAACTGAAATCGACCCGACAGATCTGGCAAGCTCCATAATTGCGCCCGCCGTCAACAAGGCGGTCGCCGACAAAAAGATCGAGCTCGTTCAGGACTCGACCGGACACCTCGCCGCAAAGCTTATGCCCGGGCAGTACCTGATGATGGGCGACAATCGCAACAACTCAAGCGACGGCCGATTCTGGGGGCCGGTGGAGCGCTGGAGGCTGAAAGGTCGCCCGCTCTTTACGTTCTTCCCCATGAGCAGGTTTGGATGGGTAAGGTAGTCGAGGTCGACCTGTGGCGCTTCGAGTGTGAGGCACGCGAGTCGGGCTACAAGCTCGTTGTGGGGGTCGACGAAGCGGGGCGTGGGCCGCTTGCGGGTCCAGTTGTCGCAGCCGCCGTTATTTTGCCCGAGGGGTTTGACCTGAATGGTATCGGCGACTCGAAAAAGCTCTCAGCGGGCGCGCGAGACCGCGCGTTTGATCGAATCAGGTCTGAAGCGCTCGCAGTCGGAGTTGGGATAATAGATCCCGAAACGATCGACCGGGTGAATATTCTTCAGGCGACATTTCTTGCTATGAAGGCGGCGCTTTCTGACATGGGCGCCGCCTTTGACTATGTACTGGTAGACGGTGACAAGAAGATACCCAGCCTTGGGGTCGCGCAGGCGGCGATAGTTGATGGTGACGCGCTCTCGGCCACGATCGGGGCGGCCTCGATCATCGCCAAAGTCACCCGGGACTGCATCATGGTAACGCTTGCCGAGGAGCATCCCGGCTACGGGTTTGAGCGGCACAAGGGCTATCCTACCAAAGACCACATGCGAGCACTCGATGATCTTGGGGTCTGCATCGCCCACCGAAAGAGCTTTGGTCCGGTATGCGAAAAGCTGAAAAACGAGCGCCAACAGCGAAGTCTCTTCTAGGCAAGCGCGGCGAGGAAGTCACGTCCGAGCGCCTTGTGAGCCTGGGGTGGGAGATCGTCGAGAAGAACTTCCGGTGTCGCGGCGGGGAGATCGATATCATCGCCCGAGACAGCGGCACGCTTGTCTTTGTGGAGGTGCGGAGCCGCCGCAGAAGCGACTTCATGAGCCCGGCCGAGTCGGTCGACTACCGCAAGCAGCAAAAGCTCATCCTCACCGCCCGGTACTACCTCTACACCAAGGGCCTTGACTGCGACTGCCGCTTCGACGTCTCTGAGGTGCTCTTTGAGCAGGACAAGCCCGTCTCAGTCGAGATCATCAAGAACGCGTTTGATTCGTAACGGGCTCGACGTTCGTTTCTATCCACGCGATGAACTCCTTCACCTGTGCAAACACCGCCTGCGGCCCCCGCGCCCGCATCGCTTCGATGTCCGAGCCCTTCGCCCACCCAGCCGAGAGCGCAACGACGCCCGCCTCTTTGGAGCCGTCAACGTCGGAGGGCCAGTCGCCGAGGTAGGCGACTTCACCCGGGTCAAACCCCCAGCTATCCACGATTCTTGTGATAAGCTGCGGCTTCACTCCGCCCTTTTCTGAGCCGGTCTCCATCGCGTCAAAGTAGTGTGCGAGTCCGAGAAAGTCTATCGAATACTTCGCGCTGTGGACGCCCTTGCCGGTCGCTATGCCTAGCCTGATCCCCTTCGCCTGGAGCAAGTCAAGCGCGGTTTCTATACCGGGAAAGGCCGAAGTGCAGTTCTGGTGGACCGCCGCGTATTCCCTGAGAAACGTCGCAAGCGCGCTCTGCCAGTCCTCAGGCACTGCGCGCTGGACAATACCTTCGTCGTTTGGCCCGTAGAACGCGGTGATCTCGGGGTCAGAGAACTCCCGCCCGAGATGGAGGCGAAACGTCCGCCGGTATGCCTCAAGGCAGAGGGGCATGGTGTCGGCGAGCGTGCCGTCGAGGTCGAAAATCATCCCTTTTAGTTTCAAAATCCTTATCCTTATACTATTTACTATGCATACTATTTACTATGCCGCCAGTGGCAGGACGGGCGCGCGCCGGTCGGTCGCCTTTGACTGCGGCTTCTTTGCAGGCGCAAGCCACTGATTGAGAAGCAAGTTCATCCCGCGATCCTCTTTGATCGATCGGTTGACGGGTATCAGCTTGCCCTGGGTTTTGATAAGCGCCCAACTGTTGGTCTTCGCGAACGTGAGGTCAAGCTTGCCAAGTGCCACGCCCATCTCTCCGGCTTGGACGATCGGGACTTGGCGGCCGTTAGGGTTCTTGATCATCACAGGCGTCGGGATGAACGTGTGCGAGTCCCCGCCGATGATTGCGTCGATCCCCGCGACGTGCTCGGCGAGTTCGCGGTCCATATCGGCTCCTATGTGTGTAAGCGCGATCAACACGTCGCACTCACGCCTCGCGATCGGGACCCACTTTTTCGCCGATTCGATCGGGTCTGATATCGTCCACCCCTGGGTCTGGGGATAGTCTTTGGAGCGCGGCGCGGTGAGTCCGAGGAGTCCCACCCTAACCCCGCCGAACCTGCGCACGACAAATGGGTGAACCCCTTCGACTGGCACACCGCTTGCGCCGACGGTGAGGTTTGCCGCAAGCCAGGGAAAGCGCGACAGGCGCAAGAGTTTCAGCATCATCCCTTGTGACTCGGCGCCAAGAAACGCCTTGAACTCGTTGTTGCCGACGCAGAGCGCGTCGTACCCCATATAGTTCAGCGCCTCGATCTCAGGCTCGCCGAAGAACTTCAGGTGCCAGGGCCCGCGGGTGAACGTGTCCCCGCAGTCGACGACGACCACCGGCGTAAGCGTGCTCTTCTTGATCTCCGAGATCAGTGTTGAGCGGCGGGCAAGGCCTCCCATCGAGACATCGGCGTAGTCCTTGTTCGCCCCGTAGGAAAACGGCCGCATCATCCCGTGCAAGTCGTTTGTGTGGAGCACGGTGAGCTGAAAAGTAGTCCCCGCAAACGCGCCCGTGGCGACGAGCAAAACAAGTATAGTCGTAAATAGTCGTTTCATAGGGATAGTGTAGAGTCAAAAGTGCAAAGTGTAAAGTAGCTGAGTAGCTGTGTGCGTATTGTGGAGCTTGGTCCAAACTGGTATAATTGCAGATGATCGTGATGGGCGGCGGGTGTGTTGTTTCCGCTGCCGAGTCCTTCAAGGATAGGAGAGCTTCCACTATGCGCAAACGAACGATGTTCAGCGTTATTGCCGTAACCCTCGCGCTTGCGACTTCTACGGCCGTTATTGCGGCCCCGCAGAAGTCGGATTTCGATAGAGGTGTGATCGCTTACAGGCAGAACGATATCACCGGGTCGATCGCGGCGTTTCAGAAAGCCATTGAGACCAACAGAGAGGATGCTCTGGCGCAAAGCTGGCTCGGGTTCATTCTGCTGAAACAGGGGAATTCCGCTGAGGCGGTTGCACCGCTTCAGAAGGCGAGCACGCTTTCTCCGAAGGATCCGGAGGTCTGGAACAACCTCGGCACGGCCTATCTCAATATCGGCGAGGCAGAGAAGTCTGTCGCCGCCTATCGTGAGGCGCTGAAGCTTCGTCCTTCATCGGCTGATCAGCTCTACAACCTCGGAAACGCCCAGCTCAGCCTCGGCAAACCCGCCGACGCCGAAAAGACGTTCCGCCAGGCGGTTGCGTCCAAGCCGAAGGACACTTCCATCCTAAACAACCTCGCGCTTTCCCTCCAGCAGCAGGGCAAGACCCAGGAGGCGATCGCGACGTTCAAGGCGGCGCTTGCGATCGAACCCAACAGCCCATCACTTCTGCTCAACCTCGGACTCGCTCAAAAGGCGAATCGTGACTATGCTGCGGCACAGACCACACTTGACCGGGCTACCAAAGCAAGCAAGGACAACTACTACGCCCGAGTTGCGCTCGGCGAGATCCTCGCGGGCCAGGGCAAAGACAATGATGCGATCGCACACTACAAAGTCGCCGCGTCGCTTCGTCCGGACCAGTTCACTCCGCACTACAATTTGGGAATACTTTACGCGAACCTGGGCAAGCACAAGCTCGCCGTCGATGAGTTTACCGCCGCGCAGAAGATCAAGCCCGCTGATGTCGACACCATGGTGAACCTCGGCTGGTCGATCTACAAGACAGGGCAGGACGATCAGGGTATCTCCACGCTAAAGGCCGCCGTCGCGCTCGATGGCGCCTTTGTCGAGGCCCACAAGCACCTTGCAGCGGCGTATATGACCAAAAAAGACACTCTGGCGACCGTGGATTCCAAGTCCGAGTATCGCGATCTTGCCATCGGCGAGTGGTCGCAGGTGACCCGGCTCGACGCCAAAGACATCGTCGCCCACATCAACCTCGGCAACCTTTACTGGGAAGCAAAAGACATCTCCAAGGCTTCGGTTGAGTATCGCGCGGCTGTCGCGCTCGACCCCAAGAGCCCTCAGGCAAAGCTTGGGCTCGGTCTGGCGCTTGTTAAAGAGGGGAAACTCGACGAGGCGATCTCCCAGTATAATAGTTTGATCAATTCAGACGCCGGAGCGAAGATCATCGCCGCCGCTTACAACAACCTCGGCGTCGCCTACGAGCAGAAGTCCGAGAGCGCAACCGGCGCTGAAAAGTCCAAGCTGATTGATTCGGCCCGGGACAGCTACACAAAGGCGCTCGCGCTCGACAAGGACTACAAGGACGCTCTGTATAATCTTGGACGATTGCCAAAGAAGTCGTAGCCCGCGCCAAATGGTGCAGATAGGATCAGGCAGCGTGTGAAATCGATAGGTTTCGTCGTCAACCCTCACAAGGAAGACGCCCTGCGCCTTGCCGCGGAACTCGTTCTGTGGCTGGGTGAGCGGGGCGTTGCCGCGCTTGTGGAGCATGAACCGGCGCGTGGGATTGGCCGGGAGGACATCGGGGCTACGCTTGAGGCCGTGAGCGAGACGGACATGGTCGTGGTGCTCGGCGGCGACGGCTCGATCCTCCGCGCGGCGCGCGTTGCCGGTCCCAAGGGCACGCCTATCCTCGGCGTCCACTTCGGGCAGTATGGTTTCATCACCGAGATCCATCCGCCCGACGTGATACCGGCGCTCACCAAGGTGCTTGAGGGCGACTTCAAGATAAGCGAGCGGATGATGTTCACTGCAAAGCTCATTCGCGGCGACGAGGAGCTTTTGACGGCTCCGGCGATGAACGATGTGGTCGTCTCCAAGGGCCCGCTTTCCCGCCTGCTCACGCTGCACACGTTTATAAACGACCGGTTTATCACGACTTATGCGGCCGACGGGATCATCATCGCGACGCCGACCGGTTCGACCGGCTACTCGCTTTCAGCAGGCGGCCCGGTGGTGCATCCGAGTGTCCAGATCGCGATCGTCACCCCGATCTGCCCGCACACGCTAAACGCAAGGTCGCTTGTCGTGCCGGACACGGAGGCGATCCAGATCGTGGGCGAGTGCACCGGCATTGAGGACGATATGACGCTCACCGTCGACGGTCAGGCAGGCTACAAGATGCTCTGCAGCGACAAAGTAGACGTCCGCCGCGCCGACTACAGCGCAAGAATCGTCTACTGGGACAAGCTCAGTTTCTACGACAAACTGAGAAGCCGCCTCAGATGGGGCGAGAGATTTAGTTAGGGAAGTGCAAAGTGCACGATCGCGCCGGGTCTCCAGACCCGTTGCGGACATTCCCAGGGTCTCTGACCCCGCACCAGGAGAATCGGGGTCTGGAGACCCCTCAAATATGCGTGCCGCGTCAGGAGACACGGCACGATCGCAGCTAATAGCTAATGGCTAAAAGCTAACGGCTTCCCTATATGCTGACACACATACAAATCAAAAATTTTGCACTGATAGACGACCTCAGCGTGGAGCTTGACGGCGGGTTCAACGTGCTTACCGGCGAGACGGGCGCGGGCAAGTCGATTATTATCGACGCGATCACGACCGTGCTCGGCGGTCGCGCGTCGTCTGAGTTTATACGCACGGGCGCTGATCGTGCGTCGGTCGAAGCGGTTTTTGACATATCAGGCGATGAGCGCGCGTGCGCCCGGGCGGAGGAACTCGGTTTTGAGTGCGAGGACGGCGCGCTTCTGCTCTCGCGCGAGATCACGACTGCGGGCAAGAGCCAGTGCCGGGTGAACGGCCGGATTTCGACGCTTTCGATGATGAAAGATCTCACAAGCGGCCTGCTCGATATCCACGGCCAGCACGAGCACCAGTCGCTCCTTGGCGCTGAGACGCACATCGATATTTTGGACCGCTGGCTCGGCGCCGACGCAACGACTCTTCGCGCCCACTGTGAGGAGCTCTACGGCGAGCTTAGGACGGTTCGCGGTGAGCTTGAGCGCCTGAAGCGCGACCAACGCGAGCGCGCCCGAATGCTCGACCTCTACGAGTTCCAGCGAACCGAGATCGACGCGGCGCAGCTTGTCGCAGGCGAGGACGAGGAGCTCGCAGCCGAGCGCAGCCGTCTCGCAAATGCCGAAAAACTCTACGAACTCGCAGGCGAGGTCTACGACGGCCTGAACGGTTCAACCGAGCTTACTGGCGCGGTCGATCTGATCTCTGCTGCAGTCACGAGCTTGCGCTCTATGGCCGCGATCGACGAGTCGCTTGCCCAGACGCTTGCCGACCTCGAAACGGCGCTCTACTCAGCCGAGCAGGCGCAGGACGGCGTGCGGGAGTATCGCGATGACATCGAGTTCAACCCGACGCGCCTTGAGGCCGTCGAAGAGCGTATCGACCTGATCCGCACGCTTCGGCGCAAGTACGGCGACTCGATAGAAGAAATCGTCGCCTACGGAAGCGAGCTTGCAAAGAAGATCAACGACCTGACGCACAGCGAGGAGCGCACCGCCGAGCTCGGCCAGAAGATCGAGCGGGTGGAGGACGAGCTTATGGGCGTCGCCCGCAGACTGCGGGATGTGCGAAAGAGCGGCGCGGCGAAGTTCTCGTCACACGTCGAGAGCCAGCTTGCCGAGCTTGCGATGGGGAGCACCAAGTTTGAAGTTGCGTTCGAGGACGCCCAGCCAAGCGCCAAGGGAATAGATATAGTCGAGTTCGTCATCTCGCCGAACCCTGGTGAGCCCTTGAAGCCGCTTGCAAAAATCGCATCCGGCGGCGAGCTCTCGCGCCTGATGCTCGCGCTAAAGACCGTTATGGCCGGAAGCGACCGCGTCCCGACGCTTATTTTCGACGAGATCGACACCGGAATAGGCGGACGCACGGCTCAAGTATTGGGCGAAAAGCTCGCGGCGGTAGGTAGAAGCGCCCAAGTGCTCTGTGTCACGCACCTGGCACAGATCGCCAGCCGCGCCGACGTTCAGTTCTCGGTCCAAAAACTGGTCGAGGGCAGCCGCACCGTCGTCCGCCTCGACCGAGTAGAAGGCGAATCCAGAGTAGAAGAACTAGCCCGAATGCTAGGCGGCGCGGAAGACAGCCGAGCCGCCCTGGAGCACGCCCGAGAAATGCTCGGCCCATAAGTACATTTGCAATGCTCACGTAGGGGCGGACCAATGTGTCCGCCCTTCTCGGGCGACGGAGGATTTCTGGGCACGTGCTCCGAAAGAGGGCAGACACATTGGTCTGCCCCTACTAATACGTGCAGACACATTGGTCTGCCCCTACTAATACGCGCAGATACATTGGTCTGTCCCTACTAATACATGCAGACACGTTGGTCTGCCATACGAATACATATACATAATGATCAACAAAATAGCAGGCACAATCAGGTTGGACAAGCGCACAAAGAAACTTGCCCAGAGGCTAAAACCCGGAGAGATCGCGCTGATCGACCATGAGGATATCGACTCGGTCTCGGCGCAGATGCTGATCGAGTGCCGTGTGGCTGCGGTCATAAACGCGAGCAAGTCCACCTCGGGGCGCTACCCCAACATCGGCCCGAAGATGCTCCTTGACGCGGGGATTCCCGTGCTCGACAACGTCGGCAAGGGCTCGTTTTCGGTCGTTGAGGAGGGTGGGGAGGTCCAGATCACCGGCTGTGAGCTCAGAAGCAACGGGAGCGTGCTCTGCTCTGGCGAGGTGCTTACCCGCGAGGCGCTGAGGCTCGCCCACATCGAGGCCAAGCAGAACCTCGACGTAGAGCTTGAACGCTTCGCCGAAAACACCCTGACCTATGTAAAGAAAGAAAAATCACTTTTGCTCGATGCGACCGTGCTCCCGAGCGTCTCGACCCGCTTCGACGGCAAGCACGTTTTGATCGTAGTGCGCGGGGCTGACTACAAAGAGGATCTCGCGGGGCTGCGCGCCTACATCACGGAGATGAAACCCGTCCTGGTGGCGGTCGACGGCGGTGCTGACGCGCTTCTTGAGCAGGGATATCAGCCCGCTATGATCGTTGGTGACATGGACAGCATAAGCGATCGCGCGCTAAAATGTGGTGCGGAGATCGTCGTCCACATCTACACCGACGACCGTGTTCCCCCCGGCGTCAGCCGTCTGATAGAGCTTGGAATCGACTACAAGACCGCCGCCGTCCCAGGCACAAGCGAGGACGTGGCGATGCTTCTTGCCTACGAGACCGGCGCGGAGCTGATCGTCGCGGTCGGCACGCATTCCAACCTTGTGGATTTTCTCGACAAGGGCCGAAAGGGCATGTCGAGCACGTTTCTTGTGCGCCTGAAGGTCGGCTCAAAACTGGTCGACGCCCGTGGGGCGGGTAAGCTCTACCGAGCGCAGCCCAAGCTCCGTTATGCGGGGGTGCTCGCGCTTGCGGCGGTTGCGGCGCTTCTCGCGATCCTCGCTATGTCGCCCGCGCTTCGGAACCGTATGCAGCTTTCTACAATCGAATGGAAGTCGCGATTTTGGGACCTTTGGGTCCAGCTAAGACTTTGGGAGAGGTAATAGGTTGATCGATCTTCGCTACCATGTCTACAGCCTGGCGGCTGTGTTCTTTGCGCTTGCCATCGGGATCGTCGTCGGCAGCTCGTTTGTCGGCAAGACGGGTGACAAGGAGCAGCTTCAGAGGGTCGAGTCTCGCTACGAGCGCGCGCTTGATGACCTGAAAGACGAGGTCTACCGCCAGCGCGACGACATCCGTGCGACCCGAGTGAGCCTTCGCCGAAGCGAGGACATCTGCGCGAGCATGCTGCCCATCGCGCTTAAGGGTAGGCTCGTCTACCACAACGTAGCGATCGTCGTCACGGGAGATTACGACAAGTTTATCCCGCAGATCAAGGACGCGCTCCAGTCCGTCGGCGCGAACGTGACAAGCGTCACCCGGGTCTCCGAACTGGTCGATGAGAGCAAGTCCGACGAGCTTGAGACGGCGCTTTCTGATGCAGGAATCGTCTCCAAATCCGGCGAAACCCCCACAGCCACCGTTACGCGAGTCCTCGGCGACGCAATCGTCACTGCGGGGCTGCCCGAGCGGCTGTACGAGCTTGAGGACAAGCGCATCGTGAACCTCTCCGGCGACTACAAGCGCTGGAACAAGCACGTCGTGATCGTCGGCGGGTCAAGCTCCAAGGACGCCAAGCGCGCGGAGATCCTGGACACGCCTCTCATCAAACGGATGCTGAACCAGGGCGCGGTGGTCGTCGCCTGTGAGCCGTTTTCGGCCAAGGGTTCATATATCCATGAGTGGAAGCGCCTCGATATCGCGACCGTCGACAACGTCGACAGCCCGTCGGGCCTGGTCTCGCTGATATGCGCGCTTTCGGGCGAGGTCGCAAACTTTGGTGTGAAGTCGACCGCCGACCGCCAGGTCCCAGAGACCGTCGGAGGCGTGAGGCCGTGAGAGTTGCCGCCCTGATCCCTGCCTACAACGAAGCCGACCGCATCGCCGGGACGATAGAGGCCGTGCGCGAGATCGCCGGGATAACGGAGATCGTCGTGATCGACGACGGCTCCAGTGACGCCACAAGCGACGAGGCCAAAAACGCAGGCGCGGACCGGGTCGTTCGTCTCGACTCAAACTCAGGCAAAGGCGCGGCGCTCGCCGCAGGGCTCAGCGCGACCGACACCGAAGTAATTATAATGCTGGACGCCGACCTCGGCCGCTCAGCTGGCCCCGCGAGCGCGCTATTAGCTCCCGTCATTGAGGACAGGGCCGACATGACCGTCGCAGTGTTTCCCAAAGTCGCAGGCTCGGGAGGCCTCGGTTTCGCAGTTGGCCTCGCGGCGTGGGGGATAAAAAAGTTTACGGGGCAGAGCGTGCAGGCTCCGCTTTCGGGCCAGAGAGCGCTTCGCCGGGAGATAATAGACCGGATGCGCGGCTTTGACCCTGGGTTTGGGGTCGAAACAGGCCTTACGATAGACGCGCTTCGAATGGGTTATCGCATGCTTGAGGTCCCGGTCGAGCTTACTCACCGCCACACGGGAAAAAATCTACGGGGTTTTTTGCACCGCGGACACCAGTTCAAGGACATCGCCCGCGCACTTTTTGTGCGTGCAATCGGCCTGCGAAAGCCCCTGGCCAAGAAGGCGACCTCCAAGATATGATACAATATATAGTAGGCGCTGTGGTAGGCGTTGCGATGTCGATCGTGATATCCGGCGCAATACGCCGCTTTGGCTGGGTGAAAGAGAACTTTCGCAAGGAGAATATCCCTGCGGTCTTTGGGCTGCATATCGTCGCGTGGGGTGCGGTCGCGTGTTTTCTCGCGAGGTATCAGGCGATCGGCTCAGACCCTGCGGCGAGGCTGTATTTGGTCGGTATACTCGGCTTTGGCCTGCTCGGGCTCGCCGACGATGTCTTTGGCAGCCGCGAGGTCGGTGGCTTCAAGGGCCACTTCGAAAAACTAATTTTTGAGCGAAAGCTCACGACAGGCGCTGCAAAAGCGCTTGGCGGCGGCTTGATCGCGCTTTACCTTGGGTGGAGAGCATCGGGCGGCGCGCTTGTTCCGTGGGCGCTTAGCACGATGGTGATCGCGCTTGCCGCAAACACCATCAACCTGCTCGATCTGCGTCCAGGGCGGGCGATATTTTCGTTTTTTGTGTGCATGGTCGCAGTGGTCGCCGCGGCTCTTGGTAGCCTGTCGGCTCCGTTCGTTCTTGCGGGCGTTGTGGTCGCGACCGCGGCCGTCGCATACTTTGACAGCACGGCCCGCGCGATGCTCGGAGACGTCGGCTCAAACGCGCTTGGAGCGGTCGTCGGCATAACAATTGCGATTGACGGCTCGATTCTCGCCAAAGCCGTCGCCGTATCGATATTTCTGATAATAAACGCTTACTCGGAGCGTCGGTCGATAACCAAGCTCATCGCTGGGAACCGCGCGCTTAGCTACATAGACTCGAAGTTGGGAGTGAGATAGACTTGCCGTTAATCAAGATCGACAAAGATCTCTGCAAGGGATGCGAGCTGTGCGTGCATTTCTGCCCGAAAAAGGTGATCGCGATGTGCGACGGTTTCAACTCCAAAGGCCACCGCTTCGCCTGCGTCGTCGAAGACAACGACTGCACCGGCTGCGCGATCTGTGCTAGAATGTGTCCCGATGTGGCAATCGAGGTTTGGAAGTAGGTGTCTTTATGAAAAAGCTTATGAAAGGCAATGAGGCTCTCGTCCGGGGCGCGATCGCTGCCGGGTGCCGTGGGTTTTTCGGCTATCCGATCACGCCGCAGAACGAGGTGCCTGAATACATGTCCTACCTGATGCCGCAGGCTGGCGGGGTGTTTATGCAGGCCGAAAGTGAGGTCGCGGCGATCAACATGGTCTACGGAGCCGCCGCTGCGGGCGTCCGGGCTATGACGAGCTCGTCCAGCCCTGGGATCAGCCTGAAGCAGGAAGGAATCTCCTACATAGCTGCAAGCGAACTCCCCTGCGTCATCGCAAACGTGCAGCGCGGAGGCCCGGGCCTCGGCAACATCGCCCCCGGTCAGGCCGACTACTTCCAGGCAGTCAAAGGCGGCGGTCACGGCGACTATCGCCTGATCGTTCTAGCCCCCTGGTCTGTCGAAGAGATTTTTCACCTAACGGCCCTTGCCTTCGATTTGGCCGACAAGTATCGCAACCCCGCGCTTATTCTCGCAGACGCGATAATCGGGCAGATGATCGAGCCGATAGACGTGCCAGACCACGTCGAAATCCACGTCCCTGAGAAGCCCTGGGCGACCAATGGACGCAAGAACCGGCCTCGAAACGTCGTCAACTCGCTTTGGATCAAAGCCGAGGTGATGGAAGAGCTCAACCTCAAGCTCCAGGCCAAGTATCGCCAGATGGAAGAGAACGAAGTGCGTTACCATGAGCTTATGACCGAGGACGCAGAGCTCGTCATGGTCGCCTACGGAGCAAGCGCGCGGATCTGCCGAACCGCGATGGAACGCGCCCGCGCTGAAGGCCTGAAAGTCGGTCTCCTCCGCCCGATCAGCCTCTTTCCCTTCCCAATCGCCCCGATCAAACGGCTCGCAGAAGATGGCAAACGCCTGATGGTCTTTGAGCTCAGCCACGGCCAGATGGTCGAAGACGTCCGCCTCGCCGTAAATGGCCGCACCGAGGTCGGCTTCTATGGTCGAAGCGGCGGTGGGGTATACACCCCGACCGAAGTGCTCGGCCAGGTAAAGACCGCCTATGGCACAGAGCTTGCGGAGGTGACGAGATGACAATGCAAAAGGTTTTCGAGCGTCCCAAGGCGCTTGTCGATACCCCGTTTGCCTACTGTTCGGGCTGCATGCACAGCATCGTCCACAGGCTGATCGCCGAAGTGATCGACGAGCTCGGCATCCTCGACCACACCGTAGGCGTATGCCCGGTCGGCTGCGCGGTATTTATGTATGAATATATGGAGTGCGATATGATCGAGGCCGCCCACGGGCGTGCCCCTGCCGTCGCGACCGGCGTCAAGCGCGTGCTCCCCGAAAACATAGTCTTCACCTACCAGGGTGACGGCGACCTCGCCGCGATTGGCACCGCCGAAACCGTGCACGCCGCAGCTCGGGGCGAGAACATCGCTGTAATCTTTATCAACAACGGCACCTACGGCATGACCGGAGGCCAGATGGCCCCGACGACGCTTCTTGGCGAGAAGTCATCCACCTGCCCCACGGGACGAACGACCGCCGCGAACGGCTACCCGATCAGGGTCTGCGAGCTCCTCGCGACCCTCGACGGCCCGAGCTATCTCACCCGCGTCGCTCCGACCAGCCCCGCAGGCCTCGCCAAGACCAAGGCCGCAATCAAGAAAGCTTTCCAGAACCAGATCGACGGCAAAGGGTTCTCACTCGTAGAGATACTCTCAAACTGCCCGACACAGTGGAAAATGACCCCTGTTCAATCACTGAAGTGGATAGACGAAGTCGCCGCCGCATATTTCCCGCTAGGCGTCTTCAAGGACAAGTGAATACCGGACCGACGGCGTTATGCGCCACTGGACCAGAGGACAAGTTGTATGTTACAGAAAAACACATCGGGCGCACCGTGCACCCGTGATACCCGAATAATCCGGCTCGCCGACAACCTCGGCGTGATGACGATAGCTCCCTACGGTGAAAGTATCATCCACGTCGCGATTTTCCCGTCCGAGCCGTTTGTGCTTCCCATGTGGGGCGTGACCGCAGCTCCTGACGCATCGGTCAAGGTCGAGATCACCGACACCGAGTCCGGCTACACCTTCACGCTTCCCAATCTTGAGGCCCAGGTGGATCGTGCAACCGGAAAGGTCAGCTTCAGCGACGCCCGCGGTCGCAGGCTGACCGAGCTAACCGGCTATGGCTTGAGCCCGGCTGAGGTCTCCGGCGAATCGACGTTCAGGGTGTCCGCCACCTTTGTCGCATCTGACGACGAATCCTACTACGGCCTCGGCCAGCATCAGTTCGATATGATGGACCAGCGAGGCCGGGCCGTTCGCGTGTGGCACGACTACCACGGCGAGAATGGGGAAGGCGAGAGCATCGGAGTTCCGTTTCTAGTCACAAACAAGCACTACGGCGTGATCTTCGACAACCCGTCGCGCACCACCTGCACCCCCGGAGTCGATGCGCAAACCGCATGGACCAGCGAAGTCGGCGACGCACTGTCGTTCTTTGTGGTTTCCGGCGACACCGCGGACGACATCTATTTTGCCTACCGAACGCTGACCGGCGAGACCCCGATGCCTCCGAAGTCCGCTCTCGGCTACATCCAGTGCAAACAGCGCTACCGCACGCAGGACGAGATGCTCGCCGTCGCACGCAAACAGCGCGAAAAGGGCTACCCCTGCGACATCTTCGTAGTCGACTGGGACCACTGGAAGGTCCGCGGCGACCTCGACCTAGACACCGACTATTGGCCCGACGCAGCCGCCATGTGCGCTGAGATGAAGAGCATGAACCTGCGGGTGATGATGAGCATCTGGCCGCGATTCATGAAAGAATCCAGGCACTACGACGCGCTCGAATCGCGTGGCTGGTTTATGAAAGACGCCGAGGGCAACACCGTCTACGGCATTCCCGAGGACCAGCGCGGCGCTGTGATCGACACTACCAACCCCGATGCCGGTGAATACTACTGGAACGCGGTCCGCGAAGGCTACGCGACGAAGGGCTTCACCTCCTGGTGGACTGACGAAAACGAGCCTGACGTCTGCCCTTACCCGTTTTACCTCCATGCCGGGACCGGCGCGCGGGTGACCAACATCTACCCGCTCACCCACACCCGAGCCGTCTACGAAGGCCATCGCCGCGACATGCCCGAGCGCTGCCTGATACTTTCACGCTCGGCCTATCTCGGCGCGCAGTCAAACGGCACGACCTTCTGGTCAAGCGACATTTCAGCGACGTGGGACTTCTACCGCAGACAGATCCCCGCAGGTCTCAATTTCTGCGCGACGGGGTTTGCCTACTGGTCAAGTGACATCGGCGGCTGGCAGCCGCTCCCTGAGAAGCCTGAGAGGGTGCCGGTCAAGGTTCTACTCGACCCCGAGCCCGCGCGCGAGATCATCGGTCTCCACGACGACTACCCCGAGCTCTACGTCAGATGGTTCCAGTACGGCTCGTTCTGCCCGACGTTCCGCGCCCACGGCACTCGCAAAGAAAACGAGGTCTGGTCGTTTGGCCCAGAGGCAGAGAAGATTTTGGTCAAATACCTGAAGCTTCGCTACAGGCTGATGCCCTACATCTACTCGCTCGCGCACAACAACAACCGCACCGGCGCGCCGTTTATGCGCTCTCTTTGGATGGACTTCCCGAACGATCCAAACGTCCGTGACATTAGAGACCAGTATATGTTCGGCCCGGCGTTCCTTGTGGCTCCAGTTACCGCCCAGGCCGCCGAGTCCCGCGAGGTATACCTCCCCGCAGGCGCTTCCTGGTACAACTTCTGGACCGGCGAGATGTTCGACGGTGGCCGCTCCATAACCGTAGACGCTCCGATCGACACGCTGCCGCTGTTCGTCAAAGCAGGTTCCGTCATCCCTGTGGGTGAAAGCATCCAGCACACCGACCAGAAGCAGAAGAACATCGAGCTTCACGTCTACCCAGGCGCGGACGCAAGCTTCGACCTCTACGACGACGACGGGACAACCTACGCCTACGAGCAGGGTGACTTCTCGCTCACATCGATCAAATGGAACAACGCTGCAGGGAAGATCGAGATTACAGGCGACAAAGCAGGCCTGTTCTCGGGTTCTGAGAGTCAGTGGCTGAAGATAGTCGCCAGGGGCTAGTAGTTAGCATTAAGAACATTGTTGGGTGGCAATTGACCCACTAGTAGTTAGCAAGGGGATGGACCGGGATTTGCAATCCCGGTCCTATCTTTGCGGGTCTGTGACCCGCCAACCAAGCAGTGTTGGGTCTTGTGGTAGATTTTCGCACGACAAGCTTGACCGGCAGCACAATCTCTTTCTGTTCTTTTTCCTCGCCCATGATCTGGCGCACCAGGAGTTTTGTTCCTTCGCGCCCGATCTCAAGTAGCGGCAGCCTTACCGTCGTCAGAATATTCTCACCAAACTCGTCTGTCACGGCTTCGGTGTCGTCAAACCCGACCAGGCTCATTTGGGGACACTCAGGCCGAACTGAGCCAGCGCCTTGTGCGCCTGAACCGCGTCCTGATCGTGCCTGTGGATGATCGCGGTGATGCCGGGCCGCTTGCGAGGTTGCGCAGGTCGGTCGTCTTTCGCGCTTCCATCATCTGCTCGATGCCGAGGAGCGGTTCAAGCGCCCGTATCAGGATTGCTTCGGCGACGCCTTCTGGGCGGGTGACGGCGTTTACGCACCAGTGTGTGTGGATCATATAGATATAGGCGTGTCCGGGCGGCCCGAACATCGCCGCGTTTCGCCGGGTCATGCCCCGGTTGGCGTGGCAGGTGGGGTCGTCGGTCAGATAGGCTTCGGCCTCGACAATTCTGCCCGCAACCACTCCCGTCGCAGTCTCGTGCACCAGAATCTGACCGATAAGCCTGCGCGCGACGGTGAGCGTATCCTCTATATAGAACTCCCGGCCAATCACCGGGGCGCGTAGCACATCCACAACATCCATTTGTCTCATAGTTATATATACGCGTCCGCGTGACCTCCAATATCACATTGGTCAGCCGAAATACTGACCGGCTAACCGTAGGGGCGGACCAATGTGTCCGCCCTCCCCCGGCTGCGATAAATCCCCCGTCACCCACACTTTGCGCTCCCCCGCAATATTATGTGAAACACATCACAAAGCCTCATCCGTAATGGAATTATAGGTATACGGGAAAGATACAATGAAAATCTCCATAAACACCTTAAAACCTGTTGACGAACCCTTAAATGGTGGATATACTGAAGTCAAGGATGCCTGCATGGAGTGGACAGTCGGCGGATCGTCTTTGTCCGGATCGTGGCGTTCTTTTTGTGGCAAACTCCTTCGTAAATGGTGCTTTATGCCATTTTCATTCCCATCGCCGTGAAACTGGCAGCAGTGCCGCTTTTTGCACTGCGAGAAGTTTCGGCGGCGATTCCTTGTGAAAAAACTCACAATCGCGGCGGGGAAATTCCCTTCGTGTGAATGGTTCTTAAGTTATACTCGCTTCTGCTCAAGTAAATATGCCGGGATATCCCGGAATAGGATTCAGGGAGGATACGCTTGACATGAAAACCTTGGAAGACCTTAAGAGGGTCAAGGAAGAAGCCCTCGCCGCTATGAAGCTCCGAGACAGCGGATCGCGCTGCAAGGTCGTCATCGCGATGGGCACCTGTGGGATCGCGGCAGGCGCGCGCGAGGTTATGTCCGCCATCTTGGACGAACTCGAAAAGCGCGGACTCGCCGACGTAGCAGTCACCCAGACCGGCTGCAAAGGGCTCTGCGACCGCGAGCCTATGCTAGACATCATCAAACCCGACCAGCCCGCAATCACCTACGGAAACATCACCCCCGACAAAGCCCGAACCATCGTAGCCCAGCACATCGCAAACGACAGCGTCGTAAGCGATTGGGTAGTGAGGTCGGTGTAGGGGAGTGTAAAGTGGGAGGTCGATCGTTCGGGAGATTGCTCCATATGATCGGTTGGGATATGTATCCCGACCGAAACAGAAGAAAGAGGACTTAAGTCCGGGAAATGGGCAATAGCCCGTTCACCGGGAGCTAAGCTCCCTCATTCTTCTTTGCGTGCGCGATACACATCGCACACGATCGGGGATTCGGAGTCGTGAGATAGGTGCAACCGCCATCCTGAGCGTGAAGCAGTCGAAGGGTGAGCGACCACAATCTCCCAACTCTAGTCAGCCCGGCCCCGGCCCTGACCACTTTACGCTAGATAACTCTGACAGCTAATGGCTAATAGCTAACAGCTAATAGCCCTCCCAAAGGAGGCAAAACTTTGGAAAGTAAGGAATGTGCCTGCAAAACGGCGGCAGGAAACGGCGGTTACGTCGACCTGATCCGCACGTTTGGGCAGACCAAAGAAAACCTTATACCCGCGCTGCACACCATCCAGGATAAGCTTGGATACCTGCCCGGCGCGGCGATGCAGGAACTGTCCGACTGGCTCGGCGTCCCCATTTCGGACGTCTACGGCACCGCGACGTTCTATACACTCTTCTCAACCGAGCCCAAGGGCCGCTACGTCATCAGGCTCTGCGATTCACCACCCTGTCACCTCGAAGGAAGCAAGTCTATCAAGTCAGCTATCCAATCGGCAATCGGCGTCCCGCCCGGCGAGACCACTGAGGACGGAGACTTCACCTTCGAGATAGTGAGCTGCCTTGGACTCTGCGGAGTCGCCCCGGCCATTATGATCAACGACGACGTCTACGGCAATCTAGCGCCTGAGATGATCGGTGGGATCATCGACAAATATCGCGCGAAGGAGGCATAAGGTGTCTTTTTATCGAGCTCATGTTCTAGTATGTAACGGCACCCCGTGCCTACTTAAAGGGAGCGCCGCAGTGCAGGCCGCGCTGGTCGACGAGGTCAAACGCCGCGGCCTCGACAGTGAGATCAAGGTGGTCGAAACCGGGTGCCTGGGCATCAGCGAGTGCGGCCCCGTGATGGTCGTCTACCCCGAAGGGACGACCTACGTCCACGTCGGAGTCGCTGACATCCCCGAGATCGTCGAGGAGCACCTCTTGAAGGGCCGAATAGTCGACCGTCTGCTCTACAGGGAGAAGACCGCAAGTGTCACGCGTGGACCCGTCCACACCCGCGCAAAAGAGCAGCGCATCGTTCTCAAAAACACCGGTGTGATCGACCCGACATCAATCACCGAGTATATCGCGGTCGGTGGCTACGAAGCGCTCGGTAAGGCGCTTACGGAGATGCGTCCGGTCGATGTGGTAGAGACGATTAAAGCCTCAGGCCTCAAAGGTCGAGGCGGCGCGGCGTTCCCGGCAGGCGTCAAGTGGGAACTGACCGCCAACTCCTGCGGGACCGATAAAGCGATCGTCTGCAACGCCGACGAAGGCGAGCCCGGCAACTTCAAAGACCGCCTCATTCTTGAAGGCGACCCGCACTCCATCATCGAAGCGATGATCATCGCAGGCTACGCCGTCGGCGCAAAGCAGGGCTACGTCTACATCAGGGGCGAATACCAGCAGTCGGTCGAACACTTGGAGCGAGCAATCGCCGCCGCCGGGGCCTACGAGCTATTGGGTGAGAACATCCTCGGAAGCGGCTTCGACTTCGACATCAAGGTCTTCAAAGGCGCGGGCGCTTATGTCTGCGGCGAGGAGACGGCCTTGATCGAGTCTATCGAAGGCATGCGCGGCGAGCCTCGAATGAAGCCGCCGTATCCTGGAACGTCCGGGTACCTCGGCAGACCGACCGTGATCAACAACGTCGAGACACTTGCAAACGTCCCACAGATCATACTAAACGGCGCAGCGTGGTACGCCTCGATCGGCACGGAGATGAGCAAGGGGACCAAGATATTCTCCCCCTGCGGTGACGTGCTCCTGCCCGGGGTTTACGAGGTGCCGTTCGGAACGACCATGCGCGAGGTCATCTACGAGATGGCCGGTGGGATGAAGTCGGGGCTTGGCTTTAAAGCAGCCTTGATCGGCGGCCCCTCGGGGATCATCGTCGGCAAGGAGTCGCTGGACCGCAGCTTCGCATTTGAGGACCTGCCGCCCGGCGCGGGAGCGCTGATCGTGATGGACGAGAGCCGCTGCATCGTCGATGTGATCCAGAACTGCGCCCAGTTCTTCCTCCATGAGTCCTGCGGGCAGTGCGTGCCGTGTCGGGAAGGGACCAAGCGGCTGCACGAGACCTTGAGCTGGTGGGCCGCCGGGGCAGGAGGCCCCTCGGACCTGGAGCTCGTGAAAGATCTCGGGGATATGATGTCCATCGCATGCAAGTGCGGCCTTGGGCAGTTCGCGGTGACGGCTTTCAGGACGAGCCTGCCGCTCTTTGAAGCTGAGTATCGCGCTCACGTCGTCGACCGGGTCTGCCCGGCTGGCGTCTGTGAGATGGACAAGTGCACAAGTGAGGTCGCATAGATGTCTAAGATCACACTGACTATAAACGGACAACCCGTGGTTGCAGAGGAAGGGATGACTATCCTTGAGGCCGCGAAGAGCGTTGGGATCCACATCCCGACGCTCTGCTATCACCCCGATCTCAGGGTCGAAGGAGTCTGTCGCATCTGCGTGGTGGAAGTTAAGGGGCAGCGGCTCCTGCAGCCCTCGTGCGCTTATCCCGTCGCCGATGGGATGAGCATTCAGACCCACTCGCCGCAGGTGCGCTCGGCGCGGCGGCTTATCACCGAGCTTATGCTCGCAAACCACCCGCAGGACTGCCTTACGTGCGTGCGCAGCCAGAAGTGTGAGCTTCAGAAGCTCGCGCAGGAGCTTGGCATCCAGCATGTGGAGTTTAGGGGCGAGCGCAAGATATGGCCGACCGACGACTCCAGCGCCTCTATCGTGCGGGACCCGGAAAAGTGCATTCTCTGCAAGCGATGCCTGCGGGTGTGTCACGACATCCAGAGCGTTGGGTCGCTTACGGCGTCGGGTCGCGGATGGGACTCTACTATCGGGACGGCGCTTGGGCGCGAGCTTGTGGACGCGGTGTGCGTTAACTGCGGGCAGTGTATCAACAGGTGCCCCACAGGCGCGCTTCGAGAAAAAACCCACATCGACGGTGTCTGGGCGGCGCTTTCTGACCCGAAAAAGCACGTCGTCGTGCAGACCGCGCCTGCCGTGCGTGCGGCGCTTGGTGAGGAGTTCGGGATGGCTCCCGGCTCCCGGGTCACAGGCAAGATGGTGACGGGACTGCGCCAGCTCGGGTTCGACCGGGTCTTTGACACCGACTTTACAGCCGACCTCACCATTATGGAAGAGGGAAGCGAGCTTATAGAACGCATTACGCAGGGTGGGGTGCTGCCGCAACTTACGTCGTGCTCGCCGGGATGGATCAAGTTCATTGAGTATTTCTACCCTGAGCTGCTGCCGCATGTGTCTACATGTAAGAGCCCGCAGCAGATGTTTGGGGCCCTGGCTAAGACGTACTATGCTGAAAAAGAAGGGGTGGACCCCAAGGACATTGTGAGCGTCTCGATTATGCCTTGCGCGGCGAAGAAGTTCGAGGCCGAGAGGCCGGAGATGGCTGACTCGGGCTATCAGGACGTCGACTACGTGCTGACGACTCGCGAGCTTGGACGGATGATGCACGAGGCCGGGATCGACCTCACGACCCTTGAAGACAGCGCGTATGATGACCCGCTTGGGGTGTCGACCGGCGCGGCGGTGATCTTTGGGAACACCGGGGGCGTCATGGAAGCGGCGCTTCGGACGGCTTATGCGATTATAACCGGCACCGAGCTCGAACACGTGGAGATCGAGGCGGTGCGCGGGATGGACGGCGTGCGATCTGCGACGGTGCAGGTGGGCGACGTGGCTGTGAAGGCGGCGATCGCGCACGGGCTTGCCAACGCTCGGGATATCCTGGAAGGGATCAAGGACGGGCGCTTCAGCGACTACCACTTCATCGAGATGATGTGCTGCCCGGGCGGGTGCATCGGCGGCGGTGGTCAGCCTCAGCCGACGAACGAAGAGATCAGAAAAGCGCGCACGGCTGCTATCTATGATGAGGACGCCGGGATGAATGTTCGCAAGAGCCACGAAAACCCCGCGGTCCAGAAGCTCTACAAGGAGTTTTTGGGCGAGCCGCTCAGTCACAAGAGCCATGAGCTGCTGCATACGCACTACACTCCAAGATCGACCGATGGTGAGCCTGAGAAGAAGGCCATCAAGATCAAGGTGGAGTAATAGGCTGCTTATTTGGGCCTTTATGCGAAACGAAATCCCTCCTGGCTTGAGCTTGGGGGGATTTCGTTTTGTCGGTTTTTGTATGATGGGCTCATTTGTTTCCTGAACCACTGAGGTGATGAATGTTTTGAGGGCACTGAATGTCTTCACTTGGTGATGTCTCCTTTCTGGTGAGTTGGCTGTGGTGCTGGTGTATAGCCTCTGGATGGCTTCGGGGTTGGTATGGAGTGCGGCATCTTGATGCCGCTTTGTTTTTCGG
>JBBRAE010000005.1:0-156880 GCA_038207085.1 Armatimonadota bacterium
ACGGTAGACGCGCTGATCGACTCCGCCCACCACGCGCTAAACCGCGCCAAGTTCTCAGGCAAAAACCGGGTGCGAAGCTGCCACGAACTCGCCAAAGCCAGTTAGCCCGCTTTATTCGCTTCTCGAATAAAGCTTTCGCTAACAGAGCATTATTCACACTACTCGTGAATAATGCGAGTTAGCCCGCTTTGTTCGCGTTTAGAAACCCAGCGGTTTTCCGTCGACGTACAGATTGCGGATCGTCGCGGACCCGCCTCGGTCCAAGACGGCTTCTACTTCTATCTTGCGCTGGCGTCCGTTCGTCCCCCACATCAGGCTGTTGACGTAGTCTTCCTTGTCCTCGGGGATATAGTAGCGGTCAATGCCGTAGTCGACCCAAATCCCGCGCCCTGAGGCGTGTTTGATTCGCCCACGGATGAACAACTGCCCCTGGTCTGACGAAGGCATGGTCAGTGAGACGCCGCTGGGCTTGGCGAGCCCGCGGCGATCATTCTGCAAGAGCACATAGACCGTGCGATCGCGCGTATACTGCTTTGCGTGATCAACTTGGCCCATCGCGGCAAGATCGATCCGTGATATGTCATAGCTGAGCGCCGCATAGTGACCCATAAACAGGCTTCGCGGGTCCACCGGAACCGTACTCAGGCGCACCACCTTCCCACGCATAAGCTTGATCTGTGTCGAACCCGCCTGCACCAACAGAAACGCGATCTGCAGCCCAACGATGATATAAAAAAGCTTTCTCATAGCGCCCCCCTCTCAGCGATCTGTGCGAGCAACCCACGCCTGTAGCGCTCCAGAACAAACCCACCGACGACCAAAAGCAGCCCCGCGCCGATGAATAGCATTCCGCTGTTCAGCATCGAACCAAAGAGGTCGAAGTATCGGGTAAAGACCTGAAGCGCAAAGAAGGCGATGCCGATATTGGCAAGCGCAGGCTCATTTCGCACCCAACCAAGCGTGACAAGCCCGATCTCAGAGACAAAGAGCGCGAGGTTGAAGACCACCACGGCTCCCATCCAGTCCGCCGGATTACGCACAAACACTGCGAAAGAAGCAGACGTGAGGATCAGGAGCAATACCCCCAGCATCTCGTAGGGAGCACCCTTTTCGCGCCTTCGAACCGAGTCAACAAGCGCCAGTGCCGCAAGAAGCAGCGCAGCGGCGGTCCAGACATAAGGCTCAGCGACAAGCATGCTCGCCGCGTGACTCCCCCGATATCCCCAACTTTCCCAAAACCACTTGAAACTCAGGATATAGATACACGTCAAAGAGACCAAAAGTCCCAGGGTGCGGTAGGGCCACTGCAGAGTGGAGAACCTTGGTGAAGATGAGTGCAGCCTGCCCAGGGAGTAGAGCCCAAGTCCCGCCGCTACAAGCACGGGGACGACCATCTCGGCGGATTGATATCTGTTTGCGCTCATCACAAGCCATGTGACCCCAAGCACAACCCCGAGCGCAAGATGCAGCCGAGAAACGAGCACGTAGGCGAGAGGGATCACCCCTACAAACCAAAAGAAGACAGCCTGATCTTCTCCGCCGCTCCCTCCGGTGCTGTACATCTGCCCGACAAGAAAGATGCTTGCGCCCCAAAGAAGCGACCCGAGAAGCAGCAGCGCTCCTCCAACCTTGGGATACTTTTGCGAGCGGTAGCTCATCACATATCCGGCGTGATAGCTTGCCGCAGTCGCGCCGACCAGAAGAGCCAATCTGACTGCTTTGGGGATCGCCTGCCAGTTTGATCCGAGCACCAGCACCACCCCGACGCCGACCAGGATCACGCCAAGAAACGCAAGCACCCAGACAAGCCTGGACTGACGCACGCTTCTTTGGTTTTCACCGGGGACGCGCCCGTAGCGAGCCAGAATCTCCTCAGCTTGTTCAGGCCGGATCAGCCCCTCGCCTTGCCAGTCCTTGACCTCTCGTTCGAGCCTTTCGCCAAAGGCGGAATCTTCTTGTACAGTCAACTCGTCTCGCTCCCTAGTTCCGTTGTGAACATCCGAAACCTGTCTGCCTGCTATGTTACTTCCGTGGTGTGTCATTGTCAAGCCTTGGGCGCAATTCGGGGTAATCTGAAGCTCTAGTCGACGGATGTTCCTCTTGTGGACAGAAACCGGTGTAGTTCTGAACCCTTATAGTCCTACTCGCGAATAAGTGTCGCAGGATGACCTATATTTGTCACACATTGACCGGGCCAAAAGGCTCAATGTGGCCCAAATATCAACCTCAGCCATTACGCATGGGCATGCGTGCGAAAAAAAGTAAGATTTTTCTTTGATTGCCTGCATAATGGGTTGACAAAGCAGAGGTGTTATGCCAAAATACTATTGTCTGAAGCGATCAGGATTATGGGACTTGACTGACGGAATCTGTCAGTAGTTGGTGCCCGGCTCGGACAACGATTTTGATACCAAGTGTGCAAATCCTTCCCCCCTCAAGGATTTGCATCCTCGGCAGGTGCGGCGGTTTACCGCCGCACCTCCCCCCTTATATAGGGGCTATTTTTTTGTACGACCCATCTTCATTCCCACCCACCGGCGCGCGAAATACTGACAGAGGTGGGTCTACTTCGGGGTTTGGTAGCGCTCGCTACAGTCGCACGTGGGTCTTGACCTCAAGATACCTATTGACGACCGCAGGGGACAGCGTCCCGGGCTCCGAGTCGACCACTACAACGCCTGCCTGCTCAAGCTCGGCTATCGCCAGGGCGCGATCCCTTAGGACCTCGACCGCCGCGGCCTTCTCATAGAGCTCAAGCATCTCACCGGGAACCGCGCGCGCGGAGGAGAGCACGCTTGAGTCAGATATCGCGACGCACATGCACAGATGCGTCGAGGCGAGGGAGTTCAAGTTCATGATCACCTGGCGCGAAGACTCGGGGTCGAGCAAATCGGTGAAGACGACCACAAGCGAGCGCTTCCGCCACCTCCGCGCAAGATACAAAAACGCCCCCGCGTAGTCGCTCTCCTCAGTCGTCAAGGGAACGTTGTAGAGCGAGCTCATAATCGCAAGCGCCTGCGCCCGCCCCTTGCCAGGCGGCAGGAACGCGCCAATCTTGTCCGAAAACGAAAGCATCCCCACCTTGTCGTCCCCGGAGGCCGCGACGTAGGCGAGCATCAAGGCCGCGTTGATCGCGTAGTCGAGTTTGGTCATGTCTTCGACGCGCACGGACATCGTGCGTCCGGCGTCTAGCAGAATGATCACATTCTGGCTGCGCTCCACCTGATACTGGCGGCTGGTCAGCCTGCCGCGCCGGGCAGAGGCCTTCCAGTCCACCTGACGGAACTCGTCATCGGGCACGTAGTCACGAAGCGACTCAAACTCAGTCCCCCGGCCAAAGAGCTTCATCTTCCTCGCGCCGGTCTCGATCGTCCTGCCCCTTCGGATCATCAGTTCCATCTTGCGAAGATCGATCAGGTTCGGGTAGACCTTCACGTCAGATGCGGCGGGGTACCTATACTGCCGAGTGACGAGCCCGAACGGCCCATCAACGCGGACGAATATATCGCCGAAGCGGTAGTCGCCCCGTGCGTGCGGGGTCAGGTGATAGTCGATCTCACAGGTTTCCCGAGGTTTCAGGCTGAGGCTCCGGGTGTTTCCAACACTGGTAAACTGATGCGGCGGCTCATCGCGCAAGCTTAGGCTGACACCAGTCCGCCCGCGGTTTCGGAGGCAAAGCTCGACCTTGTTCTGCGCGCCAAGCGAGAGCTTATCGTCCACGCGGCGTTCTATTTCTATTGAAGAAGCCGCCGGAGTCGTGAAGAAGTCGGTCAGCCCCGCGGCAACAAGCGCCGCGAGATAGACGAGCCCGAGCGCAAGCGCGGCGGGGAGCACCCCCGACAGAGCAAGCGGCACGACCCCAAGAGCAAGCAGGACTAGGAACCTTTTTGATATAATCATGTCAGTGGTACCCTCTTACACGCTTTCCCGCGCAAATCCTTCTCTGCTGCGCTGGCGAGAATAATAGCTGATGCGTTGGGGTTAGAACACGTCAAAGTGGGTATAACTGTAAGGTTGAGTTTGTTTTAGGAGCGACAACAACGGCGTAATGGCAAAAGCTGATCTCCATGTACATTCGACGGCATCGGACGGGCTTCTTTCACCAACAAAGGTGGTCGAGGCCGCCGCCCGCGCGGGTCTTGGCGCCGTAGCGCTTGCCGACCACGACACCGTCGGAGGGCTCGATGAGGCGATGGAAGCCGGTCGCAGGCTCGGCGTGGAGGTTGTCCCCGCAGTGGAGCTCAACACCGATTTTGGCTTGGTCGAGATTCACATCCTCGGCTACTTCTTCGACTGGAAAAGCCCCAAGCTGCTTGAAAAGCTCGCCAAACTTCGCCATGCGAGGGTGGAACGTGGCCGCAAGATGGTCGAAAAGCTCCGAGAGCTCGGCGTGCCGCTCACGATGGAGAGGGTGCTGGAGCACTCCGGCGGCGGCTCGGTGGGCCGCCCGCATGTCGCGCACGCGCTGGTCGAGATGGGCGCTGTCCCCAACACCAATGAAGCGTTCAACCAGTTTCTGGTCCGAGGCGCGCCAGCCTACGTTGCACGCACCAAGATGACCCCTGTCGACGCCGTAAACGTGATTATGGAAGCAGGTGGCGTAGCAGGAATCGCCCACCCCGCGAAAGCCGGACGTGACCGACTGATAAGCGACCTGGTGAAATACGGCCTCGGCGCAATCGAAGCATTCCACATCGACCACGGCCCCGACTACGCGCGACACTACCAAGCCCTAGCCCGCCGCTTCGGCCTGATCCCAACCGGCGGCTCCGACGCCCACGGCTTTGACTCAAACGGCGTCAGCACCATCGGCAATACGACGGTCGATATGGAAATCGTGGAGCTGTTGAGGGAAGCCGCGCCCGCCGCGAACGCGTGAAGACTGTCTGCGGCGAACAAGTCTGACCTCGGAGTGCGGCGAGCGAACGCCGCTTTCACAGATATTCCGACTGACTCACACTCGGCGCTTGCGCGCCTGTCTATCGCCCAAAAACAAAGCGGCGCGAGCGCGCCGCACTCCATAGAAAGTCCGCTCCGTCCAAAAACCCCTGTTCCCTTATCCCTACAGACTCTGCTATACTATATGTAACCTGCGTGTTTGGAGTAATAGCTTGATAAGGATCGTCGACTATGGAATGGGCAACCTGCGAAGCGTCGAGAAGGCGCTGGAACGTATCGGGCAGGATGTGGCCATGACACAGGACGCGGGGGAGATCCAGGAAGCGGACAAACTTGTCCTCCCCGGCGTCGGCGCGTTTGGAGCGGCTATGGCTAACCTTGAGAAACTCGAGCTGGTCGAGCCGATTCGTGAGTTCGCGCGCTCCGGGAAGCCGTTTCTTGGGATCTGCCTCGGGATGCAGGTGCTCCTCGCCGAAAGCGAAGAGATGGGCGTCTATGGCGGCCTCAGTCTTGTCCCCGGACGAGTCGTCAAGTTCTTCCAGCCAGCCGACATCGGCCCGGCGACTCAGGGCCTCAAGGTTCCGCATATGGGATGGAACAAGCTCAACCCCAAGCTCGATTGTCCGCTGCTTCAAGGAGTCCCCGAAGGTTCAAGCGTCTACTTCGTCCACTCGTTTTACGCAGATCCACCCCGTGAGTTTGTAGCCGCGACGTCAGACTACGGAATAGAGTTCTGTTCGATCATCCAAAAAGACAACGTCGTCGCCACGCAGTTCCACCCGGAAAAAAGCGGGCTCGTCGGCCTGAAGATGCTCGAAAACTTCGCGGCAATGAATAGTATTTAGAATCTCGGCATGAAGACTATCGCAGCGCAAACTGCGCGCCGCTGTCGTCTTCGCCACGATGGGAACGCAAATGGCAAAAGACGCCATTTACGTAGGAGAAAAACCTTGCAAGTCATACCTGCCATAGACATTATCAACGGGCGATGCGTCCGGCTGGTCCGAGGAGACTACGATCAGGAGACGGTCTACTCAGACAACCCCGTGGAAATGGCGATCAAGTGGCAGGAGCAGGGGGCTTCCAGGCTGCATATAGTAGACCTCGACGGCGCACGGATGGGCGCACCGCACAACATCGAAACGATCAAAAAGATCGCTGAAGCGCTTTCTATCCCCGTGCAACTCGGCGGCGGCATCCGCACGCTTGATACTGCGAAGAAGGTGCTCGACGCGGGGGTCCAGCGGGTGATCGTCGGCACATCCGCCGCGCTTGATAACAACGTCGCAAACGAGATGTTCGGAACCCTGGGCGAGCAGGCGATACTCGATGTCGCTGCGCTGAACGGCTACGTCGCGGTGCGAGGCTGGCAGGCGCGCACAGAAGAGCGTGCTGTCGACTTCGCCAAGAGAATGCTCGAATACGGCGCAAAGAGAATTATTTTTACCGACATAGACCGCGACGGCATGCTCCAGGGAGTGAATACGTTCGCAGTTGAGCGAATGCTCCGCGAGGTAAACGTCCCAGTGATCGCAAGCGGCGGCGTCGGATGCGTAGAGGATATCAAGCGCCTGGCAGCGCTTCAGGAGTCGGGCCTTGAGGGCGTGATCCTCGGCAAGGCGCTCTACACAGGCGCGGTGGAGCTTAGCGAAGCTCTAGCTGCGATCTCATTTTCTTGTGGAACCACCCAATAGTTTTGTGTTATAATAATTACGAACGGGGCCACGCAGGCCCGAGTTGCTGAGTCTATCACGGTGAGCACTCTCGCACTGCAAACGGCGCTGTCGTATTTACCGTGATGGGAACGTAAATGGCAAAAAGCGCCATTTACTAAGGAGATGTGTAAATGTCAAAGCTTGAAGAGAAGAAAATACAGCATGAGCCGGCGTGGCATGAGCTGCCCAAGGCTGGTCTGATGATAGATGCGGGTAGCGCCGAGCAGTATAAAACCGGGGACTGGAGAACTCTCCGCCCGATTTGGAACAAAGATAAGTGCATCAGCTGCCTCGTGTGCTGGATGTTCTGTCCTGACAGCTCGATTCAGGTCGAGGAAGGCAAGGTAGTCGGCATCGATTACGATCACTGCAAAGGTTGCGGGATCTGCGCTGCCGAGTGCCCGCCCAAGGTCAAGGCAATAGATATGAAGTCGGAAGCGGATTTCCGCTAACCGCTTCAGTGTCAACCCCCTAACAAAAACGAGCCGCCTATGAGTGTGGGCGGCTCGTTTTATTGTACCCCTAAGCGAACCCCGGCGCGCCTTCGATCGTTGGACGCTGGGGGTCTGATCTTCGTGCCTCTAAATACGCAACCACCCGCTCCGTGACGGCTTCGGGAGTGAAGCCAAGCTCTTTTGCGATCGCCTTGTAGGGCGCGGATGAGCCGAAGTGGTCGATCCCGATGATCATCCCCCACGGACCTGCGTAGCGGTACCAGCTCATGGGCGACGCCGCTTCGATTATGACCCGATTTTGCACGTTTGTCGGGAGTATCGACTCTTTATACTCCCGAGGCTGGCGCTCAAAAAGCGCGTGGCTCGGGAAGCTTACTAGCCGTGCGTTGATTTGTCGATTCGCAAGCTCATCTGCCGCGGCGAGGGCTACGTGCAGCTCACTTCCTGTCGCGATCAGTATCACCTCGATCGCCCCTTCAGGCTCGCGGACGACGTACGCGCCGCGTTCCACACCCCGCACGCTTTCGGGGTCGGCGCGCTTGATCTGCGGGAGCTTCTGGCGGGTTAGCGCAATGGCGGTTGGGCCGTGGTGGTTCGCGATGGCGACCGACCAGGCTACGGCGGTCTCAGCGGCGTCTGCGGGCCGGATGATGTTCATCCCCGGAATCGCACGGATGCTTGCTAGGTGCTCGATCGGCTGGTGGGTCGGGCCGTCCTCCCCGAGGAATATACTGTCGTGGGTGAAGACATAGATCACCTGCGCGTGCTGCATCGACGCCAGGCGCATCGTCGGGCGCATGTAGTCGGAGAATATCAAAAACGTCGCGGCAAACGGGATAAACGCGCCCGAAAGCGAGAGCCCCGTGCACGCCGCGCTCATCGCGTGTTCACGCACCCCGAAGTGGAAGTTTCGTCCCTCGAAATGATCTTTTTCGATCTGATCGAAGCCTTTGAGAGTCGTCTTGGTCGATGGCGCGAGATCAGCCGAGCCGCCGACGAAGCTTGGGACCAGGCGCGCGATCTCCTGCATTATGCGACCTCCCGAATCCCGAGTCGCTTCGTCCGCATCGGTCACTGCGACCTCAAGCAGTCGGCTTGTGATGTCCTTGGGGACGCGTTTGCCCATCATCTGCGCCCACATGCTCGCAAGCTCGGGGTAGGCCTCACGGTAGCGGGCGAACATAACGCTCCACTGGTGAAAAAGCTCCTCCATCTCGCGCCTGCGCTCGGCAAAGAGCGCGTAGACCTCGTCGGGCACGAGAAAAGTCGGTTCAAGGGGCCAGCCCAAATTCTTCTTCATCGCCTCCACTTCTTCCGCGCCGAGCGGCTCCCCGTGGGCCTCCTTGGTGTCCTGCTTGTGAGGCGCGCCGTAGCCGATGTGCGTGCGGGCGATGATCAGACTCGGTCGGCGTTCTTCTGCGACCGCGGCGGCTATCGCTTCGTCGGCGGCCTCACGATCGTGCCCCATTATCTTCTGGACGTGCCAGCCGTAGCCCTCGAAACGCTCCTCCACGTCGTCGGTATAGGCAAGCTCGGTATCCCCTTCGATCGAGATGTGGTTGTCATCGTAAATGTAGACGATGTTCCCAAGCCCGAGGTGCCCCGCGAGGCTCGCCGCTTCGTGGCTAATTCCTTCCATCAGGTCGCCGTCACTTGCGATGGCGTAGACGAGGTTGTCGACGATCGGGAAGCCCGGTCTGTTGAACCTCGCCGCAAGCATCTTGGATGCAATCGCCATCCCCACCCCGTTTGCGAAACCCTGACCAAGAGGCCCGGTAGTCGCCTCGACCCCAGGGGTCAGCTCGTGCTCGGGGTGGCCGGGGGTGATGCTCCCCCACTGCCGAAAGTTTTTCAGCTGCTCCATCGGCATATCGTACCCAGCGAGGTGCAGGAGCGCGTAAAGAAGCATCGAGCCGTGACCGGCCGACAGAACGAACCTGTCCCGGTTCTGCCAGCCCGGGACCGATGGGTTGTATCTCAGGTACTTGTTCCAGAGAACAAAGGTGTAGTCGGCTGCGCCCGACGGCAGGCCGGGGTGGCCTGAGTTGGCCTTCTCCACCGTGTCGACTGCGAGAAATCGTATAGTGTTGACCGCGAGCTGGTCGATGCTGCTATCGTTCATTGTCACTCTCCGTCATCGCCTGTGATATCGTACTCGGTGATCATCGACGCCTGCTGATATTCGATGTCGCTTATCTCACGAATGCGCCGTGCGTGGCGTTCGGCTCCACTGAACTCGGTCTCAAGCCAGTTCTTGACGATGCGCCGGGCCTTGTCGTCGTCGAGAAACATCGCCCCAAGCGCGAGCACGTTCGTGTCATTGTGCATTCGGGTGGTTTTCGCGACCTCCTCATCGTGAACAAGCGCCGAGCGCACACCAGGAAACTTGTTTGCGACTATATCTACCCCAATCCCCGAGTCGCAGATCACGATTCCGCGGTCTGCGTGGCCGCTTGACACCATCTCGACCGCAGGAGCTGTGTAGATCGGGTAGTCGTCGCCGGGTTGAAAACTCGCCGGGCCTGCGTCGATGACCTCGTGGCCCTGCACGGTGAGATACGACTTCAGGCTCTCTTTTAGCTCAAAACCGGCGTGATCGGAGGCTATTGAAACCTTCATTTGTTAATCTCGCTTCCCTTCTGGTAAACTGGGTAAGAAATCACGGTTGCTTGCCAGTTCATGCCATCGTGATTGGCTTGCCAACAATATTGCACGGAGGTCATTAATGTCTATTCCCTTGTCTCTCGACGTCAAATACCTTGCTCCCGAGGTCACACCGGACGAAGTCTACGCCTGGCAGAGCTTTGTCGACTTCTGCCACGAGAAACTTCACGGCCACACCGGCGCAGGTTCGGATTTCCTCGGTTGGATGGACCCAAGCGCAATGATACCCACCGAAGAGGTGGATAGAATCGCAAAAACCGCCCAGGAGCTGCGCGCGAACTCAGATATTTTGATCGTGATCGGCATAGGCGGCTCGTATCTCGGCGCACGGGCCGTAGTCGAAGCGATCGGCGGCGCCGAGCGCTCCCGCGTGCTTTTCGCGGGCCAGAATATCTCCGCCGAGTATCACAAAGAACTCCTGGAGTGCATCGAGAACAAACGCGTCGCGATCAACATGATCTCCAAGTCCGGCACCACGACCGAGCCTGCTGTAGCGTTTCGCATCCTTCGAAGCTGGCTGGAGGAGAAAGTCGGCGCAGAGGCGGCTTCAAAGCTGATCGTCGCGACGACCGACGCGAGCAAAGGCGCGCTCAGGCAGCTTGCGGACGAGCAGAACTACACCACCTTTGTCGTCCCCGACGACGTCGGCGGCCGCTTCTCGGTGCTCTCTGCTGTGGGGCTCCTCCCCATCGCCTACGCTGGGATCGACATCAAAAAGCTCGTCGCTGCGGCCCAGGCGTGTTCTGAAGCGTGCATGGAGACCGATCTCAAAAAGAATCCCGCCTATTTCTACGCGGTCGTCCGCAATATGCTCTACAAAAAGGGCAAGGACATCGAAGTTCTCGCAAGCTTTGAGCCGAGACTGCACTACATCGCCGAGTGGTGGAAGCAGCTCTACGGGGAATCCGAGGCCAAGGAGAATATGGGAATCTTCCCTGCCGCGGTCGATTTCACAAGCGACCTGCACTCGATGGGCCAGCTGATCCAGCAGGGCAAGCGCAATATGTTCGAGACCTTTGTCGAGATCACCGGCGGAGAGCCCGAGGTAGTGATCCCCAAGGACCCCGCCAACCTCGACGGCCTCAACTTCCTTGCAGGCAAGACCCTCTTTGAGGTGAACCACGAGGCGTTCCGCGCAACCGCACTCGCCCACCGCGAGGGAAACATGCCGAACATGAGCATCAAGCTGGGTCGCCTCGACGCAGAAACAATGGGCGCAATGCTCTATTTCTTTGAGAAGGCATGTGCCATGAGTGGGTATCTACTGCATGTAAACCCGTTCAACCAGCCCGGAGTCGAGGCCTACAAGAAGCACATGTTCGCGCTTCTCGGCAAACCCGGATTCGAGAAAGAGACCAAAGAGCTGCGGGAGTTGATCTCCGGCACTGAAGGACAGGAGATCAGTTTCGACTGATAGATAGTGTCTGGGCGGTGGAGTAGGTTTTGCCGCCCAGATAACCCTATGCCCGCTGTATGCTGCGGCTCTGGTGAGTTCATAGACCGAATATCACCGGCATCGGGCCAGAATCTGATCGCTCGCCCGGTGGAATGGCCGAGGAAGAAGAGGGTGTAGTTGTCCACTAATTATATTAGTGCCTGTCCCCTATTATGTTGGGGCTCGTTCGGACTCCTCAATGCTGCGGAAGGAAACGAGTTGAGAAGACTCAAGAGTTGAGCAGGAGGGACCTCATTGACACAGACAGATGTCTATTGCCAAAAATGTAGGACTAAAACACAAGAGGGCGCGAGCTATTGCGTGAAGTGCGGCACCCCCTTGAATAACCAGCCCTAGCAACCAATATCTGAACCACCGGCTATCACGACGCCTGTGCAGCACGCGCAGGCGTCGAATACGCCAGAGCCGAGCTGGTGGCTCCCGAAGACGGACCCGGTGAGTGGGTGGGCGATAACGGCTATCGTCTGCGGAGCACTGGTGGTTGGACTCATCATCGTAATTATACTGTCATCGTCACCAGAGCAGGCTACACAATCACCGACTGCAGTTCCCAGTGCTCCGGCACCGGCAGTTCCCAACGTTCAAGAACAGGTTAGTGCCCCCGAGCCACCGCCTTCTCCCAGATTGATTAGTGCCTCGGGCAATATATGGATAGGCGTGAAGATCTACACCGTATCTGGCGGGTATGTGGGAACGGTAACAGGCGTGGATAATCACTGCTACGATCCGATGACAGGTCGAACCTTTGACGGCGTCGAGATCGAGTATCCAGATGGGGCACGCGAGTGGAAAGAGAGAAGCGGGGTTCGCAGTTGGGGTTATGTCATGAGCGACGACCCTGCTATCACCAATTGAGTTGATGCTAAGCGCCAATGGTGACATTCGCCTCTGCTAGAATAATAGGTGACAGTCACCAATATAGATAATGGACAACACACCGCTGCATATTAGGACTGAGAGGCTGCCCTGTGATATGCGTGTTGTGTCGCTGTTTGGCGAACAGGGAGAAGAGTAGAAAATGGTATGGTCGGTAGAGGAAGTTAGGAATCCCGCAGACTATTACCGTTCGATACATTTGTGAAAGCGGCGCTCGCACGCCGCACTCCGCATCAGTCTGCAACTTCTCCTCAAAGTTTGGCCAAAGCGCATTCCAGGAATCATGTATAGATGGCGCACTGCGCCGCAGTTTTGGCATATTCGAGGAGTTGACCAGCATGAGCATATCAGTTGATATTCATCAGGACAGAAAAGTTGTTGATACGGTTCGGGAGCTTGCGCTTGAGGGGTTCAAAGGCCCCGGCGGGACGGATCTTCCGAGCCGTGAGAAATATCAGTGGCTGCGGGACGTTGGGAGCGGCCTTTGGCTCGATACGGGCGACATCGAGGCCGCGCTGAAAGTCTGGTCGCCCGAGCTTTCAGCGCTTACGACCAACAACACGCTCGTCGCCCAGGTCGTCGCGACGGGGGCGATGGATGGGGTCGTGACCTACGGCGCGAGAAAGATCCGTGAGGCCCGGCCCGACATAAGCGAGCAGGACCTGGTGATCGAGCTTGCCTTTCTCGTGAACGCCAAGCTCGCACTTTCGCTTGTCGAGCGGCTCGGGGCGCATGTCAGCGTCGAGCTTCACCCCGATGTCGGCTTCGACGTCGAGCGCACGCTCATCTTCGGTCGGCGCTACTACGAGATCAACCCCAGCCACTTCTTCGTTAAGGTACCCCTTACGCCGGACGGATTTATCGCGGCGCGACTGCTTTCCTCTGAAGGCATTCCCATCAACTTCACGCTCGGATTCTCGGCTCGTCAGAACTACCTCGCGACGCGCCTGTCCGGCCCCAGGTTCGTAAACGTGTTTCTCGGGCGCCTCAATCAGGTGGTCGACGTAAACGGACTGGGGAGGCCCGAGAACATCGGGGAGAAGGCGACGCTTGCCTCAAATGAGCTTGTGCGCGAGCTTCGGGAATCGAACCCGGAAGTCCACACGCTCCAGATAGCCGCGAGCATGCGAAGCGGCACACAGGTCGCCTCGCTTGCCGGGGTAGACGTGCTGACGATACCGCCCAAGGCAGCCGGGGAGTATCTGGAGATGGACATCGACCGCGATCAGGTGAGAAGGCGGGCCACATCCGAGCTTGTCGTTCACCTGAACACTGACCGCCCGGTCGAATCAAACGAGGTAAACCGGCTCTGGGAGGTCGACGAGGCGTTTGTAGCGTTCGCCGAGGACGCGGTCTCGCAGGCAAATGAGATGAAAGATGGCGGAGACCTCGTAAGCCTCTCAAACAAGCACGGCGTGGGTCTGTTCCACCGCTGGAGCACCGAAGACCGCCAGAAGATCCAAGAGCACGGCAAGATCCCGGACACTTCCCAGTGGCCCGGCGCGCCGTTGGACGACCTGATGTCGATCTCCGCGCTCGAAAGCTTCGCCAAAGACCAGCAGGAGCTTGATGACAGGATCAAGGGGCTGATAGCTGATAGTTCGTAAGGCTTGGGATTAACTTCGAGTGTGTTGGTGGGCGTCGGCTCTTTGGGTGGAGCGCACGTTTCGAGAGCCTCAACGTGATTGGCTTTACATTGATCTATATTTGATAGATTGGTGGTCGCGGTACAACCTCTCACACCTCCACCCAACCCAACCCCTCACCCTGAGGCTCTCGAAGGGTGCGATGCACAAATTTCCCGACGTACTACAACAAAGGGAAGCTTATTAAATCCCCCAAAAACAAGCTGTGGTGTTCCGTCTGAATACCCCCCAATTTCGGGTATAACCCACGTGATCTGAAGATTAGGAGAGTTAACTTGCCACTGCTGCTTGATACGAACCCTCTAAGGGAAGGCTTGCCCACCGAACGGGTCGCCGAGCCGTGCGCCGTCGTCATATTTGGCGGGACGGGGGATCTCTCCCACCGGAAGATGATGCCCGCGCTGTTCAGCCTCTACTGCAAGGGGCTGCTCCCTGCGGGGTTTGCGATCATCGGGGTCGGGCGACGCGCGCGCTCTGAGGACGATTTCAGGGAAAGCGTGCGCGCCTCGCTTGAGATGGCACAAGTGCTCGGGCCGGGGAGCTGCGCGTGGGAGGACTTCGCAGCGGCGATCAAATACGTCGCGGCAGATCACACTGCACCTGAGGATTATCAGGGTATCTCAGAAGCTCTCACCTGGGCCGACACCGAGCGCGGCGCGGCGGGGAACCGGCTTATCTACCTCGCCATCCCACCTGAGGGCTTCGAAGCGATCGTCCGCAATCTCCAGACCTCAGGGCTCGACCAAAGCGATGGCTGGACGCGACTCGTCGTCGAAAAGCCGTTCGGAGTTGATCTGGAGTCGGCCAAGCGGCTGAACACCGAGATTTTAAAGGTGTTTCGAGAGGACCAGGTCTACCGAATCGACCATTATCTGGGCAAAGAAACGGTGCAGAATATTCTGGTATTCAGGTTCGCCAACTCGTTTCTTGAGCCTATCTGGAACCAGCGCTACATCGACCACGTGCAGATTACCATCGCCGAGACGCTCGGGGTCGAGGAACGCGGGGACTACTACGACGCGACCGGCGCGCTTCGGGACATGGTCCAAAATCACGCGCTGCAGCTTATGTCGCTTGTCGCGATGGAACCGCCCGCAAGCCTTGACCCAGACGACATCCGAAACGAAAAGATGAAGGTATTTCGAAACGTCCGGCGCGTAAGCGAAGACGACGTCGACCGATTCGCCGTACGCGGACAGTACGGCTCGGGGTTCTTTATGGGCGAATGGGCAAAGGCCTACCGCGAAGAGCCCAAAGTCGCCCCAGATTCTGCGACCGAAACATTTGTCGCGCTCGAGCTCTACATCGACAACTGGCGCTGGTCGGGCGTCCCGATCTATATCAGGACCGGAAAACGCCTTTCAAGGCGAATGACTGAGATCGCGGTGCAGTTCAAAGATGTCCCCGACGTGCTCTTCCGCAAAGCCCGTCCCGAGCAGATGGAGGCAAATGTGCTCGCGATCAAGGTGCAACCCGACGAAGGGATCGTCCTCAAAGCCGAGTCAAAGGTGCCGGGGCTCGGCCTCAGGCTAAGGCCGGTGCAGATGGACTTCCGCTACGGCTCGTCGTTTGGCGCGCAGGCCCCCGAGGCCTACCAGAGGCTGCTTCTTGACGCGATACTTGGCGACGCGTCGCTTTTCTCGCGCGGGGACGCAGTTGAAGAGTGCTGGGAGATCGTAACCCCAATCTTGCGAAGTTGGCAGAGTCGACCCCCCGAGGGTTTTTCGAACTACCTGCCCGGAAGCTGGGGGCCGCGGTCGGCGCTCGATCTGATAGAGCGCGGCGGGCGGCGCTGGAGAAAACTGTGATGAACGAGAACAGACAGGTTGGTCCGATCACATTGGAGCCTACCCGCACAGACGTGCGCTCGGTCGAAAAGGAGCTCGCCGGGCTTTGGCGCAAGGCTACCGAGGGTGGGATGCCGGGGGTGTCGGCTCCGGCGACCCGGGTGCTCCTTGCCAACATCATAGTCTATGCCAGAAATAGTCAGGAGGCCGACCGGGCGTCCGATGCGCTCGTACGGATAGCCGCAAACCACCCAGCGCGAACGATCATCGCCGACGCGGAAGCAGGCGAGCCGGGACAGGAACTGGAAGCCGACGTATCGATGATCTGCAACATCACTGAGCTTGGGCGGAGGCTCTGCGGCGAGGAAGTCCGCCTCCATGCGCACGGGCAAAGCGTGACCGCGCTTGGGACGATCCTGCCTGTAATAGAACCCGATCTGCCGGTCTATCTCTGGACTCCGGGAGAGATCACCCCGGCCGACCCCGTCTACGATCAGCTTCTTGGAATCGCCGAGCATTGGATGTTCGACTCCCGGCAGTTCCAGAACTTGCGCGCGGGGCTCGATATGGTCACCTCGCTTGCGATCAAGCGCGAGCCCGTGGTGATCGTCCACGACCTCGCCTGGTCGGCGCTCCTCCCCTGGCGCGAGAGCATCGCCCGGCTCTTTGACGCAGTGCCCGCCCGCGCGTATCTCGTCGGGGTGCGCTCGGTCGAAATCGGCTGCTCTCCAGGGCCTAGTGTTGAAGCGAAGCTGATCTCGTCGTGGCTCATCGCCCAGCTCGAATGGACGAACCCGGCGGTGCGGTTTAGCGACGCAGACTCAAGGTTAGAACACGTCACAATCGAGTGTGAGCTCGACGGGCTGCGCGGCACGTTTCGCGCGTCGCGCACGGAGGGCGGAATCGCGATCGAGGCCGATGCGCCGGACGTGATGGGAGCCCGAAGCACTGTCGTAGTTGAAGCCGACTCCACTGCAAAGAGTCTTGGTTCGATACTCGACGCACCGGACCGCGAATGGGTATATGAACGAGCGATAGCGGCGCACAGGGCAAGCAAATGACGGCAAAGACGATTGTCATGGAGACCGACGAGTTATATCAGACGGCGGCGAAGCTTTTCGTAAGAATCGCGGCGACTTCCGCGACGAAGCGAGGCGCGTTTTGCGTCGCCCTTTCGGGAGGCTCGACCCCAAAACGGCTCTACTCACTGCTTGCCAGCCAATATTCAGGCGCTATCCCCTGGGAAAATACCCACATATTCTTTAGCGACGAGCGCTGCGTGCCGCCCGAGGACCCCGAGAGCAACTTCGGGATGGTGCGCGACTCGCTGCTGTCACGCGTGCCGATCAGGAACGAAAACGTCCACAGAATCCAAGGCGAGCTCGACCCACTGCTTGGAGCAGAGCGCTACTCGGAGGTTATTTCACAGCTCTTCGAGCATGCGCCGGGCCAACCGCCTGCGTTTGACCTGATCTTGCTTGGGATGGGAGAGGACGGGCATACGGCGTCGATCTTCCCCGGCTCGCCCCTGGTCCACGAGAGCGACAGGCTCGTCGCTGAGACGTTTGTGGAGAAACTCGGCGCGTACCGCATCACCCTCAACCCATCCGTCCTCACCCACGCGCGAAACGTGGTGTTTCTAGTCACCGGCGAAGAAAAGTCAGAGGCCCTCCAACTTGCGCTGAAGGGCGAGTACGACCCCGACCGATGCCCCACCCATATCCTAAGGCAGGCCGAGGGCAAAGTCACCTGGCTTGTCGACCCGGCCGCCGCGTCGAAACTTTTCTCACGGAGTGACTAGCGCGCTCTTGGTGATCTTGGGGTCGCCTGTCTCCATTGGAAGCTCGGGGTGCGAGCACCACTCCGTCCACGAGCCCTCATAGAGCCGGACGTTGGGGTAGCCGAGCACGTGCTTCATCACCGCGTATTCAAGCGACGCCTCACGGCTGGTGCCGCAGTAGAGGATGATATCGTCGGTCTTTTTGACCCCGCTCTTATCGTAGACGGCCTGCATCTCCTCGACTGATTTGAACTTATGGGCGTTCTTTTCGTCCATCAGAGTGTGCCAGTCGATGTTGATCGCACCTGGGATGTGGCCGTTTCGCATCCAGGTCGCAATCTCGCCAGTATAGGCCTTGTCGGGTCGAGCGTCGATGATCGTATACTTGCTGTTTCCGACGATCCCCTTCATCTGCTCAAGGTTGACCGATATACCCTTTGACTCCTTCAAAGGGAGCTTGCCGGGCTTCACCACGGGATACTGCTGGATCGGAGTCTCTTTGGACCGATAGGCCGACCAGCCGCCGTCCACGATCATCACATTGGGGTGGCCTATGCGTTCGAGAACGTAGGCGACCATCGTCGCTCCGAGGACGTTTTGGCCGTCTGAGTAGAGCACAACACTCTTGCCGTTCTGCACACCGGCGCGCTGCAGAAGCTCCGCCTGCTGTTTGATCGGCAGATACTGCGCCGGCAGTCCGTCCCTCGGGCCTCGCATGGTAGTGTCGGCCATATTGACAGCGCCGGGGACGTGGCCTATAAAGTAATCGTGCGGATCGATCCGCACGTCCAGAATGATTATATCGGGGTCGCTTGCGTGCTCGGTGACCCACTGGGGGGATACGATTGCAAACTGCCCGTCGGCAAACAAAAAAGCGGCTGACGCGATCAGCACAATCGCCGCAAACACTGCGAGTCTTGTCATGGCTTGTCTCCTCCCGGATAATCGATCCAAATCGCCTTACCCACCCACCGCACTTGACAAGCCTCTGCTGACAGTGCTATTTTTGTCTCTGAAAGCGGCACACGTGGCCGCAGATCAAGGAGGAGTTCATGCAGGAAAAAAACGAGCGACAACCGATCTTTGAGTCAAACTTTTCATCGGACGCGGCTAGCGAGGGATGGGTATTTAACGGCGAGGAAAGCTACGAGCCGATAATTGAGGGCGGATGCTGCGGGGCCAAAAGCTTTTGCGTCAAAGGCGGCAACTGGGAAAGCCCACTTGTGTCCGTGACGCCGTTTGAATACTACAAGGTCTCGTTCTGCACCAAAGCGACAGACCCCGCGTGGTGGGCGGCCGTCTACTACGACTCCGATGGCAACCCACTCGTCGCCGATCACTACTGGGGAATCGATGGCTCGGAGGATTGGGCGAAGACCGAGTTCTGCACCAAGGCCAGAATCAACGCAACGGGACTCATGAGCCGCTTCCAGGCCCCTGAAGCGCCTTATGCGGTAGACTGTGTAAAGGTCGAGCATATCGCCCGGCAGGAGGTCGCAGCCTGGGGAGACGCAGAGTACGCTAAACTCCCTCCCGTTAGCTACACTCCAAGAGCCGACCGCTGGTCCAAGATTCCAAAGAGCATTGAGACGATACAGAAGGGCGGCACGCTAAGAGTCGTTATGCTCGGAGACAGCATCTGCAACGACACCGCAAACGGCCCATTTGACACGTGGATCGAGCGAATGTATCCGGGTCTCAAGCTTGAGATAGTAAACTCGGTCGAAGGTGGCAAGGGCTGCTGGTTCTACAAAGAGGAAAACCGGGTCGAGTCGCACATCCTAAAGTATAACCCGGATCTGTTGATCATCGCCGGGATCAGCCACGGCAACGACCACGAGTCCGTTCGTGAGGTCGTGCGCCAGGTGCGCGAGAAGATCGACCCCGAGATTATGCTGATGTCACCCGTGATGTCCGACGGCAACGACCCATTGAGTAACCCTGACTGGGTCTATGAGGCCGACGGCTCCGAGGACACCTTCCGGGACGGGATCTTCAACGTCGCACAAGAGGAGAACCTCGAGTTCTTCGATATCACCGGCCCCTGGGGACAGTACATCGCCGACTGCGGCAAGCCCGTAGCGTGGTTTAGGCGAGACGTTCTCCACGCCAGTATGCGAGGCGCAATCGTGCTTTCAAAAATCGTCGAGAAGTATTTTTCACCCAAATAGCCAATATTGATGGTATTACGAACGCAGGGGCGGACCAATGTGTCCGCCCTTTTTCTTTTGTGTACAGTGGATGGATTGGGTTTGGGTGGAGCGCACGTTTCGAGAGCCTCAACGTGATGGGTTTTGGATTGATCAAATATGGGAGATGGTGGGCACTCACCCTTCGTGCTTCGAGAGCCTCAGCATGACGCTTCGCTGCTCAGGATGGCGGCATAATCTTCTCATATATCCACCCAAGCCAATACCCCTCACCCTGAGGCTCTCGAAGGGTGCGCTACACAAATCAAAGGGCCTACTACAGACTCCGGTAGCTAATCGCCACTCGGGCCGCTATCCCCTAATCCCCATGCCTGTCGCTTGAATATACGGCTGGCCGTTATTGGTTACTCGGACGTAGCCTGTCACGTAGATACGGGCGCCGATATCGCGGACGGGGTCGAGGCGGTAGAGGCCGGTTACGTAGATGCAACCGGTTGCGTCACGGAAGGCCCAGTCGGATCGCGTCTTGGGTGGTCCGGGTCGGCACGAGGGGGAGTCGGGGTCTGGCCTGAAGCCCAGGAACGTGCCTTCCAGCTGCACCATATCCCCCTTGGATGTTTCCAGGTTTTCTAGAATCGCGATCACTGTCGTCAGTTTAATTGCGGCGGGGGCGATGGCGATCTGGATCGTGTCTTTGACGGGCGTCGGTCTCGGCTGAAACGTCGTCAGTTGCGCAAAGATGGAATAGGCGCCGGGGGTGAGCTTTTCGCCCTTGTCATTGGTCTGGTTCCAGGAAATGGAGAATGTCTTGCGCTCGCCGGCGGGGACTGTAAGCGAGGTTAGCATCTGGGCAAACGCGCGGCCATGAGACCATCGCCAGACCTCGCGACCGTCTTTCACAGCCCACACGTCATACTGCAGCGCACTCGGGAAACGAAGCGTCACTGCCTCAGTTGCTCGGTTCTCGACGATAAAGCTGATCACAACCGGCTCGCCGACTTTGTAGTCGGTCTTGTCGGCGCGCACGCCACTCAAAATCTGTTCGTTCACCTGCGCCTGATTTCCATTCGCCGCTCCCAACGTCGAGGAGATAACCATAATAGCTACTAAAAGAGCTTCGGACAACAATGTTCTCATAACGAAGCCGCCTTTCCATCATGATTGTACCACCGGTTGAGGCTGCGCGAACCACAAAGGGAAACAATAGCTCCGGCGTTATTCTTTGGCCCGGTTCCAGACCTCTTCCATCTCTTCGATCGAGAGGTCTTCGACGCGGCGGCCGGTCTCCCTTGCATGCTCTTCGATGCGGGTGAAGCGCGCTCCGAAGCGTTCGAGCATCTCGCGGAGCGACTCCTCGGCGTCGACTTTCGCCCACCGGGAGATGTTTACGACGGTAAAGAGCAGGTCGCCGATCTCGTGTTTGATGTGCTCGGTGTCGCCGGAGTCGATGGCCTCTTTCAGCTCGTCGGTCTCCTCGTGGAGCTTATCGAGGACGCCGGACATATCCGGCCACTCAAAGCCCGTTCGGGCGGCGCGTTTGGATATCTCAGTCGCGCGGAGCAGCGCGGGCATGGACTTTGGAACCCCACCGATAGCCGAGGTGATCTCGACATTACCCGGTTCTTTTCGCTTGATCTCCTCCCAGTTGTGGAGCACATCGTCGACGCCTGAGACTTCCACGTCCGAAAACACGTGGGGATGACGGCGCACGAGCTTCTTGCGGATCGTCTCGCATACCCCCGCGATGTCGAACCGGCCCTCTTCGCGCGCGATCTGGGCGTGGAGGACGGCCTGTAGCATCAGGTCGCCGAGTTCTTCTTCGAGCTTGGTGTCGGAGCCCAGGTCTATCGCGTCGACGACCTCGTAGGCCTCCTCGATCACGTATTTGCGCAGGCTCTTGTGGTCCTGCTCGCGGTCCCAGGGGCAGCCCTCGGGGGAGCGAAGCATCTCGACCACGTCGACAAGCTTTGCGAACTCTTCTTTTGTGCGATCAGTCATTTGTTTCCAGCTCCGGCACGTATACGCTCGTGAGGTGATCGTAATCTCTGTGATCCATCATGTAGAGCGACATCTTCTCGACTGAGGCGTCCGCCCCACCCGCGCCTGAGATCACGTAGACCTCAAACTCGTCGGGGTAGACCTCCATCAGGGCGAGCTTGACGTCGCTTGCGATGGAGCGGTCGTAGACCTGGTAGATCAGGTTGGGGCAGTCGCTTGCTGGGAGTGTGCTCGCAATCGCGAGCGCGTCGATCAATTTCAGGCCATCGTCGACCGAGGCTGCAAGTGTCTCAAGACACGCCTCGACGAAACTCTGGCTTGGGGCGAACTTCAGGGGAATCCCTTCCTCCCGCGCGAGCTTTACGATCAGGGCGACCGAGCGCTCCGCGACAAGAGGATGGCCCGGGACAGCGTAAGTTACCTCGCTTTCCCGGGCCTCACCTATCACTCTAAATGCTATGGATTGGTATACTTCGGCAAACTCTGAAGCCGACAGATAAATATCATCGAAGGTCTCGAACCGCAGTCCCCGCGCTGCAAGCTCCTCCGCCGCCGGGTGCTCCGCGGTTCTCACCAGGAGCTTTTCGGCGGACTCTAGCGCCCTCATCGCCTGGGCCGACATAGCGTCTATCCCGGACGGTCCAAGACCTACGATTGTAATCAATCCCTGTTATCCTACTTCTTCTTGTCGTCGGTCTTCTTCATAGCCGTGACGAGCGCCTTGTACTTGTCGTTGCTTGTTTCCATCTTGGTATCTTTGCGCATTGCTTGGAACTTCTTGCCGATTTCAGGGTTTCTCTGGCCCGTTGCAAGTGCAAGTCCGTCGCGGATCTGGTCCTTGACATCGTTGAACGGCTTGACGTTTACGCCCTGATGATCCAGGCACCTGATGATAACCCAGTCGGCAGCCTTGCCGTTGACGACCACCTGGAACGGTTCGCTAAGCTCACCCTTCCTCAGCTTGAACGCGACATCCACAAGCTGCGCCGGGACGTTCTTCTGGCCGCGCCATACCCAGCCGAGTTCACCGGGGACTCTGCGGCTGCGGAGGGTGGGGTCGTCGCTCAAGTTCAAAACGACAGATGAGAAATCGGTTCCCTTCTTGATCTGCCCGTTCGCGGTGTCGATCTTCTTTTTGGTCTGGCAGACGATTGCGCCGATCTTGACGCGCTCGGGAGTGGTGAAGACCGTGGACTTGGTCTTGTCGTAGTAAGCGCGCGCCTGGGCATCGGTTACCTTGACCCCCTTGGTCACCACGTTGAACTGTGCGAGCTGAATCGTTACGAAATCTTTCTTGTACTGCTCCAGGCTTATGTTGGAAGCCTGCAGACGCTGAGCGAGGTTACCTTCTTTTTTCTCAAGGTTGACCCGCTTGTCTATCTGCGCCTCGGTCGGGGTTACCCCTTCCTTCTTGGCAAGCTGCATCCACAGCTTCTCATCGATCATCTGCTGTAGCACGACCATCCCCGCGGGGCCGCCGTTTACGGGAACGCTTTCGAGCTTGTTGTAAAACTCGTCTTTGGTGATCTTGTCATCACCGACTGTTGCCAAAGTATTCTTGCCGCATCCTGTCAGGCCCGTTGCAACCACGGCGCCGAGTGCGGCGACTACCGCCAACTTATTCCACTGCATAGTGATGTGTTTCGACTCCTCTCTGGATAAAGAGATCAGATTTTGAGTTACAAGCAACTCGCGGCTCAAAGTTCGCACCGTTGCTTGCGGGAAAGGACATCGCAAAATCCGCTATGTCCTTAAGAGCGGAACAGCGCCACATCCCTCTGCAAATAACCCCGCAGACGGAGCACCGCCTGAGTGTGTAGCTGATACACCCTCGATTCGGACACCTCAAGGATTTTTCCGATTTCCTTAAAGGTAAGTCCTTCATAATAGTACAACGTAAGTACCAGGTTTTCCCTGGGCGGCAGACGGTCTATAGCTTGTCCAAGCGACAGTTTCATCGCCTTGACCTCGACCTCCCCCAGGGTGTTCGAGTTTTCGTCGCGGATTACGTCGGCGAGCTGGATCTTTTCGTTGCCCTCGCTTGAAAGCACAATGTCATCAAGCGAAAGCAGCGAGGCGCGCCCCGTATCTGCAAGCACGGAATGGAACGAGTCTATGTCCATCCCAAGCGTCTGCGCGACTTCTTCATCCTCCGCCGGCCTGCCAAGTCGGCTCTCAAGGGACATATAGGCCCTCTCAAGCGCCTTGACACGCTCGCGAACAGACCGGGGAACCCAGTCCTCTTCACGGAGCATTTCAAGAATCGCTCCCCGGATAAGGGCGATGGCGTAGGTCTCAAACTTGACCTGCCTGGACATATCGAACTGGTCGATAGCCTTGATGAGCCCTATCACGCCAGCGCCGATCAGGTCTTCCCTGTCGACGTTGGGCGGAAGGCTCGTCACCACCCTGCCCGCGGTTATCTTAACGAGGTAGGAGTACTGCGTAATGAGCGCATCCCTAGCCTTCTGGTCACCCCAGACCTTATACCTGGACCATGCTTCTGCGAGTTCGGTTGCTTGCATTCATTCTCTCCGCCGGTCACCGGCGCGCGTTATAACTAGCCATCTTCATTCGTTTCACGAACAAAGCTCCTGGCATCAATTTGGTTCTTCCACAAACATTTACAAAATTTCCCGCAAAATTACCTGAGCAGGAAACCTGTGCACATGTTATCGGACACACCCCGCATTGTCAACAAGCGCTACCGTTTCGCCAACCGACGGACGCTGGCCTGCCTCATTTATCTATATTACGCAAGTTAGGCGCGAAACATTCCCATCAATACACAGCTAAATTATAAGATGACAAATAATCGCGCCGCATCCCAAGGCATCTACTCTTACAGAACACCTGGTGCAACTGCACCTCAAATCTTACAGCACGGTTACATGCACCCTGAATATGCGTGCTAGCTTACAGGACGCTTGCATATACTCCCGGTGCTCTGATAAACTACTATGGTGCAATTCTGAAAGTGCGCACGGAGAGTAGAATTTGCTGATCGCTATTATCGCAATTATTGTAGTGGCTCTGATATTCGACTATATCAACGGATTTCACGACGCCGCAAACTCCATCGCGACGATTGTCGCGACCAAGGTCCTGACACCGCTTTGGGCTGTCGTGTGGGCGGCATTTTTCAACTTCATAGCCGCGTTTGTTTTCGAGCCGCACGTGGCAACGACAATCCAGGGCAAGATTGTGGAACAGAGCATAATCGACCCCGTGGTTGTCTTTGCAGCCCTTGCGGGGGCAATCATCTGGAACCTGATCACCTGGTGGCTGGCGCTCCCTACAAGCTCAAGTCACGCGCTGATCGGCGGACTGGTCGGAGCGGCGCTCACCAAGTCCTGGCTCATAACCAAACATTTCAGCCTGGATGCTCTTAAGATGGACGGGCTGACAAGAGTCGTCTTGTTCATATTCCTTGCCCCGCTCTTTGGACTGATCCTTGGGCTTATCACAATGTCCATTGTGTCGTGGACTTGCCGCAAGAAGGCCCGTGGGCGTGTCGATGGCTGGTTCAGGCGACTGCAGCTTGTTTCCGCTGCCGCTTACAGCCTCGGGCACGGTCTAAACGACGCGCAGAAAACGATGGGCATCATCTGGATGCTTCTGATCTTTATGAACCCAGTCAAGTATTCCGCGCACCTGCCTTTTTGGGTGATTATCATCTGCCACGCGGCACTCGCAGCCGGAACGATGAGCGGAGGGTGGAGAATCGTCCACACAATGGGGATGAAGATCACCAAGCTTCAGCCACCCGGAGGCTTCAGCGCCGAGACCGCCGCGGCGATCACCCTGATCGGCGTCTCCCACCTCGGTATCCCCGTCAGCACCACCCATACCATCACCGGCGCGATCGTAGGCGTGGGGGCAACCAGGAGGCTTTCAGCGGTGCGCTGGGGAGTTGCCGGAAGAATCATCTGGGCGTGGGTTTTGACCATTCCGGCGTCGGCCATAGTTGGCATGGTGTCATACCTTTTGGTCTATCCTTTCGTAAGATAACCAGTGGCGCTTGCGCCGCAATAGACCATTAAGAGACAGCGCGGATAGCGCCGTCGACTTGAAAACGAGTTTATAAAAAGAGGCATTACCGTGAAATTGAGATTGATACCGCACGAAGAGAATTTCTTCGAGTTGTTCAGTGAGCAGGCGGAAACTATTGTTGAAGCAGCCGATCTCCTGATCGAAATCATGCGCGATTACACCGATTTGCACCACAAAGTGCTGCAAATGAACAAAATCGAGCACAAGGCAGATGAGATCGCTCACCGCATTGTCGAGCGGCTGAACCTGACGTTCATCACGCCGATCGACTCCGAAGACATCCATTCGCTTTCTTCCGCGATCGACGACATCGTCGACTTCATAGACGCCTCCGTCGAGCGGCTCGTGCTCTACAAGGTCAAGGCGCCGACTGAAGATGCGCGCCAGCTCGCGACGATTCTCCACCGCGCGTGCGAAGAGACCCAAGCCGCCGTCGGCCAACTGAGCCAGTTTAAGAAGAAACCGGCAGCCATCAGGCAGAGCTGGATCGAGATCAACAGACTCGAAAACGAAGGCGACATAGCAAGCCGTTCGGCTATCGCGAACTTGTTTGAGAACGAAACCAACGCAGTGGAAGTGATCAAATGGAAAGAGATCTATGAGCACCTCGAAACGGCGATCGACAAGTGCGAGGACGTCGCAAATATCTTGGAGCAGATCGTGCTGAAGCATTCGTGAGAAGGAGCTATTAGCAGTTTGGGGGGGTTGGCATAACCAATCGGCACTGCACGTAGGGGCGGACCAGTGTGCCCGCCCTCCCCCGGCGACGGTGAATATGTCACCGATAGCCCCCAAAGCCGGCAATGGTCCGCAGTCGGATTGAGATAACCCACTGGTGACATATTGATCTCAGCGATCAAGGGCGCACACATTGGTGCGCCCCTACGTAGTTGGCCTGTGCATTTTCCGACCCCGATGGCACCTGATAGCTGACGGCTAATAGCTAAAAAAGCCCCCCATCCCGAAGGATGAGGGGCTTTTGTTGTTCTTTAGCTTGTTCTAGAAAGACTAGAACTTGGCCTGGAACTGAGCAACGGCAACCGCGCCCTTGTAAGCAGCTCCATTATTGTAGGGAGTGCCGACTTCGGTGTCGATGATCTGGTAGCTCAGGCTCATGCCTGCGCTCGGGTTGAACTGATGCGCGATACCGATAGTGATATAATCCTCATCACCATCAGTGCCGGTCTCGGAAGGACTCCACTCAGTTCTGTTCCAGCCGAGGCTCACGTTGTTGGTGCTGGCGAAGCCCCACTTGAGGGCGATCTCAGCGTTCCAAACATCATCATCAGTGTCATCCATGTAGATGACAGGATTGGTGATGTTATTAGCACCGCTGTAGAAGCGACCTTTGCCAACCAGGTTCAGGTTTGCACCAAGACCATAGTTGAGGTCCGCATACCAACCTTCGACGTTTGTCGGGTTGGTCCACATACCGAGCTTGTCCCAGTAGCCAGCGCCACCGAAGTTGTTCTCGACTGATTTCCAGCCAAGACCAACGCCGAGCTTGCCAAGACCAAAGCCTACGCTGTAGTCCTGTGCAGTGTTGTTATCGTCGATGTCAGCCGCGCCGGCGTCGCCGGTTGTGGTTGACTGCTCGTACTCAGCGCCCATCGCGAAGTTGCCAAGCATGAAGTTGGCATCTGCGCCCCAGATCTCGGCGTTGTCATACTGGGTAGCGGTAGTAGCAATCGGGCCTGCGGCCTGGATGTAGTTGATTCCGAGCTTGCCCTTGAACGGGGTTCCGAACGCAAGGCGAGCACCTGCAGCCTGGTCGACGGAACCAAGTCCACCAATACCATGGCCGCCTGCTGCATGGAAGACCGTGGTGCCAAGCACGCCGGTGTCAGCAGGATCATACAGACCGACTGTCGGCTGGGAAACAAGTCCGATGCCGAGCAGGTCGTTCTGGTTGGTCTTTGCAGCCCAACCGGAAAGGTCAACTCCGCCCATTCTCCAAGCGAACTTGCCGCCGTCGAGGGGGTAGTTGCCGCTGTCGAGCTGGCTATCATACACGTAGCTGTCGATGTCGATCATCTTCAGGGTGTACTTGGTCATCTGGACAGGGATTCGACCGACGGAAACGCTGCCGCCACCAAGGCCGGCTTCTGCGTACATGTAGTACGGGAAGAAGTCGTCGCCGGTGCCGGATGTCGGGCGTACGGTGTTCGAACCGGTGTAGTCAGTGATGACTCCACCGTGGTAGCCGAACAGGTAGTTGCCGAAGTTGATGTCGGCATGAGCTGTGAACGCAGGCGAGAGGCCAGCGGTCAACTGCAGGTCCATGTCACGGACGAAGCTGATCGCGTTGATCAGTTCGCCAGTTCCAGTGCCAGGGCCCTGGAGCGGGCGGCCGTCGATGTCGATCGGAGCGCCGGTATCCTGACTTGTAGCGATACCGAATACGTTCAGATCGCCGTTCCATCTGACTCTGCGCTGTTCCTTCTCGACTGCATCAACGCGAGCAGCCAGAGCAGCAACGTCTCTCTTGAGAGCATCAACGTCAACGCCGAGGCCCGCGAGTTCGTCGCGGAACTCGTTGACGAGCTGCTGAAGAGCCTTGAAGTCGGCCTGGGTAACATAGTCGCCACCCTTAGGAGCGTTCTCCAGAGCGGTCACGCGGGAAGAAAGAGCGTTCAGCTCTTCCTTGCTCGCGAGGCCACCGAGCTCAGGAGAAGTTACTCTTGCAAGAACTCTCTCCTCAAGAACGGGGATCATTCTGGCGATTGCAGCTGCGAACTCGAAGCGAGTAAGAGCTCTCTTGCCTGAGAATGTGCCATCGGGGTATCCGATGATGATGCCGTCCTGCTGAAGGCTGTTGACGGCTTCGTAGGCCCAATGATCGGTGGGAACGTCCGAGAACGAACCCTGTGCAAACATCGGGGTGACGCAGCACACGCCAAGGACTACCAGTCCAATAAGTGTCTTTTTCATTAATTTACTCCTTGAATGTCTTTTCAGACTCGGCAGGAGGGAGCTAGTTTGTTTCAAACCTTTGCATGGTCAGTATCCAATGTTGCCTAACCAACGCTCCGGTTCTCGATCGTGCTACCTCTCTGCCTATACTATCACTTGACGGCCGTTACAGGCATTCAAGGTTGTTTCACCTCCCTTCGACCTGTGCCGTTTCTAGCGCGATAGTCCGCTTGGTTGTAAGTCTCTCACCCATTTCAGGGTTTAAGACTATTAGCTTGTGACGCAGGCTTGTCTGCTTGATTCCCTTTTTTCGAAAATTTTACCGAAAAAAGTGCCCGCTTGCCACCACAGCTTGTTCTCTATGGTATGCCCGCTACACCAAGGAGTTAAACCCGAGCTACACGTTTTCGCTCACGATCGCGAAGTTTCCGAGCTTGTCCGCCGCAAACTCCGCTGTTCCGTCGGCCCTGAGAGTAACGGCAACCGGCGCTCCCGTTGACGTAACCAGCGGACGAAATACCGGCACGCGGTCGGTGTCGTCGGCGATCATGATAACGAGCCTGCGCCCCTGTGGAAGGGTGCGAGTCACAGGGATCCGCAGTATCACCGGAGCCGCAAGGGCAAGCGCGGGTCTTGGCGACTGGACGGTCTCTATACTCGCCGCGCCGACAAAGCCGAAACCCTGAGGGATCGTCGCGGCAAGCCCGACCGGGGATGGGAACCGGGTAAAGCGCAGGAGTGTCGGGGTCTTTACCGCCGCCGAGACGGAGTTTACGAATATCCCCGTCTGCCCAACAAGCACAAAGTCACCCGTCCCGGCAGGCGTGAGCTCAAGCGTGGAGCTCGCGGCCCGGCCGGTGTCGCCGGAGCCACCTCCACCGCCGCAGCCACTGAGCAGGACTGTCAATACAGCAAGAAACGCGGAAAATAGTCTCATCGCCACTTCCTCCTTACCTCTGGTGGCGCATAGCGCCAGCCCTTTCGCAGCCTTTGGCTGCGAAAGGGCTTTGAGAGACGGCGCGGATAGCGCCGTCGATACCGAACACGCTAAACTCTTTCCTGTTCGCCCGCTGACTAAACCAAGCACTGGTTGAGTTGTGCGGATAATGGGGAAAAGACAGCCTGAACGCTAGGAGGATGGTTATGAGAAGGATACCGGTCTTGTTTGCAGCTCTTTTGGTACTTGCCGCTGCAGCGTACGCCCAGGAGCCCGCGCTTCCGGGGGCGGTGATTCGCATTGTAAACGCCGTCGAGTTCACCGGCAACACAGTAGTGCCGACGGGCGAGCTTGAAAGCGCTGCGGGGATAAAAAGCGGCGAACTGCTCACTACCGCTGAGCTTCGGCGCGCGATCACCAACATCGAACAAGCCTACCGCAAGCACGGATATATGGCGGTCATAACAGAAGACGTAGTCGCACACCTCGAAGACACCGGGACGCTCCTTTTCCCGATCACAGAGGTCAGGGTAAACGAGGTAAAGATCACTGGCCTAAAGAAAACCCGCGATTTTGTCATCCGCCGGATGCTTGAGCTCGAACCGGGGGAACTCTACTACATCCCCGCGCTCAGGCGCGACGCGGACCGGATATTTGCGCTCAATATTTTCGAATCGGTCGACGCCGACATCGAGCCCTCCGACGACCCCGGCAAAGTGGACGTCATCTGGAAGCTGAAAGAGCAGGAAAAGACGGGCCGCATCGAGTTTGGAGGAAGCTACGCGCCTAGCGAACGGCTGGTCGGTGACATTACCTACGTGCAGACGAACCTCCGAGGCCGCGCGGAACAACTCGGGCTCTCGGCAAGTATCGGAAGCATCAACGGACGCCTTAGCGGTGAGTTCTTCTACACCAACCCCTGGATCGCCCAAGACCAGTCGCTCACGCTGCGCGTGTTCAGCCGCGTGCGCTACAAGTTCTCCGGGGACCTCGTCCCGAATTTCGACCGATACTTTGAGCGCGCTCGGGGAGGACAGGTGCTCACCACCAAGAACCTGTCGGCTGTGCGGCGCGTCACCTACAGCGCGCGCTACGAGGGTGTGAACGTCAACAACCTCCCATTCGAGGACTTCACTATCCCAACCACATCTCCCAGCGCAAACGTGACAGCCCTCGCTGGCTCGTACATTGTGGACCGGCGTGACTCGACCACGTTTCCGTCGACCGGCTGGTGGCTGCGCAGCAACTTCGAACCCGCTTACGCCAACCCCGAGGACGGCGGAAGCAACTTTACCTTCAAAGCCTATGGCACCTTCCAGAAGTTCTATCCGCTGGATCCCGTATCGACCAAGGGCGCTGCGCCCCCTACTCATCGGCCAAGGGTAATTGCGACCAGGTTAGGACTCGGCGTATCGGCGGGCGACCTGCCGTTCTTCGAGCAGTTCTTCGTCGGAGGCGTGCGGGGAATCAGGGGCTACACGGAGTCGCGGTTTTGGGGGGACGACACGTTTTTGGCCTCCGTTGAGTACCGCCAACCGTTTGGAGCCAAGCTCACGGGCCTTGCGTTTATCGATGTCGGCGACGCCTGGGGAAGCCGCTTCCAGTTCGAGCCGGGAACCCAGACCGATTTCGACCAGCACGATCACTTCTCACCAAGAGTAGGCGTGGGGTTCGGAGCGAGATACGTGACGCAGCTCGGGTTCCTTGGGCTCGACGTGGCCTGGGGCGAGGGGACCAACACCTATCTCGTGCTTGGGGACACTTTCTGAGGCGTTTCAGACCAGCTAGGGGTTTGCAAACCCCTGGCTGGTATATTCTATATAATTAAAGTCTCGAAGACTCTATGCTGTCGCGGATCTCGGGGGGCGGGGGCTCGTAGAGTCGGTTTGACGGCTCGGGCTCGGGAAGCGCGGAGACCGCGCCAAGGGCCTGGCCGAGCGCAAAGGCCAGATACCCCGCGCATGAGGCAAACGCGGGACCCGAGGAGACTTGGCCGGTGTCGGCGTCCACGGTATGACAGGCGACGCCGTCATCCATCCCTGAGCGGCGCAGAAACTCTACCGCCTCATCGACTCTGCCGGTCAAAAGGTCGTTTGCCACACTGATGATGTGAGGATGCGGGTCCGTCTCGCAGCCTGGGGCGGCGAACTTGGAGTCGCAGAACGAATACGGGTTGTGGTGGGAGTGGATCCACTTCACAGTCGACTGGTAGATCGGCGACTCGGCCGAACAGAACTCATACCACGCCAAGAGCTTCAGGCTCCCGAGCGGATCGTCTTTTAGCTCAAAGTTTCCCGCAAGGTCCACGCAATTGGCAAACATCAGGCCGAATGGGCCATCGACCACGCAGTGCTTCATAATCGCCTTGTGAGCTTCTTTGGCAAGGACGGCGTTCTCCTCGCAGCGGTCGAGATCGTGGATCAGCTCATACATCCATGATAGGTCCTGGATCGCCCTCCACGCAAGCACGTTGTCGTAGGTGACGTAGGGATAGGTCGCAAGCTCGCCTGATGGGGTCAGCATCGTCTCATACAGGCTCGCCGAATGGTTCATCGCCTGAGAAAGCAGATACCTGATCCTGTTTACCCCGGACTGCACCCGCCTGTCGAACAGGATCGACATGTCATGGGTTGCTCGCACGTAGGTGGAAAGCGCTCTGATCGGCGCGCAGAGCTCGTCTAGCTTGAAGCCGGGGTGCATGACGATGCCGTCGATGAAGCGGCTGTCGATCCCGACGTTTTGGAGCTGAGTCGTGAATGTGTACTCGATCATTCGGCGCGCCTGGGTAGGGTTGGTGACGAGCACGGCGGGCAGGCTCCAGCGCATCGCGTCGCGGTCGCGGTAGGCGGCGCTTGAGTTGCAGCGGCTGCTCCTGCCGGTCACGAGCACGAGGTCCTCGGTGTCGAGGGTCATCCCCTGTGAGAAGAAATAGTTGTAGAACGCGTTCAGGTTCAAGATGCGGTCGAGGTGATCGTCTTTGACGCTCAGTTTGTGCGCCTCAAGCCAGCCCGCGAGGTCCGAGTAGAGGTTCTCCCAACCGCGCCGCTCAATATCTACCGCAGACGACACCGCCGAGGTCTCCTCAAGCCCGAGGCCGACGCAAAGGGCGATTGTGCGGTGCTCGCCGGGAGCAAGGGTGACCGGAAGCGAAAGCGAATAGCGCATCCCCTGCCCTGCTCCAGCCGAGACCTCGCCTTCGTCGGCCCTGCCGGTGAGCATCAGGCGCGAGGCATCGCTTTGAAGCTCGACCAGCATCGGCTCGGAGGGCCGAAATGCCAGGGCGAACTGCGGCGTGCCTGCTCGAAACTCAAGGAAAGGCGTCCCGCCGTGCCAGGGGGAGACGGATGCGAAGCGCTTGCCGTCGACCTGCTTTGAGACGTTCAGGACGTGCCAGGTGTCCTTCCAGTTGCCATGCCAGCCGATTTCGGCCTCGATCGGCTCGTCGGAGCGGGAGGCAACCTCGATCACCCACACGAACCCGCGCTGGACAAGCGGCGCAAATATCCGCGAGCGCACCTCAAGGTTGGACTCGGTGAGGCTAAAGGACGGTATCCAGTAGCGCTCCTGCACCCAGGTCGCCGCCGACATATCGAGCGCGCGCCCGCCGACACGGATCTGCGGCTGAAGAAGCGGCTCATCTTCTGTCCCCCGAAGCTCGACCACTGCACGGGATCGCATATTAAGAAACCCGATATCGAGTATCCCGCAGTTTTTCGCGAGCACGTCGGGGATGGAGATGAACCTGTTTCCGGTTGAGTAGCGGCGCTCTGCCATTGTTTTACCGATCTATTTTGCGCATCACAAGCCCCGAAAGGAGCTTGGGATAAAAGTAAGTTGCCTTCTGCGGCATTCTGTCCCCGGCCTTGGAGACGTTCAGTATCGCCTCAAGCTTGATGGGGTTCAGTAGGAAAGCCATCTCGAACTCGCCCGAGTCAACCGAGGCAAACGCCTCATCTTCCTCACGGGTGTAGACGACGAACCCGCCCTGTCGCACCTGCTCGGCGTCGATCCCGAGGATGCCGTCGAGTATGATCTGGTGAAGGACGAAGAGATCGAGCGACTTCAGCGCGGGCGAACCCGGCACGCTCTCGACGGTCCCTTCGCGAGGAACGGCGATATAGGCGCGTCCCGGCCGGTAGATCCCGATGCCGCGGCCTTTGAACTTCTCCATGTCTGACTGAATCGACTCTTTGCTCGATTCGACGATCTCAAAGCCCGAAGCAAGCCCGCCGTCGAGGAGATCGATCGCCTCGGAAGCTAGGTTTCGCATCATCCTGTGGGTCGGGAAAACGATCACGTCGGGCGAATAGACGTTGACGAGCGTCATCATCACGTAGTCGTAGGGCCGCTCTTCGCTTGGGTTGCCGTCGGCTTCGCGAAGCTCGTTTCGGTAGGCAAGGGATGTTTCATAGCGATGGTGGCCGTCTGCGATGACGATCTGCTGGTCTGCAAGCGCCCCTTGGACGATCTCGATTTCGGAGGCGTCGGCGGCGACCCAAAGCCTGTGGCGCACGCCCTGACGATCTACCGCTTCAAGCGCGGGGGCAGTCGCTGCTGCCCGGTCAAGCACGGCATCGACTGTGTGCTCAGCGTCGGGGTAGAGCGCGTAGACGGAGTCAAGGTTCGCTTTGACCGCTCGAATAAGCGGCGCGAGGTGCGATTTGGGCTTGGCAAGCGTGTTTTCGTGGGGCAGGACGATCTCGTTCGCGTAGTCTTCGATCCTGACCGCCGCGACGAACCCTCGAACGGTCTTCGGCTCGCCTTTCCATGTGTAGCTCTGCTCGTAGACGTAGATTGCGGGCTCAGAGTCCTCTACGAACGTTCCGTCCGCGAGCCACTCGGCAAGATGCCCCGCCGCGCGCGCGAACCGGTTCTCGTGGTCGTTGTCTCCGGCCACTTCCCGCCCAAGAACCAGCCGCACGAAGTTCTTGGGTGAGAGGTCGTGCAGATAATCGTTATCCGCCGCCGAGATGACGTCATAGGGTGGGCTCGTGACCTTGTTCGGGTCGACCGCCGCCGTGTTGTAGCGTATGCCTCGAAATGGGGCTATCTTTGCCAATCAATCGCTCCTTAAAAATACTGTCGAGCAATTATAACACGAATGGGGGGTGGTTTTGGAGAGTAGTGGGCGTAACGAACAAGATGACTATTACGTTCGTCCGGGGAATCCGTCCCCCGATGCCGTTTCAGGGGAATCTTTCCCCCAGCTTAGTTATCGGGCATAGTCGATCATTGGGTTGGCGGACAGAATCCGCGGAACAGGGTCGGGGGACGTATTCCCCCGACCAACAGGACTTCGATCAAGGTCAAAGCTCGCTTGCTTGGCCGCGCCGAAAATGATACCATCTGGTATGATTACGCGATGCGGATGGGTCCCGGTGGGAAACGAGATATACGAGCATTATCACGACCGGGAGTGGGGCGTGCCGGTCTATGACGACCGACTGCTCTTTGAGTTTCTGGTCCTCGAAGGCGCGCAGGCGGGCCTCAGTTGGCTGACGATCCTAAAGAAACGCGACAACTACCGCCGCGCGTTTGATGGGTTCGACCCTGAGACAGTCGCCGCCTATGGGCCAGAGAAGGTCGAGGAGCTTATGGCCGACGCGGGGATCGTGCGCAACAGGCTGAAGATCGAGGCGGCGATCAAGAACGCGCGGGGGGTTCTCGATCTCAGAGACGAGTTCGGCGGCTTCTCGGATGCGCTCTGGCGGTTTGTCGGCGGCAGCCCTAAGAAGAACTCATGGAAGAGCCTCGCCGAGCTTCCCGCAAAGACCCCGGAATCCGACACGATGAGCAAATTTCTACTCTCCCACGGCTTCAAGTTCGTCGGTTCGACCATCTGCTACGCGTTTATGCAAGCCGTCGGAATGGTGAACGACCACACAACCGACTGCTTCAGATACGACGAGGTGTGAGATTCCCAGCTGTTTATCGATACATGTTATAATATAGTTGTATATATTTGAGGAGTTCAGGGAGCTTTTGGTTGGATCAAAACAGGTTCGCGGGATACAGGGTAATTCAGTTTCCGACGGCAGGCAAGCAGGCGTTGCAGGAACTCGCCGGTCGGCTTTCTCCGCACGAGGATGAGATCGTCGAGAAGTGGATCGGTATGCAGTTTCGCGCGTGGCAGCCGCCTGGGCTTGGCCGCGAGCAGCTAACAGAAATCTTTGGCGGGCTTTTTTCAAATATTCTCGGGTGTATGGCCTCGGGCGAGCTTGAGAAGTGCATCAACGACCTCGAAGAAGCGGGCGTCTCGCTTGCTCACAGCAATTTCCCCTACGAAGCGCTGATCATAAGCCTGCACTTCCTCGAAGAAAGCTACATGCCGTTTCTGCTGAACCCACGGAGCGAACGCACACAGGACTGGCTCGTTCATATGGACGAGTTCTTGCACGTCGGGCTCGCGGCGCTTGCGACCTCCTACTTCGATTTCCACCGCCAGCAGATGGTCGCGGACGCGGAGATCGGAAAAATCGTCCAAGAGGCGCTCTTCCCCCACCCGCCGCGCAAGGTGAGCGACCTTGAGATTGGGTTCATCTACGCCTCGGCGAGTGATCGGGCAAGGCTCGGCGGCGATTTTCTCGATGTCTTTAGCTACGGCAAGGGCCGAACCGCGTTTGTGGTCGGTGATATGTCGGGCCACGGGCTTGAGGCGGCATCCAACTCCGCGACAATCCGCAGCCTGTTTCGCGGGCTGATGCGCGACCGCTCCGACCTCCCCGACGCCATAGAGCGGCTGAACCGCGTTCTGACCGAAGAGCTCACCTCAACCGAGTTTGCAACAGCGCTCGCTGGCACCTATACCGAGCCGGGTCACCTGACGCTCGTAAACGCCGGTCACTGCCTGCCGGTGATCTGCGGGGACGGGTGCCATATGATCAAGCAGTCCGGACTGCCGCTTGCAGTGTCGGACCTCGCGAAATATGAGCCACTGGAGATCGAGATCAAACCGGGCGAACTCTTCGTATGCTACACCGATGGCCTCTCAGAAGCCCGCGTCGGCGCGAACCTGTTTGGCGAGGAACGTGTGCTTGAGGCGATCGAGGAGATCCGCGACGCCCCTGCACGGGCAATCGCCGAACACCTGCGGGACAAGTCGCTCCGCCACGCCCAGGGTAATCTGATGGACGATATGGCGATTCTCGTTCTAAAGCGCGCAGCCCAGTAGGCGAAACTATGGCAGACAATCTCATAAAACCACTCACCCACGATTTTGACGACTACCTGCGCGACGAATCCCGTCACACGGGCACTGCCGACACTATTTCATTCCCCAAGAGCGAAAGCGAAGTGATTGAGGTCGTTAAGACAGTTGCAACCTCAGGCACGACGATCACCACACAGGGAGCCCGCACGGGTATAGTCGCGGGGGCGGTCCCACAGGGCGGGCATGTGCTCAATTTGAGCCGGATGAACCAAATTGGCGAGGTCGATGGCGACTCGATCACGGTCGGGCCTGGGGTGACTCTGGACGTTATCCGCGCGACAGTCGCTGCGGCGGGCAAGTTCTTTCCGCCGGACCCGACGGAGACCTCGGCGTCAATCGGCGGGATGGTGGCGTCGAACGCATCGGGAGCGATGAGCTTTCACTACGGACCGACCCGGGACTGGGTGCGCGCGCTTCGGGTGGTGCTGTCTGACGGCGACGTGGTGGCGATCCGCCGAGGCGAGCAGTTCGCGCGGGGCAGAGAGTTTGGTCTTTCGACCGAGTCGGGTCGCAGGATATCGGGGGGACTTCCGGGCTACACTCAGCCCGGTGTAAAGTCGGCTGCGGGCTACTATGTCGCAGGCGACATGGACCTGATAGACCTATTTATCGGCTCGGAGGGCACGCTTGGCGTCATAACCGAGATCGAACTTGCCCTGATCGACAAGCCCCGGGCGATTAACGGCCTTACGGTGTTTTTCCCGAGTGAAGAGTCGGCGGTCGGGTTCGTCCGGGTGCTGCGCGAGGGGGAGATGCGACCGGTCGCGATCGAGTTTTTCAACTCCGACGCGCTCTCGCTGCTCCGAAAGATGAAAAACGAGTATTCGGCCTTCGACAAGATCCCGGCGCTTAAAGCCCACTACCACACCGCGATCAACACCGAGTTCCACGGACAAAACGACGAGGAGCTTGAGGAATCGATAATGGCTGTGATGGAGTCGATTGTCGAGCTAGGTGGGAGCGACGAGGACACCTGGTTTGCCACAAGCGAGCGCGAGATCGAGCCGATCCACGCCTTCCGCCACGCCACCCCCGAGGCGGTGAACCTGCTGATAGACGAGCGCAAACGCGCCATTCCCGAGCTGATCAAGCTCGGCACCGATATGTCGGTCCCGGACGACTCGCTCGAAACGGTGCTCGCGATGTACCGAACCGACCTCGCAGAGCACAACCTTGAGTCGGTGGTCTTCGGCCACATCGGCAACAACCACGTGCACGTGAACATCCTCCCGCGCGATATGAGCGAGTACGACTTCGGCAAGTCGCTCTATCTCGGTTGGGCAAAGCGAATCGTCGAGATGGGCGGCTCGGTATCAGCCGAGCACGGCATCGGCAAGCTCAAAGCCCCGTTTCTTGAGCTGATGTACGGGGCGGAGGGGATTGAAGAGATGCGCGGGCTGAAGGCGCTTTTTGACCCCGACGCGATGTTGAACCGGGGGAATTTATTTTGATGTCCTGAGGCATGATAAGAAAGTTGGTTCTTTATGAAACGACTCAAGCGGGTAGTTCTGTTTGTTGTGAAGTCGGTAGCTGTACTTATTCTAGTGCTAGTCGTAGTCGGTGGGATTCTCAGGGTTGTGTGGGGACGACAATACGAGGCCCAGCTCTCGGCACTTAAGGCAAAGGGCGAACCACTTACGTTTGAGCAGTTACGTGGAGCAAAGATTCCAGACTCAGAAAACGCAGCGGTAGTATATGACAAGATTTACAGGCAGCAGTCAAGCCAACCTCAGATTAAGCGTGATCTGGAGCGGATTGGCTGGTTCGGCAACCCGGACGAACGCAAGAAAAACCCTAAGCTATGGAGCGAGGCGGAGCAGATACTTGCGCGAAATCAAGCGTTGTTGGCCCAGATGAAAGAGGCCGTCGTATCGCGCCCACGGTATCAGGTGCTCTACGACCCAAAATTGCAGGATGACTATTATGCCCGCTTTACAACTATGCGTGGCCTGGTACGCTTCGCTTGCGCAGACGCCATCCTGAAAGCACGTGCGGGGAAAATGAACGAAGCCGTGGAGTCTCTTGACTTGGCATGCAAGACGGCAAACGTGACAAAGGGAGATCAAATGGTAATAGCATACCTTTTTAGATGTGCGGGTAACAGCATTGCACTGCTTGGCGGTGTTTTTCAAGTGCTCCAGCTCGGAAACATCAGCGAACCGCAAGCCAAGCGGCTGTTTGAAACTATCAACAGCGCTGACTTGATGACTGGATTCGCAGAAGGCATGCGAGGAGAGAGGGTGTTCTTCCTCACGGATCCCGCAAACTCACGACTGATGGCCTCTCCATTGCCGCTTGCCTACGCAGATGGGTCTGCCTACTTGCGCTCCATACAAAAACAAATCGACGGATCAAGCCTGTCATGGAAAGACGCTAAGTCGAAGGGCTTGGTGGCAAGTGAGGATTCTGCACCATCCTACTTTGGCTTCACCACACTCATGATCCCTGTGTGGACCCATGGCAACGAACGTCGCTTCAGAACACAGGCTGATAATGCCTGTGCCTGCGGGTTCCTGGCTGTGCAGGCTTACCGTGCCAGGTTTGGAGCTTATCCGGCAACTCTCGCCGACGCGGAGTCAAAACTTGGCTGGACACTGCCAAAAGACCCGTTTAGCGGCAAGGACCTTCTATACAAACGCCAGGGCAAGGGGTTCGTAGTCTACAGCGTTGGCCCGGACATGAAAGACGATGGTGGCACCGAGTCGGACAAGGCATATAATTACCCCAAAGCGTCTGGCGATCTCGTCTGGGATTGGAGCAAGTAAAGATGACTGATAAACTCTCTTGGGGAATCATCGGGACGGGGATGATCGCCGGCAAGTTCGCGGCGGGGATATTGACCTCGGAGACCGGCAGGCTCACCGCTGTCGCAAGCAGGAACCAGGCGACGGCGGATGCCTTTGCCGACGAGTTTGGCATCGAGAAGCGTTTCGCAAGCTATGAGGCTATGCTCGCCGACCCCGGCGTTCAGGCCGTATACATATCGACGCCTCACCCGATGCACGCGGAGTGGGCGGTCAAAGCGGCTGACGCTGGGAAGCACATTCTCTGCGAGAAACCGATCACACTCGATCTGGCAGACGCTGAACGTGTCGTCGAGGCGGCACGGGCAAACGGCGTCTTTCTGATGGAAGCCTTTATGTACCGCTGCCACGCCCAAACGGCGAAACTGGTCGAACTGGTGCGCTCGGGGACGATTGGCGAGGTGCGGATGGTTCAGGCGACGTTTAGCTTTCAGACCGGGTGGGACCCCAAAAGCAGACTGCTCGATAAGTCGCTTGGCGGCGGCGGGATTCTTGATGTCGGCTGCTACTGCGCGTCGATGGTGAGGCTCGTCGCGGGCGCAGCCCAGGGCAAACCCTTTGCCGAGCCGACCGAACTGAAAGCTGTGGGGCGGATCGGTGAGACGGGCGTCGATGAGTGGACTGCGGCGGTTTTGAAGTTCCCCGGAGACATTGTGGCCCAGCTTTCATGTGGGGTACAGTTGAACCAGGAGAACGTCGTGCGAGTCTACGGAAGCGAGGGGAGCATACTTGTGCCGAGCCCGTGGTTCTGCGGGAAGGACGAAACCGGAGCGAATCTCGTCGTCCGTAAAGGAAGCAATACCGAGCGGATCAGCGTGCCTGAGTCCGGCGGGCTCTACTCGATTGAGGCCGACACCGTCGCCCGCACGATCGCAAAAGGGGTGACCCAGGCCGACGCGCCGGCTATGACGTGGGACGATACGCTTGGGAATATGAGGGTGCTTGATCTTTGGAGAGCTGAGATCGGGGGTTAGGACCGCGTTAGCGCTCGATTGAGGCTAAAAGCTCTTCAAAGTTCGGGAAAGACGTTCGGATGCACTCGGTTCCGCCGATCGTGGTCTCACCTCGGGCGGCTAGCCCGGCGATCGCGCAGGACATCGCGATGCGGTGGTCGCCGTGGGAGTGACAGACAGCGCCGGTGAGAGTCGCGCCGCCGTGGATTATCATCCCATCGGGGCGTTCTTCGATCTCTACGCCGAACTTGGAGAGCTCTGCAGCGACGGTCGCGACCCGGTCGGTCTCTTTTACCCGAAGCTCGGTGGCGTCGGCTATGGTTGTATCGCCTGAGGCGACTGCGGCGGCGGCGGCGATGATCGGGACCTCGTCGATGAGTCTTGGAATCAGGTCGCCACGGATTTCCGTGCCGTGGAGCGCGCTTGTCCGGGCGGTGATATCGGCTACGGGTTCACCGGCCTCTTCCCGAAGGTTTTCGAGGGTGATATCCGCGCCCATAGAAACAAGCGCATCGAGAATCCCGGTGCGGGTTGGGTTCACGCCGACGTTTCGCACCGTCACTTCAGAGCCGGGGACGATCAGTGCGGCTACGATGAAGTATGCGGCAGATGAGATGTCGCCGGGGACGGTTAGGTCCTGGGCAACGAGCTTCGGGTGGCCTGTGACGGTCGCTGTGAGCCCTTCTGACCTGACGTTTGCGCCGAACCCCCGGAGCATAAGCTCGGTGTGGTTGCGGGAAAGCGCGGGCTCGGTTACGGAGGTGTCGCCGTCGGCAAAAAGCCCCGCAAGCAGGACCGCGGACTTCACCTGCGCGCTTGCAACCGGCGACTTGTAATCAAGAGGAAAAAGCTCGCCGCCGGTGATGGTGAGGGGAGCCTTCTTCCCGCCCTCGCGTCCAAAAATCCACGCGCCCATCTCACGAAGTGGCTCGACCACGCGGGCCATCGGGCGCTTTTTGATAGACTCGTCACCGGTTATGACCGAATAAAACGGCTGGCCGGCAAGCACTCCGCAGATCAGGCGAATCCCGGTGCCTGAGTTGCCGATGTCGATGATGTCGGCGGCTTCTGAGAGCCCCTTGAGGCCGACGCCCCCAATCACAAGCTCGCCGGGTGCGGGGGAATCGATCGAGACGCCGAGGGCTCTGAACGCTCTTACGGTGTTCAGGCAGTCTTCACTTTCAAGAAAACCCCGAACGCGAGTGGTCCCTTCGGCAAGCGAGCCGAGGATCACCGAGCGGTGGCTGATCGACTTGTCGCCGGGAACGGTTATCTCGCCCTGAAGCCCGGTTGTACCGCTGACTCTAAGCTCGCCTTCCAAGTCCGTTACTCCCCTCGCTTTTCGTTTCTTACCCAGGTCTCACGAATCTGTTTGCCGTCCGAAAATAGCTGCAATAGCGCCTGGTCGTCGCCGGACTCGATCTGAGAGCGCACTTCGGAGAGAATCTCTTCAAAGCGCTTGAGCTCGGAGGTGATCGCATCTTTGCTCGACAGGCACACGTCCCGCCAAATCTCAGGTGGGCTCAATGCGATGCGCGTCAGATCGCGGAAGCTACCGGCTGCAAGCTCGAACACTTTGCCGCTTCTCCCCTGCTCCTCCGCCGCAAGCTTGAGGATCGCCGCGGCAAGGACGTGGGGCACGTGGCTGATGATCGCCGCGCTCGCGTCGTGCTGCTCGGGGCTCATCATAACAGTCTGCGAACCGAGCCCCTCTGCGAAGTTGACGATGGTGCTAAGGGCGTTGACATCGGTATACTCGGTCGGGGTGATGACGTAGGTTGCGTCAAGGAAGAGATACGGCACAGCCGCCTCGACCCCGGACTCCTCAGACCCCGCCATCGGGTGCCCGCCGACGAAATATCGTTCGTCAGGGATCAGCGCCTCGGCTCCGCGGGTGATCATCGTCTTGGTGCTCCCGACGTCGGTCACGATCGCGCCGGGTTTCAAAAACCCCGAAATCGCCTCGATCATCGGTAGAGCGGCAAGCACCGGGGGGCAGACGAACACGATATCGGCCTCACCGATCCCCGCAAAGAGATTGGTAGTCACCTCGTCGACGGCGGCCAACTGCTGGGCGCGGACAAGCTTCTTGCCGTCACGCCCGACGCCTACGACCCGACGAGCAAGCCCACGAGCCTTGGCAGCCATGCCAATAGAGCCGCCTATTAGTCCGACGCCGATTATGGCGACAGTGTCGACGATGGGTTCGTTCATCAGGTTAGACGTATCTTCCAACGGCCCGCGCGCACACGTTCAGTTCGGTCATCATCTGAGCGAAGTGATCGGGGCGGAGCGACTGTGGGCCGTCCTTCAGAGCCTTTGCGGGGTTCGGGTGAACCTCGATCATCAATACGTCCGCACCTGCGACCACAGAGGCCTTGGCGACCGGGGAAACGAGGTTCCACCTGCCCGTGCCGTGGCTTGGGTCGGCGACGATCGGAAGATGCGTCAGACCCGCAAGCGAGGGAATCGCGCTTATGTCAAAGGTGTTTCGTGTGTAGGTCTCAAAGGTGCGAATACCCCGCTCGCAGAGCAGAATTTCATAGTTGCCACGGTTGGCGATGTACTCTGCGGCCTGCAGCCACTCCTCGATCGTCGAGGACATGCCGCGCTTGAGCATAACGGGCTTCTTGATCAGGCCGATCTCGCGCAACAGAGCGTAGTTCGCCATATTTCGCGTGCCGATCTGCAAAATGTCCGCGTATTTGGCGACAAGGTCGATGTCGCGGGTGTCCATAACCTCGGTTATGATAGGCAGCCCGGTGATGTCGCGCGCGGTCGCCATCATCTTCAAGGCATCCTCGCCTAGACCGTGGAAGCTGTAGGGCGATGTGCTCGGCTTGAACGCGCCGCCACGGAGGATCGATGCGCCCGCGGCTTTGATCGCCTTTGCGACCTCAATCACCTGCTCTTCGCTCTCGACCGAACATGGACCGGCCATCACGACGATCTTCTGGCCGCCGATGTCGACACCGCCGACCTTGATGATAGTCTTATCCGGGTGGAACTCGCGCCCGACGATCTTGTAGGGCTTCAGGATCGGAATGACACGCTCGATATAGTCGAACGAGCTCAGCTGCTCGGCGATTATCGCCTTGTCCTCTTCGGGCGCGCCGATGGCGCCGACAATCGTCTTCTCGACACCCTTCGATATGTGCACGCCATAGCCGCGGTCTTTTAAGTTCTGTACCAACTCTTCAAGATCGCCATCTTTCGCCGTCGGAGTCATTATAATGATCATTGCTGTATCCTGTTCTTAGTTGCCAGTGGCTAGTCGCTAGTTGTCAGCCGGATCGGGCGCGAACTGATTGGTCGGGCTAACTTTCTTTGCGTGCGGGATATTCATCCTGCACGATCATGGTGCTCTCACCCCAGAACTTTCTCAAGTTCTTCGATGAATTTGACGTTCTCCTGCTGGAGGCCGGTGCTGATCCTCGCCCAGGTCGGCGCACCGAAGACGTCGCCGGTGCGGATGATGACGCCGCGCTTCAAGAGCTCGCCGAAAACCTGCTTGCTGTCGCGCTTGAGATTGACCCACACGAAGTTCGCCTCGCTTGGAGCGTAGGGGAGGCCCATTCGGTCGAACTCCTTATAGAAATAGGCTTTGCCCTCGGAATTGAGCTTGCGGGTCCTCGCGACGTGCTCCTGATCTTCGATACCTGCGATCGCCGCGGCCTGCGCGACCAGGTTGATATTAAACGGCAGCCGCACCTGCTCTAGATAGCCGATAATCTCCGGCTTTGCGATCCCATAGCCGACACGGAGCCCCGCGAGGCCGTAGATCTTGGAGAAGGTGCGCATCAGGATGACGTTGCGGCCTTCTTTCACCCATTTCATACCGTCGGGATAGTCTTCGCGCTCGTTGTACTCGTAGTAGGCCTCGTCGAGCACAAGAATCGCCCGCTCGGGGAGCTTATTCAAAAGCTTTTCAACTTCGCTGTGAGAGACGAGCGTGCCGGTCGGGTTATTCGGGTTTGCGATAAAGACAAACTTGGTGCGCTCGTTAACCAGCTCAAGGATCTCACCGAGGTCGTGGGTGTGATCTGTGAGCGAAACCTTGCAAACCGTGCAGCCGTTCAAAACCCCCGCAGTCTCATACTGGGAGAATGTGGGGTCGCCCTGGATGATCTCATCCTCAGGCTCGATCATAGCCGTTCCAAGCTCGTGGATGATCTCATCACTCCCTGCGCCGAATGTGAGACATTCCCCGCCGATGCCCAGATGCTTCGCCACAGCATTTCGCAGAGCAAAGCAGTTGCCATCGGGGTACATGCCGACCTTTTCCACAGCCGCTTTCATCGCCTCGACAGCCTTCGGGGACGGCCCGAGCGGGTTCTCGTTGCTTGCAAGCTTAATGATATCAGTCAGCCCAAACTCGCGCTGAACTTCTTCGATCGGCTTGCCCGGCACATACGGCCTAAGTCTGGTTACACATTCTTTGCAGATTCTCACAGCCACTTGAAAACTCACCTCTTTATATTCACTGTCGTGAATGGCGGTTTTTGCCATTTACGTTCCCCTTGTGGTGAAGGCCCTGGCGACAGCATTGCGATACGAAATGCGAAAGCCGGCAGCAGCACGGGTTCTGTGCCGCGAGAGTCTTTACCACAACCCTTAAAAGTTTATCATAAAGCAGGCTAGGATGGGAAGGGCGAGAATGGTTGCAGATCAGATGTGAAACGAACTAAAATAGCTTCAGCAAAATCATGTGGAGCTGTTTACGATGGAATATCCTGATCTTCTGCCGGGGATGGAGCCGGTTTACCTTTGGAAAAACACTGCCGTCGGCCCGGTCGACGACACCCACACGCCATTTTTCAGCGTGCACCTGCCCGAAAATCCAACCGGCGCAGGGGTCGTTGTCTGTCCGGGAGGCGCGTATGCCTTCCTTTCGCTTGAGAAAGAAGGACTGAACGTTGCCCAGTGGCTAAACGCTCGGGGAGTCGCCGCATTCGTGCTTCACTACAGACTCGGGCCGCAGTACAACCATCCGACCCAGCTCGGCGACATCCAGCGTGCGATTCGGATGATCCGAGCCAACTCTTCGCATTACGGAGTCGACCCCGGCAAGCTCGGAGTGTGCGGGTTCTCCGCCGGAGGGCACCTCGCGTCATCCGCTGCGACAATCTTTGACGCGGGACACCCCTCCTCGCCAGACGCTATCGAACAAGAGAGCTCAAGGCCGGACTTTGCGATCCTCGCCTACCCCGTCATCACCCTCCTTGACCCCTACACGCACGTTGATTCAAGAAACCACCTGCTCGGGGAATCGGCCGATGACTCACTCATCAGGGAAATGTCGACCGAGACGCGCGTAACCCCAAAGACGCCGCCGATCTTTCTTTTCCATACCGACGAAGACGGCGCAGTCCCATCGGAAAACAGCGTGCAGTTCTACCTCGCGTGCCGAAAAGCCGGAGTCCCGGCGGAGCTTCACGTATACGCGCCCGGCGGTCACGGCGTAGGGCTTGCGCAGGAAGACCCGGTGCTTGTGAGCTGGACAAACAGGCTTGAGGCGTGGATGCAGGGAATGAACTTGCTCGGAGGCTAACCCGACGTTATTGTTATCAACAAGCTCTGCGGTGTATAATTATATGGTGAGAAGCCTGAATTGTTTTTTAAAGGACTAAGCATTCAAATGATAGATAGAGCCGATTCCGTTGATTTTCAACTAAAACTGTCCGAGCCGACCGTCGCCGAGTTCGCCGATGGGGGAAGCACCACGTTTGTCCCAGCCAAATTCGTGCCGGAGCGCGCTAACTTCGACACCGTGCGCCTTGAAGGCGCTTGGCAGGTCGCCTACTGGCCGTTTGCCGTTCCTGAAGCTGAGATTGTGGGCAAAGTCGGTGGAAACGTCTCGTGGAGCGAAGTCGCGCAGCCGGGCAAGGTGTTCTACTATGACCCGAATACGTCCCCTGACAAGATCCCGGACTGGGACAGGGTCTCGCTTGCGCACATCGACCCCGAAGATGGCGCGATTATCAAGCGAAACGTTACCGTACCGGGCAACTGGGCGGGCAAAAAAGCCTTTTTGAGGTTCGAGGGGATTTACCCCGCGGGTGTCGTCTATTTTGACGGTATAAAGGTCGGCGAACAGTGGAGCGGGCTTACCCCAATCGAGTTCGATGTGACCGAGCTTGCCACGCCGGGCGTCCACACGGTCGCGATCAGACTCTACCGCAAGCACGAGTCTGTAAAGCTCGACATGCCCCGCCACGCCCTTGAGTTCACGGGCCTCTGCCGCGCGGCGTTTCTGCACGCGGTCGAACCGGTGCATGTCTCAGAGATGAGGCTCGCGCCCGAGCTTGCCGATGACTACAAAACAGGGCACGTGACGGGTGAAGTCACCGTCAGAAACTCATCAGGCAAGAGCACCGAAGCGACTGTAGCCGTGCAGATCGTCGACGCAAAGACCAATGTGATCGTCGAAGTGCCCTACAGCGTGTCGCTTGGAGCAGGCGAAGAGAAAACGATCGAGATCGACGTCCCGGCGGGCGAAGTGAACACCTGGAACGCCGAGAAGCCCTACCTCTATGCCGTCCGCCTCCGAGTGATCGCGCCGGGCCAGGAGTCGCAGTGCCTGAAAGAGACGATCGGCTTTAGAAAGTTTGAGATGAAGGATCAGCGCCCGCTTCTTAACGGCAACCCCGTCAAGTTCCGTGGTGTCAACCACCTCACCTTCCACCCCGAGGGCGGGATGTACACCCCCGAGCCGTGGCTTAGGCAGTGCCTGACGATGATGAAGCGCGCGAACGTAAACGCGATCCGCACGCACTTCTTCGGCCCGCGTGAGCTCACGGACCTCTGCGACGAGCTTGGAATCTACCTGTTGCAGGAGCTTCCTATTGACTGGGGCCACCCGTATTTCCATGAGTCGGTCCACCTCGGGCCCGTGCTTCACAGGATGGAAGCCTGCGTCCGCCGCGATAGAAACCACCCCTGTGTTATGGTGTGGAGCATCGGCAACGAGAACCTGCCGAAGACCGAGGAGATCCACGACGTTTTCTTCCAGCACCTCGCACTTGCAAACGAGATCGTGAAGAAGCTGGACCCGACTCGCCCTACGATGTTCCCACCTCCCGGGCCAGCAAACAAGATCATGGGCATCTTCGAGACGCGCATCGGCGATATCGCGGACATCCATTACAGCTTCAAGCTGATCCGAGAGTTCAACGAGACCAACGTGCTCAGCAACCCGCGCACCTGGGAGCCGACTTTTGAGACGCACACCCGCGAGGAGCTTCACAAACGAGGCTGGAGCGGCGTCTGGTTCTCAAGTGAGTATGGCATCGCCAACAAGCAGCCCGACCTTAACGGCGCGGCCTACCTGAACCTGATCGCCGACCTCGACTTTGACCCGCTCTCAGGCAAGAACGCCCAGCAGACGTTTGTGGAGCGAATGCACTCCGAGTGGGGCCTGATGCACGACGACCCAACATGCCTTGGCGGCGCATATTTCTGCTGGATCGCGGCAGGCGCGGGCGACCAGTGGGGATGGGTCCGCTGGGGAGAGGACGCTGACTGGGGAATCCTCACCGGCGACCTGATGCCCAAACCCTCGTTCTGGGCGCTGCGAGAGCTGTTCTGCCCCGTGCGCTTCCCCGACCATGTCGTCTGGCAGCCGGGAAGCAAGGAAGTGAAGATTTCGATCCGAAACGATTACAACGGGCTCGACTTCTCAGATCTCACGTTCCGGCTGATGAGAACGGCCCCGGCATGGGGAAGCATGTGCCGCATCTTTGAGGACATCCCTGTCTCCTGCCCGCCCGGTGAGACAGTAACCGTGACGCTCCCGATGGAGAACACCGCTGGCCTCGACGAAGGTGCCACGTCGATCTGTCGGTTTATAGTCCTTGAGCCTAGCGGCTTCCGAACGATCATGGCCGACGTTTTGGTGATCTCTGAAGAAAACGTCGACAAGCGCAAGTCGGGAACGAACGGCCACAACGCCGCCCGCCCGAATATCCCAATGCCCCTTGGCCCGGACGCGGTGCTGGACTAGCCCGCTTTGTTCGTGAAGCGAATAATGCTTTGCTGGTTTTCTATATATACAGCCGGGGCGGCGTGCCCCGGCTGTATTGACTTCAGCGCCGCATTAGGTTACATTGGAGTAGCTGCGTAATACAAGCCCTGCAGTAGAGAAAGCCAAGGAAGGTGACCTCGCAATGCGACTAAAGCACATCGCCGTCTATGGACTCGTCCTCATCGCCATAGCCTCTGTAACGGCTGGAGCCTATGCGTTCCCCGCGCGTCGTTACTACATCAGCACAGTATACTCCTGGTGGCCGACTTACTCCGACATGTCGCTTTTCGACAAGTTCATCGAGGAAAGCAAACAGAAGGGGATGAACTCGATCAGCATCGACGTTCCCTGGTCCATCGAGAACGACCTAGGAGGCTTTGATTTTGCCGCGACCGACCAGAGAGTCGATTTCGCCGTGTCACGGGGGCTCTCGGTCTTCCTGAGGCTAAATTGCACCACAATGGGCGGCAGGCCCAAGTGGCTCTCTGACGATATGCTCCAGGCGACGCCCGACGGCAAGGTGTTCAAGCGGGACACCGACGGCGCGATGATCCCATCGCTCAGTCACCCAAGTGTCCGCGCCCACATCGCAGGGTTCGCGCGTGCGGCTTCACTTCACTACGGCGCAAGATACCCATGGACGGTCTCCGGTGAGTATCCGGTGGTCGCGATCTCCCCCGCGCTCGACCTATACATGGAGAGCGAATACTACCCTGACGCTGATCTCGACTACAGCAAAGCCGCCGAGGCAAGCTTCGCCTCCTGGGTCAAGCGTCAGTATAAGTCGCTAGATGCGCTAAACGCCAGATGGGGCAAAAACTGCAAGTCATGGTCGCAGGCGACACTAAAGGACGCCCACCCGACCGCCAGATATATGTTTTTCGAGTCCGAGCTTTCCCGTGCCTGCCGCGAGTTTGCAGGGGCAGTGCACACGGCAAGCGCAATCAGGGTCGGAATCCATTCCGGCTGCGCCTTTGACAGCCCCCGCAGGCGCACGATGAACGTTTCGGCGATGCTCTCCGGAGTCGACTGGCTCTTCATATCCGACGCGCCGACCGTGAACCACGCGTTTGCCGTCGACTACGCCCGCACTTCGGCCCCGATGCTGAAAGTCGCAAGCGGCATAGACTCACCAAGCCACGCCGAAGGGACCAACGGCCGCTACTTCAACCAGGGTGTGCGGGCGTTCGAACACGGCGCATGCGCGGTCGTGCTTGCCAACTGGGACCTTTCCAACATGCGCGACAACGCCCGCTGGCCGTTCCTGCACTTTGTAGGCAAGCTCACCCGTTCCTACCCCACAGCCACAAGGCCCGAGAGCGCGATGTATGTCTCGACCTGGGACCTGATCACCCGTCCCAATGCGATCGACGAGTATATCCCGACCTACCAGGCGCTTTCAGGGGAAGGCAAGCACGCGGTCGACGTCCTTTCCGACGCCGCCATCGTCTCCGACCCGGCAAGACTCGCACGCTACTCGGAGATCCATCTACCTGCCAATCGCACGATCCCGCCGGCGGTCCGACAGGCGCTTGTTAGAGTCCGAGATAAACTAAAAATATCCAGGCCGCTCGTCGCAGGCACGATGGACGAATACGGGCAGCTGACGGATCGGTTCAAGCCGTAGGGGTAGTTGCTAGTCGTCAGTTGCTAGTTGCTAGTTTGGGACTGGCAAGATTTGAGAGATTGTGCCGCACCTATCGTTCGTCCGGATTTGCAATCCGGGACGATCTGGCAGAATAGTCATCTGTGATGCCGGTAGATTGGGCACATCCGAAATACCGGGATCACAGATCCCTTGCTTGCCAACAGGCCCCGGATTTCAAATCCGGGCCTACATAGGGCGTGTATTGATTCTTTGGGTGGAACGCACGTTTCGAGAGCCTCAACGTGATTGTTTTGGATTGATCTATATTTGATAGATTGGTGGTCGCGGCGGTACAACCTCTCACACCTCCACCCAACCCAACCCCTCACCCTGAGGCTCTCGAAGGGTGCGATGCACAAATTTCCCGACGTACTACAACAAAGGGAAGCTTATTAAATCCCCCAACCCTCGCCACTCCCACCTCTTCACTACCCTCCCCATCCAATTCTGCACAATTTCAGGGCAAAACCCTTGACAGGGGGCAGGCTTGCGTGCAATCATGCGTTACCTAGCCGACGGCGGGCAAACAAAAAGTGACAACTATTGCTGACAACTTGGCCGCGGTGCGTGAACGGATAGCGAACGCAGCAGATCGGGCGGGCCGTAAATCAAGCGAAATCAGGCTTGTGACGGTCAGCAAAACGATCGATGTGGAACGCATCAAAGAAGCGATCGCGGCAGGAGCGACGGACCTCGGGGAAAACTACGTCCAGGAGGCCCTTGAGAAGTGGCAGGCCATCGGGCCGGCCGCGCGATGGCATTTCATCGGTCATCTCCAGAAGAACAAGGCAAGGCACGCAGTCGAAGCGTTTGATATGATTCAAAGCGTCGACAGTGCTGAGCTTGCTGGGGAGATCGGAAAAAGAGCCCTCGCGCGTGGCGGCGCGGTGGATGTACTGATCGAGATAAACGTCGCAGAGGAAGAGGCCAAGTTCGGAGCGACGCCGAGCGATGCGCTCGCGCTTGCGGAACAGGTCTCGACTATACAAGGCATAAGGTTGCAGGGCTTTATGGGGATGGCTCCTTTTGTGGGCGATCCCGATGACGCGAGACCCTACTTCGCTCGCCTGAAAGGTCTTTGGGACAAGCTGCCAAAAGAGCAGCGTCTATGGCTTTCAATGGGAATGAGCCACGATTTCGAGGCTGCAATCCTTGAAGGATCGAACATGGTACGTGTTGGAACGGCCATTTTCGGCGCGAGAAAAGCCAAGACGGGTCTCTAAAGAAGGTAACCGGTGGCGCATAGCGCCAGCCTTTAAGAGACGGCGCTATCTGCGCCGTCGAAACCGAACAACTTCACAGTGATCAAAGTCAGATACGGAGTGGTTCGCCCGACACCCGATCCCATGACTGACACTTTACCACTTATGGGAGGGTACCAAGCGTGAATACAGCACCACTTGACGAGTACGAAGAGCGACCGAGAGGTCTATGGACCAAGCTCAAAGACCGAATCGGTCTCAACGAGTACGAAGATGATTTCGAAGAGATGTTGGACGACCCCGGTGGGGTAAGGCGTCCTATGACGCTTCGAATCCATCCTTCGAGGATGCAGCATGTATCGGTATGGAAGTCGATCCAGTCTCTTGAGAACGCTCAGGAGGCCGCGGATGGGCTGAAAGCCGGACATCAGCAGATCGTTAACCTCGAGAAGGCCAGCCCCGAGATTTGCGGGCGGGTCATTGATTTCCTGAACGGAGTGGTTTATGCACTCGACGGTTACGTGGAGAAGGTCGGCGACAGAGTCTACCTCTTCACCCCAGCCAACTTCCAGATCGATGTGGAAAACGGCGCGGACCGGGGCAGCAATGGCCCGTTCATGAACAGATAATTACAAGGGGTTAGGGGTTGGGGATTAGGGGTTAGCAATAACCATCCCCAGCCCCTTGCCATCAACTCCGGAGAGTAAAATGCCTGATAGAACAAGACGCCTGGCGGTCCTGGGCGCGGGAGCCATGGGCCAGGCGCTGGTGCGCGGACTGATCGCCGCGGGGGTCTACTCCGCACGCGAGATAGTTGTAGCCGATGTCGACAAGGAGCGCCTCGGCGCTTTTGGTGAGGACACCGGAGTCGAGTCCGCCGGAAACGTTGAATCCGTCTCTTCCGCAACCACCATCATTCTTGCCGTCAAACCGGCGGTGATCCCCGATGTCCTCGAAGAGATTTCCGGCTATATCGGAGTAGATCAGCTCGTGATCTCAATTGCGGCGGGCGTCAAAATCCAGCAGATCGGCGCAAAGCTTCGCTCGGGCGTTCCGATTGTCCGCGCGATGCCGAACACCCCCTGCCTTGTGCAGGAAGGGGCTATAGCCATCTGCCGGGGGCGAGACGCTACCGATGCACACGTCGACCGGGCGCTATCGATTTTTGGCGCTGTGGGTAAAGTGATCGAGACGCCGGAAAAACTGATGGACGCAGTGACGGGCCTCTCGGGAAGCGGCCCTGCCTACATCTACACCGTCATCGAGGCGCTCTCGGACGGCGGAGTCGCCGCTGGGCTTGCACGCCCGCAGGCAGCGCTCCTTGCCGCTCAGACCGTGCTCGGCGCAGCCAAGATGGTAATAGAGACAGGCAAGCACCCAGCCGAGCTTCGCGAGGCTGTGACGAGCCCCGGCGGCACTACTATCGCCGGAATCGTCGCACTGGAGCGAGGAGCATTCCGGGCCGCGTTGCTTGACGCTGTCGAGGCCGCAACAGACCGGTCCATCGAGCTCTCAAGGCCAGATTCCGGCTCTTAAGGGAGCATAACACTATGGTAACTCTGCTTCGTGCGGCTCTGCTTATACTCGAAGTGCTGAGCTGGATGATCATTATTGACGTGATCCTATCCTATTTTCCGTCGGCTTCGCGAAACCAGTTCGCGATCTCACTTCGGAGGATCACGCACGCCTTGACCGACCCGATCAGGCGCATCATCGCGCCCAAGCGAGTCGGGGAGGCTAGCGTCGACTTCTCGCCTCTTGTCGCGCTTGTGATAATCTGGGTACTCCAGGCGATTGTCACCGCCACGCTTGCCCGGATGTTGCCCCATTGATGGGAAACGGCTTCAGAAGTGAATACCCGGACATCCGAAGGTCGCTCTGGTGGCAGTACGCCACGGCGGCGTTTGTGCTGATCGCATTCTTCTTTCTGCTGACGCTTTCTGACAACAGGCCATCGGGCAAAGCCGAACGACCCGACACCAGCGCCGACATTATGAGCGGGGACTGGGCGGTCAAGGTGAACCTGTTCTACGGGGCGCTGCCTGCCAAAGCCTCGCGGGCCCAGAGCGCCCTTCCGATGGCGTTCACAAGCTACAAGAGAGCGGCGGACCTCGGAAGCCCTGCGGGAATCAGGCGCGCCGGAGTCATCGCACGCGAGCTCAACCGGCCCGATGCGACCGAAATATTCGCGAAACTGACCTCACCCCAGGCCAACCACGACCTCCCCAAGCAGGACATCTCGCGCCTGAAAAGCGAAGCCGCGATGTGGCACGATATCTACACAGGCAGCCTCACCCCGGAAGTGACCAGGCGCTACGCCGAGCAGATCAAGAAGACCAACCTCGGCCCTGCCAGAGCCTACGCACTGGGGCAACTCTACACGCGCGCGGGCGAAAAGACACAGGCCATGATAGTGATCGAACGAGCGCGTGAACGGGCGGTGGCATCGGTCGTTCCGGGGTCGCTCTTGGTCCTTGGTGTGATTTTGGCCGGGATCGCGGGAATCGTCTTTATTGTGATCTTCTTTCGAAACAGACGGCGGGAGCTACCCGGCGAGCTGCCAGTCGGCATCGCGGATGAGCTTGAGGAGCCAGAAGTCGACCGCGGGATCATGTCCCGGCCCTGGGTATTGTTTCAGGGGTTCATCGCCTATATGGGCCTGATGCTCGTCCTCTCGTTTCTTGCGGTGGGGACGATCGTGCCACGGCTTGAGGGGATGGAGTCCGATCAACGGCTGTTCTACGGAGTTATGCTGGAGTTCGCCCTGAGCGCGACCACCGGGCTCCTTGCGCTTGCTATCCTCGCAAGCCTTGTAAAGCGGGCTGGCGGAACGCTTGCGGAGATCGGCCTGACGACCCGGGATTTCGGACGAAACGTGCTCTGGGGCTGCGCGGGCTACTGCGCGCTGCTCCCCATCCTCGCACTCGCAGCGATGATATCCGGCGCACTTTTCAGGGGACTTCCGACCCGCGAGCACCCCATCGTCCCGATGCTCCTATCCGGCGACCTCGCCGTCTTCTCACTGCTATTTGTGACCGGGGCGGTCTTTGCCCCGATATTTGAAGAGATATTCTTCCGGGGCGTGCTCTATCGGGGGCTCCGGTGGGGACTATCGACCACTGCGGCGGTTGCGCTCTCTGCTGCGGGGTTTGCGATCGTCCACCCTCAGCTTCCGGCCGGGTTCCTGCCGATTTTCGCGATCGGCGCGGTCTTCGCCCTGCTTGCCGAGGAGCGAAAATCGCTTGTCCCCTCGATGGTCGCCCACGCGCTCAATAACGGCGTGATATTCCTCACGATTTATTTTCTAGTAATGTCCTAAAGCCCTAAAGAACCCGCGCGGTGTGCCGATAATCTTTACTGGCAGGGAGTTTTGTGCTGACGCGCGAAGCTTCTGTGTTGCTCTGAGGAAGTGCCGGAAACGGCATAGTCGAGCAGTGCCTTTTGCCAGAGACAATCCTCTTTTTCTCCTTCCTTATAAGTGTTGTGGACTAACGTCGGATGCGATAAGCTCCCGGCGACCCGCGGGGTGACCTCACCCGGCGGGATTTTTTTGTACGGGGTGATGAGTTGGGTTGGTCGTAAATTTACCCCTCACGCCGGCCATCTCCTCTTAGGCGACAGCATTCCCCGTAGGGGAATGCGATAGCTCTCAAGGGGAGAGGGGGTAGATAGTAGGGTGAGGGTGCTAAATCAGGAGTTCATCGCGGCGCGGGCGATCTCTTTGCCACGGTCGATGAAGTAGTGCATCGTCTCGTGATCGATCGAGGGCGGCTCGGAGTGGTCGGTGTGCAGGATATAGCCTGTTCCAGCCTTGATCACCGCAGGGATCTTCTTCTCAAGCTCGGCGTCGATCTTGGAGCGGTCATTGCTCTCAAGGGTGCGCACGTCGAGACCGCCGTAAAAGGCGATCCGATCGCCGAAGCGTTCGACGAGCGTTGGCAGGTCCATTCCGGCCTTCACTTCCATGGCCTGCAGGCAGTCCATACCGGCCTCGATCAGCCCCGGCACCAACGCCTCAACGTAGCCGCAGGAGTGAACGATCACAGGGCAGCCCATAGAGTGCGCGAAGTCGAAGAGCTTCTTGTGCCCCGGCTGCACGATCTCCTCGTACATCCCCGGCGACATAAACGGCTTGTTCTTGAATCCCATGTCCTCATAGAAGAACACACCGTCGGGCTTGCCCTCTTCGGCGAATAGCGTCTCAAGGTGCGCGATGGTGAAGTCGGCGAAGGTGTTGACCATGTCTTTGACCCAATCGGGGTCAAGCGCCATCCCCATAAGCATGTACTCGTGCCCGCAGACGGGGTGCATCTGCTCAAACGGCGCCACTCCGCTCCAGCAGAAGAACCGCTCCCGCTCGGTGGCGAAAACCTTGGCGTCGCGGTAACCTTGGAAGCTTATCCTGTTGCGATCGAGATCGACCAGCCGCGGCTTGATCAGCTCTTCCCAGCCAGAACGGTCTTTGACTGTGAAATCGACGTGCTCCGGGGTGGTCGCATGCTCCTTGTGGCGGCGGAGAATCGCGCCGTTGCCATCAAGCATCAGGACCGTGTCCTCGGTCTCTTCGAGGACTTTGGGCTCAACATTGTAGTCGGCGGTGCTGGTTAAAGGCCAGATAAGGCGCAGATCCTGCCCAAAATGCTCTGCGACGTCCTCACCTTCAGTGACGTGACCCTCACTTGTCCATCTTTTGATAGTTTCGCTCCAGGGGCTCACGGCCACCGGAATCTCATCGACGGGCTTGCGTGACAGAGTCGCGACTACCCGCTCATAGCTTGTCATTGACATCTGGTTCGTCCTCTCTTATGCTGCCTTACTCCAAAAATCGGGTAGCACCATAGTGGAGGCTACCCGATAAATGATACACCAACTAAAACGTTTCCGCTACTCCGAAACCCTATCTATTTTCCAGATTTTTCCCACTTTGACCAAACCGACCCGGTTGATGAGCGTCTGCCCGCCTTCGCCCTTGAATGTCACGGTCACAGCAGCCTCGTTTGACCCCGAAACGCTGGGTTTGGAGACATCAAAGCTCCCATTGTTCTCGTGAACGAAGCCGAAGTAGTTGTCGGCCTTTTCCGCGCTTGCGCTTCGGTCAAAGAGCGAGTCCTCAAACTGCTGCGTGGTGAACTTCTTCGCCTGCTCGACCCTGCGGTTCGTGCAGGCTTCGGCCCACTTGAGTGTCACCTGATCCGGCGGGATTACACGAAGCGACATCACGGTGACCAGGGCGACAATCAGCACAAGAAGCGCCCCTCCGGCGATCCCCACCGTCTTCCAGGGGATTTCGACCGGCGGCTTCACTTCCACCTTTGGCCCACCCGGCCACTTGTCGGTCTGCTCTCCGCAGTACAGGCACGCTTTTTGCTCAGGATGCAGGCTCTGCCCGCATTTCACGCACTTCATATCTAAGCGATGAGCGACTGGCGCTCATTTCCTCCTGTGTTGGTTGTTCTAGCTAAGCTCTACGGGCCCTGCGCCGGCTTCGGCTGTGCAGACGTAGAGGTTCGGCTCCACGCCTGTTTTGGCCTTGTAGCGCTCGGGGACGAGCCTTAAAAAATCTTCGACTGCATCGTCTCGAACCAGCGACGCCGTCGCGCCGCCGAATCCTGCGCCGATCAAGCGGCTGCACATCGAGCCTTCGACCGAGCGAGATGCCTCAGCCATCGCGTCGAGTTCAAAACAGCTTGTCTCGTAGTCGTCGCGGGCGGAGTTGTGCGACTTGTCCATAAGCAGGGCGAAGGTCTCCATATCGCCCGCCTTTAGGGCATCGCGGCAGCCCACGGTCCACTCGTTTTCGTTTACGACGTGACGCGCGCGCTTCAGGACGACCTCAGGCAGCCTGTCACCGTAATTGGCGAGGTCCTCGCTTGTCACGTCACGGAGCGCCGTAACCCCCGGAACCCACTCTGAGAGCAGCTTTACAGCCTCCTCGCACTGGGCGCGGCGGGTGTTATACTCGGAATCGACAAGGCCGCGTCGCTTCATCGTATCGCAGATGATAATCTTGTTGCTGCCGGTATCAAGCGGCACGAGCTCGTGCTCGAGCGTGCGGCAGTCGAGGAAGAGCGCCTGATCTTTGGCTCCGAGACGGGATATGAACTGATCCATGATCCCCGTGTTCACCCCGACAAACTTGTTTTCGGCCTTCTGCCCCGTAAGCGCGAGGTCCGGTCCCGACATCTCAAAGCCAAGCATGGCCTGAAAAAGCGTGCCGATTGCCATCTCGATCGCAGCCGAGCTCGAAAGCCCGGAGCCGACCGGGACGTTGCCCTCAACGGCGATATCCGCACCGCGGAGCTCAACCCCAGCCTCACCTAGATATACGAGCATCCCCCTGAGATAGTTGCTCCAGGTGTTCACTTCGTCGAACTTGTTGTCGTCAAGTGAGAACTCGACCATAGAGCCGAAGTTGGTCGAGTAAGCGCGAACGACTCTATCGTCACGAAGACGCCCGGCTGCAAGCACTTCAAAGCTCACTGCCACGGGCAGGACAAAACCATCGTTGTAATCCGTGTGGTGGCCCATCAGGTCGATGCGCCCGGGTCCTTTGGTTAGAACCTCTGAATCGGTATTGTAGAGCTCCCTGAACTTGCGTTTAAGGGCTGTGGCCCTTGCTATCATGGTGTGTTAAGCCTCCGTGGTGGGAATATTCTTGCCAAGCCCGGAGTTACCCGCCAGGCTCTTGATATTGTCGATAAAGTCTTTGTTCGCCGCAATATAGCGCCTCGTTAGCACGTGGCCGTAGGCGCGGTAGAACCATCCGTAAACCTTCATTCTGGCGTAGTCTCCCGCTTTCCGCCATCTGCCTACAAAGACGTTTGCGAAGAAATGCGCGAAATCGGGCCGAACGAGCATCTTCGCGCACTGATACAGGCTGTAGAACCGCTTGGTCGCGATCATCATCTCCCGCTGCATCTCCCAGGCGTTCATGCTCTTGGGATTGTACACCACATGCAGCCCGTCGTAAAGCGACCAGTCCCGAGTGAGAAGACGCTTCTCCCGCTCCATCTGCTCAAACACCGGCGTCCCAGGCAAGGGAGTGAGCGACATAAGCTGAACGGTATCAATCTTGTGTTTCAACGCAAAGTTTACTGTCTGCCTGACGGTGCTCACCGTGTCGTTCTCAGAGCCCAGGACGAACATGCCGTGGATCATTATTCCATTCTCATGGAAGACCTTGATCGACTCGACGATCTCCTCGACATTCTGCCCCTTGTCATACTCTGCCAGCGTCGCCGGGTTCACAGACTCGAAGCCGACATAGACATAGTAGCAGTTGCTCCGCTTCATAAGCCTGAGCAGTTCCCGGTCCCGGGTGACGTCGGCGCGCACCTGTGCGCTCCAGCCCGGAGTGACCCCGGCCGAGAGCATCTTGTCCAAGAGCTCCTTGGTGTGAGCGCGGTTTGCCGTGAAGTTGTCGTCGTAAAAGAAGACACTTTCAGCCCGAAGCGCCTTAAGCTCCTCAATCACGTTCTCCGCACTTCTGAAGCGATACCCGCGCCCAAACATCCTCGTGACCGAGCAGAAGTTGCAGCCAAACGGGCACCCCCGCGAGGTCGCCACTGGTGTGACCGACATCTTTTCCCGGCCCCGTATAAGCGAGAGATCAGGAAACGGCAGCGAATCGAGATCACAGATCAGCCCGCGCGCGGCGTTGTGGACGATCTCATCGCCTCGCCTGTAGCTGAGCCCTTTAATGCCTTCGGGCTCCGAACCCGACTCAAGCGCGTCGATCAGCTCCCGAAACGCCTCCTCACCCTCGCCCCGCACGCAGTAGTCGGCGTGAGAAAGCGCCTCATCAGCCATAAAACTCACATGGCTTCCGCCAAGGACGACGGGAACACCAAAAGCGCGGGCCCTATCAGCGATGCGATAGGCCTCGGGCGCGGTCGACGTGGTAGTCGAGATCCCGACGAGGTCCGAGCGACGCAGCTCTTCATAATCGATCGGCGCAAAGTCCTGGCAGTAGACGCTAACGTCGCGTCCCCGCGCTTTCTCCATCGCTCCAAGGAGCGGCAGACCAAGTCTCGGGAGCGCAACGCGGCTGTACACGTGGTACCCCGGCGCTTTGGGCTCGATTAGAGTGATCTTTTGGATATTCATAGGCTGTCAGCTAACTGCTCCGTTGGTCGGGGGAATCCGTCCCCCGACCCCGTTCCGCGGACTCTATCCGCCAACCCAGTAATCGACGATCGCCGATAAGTGAGCTGGGGACAGATTCCCCGGACGAACATGCCTTGCTAACAGCTCACTTTTCCGTATTAGGCTCCGCTGCGCGAAGTTCCGCCGCTTTTTCCTCGGCCAGCGTATCGTTGATATACGCGCCCGCGCCGGACTCGCTTCCAGCCAAGTACTTCAGCTTCTGCGGAGTCCTGTACGGCGGGTAAAACTCGATATGGAAATGATAAAAACCACTGTAGTCCATGCCGTCGGTCGGCGTCTGGTGCAGCACCATCATGTAAGGAAGCGACATATCCCAGAGGTTGTCATACTTGCTCAGCATGGTCTTCAGGATGCTCGCAAGATCGTCCTTTTCTTTCTCTGTAAACTCAGGGAGCGAGCCCTTGTGAGCCTGCGAGAAGATGTGCACCTCATAGGGGTAGCGCGCGTAAAAAGGAATCGCCGCAAAAAACGACTCGTTCTCAACTACAACGCGCCGACCGTCCCTTTTCTCTTCGGCGACGATGTCGCAGACCACGCAGCGGCCGGTCTCTTTGAAATGCGCCTCAGCCCCATCGAGCTCGCGCTTGATGTGCGGCGGGACGAACGGATAAGCATAGATCTGGCCGTGCGGATGGTCGATCGTTACGCCAATCTCTTTTCCCTTGTTCTCGAAGATGAAAACATAGTCGACGTAATCTTTCTGCCCGAGCTCGACAAAGCGATCGGTCCAGACCTCGATCAGTTTGCGGATATCCTGCTCGCTCTCACCGGCAAGGGAGCCATCGTGCCTGGACGAGTAGAGCACTACCTCGCAGACGCCGTCGGCGGGCCTTACTTTGTAGAGGTCGCTGCCCTCGACCGACATCTCCGGCGCGGGGTGCTGAAGCGACGGGAACTTGTTCTCAAAGACGACGACCTCGTAGTCCTCGCTTGGAATCTCCGTCGGAAACGCCCCGGGTTTGGTCGGGCAGAGCGGACAGTAGTCTTTGGGAGGCAGGAAGGTGCGGTCCTGCCGATGCGTAGCCGTAATCACCCACTCGCGCAGCAGTGGATGCCATCTAAGTTCGGACATTTACTTCTTGTCTCCGTTCTTGCCGTCATCGCTCTTGCCAAACGTGAAATAGATGAGTGTTCTCCCCCCGGAGATCTCAATAACTTCCTTTTTCATATCCATCTCTGGCTATTTCCTCCCGTGACTATAAGCACAGCCGACACCAAAAACGGCGGTCCGGTAGGTCCGCCGCAGAGTCTTCAAAACAAATGCCTGTGCCAATTGTATTTTAGGCCCTTCATGCCTCATTCGTCAATACGAACGCCTGTAGATCCAGGGCTAACGCATCTTGACCGGCAACCAACGTAGTGCCCGTCCCGCCGCCGCGGCCTCTCGCATCACTTTCGATGATGCTGTCGGTGAGACCATCGGCGCGGAACGTGCCGAGCAAACGATAGAATTTCATAAAGTTTTCCATTTGGCACAGCACCTTTGATACTGATGGCCTATCGCATTCCCTATCGGGAACGCTGTCGGCGAGGCGGGCGCGGCGACCCGCCACTACGGGCGTTCGGCGCTGCCCGACAGCTAAGATACGTTCGCCCTGGTCTGTGGATAACATAGCTCTGCTATAAGTGGGGGATGTTGGGTATAATGAATGTAACTTAGTGATAGCCGGCACAGATCGCAACGCTCGTCGAGAAAGAGGCTATTGTGCCTGAGTCCTTGCGTCTGATATCATTGTAGTTGAGGGGATCAGTTAGGAGGAAATGCATGAGCAACTCTATGAACCGTCGCGATTTTCTGAAGATCACGGGAGCAGTCAGCATCGGGGCGGCAGCCCTTTCCATAGGCGGCGCGTCCGCTCTGACCAAACCCGTCGAGAAGAGATCGACCAAACTACCGCAGAGAGTCCTCGGGCGCACCGGCGAGAGCGTGAGCATTATCGGGATAGGCGGCGTAGGGATGATCGTCGAGGCCGAAGAGGAAGACGTTGTGTCGATGCTGAACGAGGCAATCGACATCGGAATCACCTACTTGGACACCTCCCCTATTTACGGCAAGGAGCGCTTGAGCGAGCACAGGCTCGGCCTTGTCCTGGCAAAGCGTCGGAGCGAAGTCTTTCTTGCAGGGAAGTGCGAAGCGCGCAACTACGACGGCATCATGAAAGACGTCGAGGAAAGCCTGAAAGAGCTTCAGACCGACCACTTCGACCTCCTCCAGCTCCACTACTGGCCGAACCGCAACGCCTGGAACGTCGACCCCTGGAATGTGCTCGGCGGGCCCAAGGGCGTAATGGCCGCGTTTGCCAAGCTCAAAGAGCAGGGCGTCATCAAATACTGCGGGCTGACCGGACACCCAATCGATAAGTTCGCGATGCGCGACGACATGCGCCGGGCAATCTCACGCTACGACTTTGACACAGTGCTCTGCTTCGTCAACCCCAAGCAGGAGAGCCTGTGGGTTACCCGCGAGCTGATCCCCGTCGCGCGCCGCAAGAATATGGGCGTCATCGGAATGAAGATGTTCGGCGGCGGCACACCGGGCGCGCTTGTCGGCAAGAAACCCGGACAGACCAGCGCGAAAGAGCTCTTCCGCTACGCGCTCAGCCAGCCGATACACGTCTCTATCCCCGCTGTGACGAGCATCGATCAGTTGAGGACAAACGTCGAGTGGGTCAAGGCCTTCAAGCCGATGACCGCAGAGGAGTCCAAGACCCTGATCGCTCAGGTAAACGTCCCTGGCGGCGCCAAACAGATGATTTAGCCCGCTTTATTAGTGAAGCGAATAAAGCTTTCGCTAACAGAGCATTATTCACGCTACTCGTGAATAATGCGGGTTAGAAGTCACAAATGGTTAGTCGCCAGGTGTTGTGGTTGACACACAATGCCTGGCTGCTGGCTACTAGTCACCCCCTCGCTGAAGCTATTTCGCGCTCCAATGCTTCCGCCACTCTTTCGACCACACGCCCGCCCAGGGAGTCTTTGGCGCGGATGGTGATAGCTCCGCCCCTGCTCGATTGATCGAGGACGAGGTTCTTGCCGTCGATCACGACGCCCCACACCCCTCCGCCGTCGATGATATTCGCAAACCCGAGATCGACACTTGAGCCGAAGCTCTCGCGCAGCACCAGGATGACCATCAGCGCGTCGGGCCAGTTGTATGTCTCGACATTTATCAATGGTCTATCGGGAGTATCCCGGCGATCACCTTGAACGGGACCAGCGCCGAGGCCGCAACGACCTCTTTGGACGGCGCGCCCGAAACAATCGTCTCAGATAGCACGATCTGCATCCTGTAGTTGCCCGGCCGCAGATCACTTGACGGCTGGAGCCTGAGCGGAGCGCCGACGAACCCTCCGCGGCTGATGCTCACCCAAAAACTCTGCATATCGACCTTGGAGTCGGTCTCTCCAGAATCAAGCATCTCTGCGACGAGTTTGCCACCCTGATTGAACACCCGCACTCTCCCAGGGCGCTCCACCGAGTCGACAAAAAACGGGTTGAAGACTCTCCGAGGCTGCCAGGCGCACCTGATCACGCACTGCGCCGCAAACCCATCGCCCGCCCGGTACTCGGTCTTATCGAGTGTGAACTCGACCGAAAGCCCTTCATAGTCCGAGGCCTCAGCGGGGCTGATCTTGGCAGAAGGCGAAACTGGAGACTGTTTATCAGCCTTTGGCACAGGGATCCTGAGCTTGGGCTGATCCTCAGGGGACGCGAGCGCGACGCCGCCAACCAAAACCGCGGCGAGCACTCCCACAACTATCGATAAAGCTGGTTTCATAAGCCGATTTCCCTTCGAGCAAGTCGCTCTGATGAGTCAGTATATCACGTTTGCCTCTCCCCCTGGAACATTTACGAGTCCGAACCAGTCAAGCAAATACGCTCGCCAGGCACAAGACAATTACCTGCGCGCAGAGAGGGGTAGTACAATGAACCTGAACCGCCTGTCTCTAATCCTCGCGACGGTCCTCGCTTTAGCCACCATCGCTCTATCGGCTCCGGCACCAGTCGCACAAATCGTCGGCCACTGGGGAGGGGCGTGTGACAAAACAGCCGTCTCAGAAGGATTCGCCTGCGTCAGCCGCGGCCTCGACCTTGTCACGCTCGATGTCTCCGACCCGACCCACCCAAAGGAGCTGGGGGAGACTGTGCTTCCCGCTCCCCCAGCGTCTATGAAGATCCGGGATCGCTATCTTTATGCAACCCTCGGGGAAGCCGGGATGCTGGTCATCGACATTCACAAGCCGGAAAAGCCGAGAATAGTCGCAAAGCTTGACACCCCCGGCAACGCGACCCAGTTCGACTTCTGCGGGCGATACCTCTATGTAGCCGACGGAAAAGATGGTCTGCAGATCATCGGGATAACAAACCCGCGCAAGCCGGTGCTGATCGTTGCGGCAGACTTGGGTCTTGTCGAACCAGTAGTAGGCATAGCCGTATCGGGAAACACTGCGTGCGTCACAAGCACTTCCGAATTTGTGGTGCTCGATACGTCAGACCCGGCCCACCCCAAAATAGCGAGTAAAATTAGCGATATAGACTATTATTGCCCCAGATTTGGCCCCGTAACGGTTTCCGGCACATGCGCCTATACCTTTGACGGCGCGGAAATGCGCTTCGTCGACATTTCGGACCCGACCAGCCCAATACTGGAAGATGACTATCTTACTCTTGACACATATGGCAGCAGGGCCGACTTCGCGGTGTCCGAAAACCGTGCATATATTGTTAGTTACCAAGCCTGGCCGCCAGTGTTTCGGGATCAGGGGCTGAACATCTTGGACATATCGGATCATTCCAACGTCAAACGCATCTACAGGACACCTGTCAGTGCAAAAGGGGTTGCTGTCGATGGTGGTTTGGTGTATATGTGTGGCACCACAGGTCTGTCTATCCTTGACCCGGGTGCGCTGCAACCACCACTTGCAGCAAACAATGGATATCTTAATGATTCCGTGCAAGATATGGCGGTTCAGGGACAGTATGCGTACCTCGCAGTTGAACCCAATGTGCTTAAGGTAGTCGATATCTCGGACATGGCAGCTCCGGTTCTCAAGGGAGAAGCGCCCACCTCGTCCAAGCCCCAAGGCATAGCGGTCTCAGGAAGCTACGCCTGCGTCAGCACAAGCGAAAAATTGCAGGTCTTTGACGTTTCAGTTCCCACCGCCCCAGTTCTGAAGGGAGAGGTAAGCTGCCCGCCTGGTCCTGTGGCCATCTGGACACACTACGCATGTCTCTATTCGAGCAACAGGTTCTTTGTCATCGACCTATCGGACCCGGTGCACCCCGTTGTTACCGGCCAAACTATGCTATCACTTGGATCCTCAAAGACCAGACCCAAGGTCATCGCATCCGGAGGCTACGCGTATATAAGCAACTACACCTACGGGGTTGCCATAGTCGATATTTGAAAACCATCTGCTCCTGTCCAAGTTGGCGGATACCCGTGCAACACGCTAACGAGCTTTGAGATCAAAGGCAATACTTTGTTCGCTGGCACTGTCCAGAACTGGATGGAGATCGTGGACATTTCCAATCCCGCCACACCCGTAAGAATAAGAATTGACCCGCGAACACTGAAGTCCGGAATACGTGGACTATCATCCTACGGGTCCTTCCTCGGCGTCTTAGGAAATGACGATAACCTCTATCTATTTGACGCGGGGCTTATCGACGAGCAACCCGCGATGTGGTATCGTGAAGCGGTATACAGCATTCCGGCTCGCACTGGTAGCCCTCAATTTAGCAGTCCATTGCCCTCATTCACGCTGACGTCTGCCGGAGCGTGCATTGGCGTCGCCGTCCCACAACTGACCCCTTACGGCGACCCAAGCCAAGCCGCCCAAGGGCTGCATACGATCAGCATACCCAACGTCGATGCGAAGCTCAAGATCGGCGAAGCAATACTTGGGGCAGCCATCACAGATGTCGAAGCCAGCGGACAGCAGGTATTTGCGATCGGCCTCGGTGGAATTCTGGTTTCACTGGACACCTCCGACCCGACACAGCCCAGGTTGCAGGGCATCACAATTACCGCCGACAACAATATCCAGTTCCTGCGCGACCAATACCTGACACTCGGGAACAGCTGGGGATGGGAGACTTACGACGTTTCGCTCCCTGCAAAGCCCACAAAAGTCGGCGCAAACACCTCTATAAAGGGACCCAAGTCAACCATCTGTGGGAGCTTTGCCTACGCGATCGACGGCTCATCAGCGATGCAGGTCGTCAGCATCTCAGATCCTGCGCCTATGAAGGTCGTCGCCGCGGTGAACCTGAATGGGCGGATCGATGGCATCACATCGTCAGATCACTATATTTATGTAGGCCTTTCCGGCGTGGCTGGCACGTCTGGTGGGGTACTCGCAGTGCTCAACGCAACCGATCCACTGAATCCAGTCAAGGTCGGCGAGATCACTTGGGCAAATAACAACTACGTGTACGAACTTCGCACCCAGGGGCAGTATCTATACGCGAAGATGAGCAACTCACTCAATATAGTCGACGTGTCAGTCCCAACAAGCCCCAAAGTCGTAGGAAGTCTGGTCATTAATCTGCCCGGAGATTATCGACCAGTCGGCGATCGCCTCTACTTCACAACTGGCGCGAGCGTCGGTGTCGTAGATATCTCAGACCCCACCAACCCACGGCTTGTTCAGACAATCCCAATGCCGATGCGCCCGGAAGACCGCGTGCCCATATTGCCTATGAGCGTATCCGGCGAGAATGTATTTGTCGCTGCAGGCACATCGGGCGTGTTCATATTCGGTCCGACACCCACGCCTGAGCTCGCCTACACCGGCCAACTCTTCGTAAGCGTCGGCGGGATAGACCTCTCGGCAACTCCTGTGGGCAAGAGCCCAACCCCGAACCTCGACCTCAAGTTCAAAGCGCAGGGCGTCTCGGGAGGGCTCTACCTCACCAACACAGTCGTGACAAACGTGATTGGATGCGCCTCCGTCAGGGCTGTCTGGCCCGCAGGCGTCTACGAGGTGAGCGTCACCGATGCAGGCGGCAGGCCCTACTCCAAACCCACCGCCGTAGCGATCTACAACCCCTCCAAGAAGGGCGACGCAGTTGCCGGAACGATTGTCGCAGGCGCGGGGCGGCAGGTCTCCCTCGGCATGCTCTGTGAGGCCGGTCCAGCACCCGGCTCGATGCTCCTGGTCGATCCAAACTCCGGGGCCAGAGTCGTCTCAAGCAGCCTGCGGAGGACGAAGTTCGTCGAGCAGAACGCGGTGTACTCCGGCATCTGCAGCTTCCAGGCAGGTAGCGGCCGAAGTGTGTCCGCCTGCGTCGAGCTTATAGTCGGCTCTAAAGGAAACAACTCAGCGGCGAGCGTCCGGGTCAAGAGGTCACAGGCGAGCCAGGACGCGCTCTACGAGGCCTCAGGCCCTTTGAAAAACGGCGGGATCAGACTGCAGTAGAAAGAGACACGTTGCCCGCTCTCTTGGGGGCGGGCAACGTTGACAAACCATCACGTTCTATCCCTGATCCGTTTGATGAACCAGTAGTACAAGCCTGGAAAAAGCACCCAGCCGAGCAAGCGCAGCCTTGCTCGAGTTGTAGACCGGAGCGTACGCCGAGGGCAGGAACCCGACGAGGCTTGATTCGTTGATCACCGTCCCCCACCCCTGCCGCTCCATCACCCCGAGCGCGAGCTTCACCCCCTCGGCCGTCGCAAAGAAATTGAGGTCAAAATACGCACGGACGTCCTCCATAGAGGTCTCGCTAAACGGCCCAACAAACCCCGCGCCCGCATCGTTCACAAACACGTCGGTCGGCACGACAAGCGCCTTGGCCCCAAGCTTCTCAATCTCGTCCTTAAGCTCATTCTACGTTGGCCCGGATTTGAAATCCGGGGCCTGTTGGCAAACAAGGGATCTGTGATCCCGTTCTTTCGACCGTGCCCAATCAACCGGCATAACAGATGCCTATTCGGCACAGACGTCCCGGATTGCAAATCCGGACGAACGATAGGTGCAAATCCGGACGAACAAGATGGAAATCTATCTCTCGACAAGAGGCACTGCCTATCGACCTCCACTCACCTCTTAATTTTGACTTTTGCACTTTGCATTTTTCATTTTGCATTTCCCCCTCACTCTGGCACGCAAATTGCATTATAAATAGATGAAAGAGTCGTTCATCATCATGACGTTACCGCTCTACCGAATCATACTGGCCGCCATATCGATTTTATTCGCAGCAGGGGTCCCTTGCGGCGCTGTGCGCTATTACGTCGACGCGGGCTCGACTGCTGTCGTGCGCGACGGATCGTCCTGGGCAAAGGCGTTCAAGAAGATTGGTGACGCCGTCGCGGTCGCAAAGTTCGGCTCAGAGATCTGGGTCAAGGCCGGGGTCTATCAGGAGCCGCCGCTTGTTCTGAACTCCTATTTGTGGCTCTACGGCGGATTTATCGGCTTTGAGACCAAACAAGAGTACCGTATCCCGGGCGCGTTCCCGAGCATAATCGATGTAGACCGCCAGGGCAGCGTCATCACCGTCGCAAGAGATAAGCGCTGCACCATCGACGGCTTTACGATTCGAAACGGTTTCGCAATGTATGGAGGCGGGCTGAACTGCCAGACCAACTCCGTTGTCAACATGCGAAACTGCCGAATCGAAGGCTGTGAGGCGACTTACGCCGGAGGCGGAGCGTACTTTGGCACCTATGCGCCGATGGACTTTATCGGCGGACTGACCGACTGCGTGGTCATCGGCAACACCTCAGCGCAGGGCGGCGGGGTGGTGATCGAGTATCACTGCGCGGCGGTCTTGACGCGCTGTCTAATCATCCGAAACCACGCGACATCAAACGGCGGCGGGGTCTACTGTCCGTTTCACTGCGATGGCCGGATGTACTACTGCACCGTCGCTTACAACTCGGCCGGTGAGACGTCCGGCGGCGCTTACGTGCACTACGGTGGCAACGTCGCTTTCACGAACAGTATCTTTGCCTTCAACTCTGCGCCCACTTCAGGCGGGCTCGGTGGAGGCGGCGGGACCAACTCGCTGCAGTACAGCTACTGCAACCTTTTTGGCAATCAGGGCGGCGACTGGGGTGGAAACATCCTTGACCCGTCGAGGTTTCTCGGAAACTACTCGGCGGACCCGAGGTTCATCGCCCCGGAGCGCGATGAGTTTCATCTATGGTCAAATTCACCCTGCACAAGCGCGGGGTGCTTCGCAGTTGAGAGCCCTTACCGGATCGAGCGCATCGGAGTCGCAAAGAGCCTGCCCACAGGCACGAGTGTGCGGCTTCGGGGCAAGATCGTCTCCGGTGTGCGTGATGGAATCACCTACATTCAGGAGCACGACCGGGCGGCGGCGATCGCTGTCACAGGGCTTTCGGGTTACACATCGGGTCAGGTGCTTCGGGACATCACCGGCGTGATCAGCGGCGACGTACGAACCCTTGCCGCAGGCACGACGACAACCCAGGCGGGGTTCAGCTACCCGTTCAAACCGCTTGGGACGAATGTGTCGTCCATCGCGACGCTCACGGGCATGATGTCGCGGACCTGGGGCCGAGTCACAGGCCTTACCGTGGAGGGATTTGTGATAAATGACGGGCGCACAGAGCTTCAGGTGATAGCAAGCGGCGCGTCGGTCGGCGATTTTGTTGTGGTAACGGGCGTGTATGCGCTCGATGGAAAGTTTGCGGCTGTTTCAGTCGTAAGAAAGTGATTGGAGGTGAATGTGAACAGGCTGATTTTTGTAGTTGAAAACGCACCCGAAGGCGGTTACGTCGCCCGCGCGCTTGGCACAACGCTCTCTGCAAACGCGGAGGACTTGATCGAGCTTCGTCTGCGCGTTCAAGAGACCGTTCGGATGCAGATCGGTGACTGCGAGGCAGAACAGATCGGGTTTTTCGATCTTTCAAGGTCAATGGGGGCATAACCAAACCCCCACCCAAACTAGCCCCTGATCCACGGGTTCATGCGTCGTTCAGCGCCGATAGTCGAGCTCGGCCCGTGCCCGGGGTAGATGACGGTGTCGTCGGGCAGGGTGAGCAGCCGGTCATGTATCGACTCAAGAAGCGTCTCTGCCGAGCCACCCATAAAGTCGGTGCGCCCGATACTTCCCTCAAAGAGCGTGTCGCCTGTAAAGCAGGTCTTCCCCGAGACAAAGCACACTCCACCGGGTGTGTGCCCGGGCGTGTGGATCACCCGAAGCTCGGTCTCCCCAAGCGCGATCACATCTCCGTGGTTCAAAAACTCCCCTAAGGTCGGCTCAATGTAGCGAGAAACGTCGTAGAAAAGCTCGACCAAGCCCGTTTCGTCGTGGAGCTGCGGCAGATCAAGCTCGTGCATCAACAGCTTAACACCGGGAAACTTCTGCTGAAGCTCGCCTGCGGCAAAGGAATGGTCCGAGTGGCCGTGGGTGAGCAAAATATGCTTGAGCAGAGCGTCGTTGTCCTCTATCACACGGGCGATCACATCGGGCTCGTCACCGGGGTCGATAACCGCCGCCTCGCGAGTTGACTGATCAATAACAAGGTAACAATTGGCCCCGAGTTGGCCCACGACTATTGGTTTGATTTCCATTTAGCAGCTTTCTTCCGTAGTCTGTTGTCTCATCTTCCGAAGGTTCACCGCGTCGAACGCGTCGAGCTGTCCCGCCTGCCTGTAGTGCGCGTAGGCTTCTCTGTCCGCCCCCTCGCGCGCATAGGCGTCTGCGAGGATCGCGTGGTAGGCCTGGTCCGCTGGCTTGAGCTCCACGGCACGTTTCATCGCGTGTATCGAGTCCGACACATAGCCCGCACGAAGGTAGAGCATCCCTAGACGAATATTGTAATATGCGTCAAGCGGCGAGAATATCGTCGCCTGCTGCATCTCGATGATCGCGTCGGCCACACGCCCGGCGATGAGATAAAGGTCTCCGAGCCAGAAGTGATAGAACCCGTCAGACTCAGTCACCTGCACCGCGATCTCCAGATGCAGTATCGCCTCATCGACGAGCCCCATCTGTGCGAGCGCGTCCCCAAGCTTGTACCTGTAGAACGGGTTCAAGGGGTTGTATTGCACGGCCTTGCGGTATTCGCCGACAGCAGCATAAAGCTTGCCGTAGCGGCGATATATCTCCGCAAGCCCAAAATGCGGCTCCGCGCGCCTGGGTTTGAGCTTGAGCGACTTTCGATACTCGGAGACGGCTTTGACAGAGTCTTCGGAGTAAGCGTAGGCGTCACCGAGGCGCTCACGAAAGTGAACATTTGCGCCTTCCATCTGCACCGCTTTTCGATAGTGCAGAATCGCGTCCTCAACGCGCCCTTCATTGCAGAGCCCGTCACCTATCTGCGCTCGTTCAAAGGCCGATGGGTCGCGCTTAGCTTGGGGCCGAGCATTGGGGTCGGTCCGCATGCGCTCTTCAAACTTGCCTTCGAGCCGTTCTGTATTTACGTTATCGAACTTGTTTTCTTCCATATCACTTACTATATCAACCGCCGAAGTAGGCAGCACACCATTTATTCGTTGCTCAGTTCACCGACAAACTCACGTAGTGGCCGGTCGCCGTGCCGGCCATCAGCACCAAAGGCGCTGCGCCAACTGTGTAATCTCATATACATGATCATTTGTACGACGCGTCTCGCGTCGATGGCCAGCCAGCGACCGGCCACTACATCAACTGCACCTATAACGGCAGAATATCGGGCATACCGGAGTACGGCCACAAATCCGCAGTCTCCGCCAATCCTCCCCTTATCGGATTCTCCAGAATGTACTGGCAAATTGCAATTGTATCCTCATCCCTACGCGCTATGTGATCGTACCAACTCCGCTGCCACAACTGACCTTCACCTTCGTGCTTTCGATAGATCATAGTCGTAAAGCTCTTGAATTGGCCAATGACACTACCTACAGACGCTTGTTCCTCTGTGGGCGACAGCGCCAGATGCAAGTGATCAGGCATCAGACAATACGCATACAGCCGAATGATCCCCTTGTCACGCCTCCACAACAGAGCATCAACAACATCGCGAGCCAGCAAGGGATCTTCAAAAACCCGCTGTTTGTCGGTCGTGCACATGGTTGCAAAATAGACCATGTTAGGGTCAGAATAGCTAACATCCTCAAGTCGCATCCGTTTGCGAAGATAGCATCGCTCTCGAGTTTCGCTCATACACAATCCCCAACAAACGCCATATCGCCACAAACTCACGTAGTGGCCGGTCGCCGTGCCGGCCATCAGCGCCAAAGGCGCTGCGCCAACTGTGTAATCTCATATACGTGATCATTTGTACGACGCGTCCCGCGTCGATGGCCGGCCAGCGACCGGCCACTACAATTTCCCATCGGCGGACATCACAATCTAAACTCCGCGCTGTCCATAACAATCGTCACCGGCCCATCGTTCTGTATCCCAAATAGCATATGTGCTTGGAACTGTCCGGTTTTGATCGGCACGCCAAGGCCTCGCAGATGTTCGACGAACTTCTGATAGAGCCTGTCGGCATCCCCCGGTGGGGCTGCCTTGTCGAACCCCGGGCGGCGGCCACGTCTAACATCTGCATAAAGCGTGAACTGCGAAACAACCAGCGCTTCCCCGCCGATATCGAGCACTGAGAGATTCATTTTACCCGCTTCGTCCTCGAAAATCCTGAGGTTAGCTACCTTATCGGCAAGCTTGGGGATGTCGCGCTCTGTGTCACCCTGACCTACACCCAAAAGTATCGCAAGACCCCGGCCGATTCGCGATATCTCGCGGCCCTCGACCGTGACGCTCGCCCCTGTTACCCTCTGAAGCACGAGCCTCATACTACTTTACTCCACCGGGGCTGTGCGCGGCAACCCTTTCAATCTTAAGAATATCAGAAAGCCTCCCGATCGCGTTCATCAGGTCGGTGAGGTGCGCAACGTCCCGCACCGCGACGTTTAGATCGAACGATGCATGCCTGTCAGGTAGCGACTTGATCTTGGCACCGGTGATGTTGGTGTTGGCGGTTGAAAATATCGCCGATATATCCTGCAGGAGCCCAACGCGGTCCAGCGCCTCGACCTTGATGTTGGCCTCGTAGCGCTCCCCGTCCGGCGTCCAGTCGACCGCGACCAGGCGTTCCTCTTCGTTCTGACGAAACGCGGTGACGTTTGGGCAGTTGGTGCGGTGAAGCACCATCCCCTTGCCCCGCGAGACGTAGCCGACTACCTCGTCACCGGGCACCGGAGCGCAGCACTTGGCGCGGATGATTGCGACCTGGTCGATCCCACCATCGAGCTGGATCGCAGGCTTACCCGACACCTGCGACTTGGCGATGGCAAACTCTTCGGGGTGCGGTTCCTCAGCTTTCAGCTTGTTTACGACCGCCCCAACCGCCACGTGTCCGTAGCCGATCGCTGCGAGAAGATCCTCATCTGACTGCAGGTTGAATGTCCCCGCGATCTTTTGGAGCTTCTCCGGTTTCATCAGGCTTTGGGCGACCTGGCTTCCCAGGCGGTCGAGTTCGCGTTCAAGCACGGTTTTCCCCTGCCCCACGCTCTGGACGTATTCGAGCTTGCGGAAGTGCGCCTTGATACGGTTGCGCGCGTGCGAAGTCTTTACAAACAAGAGCCAGTCGCGGCTCGGCTGACTGTTCGAGCGGGTAATGACCTCGACGATGTCGCCGTTTTTGAACTGGTACGCTAGCGGCACTATGCGACCGTTCACCTTGGCCCCAACACAGTGGTTCCCGACATCGCTGTGGATTCTAAAGGCAAAGTCCAGCGGAGTCGAACCGGCGGGCAGGTCAACAACATCGCCGCGCGGGGTGAAGACGAATACCTGATCGGTAAACAGATCGTCGATCACCGAGTGCAGAAACTCGTTTGCGTCCTTGGTATCGGCCTGCCAGTCGAAAAGCTGCTGGCGGAGCCACGACATCTTGCGCTCGAACTCATCCCCCGCCCCAGCCTGCTCTTTGTAGCGCCAATGCGCGGCGATTCCAAAATCAGCCATCCGGTGCATGTCCCAGGTGCGAATCTGTATCTCAAGCGGCTCCCCGCGAGGCCCGATGACCTTGGTGTGAAGCGACTGGTACATGTTGGACTTCGGCTTTGCGATGTGATCCGCGAAACGGTCGGGAATCGGCATCCATTGGTCGTGCACGACACCCAGCGCGTGATAGCAGTCGGCAACGCTGTTTACGATGATGCGAAGCGCCGAGAGGTCGTAAATCTCGCTAAAGTCGACCCCTTCGCGGAGCGTCTTCTGATAAATACTGTAGAGGTGCTTTGGCCTGGCCTGGATCGTCGCCGAGATATGCTCATCGCGCAGTCGGTTTTGGATGATCTCGACCGCCTCTTTCAGGTCGGTTTCCCGCTCGACACGCGTGCGAGAGACTTTCTCCGCGGTCAGGGCGTACTCCTCGGGCTGAAGATACTTAAACGCGAGGTCCTCAAGCTCCCACTTCACCTTCCAAATCCCCAGGCGATGGGCGAGCGGGGAGAAGATCTGAAGCGTCTCCATCGCGACCTTTTTCTGCCGGTCCTCGGGGAGTCCCTGAAGAGTCATCATGTTGTGCAGCCGGTCGGCGAGCTTGATGACCATAACCCGCAGGTCACGCGCCATCGCAAGCAAAATCTTGCGCAGGTTCTCAGCGCTCCTGCTCGACTCGGCGTGCTTCTTCTTGGTGGCCCCGTCCACTTTCTCAGCATCGGTTGTCACCACGACGTCGAAATCGGCGAGTTTCAGCTTTGTGACTCCGTCGACCAGACGCGCAACGTCCGGGCCGAACTCTTTTTCAAGCTGCTCAAGCTTTACATCCTGGTCCTCGACCACGTCGTGAAGAAGCCCTGCGGCGATGCTGACCGAGTCCATTTCGAGGTCGGCCAAAATGCGTGCGGCTTCCAGGGGATGGGTGATATAGGGGTCGCCGGATAGACGTGCCTGCCCCTCGTGCGCCTTCTCGGCAAACCGGTAGGCGCGCTCGATAAGCTCGAAATTGGCGTCCGGGTTATACTCCCGCACGCGCTCGATTATGGAGTCTATAGTCGTGGCCATTGTCTTATGCAAGTAAGCGTTACGAACTGGTCCTTAGGTGCCACTTCACCACCTACGCGCCGGTTCCCTCCGTCCTAATATCACGGAGCATGAGCTGGAGATTGTCATATCCGTTATATGAATTCGACCTGATATTGTAACACAAATCGATGGACCGGCCAAGCTGAACCGACGGCTGGCGCGGCCCCATACCAAAGCCTATACAGTCAAGTCTATCCGAGTGCACCCGCACCTTCATCTTGAGGTGAGCTCCCTCGCCTCCGACCCTGCCGGTGTCGATCACCTCTATCCCGGAGCTGCAGAACACAGGCTCGGGGTTGCCGCTGCCAAAGGGCTCCAGGCGGTTGATCTCGCGGAGCAGTTCCCAGGAGATTTCGGTCGGGTCAAGCTCCCCTTCGACAGTGATCCTTGGGATCATGTCCTCGGGCTTGATGATCTCGGTTGCGATTTTGTTTAGTTTCTCTTCAAATTCCGTCAGGTTGTCGGTGCTAAGCGAGAGCCCCGCCGCAAGCGCGTGACCACCGGAGCGTCTAAGGAGGTCCTTGCACTGGTTCAGCGCGTCGATCATATTGAAGGCTTCGATGCTTCTGCCTGACCCGTGCGCCGTCCCGTCCTCTTCGTTCACCGTAAGGAGAATCGCGGGCCGGCTGTAGCGCTCGACCACCTTGCTTGCGACGATCCCGACGACCCCTGAGTGCCAGTCGCTTGCCGCAAGGACGATCGCCTTGTAGAAGTCGAGGTCCTTGTTCTCCATCTTGGCATCGACCGACTGCAATATCTTCGCCTGCTCCGCCTGTCGCTCTATGTTTCGCTGTTCGAGCACCTCGGCAAGCGTATCAGCCTCTTCCCGGTCGTAGGTGAGCATAAGCTGAAGCGCAATCGCAGCATCATCCATGCGCCCTACGGCGTTGATTCTCGGGGCGAGCACGAAACCTACGTGGTAGGTGGTGATCGGCTTGCCTTCCAGGCCGTTACGGGCGATCATCGCCTGAATACCGACCTTTTTGCTCTTGGCGAGCGCCTGAAGTCCGTATTTGACGATCACACGGTTCTCACCAACCAGAGGGCTAACGTCCGCAATAGTGCCAAGCGCCGCAAGGTCGATAAATGCCTCCAGGAACTTGGCTTCGTCGTGCCCCATCCGCCGCACCAGCGCCTGGGCGAACTTCATCGCAACACCGACTCCGGCAAGGTGCGGGAACGGGTAGGTGGAGTCATGCCGCATGGGGTTGACGACGGCAATGGCGCGGGGCAGATCGTCGCCCTGCTCGTGGTGGTCTGTGACGACCATGTCGATCCCGAGCGACTGCGCGTGCTCGATAGTCTCGCAGGCCTTGACGCCGCAGTCGGCGGTGATGATCAGCGTCGCGCCTTCGGCCTTGGCCTCGTCAGCATTGTAGGGTTTGATGTCGTAGCCGTCGCGTTTTCTGTGAGGGACGCGGCAGAGGACGTTTCCACCGAGCCGCTTAAGCGATCGAATCAAAAGCGCGGCGCTCGTCACCCCGTCTACGTCGTAGTCCCCGTGGACCAGAATCTTTTCACCGGCTTCAAGTGCCCGGGCGACCCGCTCTATTCCGGCCTCCATATCAGGCAGAAGCATGGGGTCGTGGAGTTGGTCGAGAGAAGGGGAGAGAAACGCGGCAACGGCTTCGGCGGTGGTAATCTTTCGATTGATAAGAATCCGCGCCACCGTCTCAGAAACCCGCGCCTCGCGCGCCAGATTTTGCACCTCAGCCTGATCGAACTTAGGCAAAATCCACAAAACGTTAGCCATTGTCCTCTTCCCGATTGGTCACCCATCAATCAAAAAGTGCCTGTGGGGCTTACCGCAAAGCGCGTGCCCACAGGCCCTTTATTCTCTATTATCTATACGGTTCCGTGCAGAAATCAATCACAAACTGAGCAATCTAAGCCCAATCTGAAATCCTAGAACCGTCTTTTCTTTCTCTTCGGCTTGACCTTGGTCTTGTCGTCGTCTACGTCAACCCCACCGCCGCCGTTGCTCGGCGCGGGCGCGGAGACCTTGACTTCGGATGCGGTGACAAGCGCCTTGTCCTCAGCCACTCGTCGCTGTGCTGTTGTGCCACCCTTGCGGCGGTTGGCGATATTCTCCCAAACCACCAGAAGCGGTGTCGCGTTAAAGATCGACGAGTAGGTTCCACTGATGATACCCACGAGCAAGGCGATATACAGATGCTTGATCGAGAGCCCGCCGCCACCAAACACGGTCAGCGCCACAATCGTCAGAAGAACGGTCACGGACGTGTTTATCGACCGGGTGAAGGTCTGCAGGATGCTCTTGTTCGCGAGCGTCTCGAAGTCCTCACCACGCACTCTGTGCTTCAGGTTCTCACGGATCCGGTCAAAGACGACGATGGTGTCGTGCGTCGAGAAACCGATCATTGTAAGGACCGCAGTCACAAACAGCGTGTCGATCTCCCAGCCCCACAAGTAACCTGCCGCCGCAAATAGTCCTGTGATAACAAGCACGTCGTGCAGCGTAGCCGCTATTGCGCAGATACCATACTTCAGTCCATCAGCAAATCCGCCGACAGCAAACCTGATCGTAAGATAAAGCACGATTGCAATCGCTGCAAGGATAACCGCGAAGATTGCCTTCTGGGTAAGCTCTTTGCTGATGGTCGCGCCAACGCTCGACGAAGAGACCTTGGCCATTCCATACTTGGCCTCCAAGGCGTCTACGATCTTGTCTCTATCAACGTCGATGCTCTTCAGCTGATCGGTGCGGATGAACGCAGTGATCGGCTTGCCCGCACCCTGAGAGATCTGAGCGGTATTTTTGACGCCCAGACCCTCGATCACGTCGGAGACTTCGCCTGCCCGAATATCCCTGGGAGTGTTGAGCTCCACATTGAAATCGGTAAGCGAATTGCCGGTAAGCTTGGTCGAAAGCGCCTTCTTGATCGAATCAATCTGCGCCTGATCGTTCTTGCCAAGAGCCGCGGTGATCGTTGCCGTGTCACCTGCGACCTCGACCTTGTTTGTGATCTCTGAGCTGTTCGGGTCGGCGGACGTCACGAGATTCTCAAGCTGAGCCTGAGGAATGTCGATCGGCTTTGCGAACTTGGCTTCCATCCGAGCGCTCTCGAAGGTCATCTCAATCGTCGTTCCCGGCTTGAACTCGATACCGGGCTTCAGTCCGTGGCCGGTCTTCACAAAGTTCAGCCCGTAGAAGATAAGTCCCGGAATGATTACAATCGCGGACAGCGCGAAGTATGCATTTCTGCGGCCAACAACGTTCAGCCCGCTTCTTGTGAACCAGGAAGCTCCGAGCCCGAACATATTCGGGTTCTGCGCCCAGGGCAGACTGACCACAAGGTGCAGGAACGATCTGGTCACGAGAATCGCCGTGAACATACTGACAAGAACACCGATCACGAGTGTAAAGGCGAAGCTCTGCACTGTGCCGGTCCCGATCTTCATCAGGATGAGCGCGGTGATGATCGTGCACATATTGGAGTCGAAGATCGCTGTGAACGCCCTTGAGAACCCGGCGTCGATCGCCGCATGAAGCGTCTTGCCACTCCGAAGCTCTTCTTTAAGTCGCTCAAATATAAGGACGTTGGCGTCGACCGCCATACCGATCGACAGAACAAACGCCGCAAGACCCGCAAGCGTCATCGTAACGCCGAGCGCAGTAAACGCAGCCCACGTGAGCAGCGCATAGATCACAAGCGCGACGTCAGCCAAAAGTCCCGGCAGCCGGTAGACAACCAGCATAAAGATCATAACCAGCGCGAAGCCGATCAGACCGGCAAGCTTTGCCTGTTTTACGGTGTCTTTGCCGAGCGTAGCCTCAACGTCGTCAAGCTGGACGATTGTGAGCTGCACGGGAAGTGCGCCACTGTTCAGTAGCTGAGCCTTCTGCTGAGCGTCCTCAAGGTTTGAGAACCCGGTGATCTGACCCTTGCCGTCGGGGATAACCGACTGGACTCTCGGCGCGGTAACAATTGTGTTACCAATGAGAATAGCCGTGGCCTCACCGATATGGCGCTGTGTGAACTCGCGGAAGTTCTCTGCGCCCTTGTTATTCAGCTCAAAGCGAATAACGGCCTGTGAACCGTTCTCGAAGTCGCCCACGGCGTTCGGTTTGAGGTCGTCGCCCGTGACGATCGGGGACTGCCCGTCGGGGTTAGTCTTGCTTTTCGCATCGATAACCTCGTCGAGAATCTTCTGCATTCCCTCAGGGGTATTGCTTTTGACGATCTCCTTGGAGACGGTGTTCTCGAAGGCATAGACATCCATTCCGGTCTTCTCATCTGCCTGCGGCTCAAGCATGAGCCACGGAGCGGAAGGGTTGCGGTCGGAGCGGACATCCTTCAGGTAGTAGATCTCGAGCTTGGCTGTGTCCTTGATCTGATCAAGCGCCTGCTGTTTGTTCTTCAGGCCAGGAAGCTCAACCAGAACGCGGTCATCGCCCTGCCTCGAAATCTGAGGCTCGGCAACGCCAAAGTTACCCTCAACTCTGGTCCTAATGGTGCGGATGACGGCGTTCATCTTATCGGCCTTGGCTTCAGGCGAAAGAATCTGCCCCTTGGCATCCTTCAGGTCATCGGGGTTAGCTTGCAGTACAACGCGCATACCGCCCGCCAAGTCGAGCCCTTCGCGCATCTTCACCTTAGCGACGACAACCGAGGCACCGATGATAAGGGCAATGGTGAGCAGTAAATACTTATGGTATTTCGACACTCTGGAATCCTCCCAAACGTATGATGGCTGGCACTCCCCATAGGTTCCCAGCCCACGACGTGAGCAAATACCTACAGATGAATATATACAGGTCATTATATTCGGTTAAGATCACCATGTCAACATTCGCTCACAGTTATAGAGCGATATTTGAACCGGCTATCTTTCCGACAATCCAGCTTCTACCAATCTATACGCAACCTCAGCCACAACTGTTACAGGAAACTATGGAGTGCGGCGAGCAATCGCCGCTTTGTTCTCGGCCAACAGCAAGGTGCGCAAGCGCCATATTATCACCAGCTGGGAGATTTGTGAAAGCGGCTCTCGCAAGCCGCACTCCAAATCAAGATTGACGACTGCCGACAGTGCCTATATGCTCCCACACAAATCCCAAAATCGATTCATTTGCTCATCAGTTGCCTTCTATGGTAGAATTCAGTGAGAATAATCGCCCTATATAAAGGATGGGCTTACAAGATATGCCGCTAGTAGTCGGCGTCAGCTTCCGTAAGATCGGAAAGGTTTATTATTTCGATCCCGGAGAGCTCGCGCTTAATGAAGGGGATTTCGTAATAGCCGAAACGGCCCGTGGGATCGAGTTCGGCGAGATTATGATGGCGCCGCGTGAGGTGCCCGAGCATGAACTCGTCGCGCCTTTGAAGCGTGTCGTGCGCGTGGCTACGGGTGATGACCTCGACCGCGCCGGGTCCAACCGCGACAACGAGAAGCGCGCGCACTCCGTCTGCCACAGAAAAATCGCAGAGCACGGGCTTCCGATGAAGCTGCTCGATGCCGAGTACAGCTTCGACAGCAGCCAGGTGACGTTCAGCTTCTCCGCCGAGGGCCGAGTCGACTTCCGCGAGCTTGTAAAAGACCTCGCAGGGGCTTTGAAGACCAAGGTCCAGCTCCACCAGATCGGCGTGCGCGACGAAGCCAAGCTGATCGGCGGTTACGGCACGTGCGGACGAGAGCTCTGTTGCGCGAGTTTTCTGTCCAGTTTTGACCCCATCTCGATGAAGATGGCCAAGGACCAGAGCCTGTTCCTGAACCCGGCCAAGTTCTCGGGCGTCTGCGGCAAACTTATGTGCTGCCTGCGCTACGAGCACGAGTTCTACAAATACGCGCGTGAACACCTGCCCGCGGTAGGAGCGATCATTCCAACCGAGAACGGAAACGGTCGGCTTCTTGAGGTAAATGTGGTCTCAGGGATGATGATGGTCGAGATGGAAGGCGGCGTGATCGTCAATGTCTCCGCCAAGGACCTGAAGCTCGGTGGATGCTGCCGCAAGCACGGCGTCGGCTGCAACATGTCCCAGCAGAACTGCAAGCCGATTGTCGTCGATGAGCCCGAGCACGAAAAGGAACAGAGTAGCTAGTAGCCAGTCGCAAGTGACTTATTGAATGAATAACAATGCCTATTTACGAGTTTCGCTGCACAAGTTGCCAAAAGAAGTTTGAAAAGCTCTGCCGGATGGGACAAAAAGACGGTGTAACCTGCCCGGACTGCGGGTCTGGCACGTCGCCCTTGTTCTCGACGTTCGCCTCAGTAATCGCGGGCGAATCGTCGTCAGGAAGCTCCTGCGCCGGCTGCGCAAGCGGCCAGTGCGGCAGCTGCAACTGTGGGCATCATCATTAGCTGTTAGCTGTTAGCTGTTAGCTGTTAGCAAAACCACCATATCTGGAAGTCGTCTGCTAAGAGCTAAATACTAATAGCTAACGGCTCCTTATCACACGGCGGGTACTCCCCGCCCATTTTTATGTAAGGGAGCCGTATGGAAGACAAAGTCTTTTATATCACAACGCCGATCTACTACGTAAACGACGTTCCCCACATTGGGAACGCCTACACGACGATGATCTCGGACATCGTCGCCCGCTTCCAGAGGCTAGAGCGGCGCGAAGTGCTCTTTGTCACCGGCACCGATGAAAACGCGACCAAAGTAGCCGAAGCGGCAGCCGCTGAAGGGCTCGGCGCGCAGGAGTTCGTCGACCGGATCGCCCCCAAGTTCAAAGACGTCTGGAGCGATCTTGAGATCACCTACAGCGACTTTATCCGAACGACAGAACCCCGGCACATCGCAATCGTCCAGGAAGCGTTCAAAAGGCTCCTTGCCACAGGCGATATATACAAAGGAACCTACGAAGGCTGGTACTGCACTCCCGACGAGACGTTTTTCCGCGAATCAGAAGTGACCGACGGCCTCTGCCCCAATCCCGAATGCCGAAGACCCGTGCAATGGGTGACTGAAGAGAACTACTACTTCAAGCTCAGCGCCTACCAGGACAGGCTGCTCGACTGGATCGAGACCCATCCAGAGTTCCTGCAGCCGGAGTTCAGGAAAAACGAGGTCGTCAGCTTCATCAAGCAGGGCCTCCACGATGTATCGATCAGCCGCGACAACAAGGGATGGGGCATCCCCGTCCCCGGCGACGAGAGCAAGGTCATCTACGTCTGGTTCGATGCGCTCCTGAATTACCTCACCGCCGCCGGATGGCTTTCCGACGAGGAACGCTTTGCGCGCACCTGGCCCGCCGATCTGCAGCTTATGGGCAAGGACATATTCGTCCGCTTCCACTGCACCTTCTGGCCCGCGATGCTGATGGGCCTCGGCCTGCCGCTTCCCAAAACGCTCTTTGGGCACGGTTTCTGGTCCATTGAAGGGCAGAAGATTTCAAAATCCAAGGGCAACGCTATCTCACCCGCCAAGCTCGCCTCGGACCTCTCCGAGCAGTCGGGCGCAAAGCAGCAGGTTTCGGTGGATGCTATTCGCTACTTTGTCGCGCGCGAAGTGCCGTTTGGAGTCGACGCCGACTTCTCACAGAAGTCGCTGGTCGGACGCTTCAACGCCGACCTCGCAAACGACCTCGGAAACCTCTTGAACCGCACGCTTTCGATGCTGAACAACTACTTCGGCGGCATGGTCCCCGAGCCAAAGGATGTCGCAGGCGAGATGATGAACCTCGTGCGCACTTCAGCCGACGAGGCCGCCCAGTCGTTTGCCGCGCTTGAGTTCACCAAGGGGCTTGAAGCGATCTGGCGAGCGATCAGCGCGGGGAACCGTTACATCGACGAGCAAGCACCGTGGAAAGCCATGAAAGAAGGCCGACAGGACGACGCGGCGACGACGCTCTACACCGTCCTTGAGCTCGCGCGCGCGGTGGCGGTTATGGTATCGCCGGTTATGCCCTCGGCCTCCCGAGAGATTTGGGCGCAGCTTGGAAACCCGAGCGACTTCGACGCGCTCACATGGGAGGACGCGACCCAGTGGGGACTCCTTCCCCCGGGCACAAAAACCACCGGCCCGCAGCCGATTTTTCCTAGAATTGACGACAAACAGAGACAGAAAGAGGCAAAGAAAGTGGAACAGCCAGCACAGCCGCAGGCAGTCGAAGAGACGACGCCTGTCACACCAAAGATCAGCTACGACGACTTCGCGAAGCTTGAGATCATAGTCGCCGAGATAAAGACCGCGGAGCGCGTCGAGGGAGCTGACAAGCTCCTGCGCCTTATGGTCGACGACGGCCAGGGCGAACGCCAGGTGGTCGCGGGAATCGCGCTTTGGTATGAGCCGGAGACGCTTGTCGGCAAAAAAGTCGCGCTGCTTGCGAACCTGAAACCCGCCAAGATCCGCGGGGTGGAGTCAAACGGCATGCTGCTCGCGGCCGACATCGAGGGCCGCGCGGTTCTTCTTTCCCCCGAGGCGGACGTTCCCGCCGGATCAAAAGTGAGGTAACATGGCAACACCATCAGCAAGTAACAGTCTAAACTTCAGAGTCAAATACCCGAATCAGGTCGGAGGCCTCGCGATGCTCACAAGAGCAGTCGCCGACGCCGGAGGCAGCCTGGGTTCGATTGATATGGTCGAGTCCGATAGGAAATTCGTAGTCCGGGACATCCACATCGACTGCGTGGACTTTGAGCATGGCAAGAGCATTCTTGAGAAGATCAAGACGATGTCCGATGTCGAGGTATTGCTCGTCACCGACAGAACCTTTGAGATGCACCTCGGCGGCAAGATCACCGTCGAGTCAAAGATTCCCTTGAAGCGCCGCGACGACCTCTCGATGGCCTACACACCTGGGGTCGCCCGGGTCTGCGAGGCCATAGCAGAGGACCCCGAGAAGGCGTTTTCGCTCACGATCAAGCACAACACAGTCGCCGTCGTCTCCGACGGAACCGCAGTGCTCGGCCTGGGCAACATCGGCCCCTACGCCGCGATGCCTGTTATGGAAGGCAAAGCGATGCTCTTCAAGGAGTTCGGCGGCGTCAACGCTTTCCCGATTTGTCTCTCTACCCAGGACCCAAAAGAGATCATTGCGGCCGTCAAAGCTATCGCGCCGGGCTTCGGTGGCATCAACCTCGAAGACATCTCCGCTCCGAACTGCTTTGAGATCGAAGACACGCTCGCCGCAGAGCTTGATATCCCCGTCTTCCACGACGACCAGCACGGCACAGCCGCCGTCACTCTTGCCGCGCTCATAAACGCGGCAAAGATCGTCGGCAAGGAACTTAAAAACATGCGGGCGGTGGTGATTGGCGCGGGAGCTGCGGGAGTCGCCTGCACCAAGATATTGCTGAACGCCGGAATCGGCGACGTGATCTCCTGCGACCGCGTGGGCGCGATCTACCAGGGCCGCGAAAAGGGGATGAACCCCGCCAAAGAGTGGCTCGCAAAGAACACCAACCGAGACAGCTACCAGGGTTGCTCCTGCGACGCGCTAAAGGGCGCCGACCTGTTCCTTGGAGTTTCCGGGCCGGGCCTGCTCTGCGCCGGTGACATCAAAACGATGGCCAAAGACCCGATCGTCTTCGCGCTCTCCAACCCGACGCCTGAGATTATGCCCGAAGAGGCGCAGATCCACGCGCGAATCGTCGCGACCGGACGAAGTGACTACCCGAACCAGATCAACAACGTGCTCTGCTTCCCGGGCCTGTTCAAGGGGCTTCTGGGATGCGCGGCAAGGAAGGTTACTCAGGAGATGGTAGTCGCCGCAAGCTACGCCATCGCCGAAGTGGTCACGGAAGACGAGCTGAACGAAGACTACATCATCCCCAGCGTCTTTGACACCCGAGTCGCTCCGCTCGTCGCAAACGCCGTAGCCAAAGTCGCCCACGAGCAGGGACACGCCAGAAGAATCAGCAAGTCAGCGCTGAAGATTCATCTTTAGGGGCTGTTAGCTAATAGCTGTTAGCTTTCTTATGATCGTGCCTGATACACTGATCAGGCACGATCATTCCCCCCAACCCCACAGACACGCAACTCTTACAGGCTCCGTCAACATTTCGCCCACCATAATATTAGTTGCACGACTGCATGGCGCACACTTTTGAATATTAGGTGAAGTTGCGCATCCGCTTGACCCGGTAATATCACCAGTTTCATTCATCAGACTTGACAGTCGGCCGTAATGATGGCATAATAGTGTCAGTTAGTAAGCGCCGAGGCATGCAGCGGCGTTACATACGGTTTGGAAGGAGACTCTTTTGAAAGAAAGAGTTACCTAAGACCGGCATCAAAAGCCGGCCACCAATGATTCAGACGATCACAAAGCAAAACGCCTCCGAGGATATCCTCGGAGGCGTTTTGTGCAGTAGGAGGCTCTTGAGTATGTATGTCAGTCCAGAGTAAGCTCCGCAATGGTCGTCGACTTGCCACGCTGCAGTAGAACAAGCGCGGTATCGCCTGATTTCAGCTCAGCGACCGCCTTGTTGAACTGCGCCACGGTCTTGGTGGGCTGGCGGTTGATCTTAAGTATGATGTCACCGGGACGAATCGTCGGGTTGGACCGCCCCGCCGCGCTGTCGTTCTCCACGCTCCTCACGACCACACCCGGCGTATCCTCGTCGATCCCCAGCCTCTCAGCCATCTGAGCGCTGAGCGCATCAACGGTAAGCCCAACCTTGGTCTTACCGACCGCGCCGACTCTCTCACCCGCACCCGGAGTCTCGCCGATTGTCACCTGGACAGTCTCAGGCTTGCCGTCGCGGAATATAGTCATCGCCACTTTGGTTCCAGGCTTGGTCGAAGCGACCGTCCTTCTAAGCTCAAGCGCGGAGCCGATCTTGGCCACGCCGATCTGGGTGACGACGTCCATCGGCTTGATTCCGGCGACCTGAGCGGGTGTGTCTTTGGCGACCGAGTCGACCAGCGCGCCCTTATCAACACCGAGCGCTTTTGCCTTGGCGGGGCTGATATCCAGAGGCACAAGCCCCAGATACCCGCGCACCACCTTGCCCGAAGTAATCAACTGGTTCATAACAAATTTGGCGCTGTTGACGGGCACCGAAAAACCGATCCCCGCGTTTGCGCCAGATGGCGACTCGATAAGCGTGTTGATGCCGATCACCTCGCCGTTGATATTGACAAGCGGCCCGCCGGAGTTGCCGGGGTTGATCGAGGCGTCGGTCTGAATAAGATCCGGGTAGTAGCGCCCCTTGTTCGCCGAAGAGGGATCAGGAATCGTCGCCTCGCGGGTAAGCGCCGATACGACTCCCACGGTCACGGTGTTTGTCAGCCCAAAGGGACTGCCGACAGCCATCGCCCACTGTCCGACCTTGACCGTATCCGAATCGCCGAGCTTTGCAGTCGGGAGACCCTTGGCCTCGACCTTGACGATCGCGATGTCGCTTGTCGGGTCTTCCATCACCTTGCCAGTAAACTCGCGCCCGTCGTTTAGTTTCACGGTCACGCGGTCGGCCCCGGCAACCACGTGCTGGTTGGTCATGATATAGCCGTCGGGCCGGACTATGACGCCCGAACCTGTTGACACCGACCTCGGCTGATCTCCATCGCCCTGGTCGGGGCCGTCTGGGAACGGAAAGCCCGGGAATAACTCCCGCATGTTGGGCATGTTCGGTCGGCCTTCGGCTTTGTGTTCTGCCGCGATAAAGACGACCGCCGGTTTCACTTCGTCCGCGGTTGATGTGAAGGCGTTCTGGAGGGAAAGCGCCGCGCTGCGATCCGCCTTGGTCGCGGCAGTGATATCCGCGGCGTAAGCCGTGTGCCAGAACAGGCTGACCATGCACGCATAAGCGAACGCACTCCGCTTTGAGTAGGTCATTGGTTGATCACTCCTTCTGGTTAAGTTTATAGCGTTTGGGTTGCCGCATACGGGCAGCTCCACACCTGTAAAGGACGCATCGCTGCCCCGGCTATTGCAGAGGAAAGAAATTTCTTAAGCGTGCTACGGGCCACTGTAGCTGGTGAGGGTCATCATTCGCCCGCTGGTATCCTCTCCGGAGTCGGTTGGAAGGTAGGACCTTCGCTTGTCGCTCTCGGGGGCCGAGTAGGAAACCGTTGGGAAGTTGAGCGACGCCTCCTCAAGCCCGATTGAGCTTGCAAACGCGCTGTGACCCGGCAGTTGGGCGTAAGTCTGTGGGGTTTGTCCGGGCTGGGCGACAAGGAACATCACAACGGCTCCGAGCCCGAGACATCCGGCGGCGACCGGGGTCAGTCGCCCCTTACCGAAAGACATAAGCCCGTTAAAGATCTTCTGGTACGCCGGGACTTGGACACAGTAGAGGCTGGCGCAGAGAGCCTCGGCAAAGCCCGGCCTTGGTTGAGCGTACGGCAGACAGGAGAGCAGATATTTTCCCTGGAGCAGCTCATCGTGCTGTTCACTGCAGCTCTCGCACTCGTCAAGATGCCTTCTGATCTCAAGCATCTCGACCCCTGTAAGCTCACCGTCCATATAGGCTGATAGTAAATTAGAAACTCGACGGCAATTCATAAGAAGCACCTACCTCATCATTCCTTGTGCGCTGTAAAGTCTTTCAGCCTTTCCCTTAGGAGTTTGCGTCCGCGATGGAGTCTTGACCTCACCGTTCCGATGGAACAGCTCATCGCCTCAGCAATCTCTTCGTAGGACAACCCTTCGATATCGGCATAAATGACCGCCAGCCTGAAGTCCTCCGGTATTGAGTCCAGAGCACGCTGGATACGGGCGTCCATCTCGTGGGAGAGCACGGTTTCTTCGGGACCTGCTGAAGTGTCCGGCACATCGAGCTTGGTCTCTCCGTCTTCTGTCGAGATGGGCTGGTCGAGCGACCTGATCTGCGCCTTAGGCCGCCTCCTCAGCGTGTCCACAAATACATTGGACATGATTTTATACAGCCAGCTATCGAAAGGAAGTTCCCTTTTATACTGACCAAAAAATCTAAATGCACGAATAAACGCTTCTTGTGTGAGGTCTTCAGCATCCGCCGGGTTCCCGGTCATGCGATAGGCGATATTATACGCCTGCTTATGGTACCTCTGCACAAGCCCGTCAAATACGTGCCTGTCCTCTTTTTCCGCCACACTGGTCGCTGTTTTAATAAGTTCCACTATTGTGGTCCTCCGCTTACTTTCTACTACGATTGACCGCTTGGGAATAGTTCCCCGAGTTTCTACGTATAGTATACATTAATTATTTTTCAATATCAAGTCACCACCTCGACTTTATAACTCACTGCGTGTGACAATCACCGCCCAAGTTCGCAGCAGAATCATATATTGACGAGGCAAGCAGGGGGAATATAATGCGTGTAGGGGAGCCTGGCTGGCAGGCTGGATATAAGCTTAGAAAAGGTGTCTGTCCCCTTTTGCTCAGGTGACACGATCTGGCCACTAAATCGCGTTACATGCTTCCACCGGGCAGGAATATGAGATATTACTGTACCAGGGACAGACGGTACAATCTCCCAATGTTGATCAATCCAAACCACATCACCCTGAGGCTCTCGAAGGGTGCGCTCCACAAATCAAAAGGCGTACTACAACAAATGGAAGCTACACTAACCCGCATTATTCACGATTCTAGTGAATAATGCTCTGTTAGCGAGAGCTTTATTCGCTTTACGAATAAAGCGGGCTAAACCCCCAAGCCTCGCCAATCCATTCTTTTGAGTAAAGAACAAAGAGGATAATACCGATCAAAGTAAAAGAGTAAGAGGGAACGCACGCAGCGCAAAACTGGGTATTGTTGTGTAGAATAACTCTTAAACGGGAGAACATCGTGAGATACGGCGAATCGGCTACTGACAAGGCACTATACTGGCTCATACGGGACAGCATCCCCGTTACCAAGGCGTTGATCATCATCAACGCGCTTTTCATGCTCGTGCTCGCCTTGTTCAAGACAAGCCCGATCCTGCCGCTTCTTGCGTTTGACCCGCTGACAGTCTTCAGGCTCCCCTGGACCATTTTCACATACCCCCTGCTCGGCGTAGGGGGAGTGCTTTCGATGGTGTTTGCGGGATACTGGCTCTGGATCGCCGGAGGCAGCATCGAGCGCGCCTGGGGAAGCACGCGCTTTGCGTTCTATTTCTTTGCGATGTCCGCCCTTACCGCCGTAGGCCTCTTTATCGGAAGCGTCCTAACCGGGACACCTGCGGGCGCGGCGGGGCTTTGGCTGCCGCTTGCGGGAGTGACCGTCGCATTCGGGATGATGAACCCCGAGCAGGTCATACTCTTCATGTTCTTCATCCCGCTCAAGCTGAAGTACCTCGCGCTGATCGACGTCGCCATCGTCTTCTTCTCGTATTTGGGTCTCGGTTTCCCTGCCGGGATCATCATGGGGCTCTGTGCGCTTCTGGGATGCGCCTTCAGCTTCTGGTACGTCACCCGCGGCACAAGCCTATTCTTCTACCGACCGGCCCAAAGGCCGCAAAGAGGCGAAGTGATACGGCTACACCCGAGACGAAAACAACTGAATCCGCTGGGATGGTTCAAGAACAAGCGCGAAGAAAAGAAACTGCGGAACTTTCTCGACAAGTAGACCTTACTAGACTAGGCCGACGAACCGCGGGGCTTGGACCAAAACCGGCTCGCCGCGTACCCCGACAGCCCACCGATAACCGCGCCGCCCAGCACATCCAGCGGGAAATGCACTCCGACATACATCCGCTCGTAGGCGACGAACACGGTGTAGAAACACAGCGCCACAAACACCCATCTTGGACGAAATCGCATCAGGGCGAAAGTGATTGCCGCACATAGGGCAACATCGCCTGAAGGAAACGACCCCTTCATCCTATTCACCAACAGATGAACGTCAGGCAAAGACGCCCCCGGCCTGGGAGTCGCAAGCGTCTGTTTGAACACATGCACAAAAACGGTCTCGATCAGAACAGCGATCACCGCGACCTGCAGAGCCCGGCGGTTCCCCTTCACGTTGAGAAAAACGACCGCAAGCAGTGGGATCACCCAGTAGAACGGCGCAAACGCTGTAAGAACCGAGTCAAACCAGGGGGCATGGTGGTCGTTGACGAGCCTGAAAAGCTCGACGTTTAGAGGAAACGTCTCAAACGTGCGGGGATACTGCGACGCGCACTGTCCGGCAATCGACGCAATACTCAGAAGAATAATGCACGGCAGGAGCCGATTGAGAGTAGACTTCATATTTGTAGCAAGGGGCCGACACCGGGCCGACCCCAACACTTTCGCTTTAGGGCTTTTCGAGCTCGAACGCCTTGTGCAGCGCGCGAACGGCCTGCTTCACCTTGTCTTTTTCGATAAGGCAGGTGATGCGTATCTCGCTTGTGGAGATACCAACGATGTTGATCTCTTCGCTTGAGAGCGCGCCGAACATCTTGGCGGCGTAGCCGGGATGGCTCCTGATTCCACTTCCGATGATCGAGACCTTGGCCATATTCATATCAGCCGCAACGTCTCTTGCGCCGATCTCTTTTACGAGCGGCTCAAGGACGATCTTGGCCTTGTCGAGGTCGGCGGTCGTCACGGTGAACGACAGGTCGGTCAGGCCTTCCTGCGAAACGTTCTGGACGATCACGTCGACGTTGACGCCCGAGTCTGAGAGCGTCTGGAACAATTTGTATGCGATGCCGGGCTTGTCGGGCACAGCGAGAATAGTCAACCTGGCGACGTCATCATCGTGCGCGATTCCGCGGACGGGATTACGTACCTCCATGCTGGGGTCCTCCTTTTTGATCAACGTGCCCGGGACCTCCCTGGCACTGTTTGCAACCAGAATCTCAACGTTATAAAGTTCACCAAGTTCCACCGCGCGCGAGTGCATAACGCGCGCTCCCTGGCCCGCCATCTCAAGCATCTCTTCATAGGAGATGGTGTCGAGTTTTTGGGCGTCGGTCGCGATGCGCGGGTCTGTGGTGTAGACTCCGTCGACATCGGTGTAGATCTCGCAGGTGTCGGCCTTGATAGCCGCCGCAAGGGCGACCGCGGTGGTGTCTGAGCCTCCGCGCCCGAGGGTCGTTATATCGGCCCAGCTTGCGTTGTCTGTGATCCCCTGGAACCCAGCGACGACGATAATCTTGCCGCTGTTCAGCTCTTCTTTGATCCTTCGGGGGTCGATCCTGGTGATCCTTGCTCTGCTCGGGACTTTTTCGGTGATGATACCGGCCTGTCCGCCCGTAAGCGAGACGGCATCTTTGCCGAGGCCGTGGAGCGCCATAGTCAAGAGGGCGCTTGAGGCCTGTTCACCAGTCGCGAGCAGCTTGTCGAGCTCGCGGCCTTCAGGGACCTTGACAAGCTCTTTTGCAAGCGAGATGAGTTCGTCGGTTGTGTCTCCCATAGCGGAGACGACGACAACGACCTGTGCGTTTTCAGCAGCTTTTGCAACCCTCGAAGCTATATTTTTTATCTTCTCAGCGTTAGCAACCGAGCTGCCACCATATTTTTGGACAATTATCACGAAAGTTCGCCTTCCTTAATTCAGTCCGGTGGCGCATAGCGCCAGCCTTTAAGAGACGGCGCAGATAGCGCCGTCGATAAGGATTGAGCGGCTGCCCGCCGCCCGCAGGGCGTTCTAAGAATAACACATCCTCCAGCCAGATGTAAAGAAACACGCTCATTTTCAGGCCCGTGACGGTAATCTCACCTGTGTAAAGCAGGCACAGTAGTTCACTACGCCGCTTGAAGCTGCTCTGCCTGAATCCACCTCAGAAGCGCCTTCACGCAGGCGGGGTCGAACTGTGTGCCGGCGTGCTCATTGAGCTCGTGAACGGCTTGCCCCATAGTCATCGCGTCGCGGTAGGGACGATCGGAGGTCATCGCATCAAAGGCGTCAGCCACGCAGACGATCCGGGCCGCGAGCGGGATGCGGTCGCCCACGAGCCCACAGGGGTAGCCTGTGCCGTCGAAGCGCTCGTGGTGATAGAGTATCGCCGGAAGCACCTTCTCAAGCTGTGGGACCTGACTTACGATGCGCTCGCCGATCGTGGAGTGGGTCTGCATGATCTCCCGCTCGTGCTCGGTGTAGAGCCCGGGGTTGGACAGCACCTCCTCAGGCATCCCGATCTTGCCGACATCGTGAAGCAGAGCGGCGATCTTGATATTGAACGAATCCTCTTCGGATATCCCCATCTCAAGCGCGGTCCCGACCGAGTAGCGGGCCACCGACTCGGAATGTCCGTGGGCGTACTGATCCTTCGCATCAACGGCCTTGGCAAGCGTGACTATCGCACCGACGGACGCGTTTCTAAGAAAAGAGTATACCCGGCAGGGGTCCATGTTGCTCCCCGCGCCTGGCACGTCGGTGTAAGAGCTAACCGCGTTGTGGGAAATGTGCTTGGCATGATACATCGCGATATCGGCTGCGCTTACGAGCGCTTCGCCGTCCCGTGCGTTTGCCGGGCACTCTGCAACGCCTATGCTGAGCGACACCTTCCAGGTGTTCGCCATTCCCGGGCGCGCGTCTTCGCCCATCACCGTCTCACCGGACATCTCGGAGTGTGAGTCGACAACGGCGCGGATGCGCTCGGCCATGCCAAGCGCCTCTTCGGCGGAAGTCTCGGGCATGATCACCGCGAACTCGTCCCCACCATAGCGGGCGACGAGGTCTATCTCGCGGATCGCGCCCGCGAGTGTCGCAGCAAAGTTCTTAAGCACAGCGTCGCCCGCGGTGTGACCAAGGTTATCGTTTACAGCCTTGAACCCGTCGAGGTCGATCATCAAAAGGGCAAGCGGCCTGTTGTAGCGAAGCGAACGCTTCATCTCCTGGCCCAGCCTGTCGTGAAAATATCTGTGATTGTAAAGCCCGGTCAGCCCGTCGGTGTTGGCCCGGCGAAGCATGTTCGCCTGGCGCTCCTTCAGGTTGGCGGCCATGTCATTTAGACTGGTCGCGATGGTCCCGAGCTCGTCTGAGCCGTTCACAGGGATAGAACAGTCGAGGTTCCCCTCTGCAAGTCGCTCGGTTGCGTCGGTGATCCTGTTGATCGACCTGCTTACAGTAGAGCTTAACAGCAGACTGAGCGTTGTCGCAAGCGCGAGCGCCGAAAGCAGCGCAAGACAAGTCGAAGTCTGAATGCTTTGCTGAGCCGCGGCAACCTCTGAAGCGGACATATCGAGTCCCACAAGCGCAATCGCCTTGCCGTCCGCATTTTTCACCGGCGCGTATCCGGAAATCCACGTGCCGTTTCCATCGGCGCGGACCCGCGGGTCAAAGACCGCGCAGCTAAACCCATACATCACCTTGGAACTCTGAGGGATCTTCCAAAGCGTGCCGACATCGGCGCTATTTGAACCCTTTTGCCCCATGTCCATAATAACCCTAAGCTTGTCGCGCTTGAGCGACGGAACCAGGGTATATATACGGTGAATACTGGGGTTGGCGGCAAGAAATATCTGCATCTTCTCCGCGAGTTCCCGATACTGCGGGCCTCTGGAGTCATCGGCGGACTTGATCTTTGAGTGAGCCAGCGGGTTGATCAGTCCCGAAGCCAAAAACGCCGAACGCGCGAGCTTGGTGCCCGCCTCTTTGTGCAGAGCAGCGGTGGATTCTCGGTAGAAGAACCCAATAGTAAGCAGGGATATGCCCATTGTGCATACCCAGAATAGCAGTGCCAGCTTGCTTCCGAACCGCATAATTCCATCCTGTCCAATAACGAAATGTAATATAGACCTTGCGCATCTCAATTATTGGAAGAAAGGCCCGGTTTCTTAATGACAACTTCTTAATAAACTTGATCAAATAGTCTGCACTTCATTGGCGAATTTTTCGCCGTTGATCTCCCGAAAAGATAGCAATTGAGTTGTGACCGTGACTACCCTGTGGTATAATACTGATAGCCCCGGGGCATGACGATCAAACTTACGTGTGTGCCGTGAGCTGGAGGTGCCGATATTTTGAATCGACATGTACGAAATATTATCATAATTGTGGCGATAGTAGCCTTCGCCCTGGTCCTGCGAGCTCCAAAGAGCCCGTTTGCCCTCGGAGAGACGACAAAAGAAGTCTCCTTCACGACCGCAAAGAAACTCCTCAACGAGGATAAAGTGGTCCGAGGAACGGTCAAGAAAGATATCTTCGAGGGTCAGCTGAAGGACAAGACCAAGTTCCAGGTCAGGCTTCCCGCCAACGATCAGCAGACGAGCGAGTTCTTCGCGCTTCTGGAAAAGAACAACGCCGACGTCAAAGTCGAAAGCGCTGCCGGATCCGAGATGATCACGAGCCTGCTGCTTTCCATAGTGCTTCCGATCGGTATGGTCGTTGTAATCTGGCTGTTCCTGATGCGTCAGGCGCAGGCTGGTGGCAACCAGGCTATGTCGTTTGGTCGCGCCAAGGCAAAGCGCCTCGGGGAGAACGTCCCCAAGGTCACTTTTGACGATGTCGCTGGTGTTGAAGAGGCCAAGCAGGAGCTTGAGGAAGTAGTCGAGTTCCTGAAAAACGCCAAGAAGTTCCAGGCGCTTGGAGCCAAGATCCCCAAGGGGGTCCTGCTCCTTGGACCTCCAGGATGCGGCAAGACCCTTCTTGCCCGCGCAATCGCCGGTGAGGCCGGGGTGCCGTTCTTCCACATCAGTGGATCGGACTTTGTTGAGATGTTTGTGGGAGTCGGCGCATCACGCGTCCGGGACCTGTTCGACACGGCAAAAGCAAACAGGCCCAGCCTGATCTTTATCGACGAAATCGACGCAGTGGGCCGACAGCGAGGCGCTGGCCTCGGCGGCGGTCACGACGAGCGCGAGCAGACCCTGAACCAGCTCCTGGTTGAGATGGACGGGTTCGACCCGAACGCAGGGGTCATCCTGATCGCCGCGACCAACAGACCCGACGTTCTTGACCCGGCGCTCCTTAGACCGGGACGCTTCGACAGAAGAGTCGTCGTCGACAACCCCGACGCAGTCGGACGCAAGGCGATCCTTGCCGTTCACACCAAGGGCAAGCCGATCGCAGACGACGTTAACATCGATACAATCGCCCGCCGGACCCCGGGCTTTAGCGGGGCGGATATCGCGAACATGGTCAACGAGGCCGCGCTTATGGCAGCGCGCCGCGAGAAGACCAAGATATTCATGGACGACTTCGAGATGGCGATCGACCGAGTCATCGCCGGTCCCGAGCGAAAGAGCCGGATCATCAGCGAAAAAGAGAAAGAAATGGTCGCCTACCACGAGGTCGGGCACGCCATCGTCTCTGAAATGCTGCCTTTGGCCGACCCTGTGCACAAGGTATCGATCCTGCCCAGAGGAATGGCGCTTGGGTATACCATCTCGCTTCCGGGTCAGGACAAGTATCTGACCACCAAGAGCGAGCTTTTGGACGACCTTGCCGGTCTCCTTGGAGGCCGAGTCGCCGAGCAGGTAGTCTTTAACGAGATATCGACCGGTGCGAGCAACGACCTTGAGCGGGCGACTGAGGTCGCGCGGGCGATGGTCTGCGACTACGGAATGAGTGAGGTCCTCGGGCCGCTCACTCTCGGCAAGCGCCACGGCAACCCGTTCCTTGGCCGGGACATAATGGAAGATCGCAACTACTCCGAGGAGATCGCAATGTCGATCGACAAGGAGATCAGAAAGATCATCGAGAACTCCTACCTGCGCGCAAAGAGCATGCTCCTTGAGAACAGGGCCAAAATGGACGAGATCGTCAAGGTTCTGCTTGTGCGAGAGACGCTTGAACGCGAGGAGTTCGTGGGCCTGATGGCCGACGCCAAACACCCGGTGTACGACAAGCCCGCAACCGGCGGCACGACGTTTGCCCCCGGCGAGGGTGAGGCATGCCCTGATGCGGCCCCGCGAAGGGCCCCCGAGGGCGGCGGACACCCCAGGCTAGAGCCTGGTATGGCCTAACAGAGCAGATCATAAGTCAACGACAGTAAGAAAGTGGGGTCGCTCCTGTGTGGGGCGGCCCTTCTTTGCATGGGAGAAACCAATCAGATGCCAAGAATCGTCCAGTGTGTGCCGAACTTCAGCGAGGGGAGACGCCCCGAGGTCGTCGCGGCGATCGCGCATGCGATGGGCTCGGCGGGATCGGCCAAGGTGGTCAATTACTCGCTCGACTGCGACCACAACCGCTGCGTCATCACCCTAGTGGGCGAACCGGCCTCGGTCGCAGACGCTCTGCTTGCCGGAGCGAAAAAGGCCGTCGAGCTGATCGACATCACGCGGCACACGGGCGGGCACCCCAGAATCGGCGCGATCGACGTTGTGCCGGTCGTCCCGGTGATGGGGGTCGACATGAGCGACTGCGTCGCACTATCCTGCACGATCGGCGAACGGCTCGCCTGCGAGCTAGGTCTTCCGGTCTACTTCTATGAAGAAAGCGCAAACCTTTCCTGCCGCGCCAACCTCGCTGAGATCAGGCGCGGCGGCTACGAAGCCCTGATGGCGACGGGCCTCGCAGGCGAACGCGCACCCGACCTCGGACCGAGCAGGCTTCACCCGACCGCAGGCGCAACCGTAGTCGGCGCGCGCGGCCCCCTGATCGCCTACAACGTCAACCTCCAAACAGGCGATATATCCGTCGCCCGCTCTATCGCAAAAAGAATCCGTCAGCTTCGAGACTCGGGGCAGGGAATGGCCGGGGTCAAGGCGATCGGCGTGGAGCTCGCCTCCCGGGGTATCGTCCAGGTCTCGACCAACATCACCCAGCCGCACGCGACAGGGGTCTTTGAAGTCTACAAGTTCATCGAGGACGAAGCCGCCTCTTTGGGTATCGCGGTGCTTGAGTCAGAGCTTATCGGGGTGCTGCGCGAAGAGGCGATAGTCGACGCCTTCTGCGCCGCGATCAAACTGCCAACGCTTCACGAGTCAAGGGTCCTCGACAACTGGTTGCCGACGCGCGACAAGTAGTGGCTTGCGCGCCGGACACAGGGAGGAACTTCACGCCTCAGAAGCTAACTAAACTATAGTCGTCCGTGGAACGACGAGTTGTGTAAAGAGGTGTTTGATGAACCACGCGGGTTCCTGTTTGGTCAGTCGTTTTGTCCCCAAGAGCGAGTTTTCCTCCTACGAGGAGTTCAAATCAGAGTTTCGGATAGATATCCCCGAGAACTTCAACTTCGCGTACGACGTAGTCGATCACTACGCCCTGACGCAACCTGAGAAGGTCGCGCTGGTGTGGCTCGACGACAAGGGCGACGAGCAGACCTTCACCTTCGCCGATCTTAAGCACTACAGCGACAAGACCGCGAACCTGCTCCAAACGCTCGGCATAGGCAAGGGCGACCCCGTGATGCTGATAGCCAAGCGCCGCTACGAGTTCTGGTTTATGCTGATCGCGCTGCACAAGCTCGGCGCAGTCGCTGTCCCCGCAAGCCACATGCTGACCGCTCGCGACATCAGCTACCGATGCAACGCAGCCGACATTAGGGCCATTTTCGCCATCGCCGACGAGCGCATCGCGAGCGAGGTAGAAGAAGCCGAAAAAAGTTCGCCCACGCTCAATGTCAAGATCCTGATGCGCGGAACAAGAGAGGGCTGGCACAGCTTCGACGAGGAGCTTACCAAGTCCTCCGACAGTTTTGCGCGCCCCACCGGGGCCGACGCTACCACAAACGACGACACCTCGGTGCTATTTTTCACCTCTGGCACGACGGGTCTGCCGAAGATGGTCGAGCACGACTTCACCTATCCCCTCGGACACATCATCACTGCGGCCTACTGGCAGAACTGCGAGGACGGCGGCCTGCATCTCACCGTCGCCGACACCGGATGGGCCAAGTTCGCCTGGGGCAAGATTTACGGCCAGTGGATATCGGGCTGCGCGGTGTTTGTCTACGACTACGACCACAAGTTTGAGCCAAAGAAGCTTCTACAGGTGCTGGACGATTACCAGATCACATCTTTCTGCGCCCCCTCGACCATTTTTCGCATGATGCTGATGGAGGACTGCTCCAAGTACGACCTCAAGCACCTGAAAGACTGCGTCTGCGCCGGTGAGCCGCTCTATCCCGAGGTCTACAACAAGATCCTCGAAGTGATGGGCCTACGGCTGCGCGAGGGTTTCGGGCAGTCGGAAACGGTCGTCGCGATCGCTAACTTCCCCTGGATGGAGGGCAAACCCGGCTCAATGGGCAAGCCTTCCCCCACCTACGACATCGCGATCATCGACGACGAGGGCAACCTCTGCGGCGACGGTGAACAGGGCCACGTCGTGTACAAGCTCGATGGCTCCCGCCCCGCGGGCATGTTCTGCCGCTACCACCGCAACCAGGAGCTGACCGACAAGGCGTTCCGCGACGGGCTCTATTATACCGGCGACATCGCCTACCGTGACGAGGACGGCTACTACTGGTACGTCTGCCGAGCCGACGACACGATCAAAAGCTCCGGCTACAAGATCGGCCCCTTCGAGGTCGAAAGCGTGCTGCAGGAGCACCCCGCAGTCCACGAGTGCGCTGTTACAGGTGTCCCGGACCCCATTCGCGGCCAGATCGTCAAGGCGACGATCGTCCTAGCCGCCGACTTCGAGCCCTCAGACGTGCTTGCCAAAGAGCTTCAGGACTTCGTAAAGCACAACACCGCGCCCTACAAATATCCGAGGCTCGTAGAGTTCGTCGATGCGCTCCCAAGGACCCACAGCGGCAAGGTCAGCCGAAACGTGATTCGCAAGACCGACCAGGAGAAAGTTGCAAAGCTGTAAACCTTGACGTTAGTCGAGAAAACCTGTCCCGCCAGCCAAGCGATATTCCCGCAAATACGCAAAACTCAGTTATAATATCTCAACATTTCGGTGCATGAGGGCAGTGGACGAACATACGTCTACGACCTGAGCAACGTAAAATAGACTATTACTGCGCCACGATTTCAGAACACTCCGGGGCAGGCACTCTTTGCCCCGGAGTGTTTTCACATCTGACGCCTGCACTACATTTCCCAACCGGCACGGGATGAGGTAATCCTGCGCGCTATATGAACAGGTTCACATTCCCCGCTTCGGCCCGGTCAAGATAGGTTGCGACGCCGCCTTCTTCGACTCCGTCGATCAGCTCTTCGCGCTTGATCCCCATCAGGTCCATCGACATCGTGCAGACGACGAGCTTCACCCCTGACCTCATCGCCGACTCGATCAGCTCAGGCAGGCTCGGGACGTTTTTCTTCTTCATAATTCCCTTTATCATCGCAAGGCCCATCCCTCCCATGTTCATATTTGAGAGCTTGAGCTTGTCGGCCCCACGGGGCATCATCCAGCCGAACATCTTCTCGATTGCGGTCTTGCGGACCGGCGCAGGGTCAGGCCGCCTGAGCGCGTTTATCCCCCAGAAGGTGAAGAACATCGTCACGTCGCTTCCCATCGAGGCCGCGCCGTTTGCGATGATGAATGCGGCCATCTGCTTGTCGAACTCGCCGCTAAAGACGACCATCGTCTTGTGCTTGGACAAGGGCACGGCGGTCGATGCCTGCGCCGAACCGCTACCCTTGGCGATCGTCGCCTTGAAGTGGCCGTTTTCGGGAGCGACCGAGATCAGGCGGTTCCCCGTCCCGTGGCACCAGGAACTGATGTCTCGGGCAAACGCGGGGTCGCTCGACGTTACGGCGATCGCTTCGCCCTCTTTGATCGCCTTCATCTCCTCGGATACGCGCATGATCGGTCCCGGACACTGTAGTCCGCAGGCGTCGACCTGCCTCACGACCGGCGCGGGCTGCGGGTTGCACTCCTGTGTGACATGGCAGCTGACCCCCGAGTCGTCGCAGACCTCACCCTTCGGCGGCTCGGGCCGCTTGTAGCCGTTTGACACGCTCTGCGAATATGTCCTGATCCCGCCGGATAGGTTGCGGCACTTGAAGCCGTTCTGGGCAAGCACCCGGCAGGCGAGGTACCCCCGCAGCCCGACCGCACAGAAGACCAGTATCTCCCTGTCACGGGAGAGTTCGCCCAGCCTGTCCCGAAGCTCATCGAGCGGAATATTGACCGACCCCGGAATCGTCCCTGCGGCGACCTCGAAGGGCTTGCGCACGTCAAGAAGCACCTGGTCCTCGCGTGGGTCGACTACGTCCGGGACGTGGCAGAGCGACACGTCGCCCCGGATCACGTTTGAGGCGACAAAGCCCGCGTAGTTCACTGGGTCCTTGGCCGAGCCAAACGGAGGAGCGTAGGAAAGCTCTAGCTCTTCCAGGTCAAAGACGCTCATCCCGGCCCTCATCGCGACCGCGAGCACGTCTATGCGCTTGTCGACCCCGTCCGCACCTACGGCCTGAGCGCCGAGAATTCGACCGTCCCCGGGGTCAAAAAGCAGCTTCAGCGTTATCTGGCTTGCGCCGGGGTAGTAGCTCGCGTGGCTTGCGGGGTGCACATAGACCTTCTCGTACGCCCGACCGAGCCGCCTAAGCGTCTTCTCGTTCATCCCCGTCATCCCGACCGCCAGGTCAAAGACCTTGCAGATGCCGGTCCCCTGAGTGTCTTTATATACCGAATCGCGGCCAAAAGCGTTGTCCGCGGCGATCCTTCCCTGACGGTTCGCGGGTCCGGCGAGCGGAATCAGGGTCTGGAAACCACCGACAAAATCCCGCACCTCGACCGCGTCGCCGACGGCGAAGATATCCGGGTCGCTTGTCCTCATGTGCTCGTCGACGACGATTCCGCCGCGCTCGCCTATCGCCAGCCCGGCCCCCTTGGCAAGGGAGACTTCGGGGCGCACGCCGATCGCCATTATAGCGATGCCGCACTCCACTGAGTCGCCGGTGCTGAGGTTCGCCCGAAGCGAGTCATCAAGCGCCACAAAGGAGGTCACGCTCGTCTCAAGGCGCAGGTCCACCCCGTTCATCCCCAAGTGCTGGTGCAGTGGGTGCGCGATCTCGGGGTCGACCGGAGCCATCACCTGTGGAGAAAGCTCGACGAGCGTCACGCCGACCCCTCGCTCCCGAAGCGCCTCTGCCATCTCAAGGCCGATGTACCCGCCGCCGATCACCACCGAGTTCTCGGGCTTGGTATCCTCAAGCACCCGGATGATCGCGTCCATGTCGGCCATCGAGCGCAGGGTCAGGACTCGTGGGTCGTCACTTCCTGGTATCGGCACCCGAATCGGCTCTGCACCGGGGCTTAGCACAAGCTTGTCGTAGCAAAGCGTCTCGGCCTGCCCGGTCTCGACGTTTCTAAGGGTCACATTGCGCGCTCCTCTGTCAATTGCGACAACCTCGGTCCTTACGCGCACGTCGATTCGCAGGTTGCCGTAGAGCGTCTGCGGCGTCTGGACGAGGAGCCGCCCCCGGTCGGCGATCGTGCCCCCGATGTGATAGGGCAGGCCGCAGTTTGCAAACGAAACGTATTCTCCGCGCTCCACAAGCACGATCTCAGCGTCCTCTGAGAGCCTTCTGGCCCGCGCTGCGGCAGATGCGCCTCCGGCGACCCCTCCGACTATGACGATTCGAGTCTTTTCTTTTTTCAACTATTCCTCCATACAATCATCAGGAAGCGCAGCATCCCCGCAGTGCGCCCGGACGCAGGACAGAAGCGCCGGAAGCTGCGGAGAGACAATTTTGTAGTGAACGGTGCGCCCGACCCGCACGCTCCCGAGCAGCCCACAGTTCTGCATAAGCCTGAGGTGTTCGCATATCTGGTTCTCCCTAACTTCACAGATCTCTGATATCTCGCGAACGGTGAAATCCCCCTGCATCAGCGCATCGACGATCCGCAGGCGCACGGGGTGAGCGAGCACCTTGAGGCACGCCGCCGCCTCCGAGAGCTTTTCCATAGGGAGCAGGTCGATCTTTGTCTTGGTCAGTTCCATCTCACATGTCCTAATATCGATATATCGTGAGTCTACGATGTATTAATGGCATTATACCACATTTTGGCTAATACAAACACAACGGGAGAAATAGTGTGGAGTGCACTATTCCCATATTCTGCGGGAACGTTTCGTTTAGTCCAACCTATCGAATCCGTAGAATCAAGTTCCCGCAGCATGCATCGGCGTACAAAGCGGCGTCAAGACGCCGCAATCCATATCAGGGGTTCACCGCAAGCATCTTGATCTCGGTCATCTCTTCGATCGCGTAGCGGATTCCCTCGCGCCCGAACCCCGAGTCCTTGACTCCACCGTAGGGCATGTTATCGATCCTGTAGCTCGATGCCTCGTTCACCACGACCTGACCCACCTCAAGCTCGCGAAACGCACGAAATACGTGTTCGAGGTTGTTCGAGAACACCGATGCCTGCAGCCCGTAGCGCGAATTGTTCACCTTGGCGATCGCCTCGGAGAAGTCGTCAAACGGCTCGACGATCGCGACCGGGCCAAACACCTCAAGGCAGCTCACCTTCTCATCGGGGTCGACGCCCTCAAGCACCGTCGGCTCATAAAACGTGCCTCGGCGCTCGCCTCCGGTCAGAAGCTTCGCCCCGCCGTGCACGGCTTCGCTCACCCACTCCTCGATTCGCTTCGCCGACGCCTCATCGATCACCGGCCCAACGTCGGTAGACTCGTCCATCGGGTCCCCGACGTGCTTCTTCTCCACCGCATCGACGAACTTGCGCACAAAGTCGTCGTAGATCCCGCGATGCACAAACATCCTCTGTACCGAGATGCAGCTCTGGCCCGAGTAGTAGAAGGCCCCGGCAGCGGAGCGCGAGACGGCATAGTCCACGTCCGCGTCCGCATCGATGATCTCCGCCGCGTTCCCTCCAAGCTCAAGGGTGACCCTCTTTTTCCCTGAAATAGATTTTAGAGCCCACCCCACCTCCGTGCTCCCGGTGAACGAAATCGCTTTTATACGATCGTCCTCGACCATCCTGCGGGTAAGCTCGGTCGAGCAGGGCACGATGTTTAGAGCGCCCGAAGGCGCGCCGGACTGCATCGCGATCTCACCCAAAATTAGCGCAGTAAGGGGCGTGCGCATTGAGGGCTTGATGATGATCGAGTTCCCCGCCGCCAGCGCGGGGGCGATCTTGTGGGCGACGAGGTTAATCGGGAAGTTAAAGGGCGTGATCCCAAGCACAGGCCCGATCGGGAAGCGCTGGATGATCCCAATGCGCCCCTCAGACACTTGGTTTAAATCAAGCGGGATAGTGTCGCCGGGCAGGCGCTTTGCCTCCTCGCTCGCTATAGTAAAGGTCATAATCGCGCGGTCGACCTCGGCGCGGGAGTCTTTGATCGGTTTCCCGGCCTCAAGTGTGATCGTGCGGGCGATCTCTTCCTTGCGTTCCTTGATCTTTTCGGCCATACCTCGCAGAATATCGGCGCGCTTGTAGCTCGGGAGCGACCGCATCACTTCAAAACCCTTGATCGCAGTCGCAATCGCGTCCTCGACATCGGCTTCACCCGCGACGAACACGACCCCAGCCACGCCACCCTGCGGGCTCTGGACGTTCTCCCGCTCCGAAGAACTCCTCCAGTCCCCGCCGATCAAAAACTTATGCTCATGTGCCATAGTAGCTACTGACATTTCACCCTCCGGGTGTGCAAATTGTAAAATGCAAAATTGGGGACTGGCGAGATTTGGGAGATTGATGGCCTAAGTTGGCCTGGATTTGCAATCCGGGCCCTCTTGGCAGTCAAGGGATCTGTGATCCCGTTCTTTCGACCGTGCCCAATCTACCGGCATCACAGATGCCTATTCTGCCAGATCGTCCCGGATCACAGATCCGGACGAACAGTTGGTACAGATCCGGACTAACGTACACCAACCCCTATCCCCTATCCTCTAACCCCTACCATCACGTAGGGCAGATCATCTGCCCGAGTCTTTCACTTAGTTTCAGGTTCTCGCTGTAGTCCACCCGCACGTCGATCACAGCCGAGCTCGGCCCTTCAAAAGCTTGCTGGAGAACAGGCCCGAGCTCCGAGGCGTCCTCGACGCGGTAGCCCTTCGCACCAAAGGACTCAGCTAGCTTCACGAAGTCGGGATTCCCCAAATCCACCCCGAACCCTAGGTTGTATTTACCCATCTGCTTCCATTTAATGAGCCCATAGCCGTAATCGTTGAATATCAGATATACCACTTTGGTCCCAAGACGAAGCCCCGTCTCAAGCTCCTGAACGTTCATCAGGAACCCGCCGTCCCCGCATGCCGCGAGCACCCGCTTTTCCGGGTGGACGAGCTTTGCGGCGATCGCCGCGGGGACTGCAAACCCCATCGATGCAAACCCGTTGGAGATAAGCACGGTGTTTGGCTCGAATGCCGGGTACATCCGGGCGATCCAGAGCTTGTGCGCGCCGACGTCGCTTATCAGGATGTCGTCGCGCCCAAGCGCCCTACGCATCTCGTAGATGATCTTCTGCGGCGTAATGTTCGGCCCGGAGTCCTGTGCATGGCTTTCCCGCTCGGCAATGACGTAGTCTTTCAGTCGGCGATAGTAGTCCTGGTCTGGGCGCCTGTCGAGTAGCGGGGTGAGCAGCTTCAAGTTGACCGCGATACTGCCTATAAGCTGCGCCGCGGGAACATACTGTGCCTGAACGTCGGCGGGAGTAAAATCGATATGGACGATCGTCTTGTCGCCGTTTGGGTTCCAGCGCCGGGGCGAATATTCGACTATATCGTAGCCGACCGCGATCACGAGGTCTGCCCGGTCAAACCCGCAGCTTACGTGGTCGTGGGCCTGCAGGCCGATCGTCCCGGAGTGCAGGTCCGACTCAGCCGAGATCGCGCCTTTGCCCATAAACGTGGTCGAGCCCGGTATGTTCACCGCGCTCATCAACGCCCGAAGCTGCTCCGAGGCCCGCCCCCGGATCACCCCGTTGCCGGAGAGTATAATCGGGTGTTTAGCATTGTTGATCAGCTCCGCTGCAACTTTGAGCCCGCCATCGGCAATAGGCAGGTCCAAGTGCTCGCGAGGAAGCGGCGAGCCTTCAACATCGAGCGCGGAGATGTCCTCGGGCAGCTCGATGTGGGTCGCCCCTGGTTTTTCCAATTCAGCGTCGTGAAACGCCTTGCGGACGACCTCGGGGATGATCCTCGGCGTGTCGACTCGAGTGTTCCACTTGGTGACCGGCTCAAAGGTGCGCACGATGTCGATGTACTGGTGGTACTCCTTGTGGGTCGACTCAAGGCCGACCTGCCCGGTGATCGCCACAAGCGGCGCGTGGTCGAGGTTGGCGTCAGCGACGGCTGTGATGAGATTAGTCGCCCCCGGCCCAAGCGTCGACGTGCAGACCGCCGCGCGCCCCGTCAGCCTGCCGTAGCCATCGGCCATAAACGCGGCCCCCTGCTCGTGCCGGGTCGATACAAACTTGATATTGGACCTCGAAAGCGAGTCGACAAGGCCAAGCATTTCTTCGCCCGGAACCCCGAAGACATACTCCACGCCCTCGTTTTCCAGGCATTTGACCAGAAGATCAGATACTTTCATGCCAGCGTTCCCCTATTACTCTACGATCACTTAAACCACAAAGTAATGAATTATCCCCCTTCACACTTGAGAATCAAACCCAACAGTTGAGATTGCTCCGAGGCCTTGGCAATCGGTGCTGAGAATGGACACATAACTCCAAAAAAACGCTCTCCTGCGATTCATGGTATAATGAGATCGATTGTTACGTGGCTTTGGCATTGGCTTGGTCGTTCACTGATGTTTTCGGACTGCTGGCCTGCTTTCTTCGCGACGCAAAGAAGGCTGCTGCTGGCGGAGCAATATTCACGTTTGTCGTGAATACTGCGGGCTAGTCTTTTCGCTTCAAGCTCCGAGACAACAGTGAAAAATCAGGAGAATGATCGTTTGACCCACAAAGAAAACACACCTACCGCCTCGGCGTTTGCCGACTTTAATCTGGACCAACTGCTCGTCAAAGCTATCAAAGACGCCGGTTACCAGGCGCCGACGCCCGTGCAGGCAGCCACTATCCCGATCGCGCTCGCAAGACGCGACATGATCGGCACCGCTCAGACCGGAACCGGCAAAACCGCCGCTTTTGTGCTGCCGATACTCCACCACCTGCTCACCAACCCGGTCAAGAAACCGTGCACGAGGGTAATCGTCCTCACACCGACGCGCGAGCTTGCCGAACAGGTCGCCGACTGCTTCAGGCAGCTGGGCCGGTTCACCAAGATCAAGACCGCCACCGTATACGGCGGGGTCGGAATGCATCCCCAGGAGAAGGCGCTAAGAAGCGGCGCCGAAGTGATCGTTGCGTGCCCTGGACGGCTCATCGACCACATGGAGCGAGGCAACACCAATTTTGCGCATGTTGAAGAGGTTGTGCTGGACGAAGCCGACCGGATGCTTGATATGGGCTTTTTGCCGCCGATCAAGCACATTTTGTCCACGCTCCCCCGAGATCGCCACACTATGCTTTTCTCGGCGACGTTCGCCCCTGAGCTGACAAAGCTTGCCGGCAACGCGATGAACAAGCCCGAGCGTGTCCAGGTGGACCTGTGCGCACCGGCAAAGACCGTCGCCCACGCGCTGTACCCTTGCGCCCAGCACCTGAAGTCGCTGCTTTTGCTTCGTCTGCTTGGAGAAACCGACACCAACTCGGTGTTGATCTTTACTCGCACCAAGCACCGCGCCGACCGACTGGCCCGACAGATCGAGAACGCCGGGTATACGACGACGGTGCTGCACTCCAACAAGTCTCAGAACCAGAGGCAGAACGCGCTCGACCGCTTCAAGTCCGGCAAGTGCCAGATATTGGTCGCGACCGACATCGCCGCCCGCGGTCTTGACGTGGAGACGATCACCCACGTAGTCAACTACGACATTCCTGACACAGCGGACGCCTACATCCACCGCATCGGCCGCACAGGTCGCGCCGAGCGCGAGGGTGACGCAATGACGCTTATCACCGGTGAAGACGCCGGGATAGTCTGGGACATCGAGCGAGCTCTGGGCTCTCGGATTGAGCGCAAGCAGCTTGCAGATTTCGATTACAAGGCCCGTCCCGCGCCCAGCGAGTTCAAGCCCGCTCCCGCATCGGACCAAAAGCCGAAGTTCTCTGCGCCTAAATCGAACAAAGACGCAAGGCCCGCGCCCGCGCAGACCAAACCCGGCAACTTCGCACCGAAGTACCGCAGCAAGTCAAAGCGCAAGAAGGCCTCCGACGTTTTCGTCGAGAGGAACGTGCCAAGAGAAAGCGTCGCTTAAGCTATAGCGTAGGGGCGGACCAACGTGTCCGCCCTTTCCGAGTTGGACGGCGATCTCCATATCGCCGTCCCAAAACCAATCCGGGATCTCCCTACCCCAATTCCCCCTCCTGTTTTCCTCCACAATCCCGATAATATGATCAAGTACGTATCAGCATTAGGGGCAGACAATGGCAAAACTTCGCATAGTGGAAGAAGGCATCAACAGCAAGACTCCAAAACTCGGACCGCCGACTTGGCTTGAAAAGAAGCTTTACGAAAAGGAACTCCGACGCCTCCAGGCAGAGCTTGTGAAGCTGCAGTACTGGGTGAAGGAGCAGAAGCTTCGCGTCGTCCTTATCTTTGAGGGACGCGACGCGGCGGGTAAGGGCGGGGTCATCAAGCGCATCGCCGAACCGCTCAATCCCCGAGGTCTCCGGCTCGTCGCCCTTGGCACGCCTTCTGACACGGAGCGCACGCAGTGGTATTTCCAGCGCTACGTCGCGCACCTGCCCGCCGCCGGTGAGATCGTGATATTCGACCGAAGCTGGTACAACCGCGCTGGCGTTGAAAATGTTATGGGGTTCTGCACAGAGGACGAATATCAGGAGTTTTTGCGATCCTGCCCGGACTTTGAGCGTATGCTCGTGCATTCCGGGATCATTCTGCTCAAATACTGGCTCTCGGTGAGCGACTGCGAGCAGGAGCGCCGATTCCAGGAGCGCGCCGAAAACCCGCTCAAACGTTGGAAACTAAGCCCGATCGACATCGAGTCCCGCGAAAAGTGGGAAGAGTTCTCGACCGCCAAAGATGCAATGCTCGACCACACCGACATCCCCGAGGCCCCGTGGTATCAGGTCGACGGCGACGACAAACGCCGCGCCCGCCTGAACTGCGTCCACCACATCCTGGGCTCGATCCCCTACTCAAACGCCTTCCCGAAGCCGATCAAGCTCTCGAAACGACCCAATTATTGCGGCGGATACTCAAGGCCCCAGCGCACAAGCCACATCGTGGTGCCGGACAAGTATGACGAGGTGAAGAAAAAGGCGGCGTGAGGGGAGCTGTTAGCTAAAGAGGCAGTGTCCACGGGTCGGTTTTTGGCCCGGAGCTGTAGGCCCAGCCCCACAATTGTCCGGCAATGGACGGTCGCACGGCATGTCCCACTGAGCGTCTTCAGAGATAGTGTCGAACCCAAAGACGAGAAGTTTCGGTTTCATATGTCCCCACATTAACCTGCCATCACCAGCCCAAGATGCTCAACGAACGGCTGAAAATGGTGATCCGAACTGAGCAGCCTGCTGCCGGAAATCAGGCAAAAGGTCGCAATCAGGCAGTCCACAGTGTTCACTTGAACTCCGAGCTTTCGGAGAGCCCGCGTATTGTCCACCGCCTCCAGCGCCAGATCCCGACCAGCCATCGTAAACACCGAAAAACCGAGAAGATGTGCCTTCACTTTCTCAAATTGATCAGGTGGGCTCACACCCCGCAGCACTTCGTAGAGTATCAGGTCGCCAAGAGCGATCTCTTTCTCTTTGGCAAGGCGCACAAAAGCACGCACTTCTGAGGTTTCCCTGCCTTTGATCAGGTCGATCCAAACTGAGCTGTCAACGATTACCACTTGGCAGAGTCCCTGTCTTCGCGAAGAGACCTGAGGTCACCTTCCCAATCAGCCGAGCCCTTTAGCGCCATAACGGCCGCCACCTGACGTCCGTTGCGAACAAGTGCCTTGAGCCCCTCTTCCACTATCGCCTTCTTGGTTTTGAGCCCCGTCGCTTCCTGAGCGGCCTTGAGCAGTTCGTCATCAATCACTATGTTGGTACGCATACCCGCCTCCAGAGGAGTTATTATAAGAGTATTATACCACATAATGTGTAAATATGAGCAAATCATACACATTGACACCCGCTCACCCCTCAAACTACCATGTCGTGTGCCGTTGGGCATAATCAGACCGGTGGTGACTAGATGGCTGAGAACACACATTTTTCCGAGCCGCCGCGCGAGGTGACCTCTCGCGCGGCGGGGCTTCGTCGCGATATCGACAGGGCGAACTACGAGTACTATGTGCTCGACCAGCCGACGCTCTCGGATGCGGAGTATGACAAGCTCATGCGCGAACTCGGCGAGATCGAGGCGCGGTATCCCCCGCTTGCGACGCCTGACTCCCCAACCCAAAGAGTCGGCGCGGTGCCTCAGACCGCGTTTGGCACCCACACCCACCGGCAGCCGATGCTCTCGCTTGCAAACGCCTTCTCGGAAGACGAGCTGCGCGCGTTCGACCAAAGGGTGAAGAAGAATCTCGCCATTGATCCCGAATCCGATGTCGAATACGTCGCCGAGCTCAAGATCGACGGGCTCGCCGTCTCGCTCACCTACCAAAACGGGGTCTTTGTAACAGGGGCGACTCGGGGCGACGGCACAACAGGTGAGAACATAACAGAGAACCTGCGCACGATCTACAGCATCCCACTGAAGATCGAGCCCGACCCACAGGGCGAGTTCCCAGTCCCAAGCCTGATCGAGGTGCGGGGCGAGGTGTTTCTGCTCCACGACGAGTTTAGGCGGATCAACGAGGAACGCACCGAACGCGGCGAACCGACTTTTGCAAACCCCAGAAACGCAGCCGCGGGGGGGCTCAGGCAGCTCGATTCGAGAATCACGGCAGCGAGACGGCTCGATATCTTTACCTACGGCGTCGGACTGATCGAGGACGGAGGCTTCTCGACCCATTTCCAGCTGCTGCAGGCGCTTCGCGCGTGGCGCTTCAGGGTGAACCCCAACATCAGGGCATGCCACGGGATCGACGAGGTCTGGGCGTACACTGCCGAATGGAAGTCGCTTCGCGAGACGCTTCCCTACGATATCGACGGCCTGGTGGTCAAGGTAAACTCCTTTGAGAGCCAGGAGCGCTTGGGCTACGTCGCGCGCGCCCCGAGGTGGGCGATCGCCTACAAATATGCGCCACGCCAGGCGACGACCGTGATCCGCGAGATCATCGTGCAGGTCGGGCGCACCGGCGCGCTCACTCCCGTCGCGATCATGGACCCGGTCGAGGTAGGAGGCGTCACCGTCTCACGCGCCACTCTGCACAACGAAGACGAGATCAGGCGAAAAGGGATCAAAATCGGCGACACGGTGGTAATCCAGCGTGCGGGCGAGGTGATCCCCGAGGTGGTCGAGGTCGCAGTCGACAAGCGCGATGGCGATGAGGTCGATTTCGTCATGCCCGAGCACTGCCCCGTCTGCGGCGGCAAGGTCGAGCGCCCCGAGAATGAAGCCGTCACCCGCTGCATCGACACCGCCTGCCCCGCGCAGCTTGAAGAGAACATCAGCCATTTCGCAAGCCGCGAGGCGATGAACATAGACGGCCTTGGGCCATCCTTGATCGCCCGGCTGATGGAGGCTGACCTGATCTGCGACCAGGCCGATCTGTATTATCTCAAGCAGGAGCAGATCGAAGGCCTCGAGCGCATGGCCGAAAAGTCCACCGGGAACATCATAGCGGCGATTGAGCGTAGTAAGAATACAACGCTTGGCCGCCTGATCTACGCGCTCGGCATCAGGCACGTCGGCGAGCGCACGGCGCAGACATTGGCGATGAAGTTTCGGTCGGTCGAGGCGATAGAATCGGCGTCGGTCGATGATATCTCAAACACCCCCGACGTGGGGCCGGTCGTCGCGCAGAGCATCGCCGACTTTTTTGGCGAAGAGCGCAACCGCAGGGTCGTCGAAAAGCTCCGGGGGGCGGGCATAGTCGCCGAGCCGCCCGAAGCGCCCAAGGACACGGGGTTGATCGCGGGTAAGACGTTTGTCTTCACCGGCGCGCTTGTGACAATGACCCGCGACGAGGCCGAGGAGATGACGATCAAGCTTGGCGGCAAGGCGAGCGGGTCGGTGAGCAAAAAGACCGACTACGTGGTCGCCGGAGAAAAGGCGGGCTCCAAACTTGAGAAAGCCCAAAAGCTCGGCGTCGCGGTGATGACGGAGGAAGAGTTCAGGAAAATGGCGGATAGCGAATGAAAATCAGGCCCAACTGGTGGTGGGGCGTCGGGGCGTATATGGCGCTGATATTCCGGCTGTCATCGATCCCGCCGATCGAGCCATTCCCGGGTGTCTCAGGCATCGACAAGCCCGAGCACTACATCGCCTACGGCATCATGGGGCTGCTCGTCGCGCTTGCCGTCAGGGGATCGAAGAAGCACTGGAGCGGTTTGGCGATAGCGGCCGCCGCGGTTGGGATCGCCAGTTTATTCGGGATAACAGACGAGTTCCACCAAAGTTTCGTCCCCAGCCGCACCTGCGACGTGCTCGACTGGGTCGCCGACACGCTCGGCGCGATTTCGGGAGCGCTGGTGGCGCTTGCTATATTCAAACTCGCAACGGGTAACAACAACCCTACATCAGACTGAGGAGGCGTACAGATGGAAGAACAAGGCTTTGAGGTCATAGACAAGCGGGTGAAGCTTGATGACACTCCAGCAGAAGAACCGAAGGCAGAAGAACAGGCCGGGGAGGAGACTCCTGAGGAGACTATGAACGTCCCGATTCAGGGGTTCTTGCAGTGGTTTGTCGAGATGCTGATCCCCGGCGCGTGGCAGCATATGGGGCTTCAGATGAACCCGGTGACTAAGAAAGTCGAGCGTGATCTGCTGCAGGCCAAGCTTGCAATCGACACGATCGCCTTTATGACCGACCAGCTTATGCCACACATCCCTGATGAGCAGAAGAAGGCCTATCGGGCGCTTGTGGGGGATCTTCGGGTCAACTTCGTTCAGCAGTCACAGAAAGAGTAGGTCAGGGTGGTCGGTCCAAGCGGGCCGACCACCACAGTAAGAAATCAGTGTCTTGTTACGGTAGAAGGTTCGGAGTCGAGCATCTCCGGCTCGACTTAGCCTGATTTCACCATCTTGATCCTCGTGCCGAAGTTCGGCTTGGACCAGTAGTCGACGGAGTCCATCAGGTGTCGGATCAGAATAATGCCCAGTCCGCCCTCTCTGTTGACATCCGGGTTTGGCGCAGCGCCGTGTGCCGGGACCTCGAACCCTATCCCCTTGTCGATGATCTCAAGGGTCAGCCTGCCGCTTTCGCTGGAACACTTGATGACCACGGGGTTGTCCCCCGGGCATCCCCCGTAGGCGTGACGAACGATGTTCGCGACAGCCTCGGAGACGGCGACCTTGACCTCTTCGACAGCTTCAGGGGACAGCGGCACCGAATCGGCCATTTCCCCGACGAGCGTGCGCACGGTACGGACGTATTCCGGTTTACAAGGCACTCTCAACTCCACGTTTTCGATATGTGATCGCAATCTAGCCATTTCTTTATCAGAGCCCTTCCCCCACCAGAGAACTGGCTTGGAACCCTATTACGGCTCAGCTGATATGGGTTCCTGTCAATGTTGTACCCGAGCACAATGTTGTTGCAAACCTTGTGGATAAGTGGGCGATGGATGAGTCTACCGACAGGCTGGGCTTGTGCCGGTTTGTTTTCAGTTCGTTTTCACGCTCTGTTTTTCTCTGTTGAGTTCGTTTTGTTGAGCGTGAGCTGAGCGTGAAATCAGTTCGTTTTATATGTTTTCTTGTTTTTGAACCACTGAGACTTGCTGTGAGAGAACTCTCTTCTCTTGCCGGTTTGTTGTATATTAATAATATACACTTTGATAGGATAAATCAAGGAATATTGTGGGTTTTCTCTGGGAAATATTTGCGAATATGTGTGCGCCGTCGATGCGCGGTGCTGTTTATGCTCCGTAGGGAGGTGATGTACCACCTCAGGGCTGCGGGCTGACGTTGTACCAGTCCGACAGCCACTGGCTCAGCTGATTGATCTCCACAGTCTGTCCTGTCACGATGTTCGATGCCAGCGACTTTAGCTCCGGGTGAATGGCTTTCTGCTCAGCCATGCGAGCCATGTTTACTGCATCCTGGTGGTGGGTGATCATGGCCTGCATATATCGTATCTCAAGACCGCTGCCGCTTAAGGAGCGAAGCTCTATGGTGGTCTGCTCGCCCATTGGCATAGCCATCGCGGGCACGGAAGCGTTATACCAACTCTTTAGCCACCTGGACATCTCCTGGATCTCCTGCGACTGGGTGTCTATCACGCGCTGGGCGAACTGCCGAAGCTCGGGGTGCACAGCCTTCCGGACGACGACTTCTGACATCGCGACAGCTCCGGCGTGGTGTCGGATCATATCTTTTAGGAATGCCTGCTCGAACTGGGGCGAGGGCATCTGCATCATCGCCTGCATTCCCGGACCACTGCCCACGCCGCCGACCATCGACCCATTCATGCCGCTCATCTGCATCGTGGGGAGCATAGTCCGCGAAACGACCTGAAGGGTATTCTTGTCGAGCTTGAGGAGTTCACTGCCGCGGATGATGTAAATAGAAGTGTCATCGACTGCTATCGCCGGATGCATCGTTCCCATCATCTTCATCATCTGGTCCATAGACATCCCGCCCATCATCCCGGCCCCGGCGGGCGGCTTGCTGGCCGTGGATTTGGGTGCAGTCTTTGTCACAGAGGGATGATGAGTTGCATTACCGGCTGCCCAGCTTGTCCCGCACAGGGCGAACGCCAGAAGTCCCGCAACGATTGAGAATGCTCTTTGCATGGCTATTACCTCCAGTAAGGTGCACAGATATTGCTCTCTCTATATTGCCCCAACGTCTGAGCGGCTAAACAATGGGAGCTTTGATACTTCGGCGCTCGGTCTGTTGAGCCGAAGCTCTAAGAGCGTGTCTGAGAAGTGTAGTGGCCGTCCGCCGTGACGGCCATCGGCTCCGAAGGAGCCGGAAAACGGTGGAATTTCGTGCCAATTGAGCGTTGATACGAGATTGCGCCGTAGGGCAGCGCCTACGGCGCTGATGGCCGGCACGGTGACCGGCCACTACAATTGGGATTTCTCAGACACGCTCTTAGCGACTGCACTCTCGACGGAGAGTGCGATAGCCGCCGGGTGTAATGTACGCCCGGCACGACATACGCGACACTGCACGACAGCATTCGGACGATGTATCTGCTCTCCTATGATGGCGGCCACAGACAGGTTGTCCTTATGCTCACTACCGGGCACGGACTTCGGCGTTGTAGTCATCCACAAGCTCACCCACAAACCGGATTCGCTCAATGTCACCCTGGCTCGACATTTCGTCCGATATTCCGAGGATCAGCTTGGGCGCGAAAAGAGAAATGGTTCTTTGGACGCACTCCCCGAGCACCTCAAGAGGAAACGTCTCGTCAAAGTAGATCGCCGGGATGCCGTCGAGGAGCAATATATCGTCACCAAGCGCCTCCTTGACCTCCTCTATCGTCACATCACCCTGGGGTGCCGGGGTGATTGCCTCAATGCCGTCGAGCCCAGAGACTCTTGCGTATTTCAGCAATGACTTAACGTCGCCGTCCCAGTGGGAGTGCACGAACTTTCCAGCCTTGTGAAGCTTCTCGCAGCGGTCAATATAGGCCGGGAGGACATACTCATCGTAGAGCATTGGGGAAAGCGTCGCGCAGTGCAGGTTGTCCCCGAAATTGATGATCTCAACCGGCGAAGAGTTGATCACCTCTATCAGCTTCAGGTGGTTTTCGTGCAGCACCTTGAAGTAGTCGTCGATAACACTTCCCCATTCGTAGATGGCGTAGACTCCTCGCTCGACGCCCATCGTGTCAATGTATAGGTTCTGTACGTTCACCCGCGGCATAAACATTGTCGGCGCTCCCAGATCGCCCACTTCCGCATGAAGGCATTCGTATGAGTCCTTATCAAACCGCCAGTCCGAGTTCTCAAGGATCCATGTCGCTACCCGCATATCGTCCGGGGTCTCTATCCACTCCTTGTCGACAATCTGGGCCCAGCTGTTCTCGGTCCGCCTGACGACACGAGATATACTGCCCAAGGGAGTCTTCGCCTCGTAGGCAGTCCTAAACTCATCCAGTTCTCTGCTTGAGCAAACTACTCCTGCCGATTCCTTCCCTTGAAAGCACGTATTGAACTGATACAGTCTGTCAGAGCATCCCAAGCTGCGGTACATGTCAGCCTGGGACGCACCCTCGTATCGTCCGACACCACGATTGTCCCATTTGCGGTCTTTCCACCAGCAGTCGACCCTCGGCTGCCAGATAATCATCCCATCAGAGCGTCCGTATGCTACATCCAAATGTAGCTTCGCCAAATCCATGTTCTTGTGATCAGTATGCCGTTGCAACGTTCATTCTCCTTATGGTCTGCATCGCAATTATCGCAGTCACGCAGAGGGCGTGACTAACTTACCTATGCCCACTATTCGGAGCGACCTGTCATCCTAAGGGGCAGTTTTCCACCCCGGTGCATATTAGCATATCAGTATATCGACTTTTCCTTAAGTATTGTTCACCGGTTGCATTGCGTATCGTCCGGGGTTCGACTCGTGATATACTTTACATCTTGGCGCTAGATCGCTATAAATTAGGTTGGAGGGAGAATGAGCGAGCCGTTTGTTAGTGTAGTATTGCCTGTTTGGAATGGGGAAAGGTTCGTGCGCGAGGCGATCGATAGCCTCCTTGCGCAGACATATACCGAGTATGAGGCGATTCTGATCGATGACGCTTCTACAGACGCTACAGGGGAGATTCTGCAGTCGTACGCGTCCGATAGCAGGTTTCGCGTTATCCACAGAACCCAGAACGGTGGCTGCAGCGCGGGGCGCAACGATGCAATCGCCATCGCCCGGGGAGAGTGGATCGCGTTCATTGACGCCGACGATAAATGGATGCCTGACAAGCTCCAAAAACAGGTGGAGCTGATCAAGAGCGAGCCCAACGTTCGGCTGGTCTTCACAAACGGCCTCACCTGCCAGGAGTCGGGGGAGCTCGTGCCATTCTACAGCAGACCCAAGCGATTTCCCGACGGTGATGTGTTTTTGAAACTTCTGCGCAGCGACCGGTTTTTCACGAGTTCCGTGATGGTGCGGCGGCAGGATGTGATCGACTGCGGGTGGTTCCGGATTGATTTGGCGCGCGCAGAGGACTACGACCTGTGGATCCGACTCTTTGAAATTGGTGGCAAAGCCGCTGGGGTGTGGGACCGAGTGACATGGTTCCGCGAGCGACCCGACAGCATGAGCAAAAGCCGTGTGCTGGTGTGGGAATCGATTATCCGTATTTTTGAGGACGCGTTCGCCCGCTCCACAAGCCCGCGCGCCCGGTGGACCCTCCGCGGATCGCTCGCCGAGGTGAGGAGCAAGCGTCACTCGGCGCGGGCGGAGGCGATGCTATCGGGTAGCATCGAGGGGTCGGCGCGGTGGGAATTTTTGCTGTCATGGTTGGCCTGCCCTCGGAGGTTGAGGGGGATTTGGAGGGCGATGTTTTTGTGAGTGGTCGCGGGGTGCGATGTGCTTTGGGACGGAAAAGCGTGTCCCGAAGCATAGGAAATGCGTATCGTTACTCCTGGCTGCATTATACCAGATCATCGGGCGGGTCACATCCCCTTCCTCTCTTGCAAAAATGGGGAATCCGAACCACAAGCGAGATAGACGACGAAAGGTGCGCACTTGCTCTTCATGCCAAAGAGCAGCATTAGTACGAAACAGGGTCGTCGATAAGCCCCAGTGCCTCAATATCTTTGATCGTCTTGTAAAGGTGCAGCGGGCCGGTGGTGAGTTCTTCGAAGTCGTAATTTTGGTAGAAGGCGGCCGCCTGTTCGTCGAGAGCATCGACTACAAGCGCGTGGATACCGACTCTCTTAGACAGCAGGAGAGCGCTCCTTTGCGCGTGGAAGAGAAGTCGCAGGCCGATCTTCTGGCCCTTGTACCTGTTATCCACCGCAAGCCGTCCAAGCAAGACAACGGGGACCTTGTTTATCGACGGCTTGCCGGGCACATCCTCGGGTTGAAGAGCGCTCGTAGAGAGAGTGTAGTAGCCGATGATCTGCGGAGATCCCGGCTCGGAGACGGCTACCCAGACCTGTGCGTAGCCCTTTTCCATATGCTGCCGCGCTGTGAACTTGAGATAGTCGTTTAGGCTGGGCTCTCCGCAATCGAAGTTACGTCTGTCATGAACTGTCTTGTCCAGATGCTCGATAACGAGAGGTGTCGGAGCTATGGGCGTCTCTACCATACCTGCCTGTCGCCTTCATCGCGGCCCTGCTTGAACAGCTCAACTGCCTTCTTAGTGGCCTCGCTCGGTTCACGCGCGGGCCGGTCAAGGGACGCAGTGAAGTTATCCCACTCGCTCTTGGTGAGCCGGATGATCGGTTCCTCTCGCACCACTTCGGATGCGGCGGACACCAGGGCATGGACGATGAAATCGGACAGAGTGAACCCGGATGTCCTCGCAGCTTGTTCGATCAGCTGTTTGTGCTCAGGGGACACCCTGCAACTCAAGCTCCCAGATTTTGTGCGTGCTACTGACATTGCCTATTTCCCTCCATGCGTAGTATACCATGGTGTACTGCAGGTGTCACACATCATCGCGTGACGAAGAAGCAATAAAGGATATTGGCCACTGTCACTGTTCACGGGGCTTTGGCGAAAAGGGCGACAAAGAATTCAAATAGCCCTGCGGATCATTCACGAACCGAAACGACAAGTTACGCCGTCCTCAAACAAGACAGTCTGTACCTCGTCATGTGATGCCTTGGTGGGATCCTGTCCCAATAGTTGCACAGCGCATCCACGGGAGATTATATAGAATGTATACTGCCAGATTGCCATTAGTGGACTTTTAGAAAAAGGTGACAGACACCTTTTTGTAGAGCCGTCGATCTACCGTCTTAGATTCTTAGTATCTCCATAGCCCAACATGCTCAGGCGGGTCACAGACCCGCAAAGACGGGACCTGGATTGCAAATCCAGGTCCATCGTATCGTGTGTTACACCTTAAACCGAACGTACATAATATCGCCGTCCTGCACGATGTAGTCTTTCATATAGAGCTCGACTTTGTTTGCGCGCTTGGCTTCGTCCCAGCCTCCGGTGGCTTTTACGTCGGCGAAGTGGCCGATCTCGGCGCGGATGAAGCCTCGGGCGAGGTCGCTGTGGATCTTACCTGCGGCGTCTACTACAATCGTGCCGTCGGGGATGCTGTAGGCCTTTACCTCAGGCTCGCCTGCGGTGTAGAAGCTGATCAAGCCCAGGCGGCGGTAGGTCTCCCGGACCAGAAGGTCGCGTGCGGGGACCTCAAGGCCGAGAGCTTCCAAATACTCTTTCTGCTCCGCTTCGGGGAGTTCGCCTACTTCGGCCTCAACTCTGGCCGACAGAACCGTCATCGAGAGCCCGGCATCCTCGCAGTAGGCTCGCAGTTCGGCGAGGGCGGGGGTGTCGGAGCCGATCGTGTCCTCGGTGATGTTGGCGACGATGATCTGGGGCTTCATGCTCATAAAATCATAGCCGTGGACGAGCTTATCCTGGTCGGGAGTCAGGCTCAAGGTCTGGGGGAGCAGGCCGTTTTCGAACGTGTCACGCAGCGCAGTAAGCAGGTCGCGCTCCATCGTCTGAGGAGTGCTTGCGTCCTTCTTGGTGCCGTGAAGCGACTTTTCAATGCGAGTAATGCGGCTTTCGACAGACTGAAGGTCGGCGAGCATAAGCTCCTCGGTCAGGTCGCGGGCGTCCTTGGCCGGGGTCGGCGCGTCCCCTGAGAGGCTCTCAAAGGTGCGAACGATGTGAAGCAGGGCGTCAACCTGGCGCACGTCCTCGAAGAAGTCCGAGCCGAACTTGCCGCGGGTGTCCGCGCCGATCTTTGCGCCGCCGTCGATGAACTCGATCGTCGCGGGGGTGATCTTCTTTGGGTGGTTGGTCTCGATCAACCAGTCCATCCGCTCGTCAGGCACCGCGACGACCCCAATGTTCGCCTTGCCACCGTACTCGTCTATGGGGGCCTGGCCCTGAGTTATCGCCCGAAAAAGGGTCGTCTTACCGGACTGCTGGAGCCCGACTATTCCTACTTTCACTTGTCCTCACCTCCTACGTGAACGGCGTCTTTTACCGTTTACGTTCCTATGTAAATAAGCATGTTGTCTATAAGTCTGGTTTTGCCGAACTTTACGGCAAGCGCGGCGAGTGCGCCGCCTTCGATTGTCTCAATCGGTTCGAGCGTCTCAGGGTGGACTACCGCCACATAGTCTATCACAGCCAAGTGTTCAGCCTCGATGCGATCTATCATCGCCTGGCGGATCGCCTCGGCGTCGGTCTCACCCGACCACGCCTGATCCCGAGCGTCCGAAAGCGCCTTGTAGAGCACGAGCGCGGCCTCCCTTTCCTCGGGGGACAGGTAGGCGTTGCGGCTCGACATCGCAAGTCCGCCATCTTCGCGCACGGTGGGAACCGGGACGATCTCAAGCTTGACGTTCATGTCCCGAACCATCTTCTCGATGACTTTCAGCTGCTGGTAGTCCTTCATCCCAAAGTAGGCCTGGTTCGGCTCGACTGCGGCGAAGAGCTTCAGGACGATTGTCGCGACGCCTCTGAAATGCCCCGGACGAAACTCGCCTTCGAGCTTGTCTGTAAGCCCCTCAACATCCACAAACGTGCCGAAACCCTGGGGGTACATCACCTCGGGAGTCGGGGCGAAGATCATATCGACCTCAGCCGCGCGGCACTTCTCGATGTCGTCCTCAATCGGCCTCGGGTAACGTGTAAAGTCCTCCCCTGGGCCAAACTGCGTCGGGTTGACGAAGATGCTGACGACCACGAGGCCGTTTCGCTTCTTCGCCTCCCGGACGAGCGTGAGGTGCCCCTCGTGGAGCGCCCCCATCGTTGGGATAAGGCCGACGGTCTTGCCGTGTCGCTTTATCTGCGGGATCAGCATCCGCAGGTCTTCGATTGTCTCAACTATTTGCACGTGTTAATCAACTCTTTGTAGTAGTAGTAACTGTCCTTGGGGATCCGCCGACAGTCGTTATCGTAGTCCGTATATATGATTCCAAAGCGCTTGGAGTAACCAAACGCCCACTCGAAGTTGTCTAAAAGCGACCAGGCGAAGTAGCCCTTGATCGGGAGCCCATCGTCAGCGGCGCGCTCAAGCTCTGCGTGGTAGCGCTTCAGGAACGAGACTCGCTCTTTGTCGTGGACGAGTCCGTCGTCTGCGATCTTGTCGTCGTAGGCCGCGCCGTTTTCGGCGATGAAAACCTTTTTCGGCGAGTAAATGCGCGAAAGGCGTTCGATGGCGGAGTAGATCGCCTTCGGTCTTACGGGCCAGCCCATGAATGTGACTTCGGTGCTCTCGTCGTTTGGAACCTCAGTCTTATCGGCGCGGGTCAGCGCCGCTGAGTAGATGTTCAGTCCGATGAAATCGGTCGGGCTTGATATGATCTCCATGTCGCCGGGTTCGATGTCGGGCCGGGCGTCTTCAAGGTCGCTCCATGTTCCCTCGGGGTAGACGGCTTTGTACATTGGGTCGAGCCACCAGCCGTTATCTTTGATGTAACGGGCGTGTGCGGCGGCCTCGTCCTCGGGGGAGTCAGTTGCGGGCAGGAAGGTGAAAGTGTTAAGCACTATTCCCACCTCAACGCCCGGTGCGCCGTTTGCCCGAACTGCCTGCACTCCAAGCCCGTGGGCGAGCAGGAGGTGATGGATGACCTGAGCGATGACCTTGGGGCTCTCCTTGCGGCCCGGCGCGAAGTAGCCGGTGTTGTAGCCCAAGAACGCCGTGCACCAGGGCTCGTTCAGGGTGAACCAGTTCTCGACCTGGTCGGACAATGCCGAGACGACCGTGTTCGCATACTCACCAAAGAGCATCGGAATCTCGCGCGACGCCCACCCGCCCCGCTCTTCCAAGACCTGAGGCAGGTCCCAGTGGTAAAGCGTCGGGAACGGCTTGATCCCGGCTGTGAGGAGTTCGTCGTTAAGTCTTCTATAAAAGTCGAGCCCGGCCTGGTTCAGCTTGCCGCCGCCTTCGGGAAAGATGCGCGGCCAGGCGACCGAGTAGCGATAGTACTCTATCCCAAGCTCTTTCATAAGCTGCACATCTTCTTTGTATTTATGATAATGGTCGCACGCGACGTCGCCGGTGTGGCCTTCGAACACGCATCCCTCTGTGCGGCAGAAGCGGTCCCAGTTGGCCTCACCGCGCCCGTCTTCCCACGCGCCGCCTTCGATTTGATAGGACGCCGTGGCAGCGCCCCAGATAAAGTCTTTCGGAAATGGCATTTTCTTACTCCTTAGCCCGCTTTATTCGTGAAGCGAATAAAGCTTTCGCTAACAGAGCATTATTCACGCTACTCGTGAATAATGCCGGTTAGCTCTGAGTCATTTCTTCTTCTGCTCCGGAACGATCTTCGGCAGCTCCAGCGGCATTCGCAGGTCAAGCGGAGAGAGCGTTTCGATCGCTTTTGACCAGCCGTCTGAAGATTTTTCTACCCGCTTTGCCGTGTCCTCGCTGTAGAGCGTTACGGCCTCTATGTTGGTCTTGGCCTTCTTCGCGTCGCCTGTGACAGTGTAGGCCTGGGCGAGGACCAGATATGGGAGATAACCCTTGTATTTGGCGTCGATGGCCTTCTCGGCTGCGTCTATCGCGGCTTTTTGGTCGCCGAGACGAAGCTTTGCGAGCGACAGGCGGACCTGGGCTTCGGCGTAATTGGGCTGGGCCTTGGTGACCTTTTCAAAGTCTGCGGCGGCAGCCTTGTAGTCGCCCTGGAAGTAACGCATTGTCCCGGTTCCAGTATCGGCAAGCCACTGGGCGACCTTGGCGAGGTCGCGGTAGTCTTTTTCGGCCCTGGCATAGTCACCCGATGCGGCAAGCGCGTGGGCTCGGTACATTTTCACTATCTGCTCGCCCGGGTAGTGCGCGAGGTACTCGTCGAACCGGCGCGCGGCAAGCGCGGGGTCGGGCCGGCCGTCGCGCTCGTAGGCCTGGAAACCCTGGTCGACGGGGGTGATCGGGTCATGGGCAAGCGTCCAGCTGGTGAAGAGGCTCATTCCGATGACACCGGCAACCGCGAGCACCACGAATACGCCACGAAGCGAGGGGAACTCGCCACGAGTGATCTTGGGCCAGAAGGCGGCAGCGCCGATGAGCGCGAGCACGGCCATCCAAGCGCCAGCGATGTTCACAGGCACAAACGTCGCCTGCAGGATGATCTCAGACGGGATGCTGGGGTGGCTCATCTGCACGTAGGTCTGCCCGGCCTTTAGCGCGATGATGTTCGGCGCAAACGGGGAGATTCCAGCCGTCACAAGCACCGCTAGGACGTAGGTCGCCGCCGTGTTCATCGGGGTCAGCTTGTGGACGTGGCGCAGGCCCATTATCGCGATCACTGCACCAAGGAGCGGCCCCGAAATCGCGATCGGCCCAGCCTTGGGGAGGAACCCAATAAGCAGAAAGATCAGCACTATAACGTTAGACCATCCAAGCACCGTCAATGTATCGACAAACGAGCCTTCGGAGCGGGCGAACTTAACCGCCATCCACTGAAAGAGCATCGCCGTAAGCGTGACCGTGCCAATCGCCGTCACCATGTTGCTCGTCCCAAGCGTGAAACCGGCGTCGAGCGGGCTGGAACTGCGCATCAGGAGAGCGGCGACCATATACGCGAGGCCGAGAAGCGCAGTCACCAGCAGGCCCGAACCGAGCATTCTGCGGCGGGTGAGCTCCAGAAACGCGTGTTTCGGCGCGTAGATGGTGCCGAGCGCGAGCTGCCAGACGGGCGAATCGACCGTTTGGACCTCTACCGGCTCCGGTGTCTGAATTTCTTCGGGTTTCTTCTTTTTGCTCAAAACTAGGCCTTCCTGTCTACTGCTTCGGCGATGCGGCCGATCTGGGTCATCAGCTCGGCGAACTTGCCGGGCTTCAGTGACTGCGGGCCGTCGCTCATAGCATGTGCGGGGTCGTTGTGGACCTCGATCAACAGACCGTCGGCTCCGGCGGCGATTGCGGCGCGGGCTATCGCCCCAACATATCTCCAGTCGCCGGTCGCGTGGCTTGGATCGACGACGACGGGCAGGTGCGTCCACTGCTTGAGGACGGGGATCGCGTTGATGTCTGTAGTGTTGCGGCAGGAGTCTTCAAAAGTGGTGATTCCACGCTCGCAGAGAATGACGTCGGCGTTTCCTTCAGCCATGATATACTCAGCCGACATCAGCAGGTCACGGACCTTGCTTCCCAAGCCTCGCTTCAGGACGACGGGCTTTCCGGCGGCCCCGACGCGCTTCAGGAGCGCATAGTTCTGCATATTTCGCGTGCCGATCTGCAGCACGTCGGCGTAACTTGCGACGAGATCGACTTCGTGGGTATCCATAACTTCGGTGACGATCGGCAGGCCGGTCTTCTCTCGCACCTTGGCAAGGATCTTTAGTCCCTCCTCGCCGAGCCCCTGAAATGCGTAGGGCGAAGTGCGGGGTTTGAACGCTCCTCCCCGGAACAGGTCTGCGCCGGCGGGCTTCACTTCTTCCGCGATCGCTATGGTCTGCGCCTCAGCCTCGACGCTGCAAGGGCCTGCGGCTACGACGATCTTTTTTCCGCCGATTTCAACGTCCCCGACGCGCACCACGCTGTTTTCGGGGTGATAGGACCGCGACGCAAGCTTCCAAAGCTCGGAAATGAGTTCGACACGGGAAACCCCGCGCATCGTCGCAAAGTGCTCGACGAGGTCCGCCTTGCGCACGTCCACTTCGCCCAGCACCGCGATGACTTTGCGCTCGACACCGGGATTAATAAACGGCCGAAGGCCAATTCGCTCGATTTCCTGCTCAACTTCGCGCACTTCTTCAGGCGCGGCATGGAGGTCCATGATAATAATCAACTGCGTCGCTCCTTCGTAAACGGCGTTTTTCGCCATTTGCGTTCCCGTACTCTGTATAACCGAATGCAATTATATCATAGGTAAGAGGGAACAGGTAACTCGGCATGAAAACCGACCGTTACGGGAAAGCTAACAGCTGATCGCCAAAGGCCCCAGGAAGGAGCTTTGCCCACCTGTGGGGAAGGTGTTAATGTCACTTTGGAGGAGTAGAGCTCCGACTCCGACGTTGATGTCACCGGTATGAACCACCTAAGATCATCCAATTCACCCGGCGGTCATATTTCTGACTAATTCGATTAATGTGCTTGCAAATTTTGCTCGGAAATGGTATTCTCATTAAGCGCTGTACCGGCAATTGTGGGCCGGCAGTTTGTTGCTCAGTATGAGAGAAGGAGCGAAGTTGTAATGCTGCAAAAAGACCCAAAAACGGGATTGCTGAAAGAGTATACGAGATACGAAGTCGAGCACGCGGACAAACCGGATCTGCTGCGCGATCTCTTCCCTTATACGGAAGTGCCGCGGACGGTCTTTGACGGGACTACCGTGCCGATGGAGCCTGCAAAAGAGTTCTTCATTACGGACACTACGTTCCGAGACGGCCAGCAGGCAAGGCCTCCTTACACCGTCGACCAGATCGTCGACCTCTATGACATGCTCCACAGGCTGGGCGGGCCAAACGGCATCATCCGGGCAAGTGAGTTCTTCCTTTACACCGACAAGGACAAAGACGCGGTTCGCAAGTGTCTGGAGCGAGGCTATAAGTTCCCTGAGGTCACGGGGTGGATCCGCGCGACCAAGGGAGACTTCCAGCTCGTCAAGAACATGGGGCTCCAGGAGACTGGTATTCTCACGTCCGCATCGGACTATCACATATTTAACAAGCTAAAGAAGACACGCGAACAGGCGATGGAGGGCTACCTCGACCTCGTGCGCACCGCGCTTGAGTCGGGACTGCGCTCCGTGCGCTGCCACCTCGAAGATATCACCCGCGCGGACTTCTACGGGTTCATTATCCCCTTTGTCCAGAAGCTGATGGATATCGCTCACGAGTCGCAGAAGATGGTCAAGATCAGGCTCTGCGACACGATGGGCTACGGCCTGCCCTACGCTGAGGCGTCTGTCCCGCGCGGCGTGCCGAAGATGATCCACGCGATGATCCACGAGGCCGGAGTCCCCGGCGAATGGCTGGAGTGGCACGGGCACAACGATTTTCACAAGGTGCTCATAAACGCCCAGGCCGCGTGGCTTTACGGCTGCGCCAACGCAAACGGGACGCTCCTCGGGTTCGGCGAACGCACCGGCAACCCGCCGATTGAGGGCCTCTGCATCGAGTACGCCGGACTTATGGGAAGCACAAACGGGATGGACCTTTCGGTCATCACCGATATCGGCGAGTACTTCAAGAAGGTCATCAAGGCCGAGGTGCCGTCGGCTTATCCGTTTGTCGGAGACAACTTCAACACCACAAGCGCGGGGATTCACGCCGACGGCGTTATGAAGGACGAAGAGATATACAACATCTTCGACACAACTGCCATCTTGAAGCGCCCGATCGGAGTCAACGTGACCGACAAGTCGGGGCTTGCGGGTGTTGCCCACTGGGTCAACAGCAACCTCGGCCTCAAAGGCGAGAATATGGTCGACAAGAAGCATCACGGGCTGCAGTCGATCCAGGACTGGGTCGAGGAGCAGTACGCGCTGGGGCGCGTCACGAGCATTTCGAACGAAGAGATGCTTCACCAGGCGCGTGTCTTCCTGCCCGACTACTTCAAGAGCGAGTTTGACGTGCTAAAAGAGAAGGCGGAGTGCATAAGCACTCAGGTCGTCTTCGACCTGCTCGCCGACGCCGACGTGCGCACGCTCGACCCACTGCGCGCTGAGCCGGTGCTTGAGCGAGTCGTAAACGAGTTCAGGTTCATCCAGTTCGCCTACCTCACCGACAGCACGGGCAAAAAGGTGACTAAGAACATCACTCACCCCGAGGACCAGGCGAAGTATGATACGTCGATGACCGACGAGGACTTCTCCAACCGCGACTGGTTCCGGGCCGCGATGAACAACGACCGCGTCTACGTGACCGACTTCTACAAGTCCAAGATCACCGGCGCGCTCTGCATCACGGTCTCCGCCCCGATCAAAGAGGCCGGACGGACCAAGGGCGTCCTCGGAGTCGACCTGCAGTTCGAGGAACTGGCGAGAATACAGTAAGAAGCTGTTAGCTTTTAGCAGTTAGCAATCAGGCGGGCGGCGATCATGTTGGATCGCCGCCCGTTTTTTGGTTGTTCTTGTATGATGTGGACAACACCGGCAGAAAATACTATCATAGTAAAAGTTGGGGCACTAAGTTTTACTATCACAATGGTGTAGTAAAATACTTTTACTTACAGAGAACGTACGATAGCGAGGTAGCCGGCAAATGCAAAGAGGATTACAAGGACAATTTTTTCCAGTTAGTCTCAGCGGGATAGGCGAGTCTTACACTGGCGTTTATCCCAGATGACCTTCCACCCTCTCCATTGCTTATTCTTGATGAGGAGCTGAATGACCTGTTGGAGCAAGCTAACCGAGCTATTGGGCGGCTCGACGGCATAGCGATGCTTCTGCCGGATGTGACGTTGTTTCTTTATTTCTACATTCGCAAGGAAGCTGTGCTCTCCTCACAGATTGAGGGCACACAATCGTCGCTTTCAGATCTGCTCCTTTTCGAAAGCAAGGATATGCCTGGGGTGCCTATGGACGACGTCCAGGAGGTTTCCAACTACGTCGCCGCCATCAACTCCGGACTCGCTGCCCTGGAAAGCGGAGACCTTCTTACCATGCGCTTGATCAAGCGAATACACTCGGTATTGCTGAACGAGGGGCGAGGAAGTGAGAAGAGCCCCGGCGAGTTCCGAAGGTCGCAGAACTGGATACACGGTGCCAATCCCGGGGACGCTCTGTTCGTGCCGCCTCCATATTCTGAAGTTGACCGGCTCATGGCGCAACTTGAGCGCTTCATAAATGATGTGCCGGAACGGACTCCCACGCTAATAAAGGCGGCCCTTGCACATGTACAGTTTGAGACAATACATGCATTTCTCGACGGCAACGGCAGGCTCGGGCGACTGCTGATCACACTGATTCTCTGCAGCGAAAAGGCGCTCGAAAGGCCGTTGCTCTACCTTAGTCTGTATTTCAAGGCCAACAGGGAGAAGTATTACGAACTCCTGCAAGAAACGCGGACATCCGGTGACTGGGAAGCGTGGCTCAGGTTCTTTCTCCGGGGAGTAAGAGACACGGCAGACCAGGCGGTATCAGCTGCTCGGCGCATACTCCGCATGTTCGACGAGGATCATCAAAGAATAGAAATGCTGGGAAAAGCAGCTAATTCGGCACTTAGGGTGCATCGTGTTCTGCAGCGCACTCCGCTGATTTCAGTGCCGCACGCAGCCATTTCCGCAGGTGTGACCAAACCCACGGCTGAAAGTGCAGTGAGGCGACTGACAGAACTGGGAATTGTTCGTCAAGTCACACAACGCAAGAAAGATAGGTTGTTCGCTTATGATGCGTACCTTGCTATTCTAAATGAAGGTACCGAGCCCATCAGATGATGCGTTTGCCTAGTCCAAATCTTCTTGCTCTAGCCCCGGTTTATCGGTTATAATACTTTGACTAGAAAACGATTGTTCGGATGTGGAGGCTGATTTTGCGCGCCGAGGTTATTTCGGTTGGAACTGAGCTGCTTTTGGGGCAGATTGTGGATACCGATGCGGCGTACATTTCGCGGCTACTTCCCGATTTCGGGATCGATATGCACTTCCGAAGCACCGTCGGAGACAACTTCGGCAGGGTCGTTGAGGCGATAAGGCTTGCGCTTTCTCGCGCTGACATCGTTTTTACCATAGGTGGGCTTGGGCCTACTGAGGACGATCTTACCAAAGAGGCTGTCGCTGAGGCGATTGGAGTCGAGCTTGAGCTTGATGAGCCGTCCGCCGAGCATATCAGGGGGTTTTTCGCCGCACGGGGAATCCCGATGCCGGAGCGGAACCTGAAACAGGCGATGAAGCCCAAAGAAGGCCGCGCACTTCCCAATCCCGTCGGGACCGCGCCGGGGTCCGTCTTTGAGAAGGGTGGCAAGGTCGTCATCACGCTTCCGGGGCCGCCAAACGAGTTCACGGAGATGGTCGAGCATGGGGTGCTCCCGTATCTGCGCGAGATGGTCGGTGAAGCGCCCGCGCTTATAAGATCGAAGAATTTGAAGATTGTTGGGCTTGGTGAGTCGTCGGTCGAAGAGATCGTGCGCGATCTGGTTCACGGAACCAACCCATCGGTTGCGCCGTATGCGAGCCCGGGCGAGGTGAGGCTCAGGATCACCGCCAAATCGGAAGATGATGAGCAGGCCTGGGAGATGATCGCCGGGGTCGAACGTGAGATCCGCGCGAGGCTCGGCGACAGGGTGTTCGGAGTCGACGAAGAGACGCTTGAAAGCGTCGTCGTCGGGATGATGGCCGAGCGTGGAGTGACCCTCGGGATCGCCGAATCGTGCACGGGCGGGCTTCTCGGACACAGAATTACCAACGTTCCCGGCAGCTCTGAAGTTTTTCTCGCCGGAATTGTCAGTTATAGCAACGATTCGAAGGTAAAGCTCCTCGGTGTGCCGAAGGAGTTAATTGAGCGCTGTGGCGCAGTCAGCCGCGAAGTGGCCGAAGAGATGGCCCGCGGCGTGCGCGAGGCAAGCGGTGCTCGTATTGGTATGGGGATAACAGGAATCGCCGGGCCGGGTGGTGGCACTGCCACAAAACCAGTCGGGCTTGTGTATATTGCTCTCAGCACGGAAGCTGATACGCTTTCCGAAGAAAACCGATTCGTCGGCAATCGCGCCGACGTCAAAGCGCGTAGCGCCCAGTCCGCGCTGGTTATGCTGAGGCAGCACCTCCTCGATCTCCCCCTATAAATAAACTCACGGGTCGTATGAAATTGAGCGACGTTTTACGCACATTTGTGGCCGTCTTGATTCCAAGTGAACTTAAGCGTACAATAGCTGTGGTTCAAAAAGATTTAAAGAAGGCGGCGCCCGGCATCAAATGGGTGGAGCCTGAGAACTTCCATATCACATTGGAGTTTCTTGGCGACACCAAACTCGATGCGGTCGACGAGATCGCTGGGGCGATTGCGGGCGCATGTCGGGATCTTGATCCGTTTATTGTCGAGTTCGGCGGCGTGGGGGCGTTTCCAAGTGCGCGCAGGCCTCGGGTGGTCTGGGCCGGGGTGACTTCTGGGAAGCGCGAGCTTACTGAGCTTGCCGGGCGCGTCGAAGACGCCCTTGCCCCACTCGGATTTGCAAAAGAAGACAAGCCCTTTCGGGCTCACATAACCCTTGGCAGGGTGAGATATGGACGGGGTGTCGATGATCTCAGCTCTGCTTTGGAAGAAACGGCGGCGGACAGGCTCGGGAGTTTTCGGGTCGCATCGGTCGCGCTTATGAAAAGCGAACTTAGGAGAGAATGCCCAATATACTCCGTTCTTGCTCGGGTGTCACTCGGTGAGACGGAAGGGGGAGTGTAAACATATGGATAAACAAAAGGCGCTTGAGATGGCGCTTTCCCAGATTGAAAAGCAGTTTGGCCGAGGATCGGTGATCCGGCTTGGCGAGAAGCCGAAGTTTGACTCGGACGTGATTTCGACCGGCTCTATCGCGCTTGACATCGCCCTTGGCATCGGAGGCATCCCGCGCGGGCGAGTCACTGAGATATACGGGCAGGAGTCTTCAGGAAAGACGACCCTCGCCTACCATATCGTCGCAGAAGCTCAGAAAGCGGGCGGAACGGCGGCGTTTGTCGACGCCGAGCACTCTGTTGACGCGGCTTACGCCAAAAGCCTTGGAGTCGATATCGACAGCCTGCTCGTCTCCCAGCCCGACACGGGTGAAGAGGCGCTTGAGATCGTCGACGCGTTGATTCGAAGCGGCGCGGTGGACGTGGTCGTTCTTGACTCGGTCGCGGCGCTTGTCCCCAAGGCGGAAATCGAAGGCGATATGGGCGACAGCCACGTCGGCATGCAGGCCCGGCTTATGAGCCAGGCACTGCGTAAGATCGGCGGGTCTATCTCAAAATCCAACTGCGCGGCAATATTTATCAACCAGATCCGCGAAAAGATCGGCGTGATGTTCGGAAACCCCGAGGTTACTCCGGGCGGACGCGCCCTCAAGTTCTGGTCGAGCGTGCGCCTTGAAGTGCGAAGGATCGAAACGCTCAAGGTCGGAAGCGAAGCAGTCGGGACACGGGTGCGTGTCAAGGTTCAGAAGAACAAGGTCGCCCCGCCGTTTCGGCAGGCCGAGTTCGATATCACGTTCAGCAAGGGAATCTCACGCAGCGGCGGACTTCTTGATCTTGCGACCGAGCTTGGTTTCGTCGGCAAGACGGGAACGTGGTTCAGCTACGGAGACCAAAGGCTCGGACAGGGCCGCGAGAACGCCAAGTCGTTCCTTGAGGAGCATCCTGCAGTGATGGATGAACTTGAGGCAAAGATAAGAACCAACGGCGAGGATGAAGCGGTCGAGGAGACAGTGGCTGTCAAGGCTGCTGAGTAGATTCTTCGTTGATAAGTGGGTTTCGGGGATATGGACACTATCACCGCAATCGAGCCTCAAAAGAGGCGCGGAAACCGGAGATCGATATCTGTAAACGGTGAGTTCTTTGCCGGGGTCGATGAGGAAGTAGTTTTTGACCTCAGGCTCAAGGTGGGGCAGCCGGTCGATGCCGAAAGGCTCGCCCAGGTGCTTCAGACCGAAGAGATCCGGCGGGCAAGGGAGTCGGCTCTGACGCTCCTTGACTACCGGGCAAGGACTAGCAGGGAAATAGAGCAGCGGCTCGCTCTGAAGGGTTATCCTGAAGAGACGATAGCCGCGGTGATTACGCAACTTGAGAGACTGGACCTCGTAAACGACGAGCGTTTTGCTTCTGACTGGGTCGCAAGCCGCCTGAACTACAAACCGCAGGGGCGGACGCGCATCGGCTGGGAGCTGAAGCGTAAAGGGGTTTCACCCGATATAGTGGATGAGGCTCTTGCGCAGGTGGACGAGGTCGCTGAGTTTGATATGGCTTTGGAGCTGGCCGAGAGGAAACTCGGTGGGGCGAGAATCGAGGACCAAGACGCCCGGCGCAAGCTTGCAGGTCTGCTGCAACGGCGTGGGTTTCGCTGGGACATTGTCTCAAGGGTGCTCGACAAGCTCGGGTCCGAAGAAGATGATTAGCCCGCTCCTACTCTAGCAGGAGGAACCCAAGGCAGTCTGTTTATATCTAAAAAGACGGTGTTATCTGCGCCGTCTCTTAAAGGCTGGCGCTATGCGCCACCGGTAAGGTTGATGGATTCGGGATTGAAAAATAGTCCGGGAAGACGCATCTTTCGCTCAACCTCATTGGTCCCCAATAATCGGGAGGTGAGGCTATGATGACAAGTATATTGATAGGAATAGTCTGCGGGCTCGCCGCCGCTGTGGTCGGCGGGTACGTGGCTTTTTCAACGTACGTCCGACCTAATCAACTCAAGGCCAAAGCCGGAATGGCTGAGGTCGAAGAGCGCGCAATGCGCTTAGAGAAAGATATCGAGGCGAAACGCAAAGAGGCCAAGATAGAAGCCAAAGAAGAGGCTTTCCGTCTGAAGTCTGAAATCGAAAAAGAACACAAAGAGCAACGAGCGGAGATTCAGAGGTTAGAGCGAAGGCTTACCCAAAAGGAAGAAACGTTAGACCGGAGACTGGATAATCTCGATAGAAAAGAGCGTTCCCTTGCTCAAAAAGAGCAGGACGCAACGACTAAAATCGCTGAGATCGACACAATAGCCGAAGCTCAGCGCACCGAGCTTCAAAGGGTCGCGAGAATGTCGAACGAAGAGGCACGCGACATGCTGCTTAGACAGGTCGAGCGCGAGTGCGAACGGGATGCGGCGCGGCTTATTCGTGAAAGCGAAGAGCGCGCGAAAGATGAAGCAGACCGCCGTGCGCGAGACATCGTCACGATCGCGATTCAGAAGTGCGCGGTCGACCAGGCCGCGGAAACGACCGTTTCGGTTGTCCCGCTTCCAGGCGACGACATGAAGGGCCGGATCATCGGCCGCGAAGGCCGCAACATTCGGGCCTTTGAGACCCTTACGGGAGTCGATCTTATTATTGACGACACCCCTGAGGCGGTTGTTATCTCTGGGTTTGACCCCGTTCGCCGAGAGGTTGCGCGTCTTGCGCTCTCAAACCTCATAGTCGACGGGCGAATCCACCCGGGCCGCATCGAAGAGACGATCAACAAGGCCCAGGAAGAAATCGAAAACAAGATGCGCGAAGCCGCTGAGCAGGCAATATTCGAGACCGGCGTGACCGGCCTCGACCCCGAGCTCACACGGCTTCTTGGGCGTTTGAGGTATAGGACGAGCTACGGGCAGAACGTGCTCGATCACTCCATCGAGGTCGCGCACCTCGCCGGAGTAATGGCGGCTGAGCTTGAAGTTAACAGCGCACTTGCCAAGCGTGCGGGACTCCTGCATGACCTCGGCAAGGCTGTAGACTTTGAGGTAGACGGCCCCCACGCGCTTATCGCGATGGATCTATTGAAGAAGCATCGCGAGCCCGCGGAAGTTGTTCACGCGGTCGGGGCGCACCACAACGACATCGAGGCTCACTCGGTCGAAGCGGTGTTGGTCCTTGCTGCCGACGCGATCTCAGCCGCAAGGCCGGGCGCGCGCCGCGAGACGCTTGAGACTTATGTCAAGCGACTGCAAAAGCTTGAGACGATCGCTGACTCGTTCCCCGGCGTCGAGAAGACGTTCGCCGTTCAGGCCGGGCGCGAGATTCGGGTTGTCGTAAAGCCCGAGCAGGTAGACGACGATATGTCCTGCAAGCTCGCTCACGACGTCGCTCGAAAGATCGAGTCGGAGATGGAGTATCCGGGGCAGATCAAGGTGACCGTCATCCGGGAAGTCCGAGCGGTCGACCACGCGAAGTAAGAGAGTTATTAGTCCAGATCGTGCCGCATCTGGTAGGGGCGGACCAATGTGTCCGCCCTTTCTCAGCTGTGGCGAATATGTCACCGACTAATCTTCTTCTGCGAGAACTACATGATCTGAAGCCCATGGTTTGGAGAATCGTTTTCGCAGCATACAGTCACATAACGAGGTAACGATGAAGATTCTGATGCTTGGAGATATCGTCGGCAAGCCGGGAAGGCACGCGGTTTCTGAGCATCTGCCCGGGCTTCTTGATGAGCTTGGGCCCGATATTACAATCGCAAACGCAGAAAATGCGGCGGGAGGGTCCGGTATCACGCCTGATACCGCCCTTCCGCTTTTTGACGCCGGGGTGGACGTGATGACGCTCGGAAACCACGCGTTCACTCAGCGCGATGGCGAAAAGTTCATCGACTCCGAGCCCCGCGTAATCCGTCCCGCCAACTACCCCACAGGCGTTCCCGGACGAGGTTACGGCGTCTTTGACACTCGCAACGGCTCCAAGCTCGGCGTCGTGAACCTCCTTGGGCGCACGTTTATGCTGCCGCTTGATAACCCCTTTAGTGTTGCCGACGCAGCTCTCTCTGAGATCAACAAAGCTACTCCCCTCGTGCTGGTAGACTTCCACGCCGAGGCCACAAGTGAGAAGGGCGCGTTCGCCTGGAACTTTGACGGCCGGGTGAGCGCGGTGGTCGGCACTCACACCCATGTGCCGACCTGTGACGAGCGGGTGCTTCCCAAGGGGACCGCGTTTATCACCGACGTTGGAATGGTCGGGCCGCGGGACTCGATCCTCGGGGTAAAGCCCGAGCTAGTGATCGAGCACTTCCGAAGGCAGCTGAAACTCCGTGCCGAAGTCGCGCACGGCCCGGCGGTGCTAAACGCAGTAATGATTGAGGTGGACGACCAGAGCGGACACGCAAGCTCGATCAAGCGCGTGACCATCGACCCCGGGGTTGGGTAGAAAGCACACATGCAGACGATACAGAACGAACTAAGAAGTGCGATAACGGCCTTTGCGCGGGCGGGGATCGACACCCCGCAGCTCGACGCCGAAGTGCTGATGGCCCACATCGTCGCAAGCGACCGTATGCACGTCATCACCCATCCCGAACGCGAGCTTGGAAAGGACGAGGTCACCCGGTACAGAGAGCTGGTCGCCCGGCGCGTGAAACGTGTGCCGCTGCCGCATCTCACGGGCAAGAAAGAGTTTTGGGGGTTGGAGTTTGAGGTGAGCCCCGCAGTTCTCATACCAAGACCCGAGACCGAAACGCTCGTTGAATCGGCGATCGCGCACCTCGCGGGGGTAGAAAACCCGATCGTGGTCGACATCGGCGCCGGCACGGGCTGCGTCGCCATCGCCATCGCAAGTGAGCTCCAAGACGCCGTCGTCTATTCGACCGATATCTCTCACGAAGCGGTCGAGATCGCGAAGCGCAACGCCCAGCGGCACGATCTGCAGCTGCGCGTGGTGGTGCTTGACGGGAACCTGTTTGACCCCCTGCCCCGTGAGGTGATCGGCAAAGTCGACGTGGTGGTCTCGAACCCTCCCTACATTCCAACCGATGAGATCGACCGACTTCAGCCCGAAGTCGCCTGCTACGAGGCGCGTGGGGCGCTTGACGGCGGGCCTGATGGGATGAAGTATCACAAAGAGATTTTAGAAGCCGCACGCCACGCCTTGAAGCCTGGGGGCTGGGTGCATCAGGAGGTCGGGATATATCAGGCCGGAGACGTCGCATGCTTCGCCCGCGAATCTGGTTACAGCGATACCCTGATCACCGAAGACCTCGCCGGTATAGGAAGAATCGTAAGCGCCCGGCTGTGATTCCCACAATCCATCAAGTCCCCGCTTAGAGCGTGTCTGAGAAGTGTAGTGGCCGGTCGCTGTGCCGGCCATCAACGCCTGCGAAATCCCGATTGTAGTGGACGGTCGCCGTGCCGGCCATCAGCGCCGTAGGCGCTGCCCTACGGCGCAATCTCTTATCAATGCTCAATGGGCACGAAATTCCACCGTTTTCCGGCTCCTTCGGAGCCGATGGCCGTCACGGCGGACGGCCACTACACTTTTCAGATGGCAGTCCGCCGTGACGGCCACTACACTTCTCAGACAATATGTTCCCCAAGAGTTATAAGAAGCCCCTCCCAAACAGCGCGCGACTTTGCGTGGAGCGGCGAGCCACTGCGGAACGATCATAGCCCGATTTTCGTCTCCAATTGTGGGATGATTGTGCTTCTGCCGAGGGTGCTTAGTGGGTAAGAGAGAATTGGGCCAAGGGGCCGATACAAAATATTGGAAGGTGACGAGATGATTACACGACACATGCGTATTCTCTACGTGCTCGTGTTAGGTAGCCTGTTAGGAGCGGGTGTAGCTCCCGTGCAGGCCAAGACGAGCGTCAAACAAGAAATTGAGATAGGTCAGAAGGTTGCAAAGGATGTTGAACAAAAGTTTCCGGTTACCGATAACAAGGAATGGCTGGCGGAGATCGATCGCCTGGGCAAGATGCTGATCGTCAACGTCAAGCGCAAGGAGCTGCCATATTCGTTCAAGATCGTCAAGGAACAGGTCGGTGGCAAGAACGAGATCGACGCCTTCTCGCTTCCGGGTGGGCCGGTATACTTTTCCGAACGAATGTGGCGGATACTCTCGCGCGATGAGCGAATCGGGGTGCTCGCCCACGAAATCGCCCACGTCGACAAGCGCCACGCGATCGACACCATGAGCGAGATGCAGAAGCGGAGTATGATCGCAACGGCGCTTTTGATCATCACCGGCGCGGGGGGCGGCTGGTGGGACGCGGCCGACGTCGGAAACTCGCTCTATACCCTGAAATACTCCAGACAACGCGAGCGCGAAGCGGATATGATGGGGGTCGACCTGGTCGTCGCCGCCAAGCAGAACCCAGTCGGGCTCCTGACCTCGATGAAGAAGATCCAGAGGCTGGAGCAGGAGACCGGCGGAACCCGCACCAAGATGCTCTCCACCCACCCGCCGACCAAGGAGAGGGTCAACTACCTCACCCAGCGCATGATCGAGCTTGGCGCAAAGCCCGCGGACCTTGAGCCGAAGTTCGTCGACAGCCCGGGCCGCATCGGAAGTATCGTCGAGAAGGACCCCAAGAAGAAGACCGTCGCAGTGAACACAACCACCGCGCTCTCCGACGGGCAGTTGATAGCGATCAAAAAGCCGCTCTGGGATGACAAAGTAAACGCGATGGTACCAACGGCAATCGCCAAAGGCACAGTGAAACTCGCAGGCACGCAAGGTCAGGTGTCAGTCTTGATGGAGCCCGGTTTCGAGTTTGAAGACATCGAAGCGGGGGATGCTGTCTACACGACGCCGACTCCCGCGCCTCCTGTTGGCTCAGCGGCTGGGAATTAGCTTCGGGGGATTGGCCTGTGTCGAGCGTTTGGGTGGAGCGCACGTTTCGAGAGCCTCAACGTGATATAGTTTGGATCGATCAAATATGAGAGATTGGTGGTCGCTCACTCTTCGTGCTTCGAGAGTCTCTGCATGACGCTTCGCTGCTCAGGGTGGCGGTTGTGCAGGCTTAGGGTAGAGGCACGATCTCTCATATATCCACCCAAGCCAATACCCCTCACCCTGAGGCTCTCGAAGGGTGCGCTCCACAAATCTATCAACGTGCAACATCAAATGGTAGCTAGCAAAGTCCCCCACCCCCCATATACGCCATCCCGCCCCGTACAATCGGGGTCCACGCCGGGAGGCGGATTTCGTCCTTGAACTGCGGACCGCCCAGGGTCATTGTGTGAAACTCGCCGTTTTCGCCGCAGGGGTCGATTCCGTTGGTCTTGTTCAGCGCCTCAAGCTCCTCAAGCACCTCGGGGGTGATCTCGCGCCCCAGCCACTCCGGGCCAAGCCACGGCGACTTCACGCAGGAGAAGACGATCTTGAACCTGTTCTCGATAAGCTCTCTCAGAATCCCAGTGCGGCTTCTGTCCCAAAGCGGGAGGACCACCTCTACCCCGGTGCCTGCGGCGCACTCGCTGGGCCAGTTGGGGAAGCCATCTACCAGGTCTATGTCGCCGGTCACGAGCCTGCGCACCCCATACTCGTCCCGGAGCCGCTCGATCCCCGCGATGTAGGACTCACGGTAAGGCTCGGAGGTCTCGATGATAACGTGCGGCACGCCCAAGGCTTCGGCCTGGAGTTTCATAATCGGGATTGGGTGGGCGAGAAACTTGGCGTCTGGTGGGGCGAAGGTGACAAGGTATGAGACGCGCATCCCCGATGCTACGGCCAGGTGATGGGCGAGCGAACAGTCCTTGCCCCCCGACCACAGGATCGCGGTGTCAGCTGCGGAGTCGTGCATGGGCGAGTGTTCCTTTCGGAGGACAGACACCCTGGCCTGTCCCTACAATACTGATAGACGGGTTGGCGCCCGTCTACGGGGTATTATAGCACCCCTGCCTATGCAGCGAGGGGCAATTCGTCGAATGTGCTCTTTTTTGGGACGAAACGGGAGGAGTAATACTCGGCTGGACGCCTCGGGCTATTGACCTCTTCAGGAGTGCGGACGACGATTTCCGGGCCAAGGTTCGCCTGCTGAAGTATCGCCGCAGTCGAGTCCCCGGCCACAAGCGCCAGACGCATGTCGCATGACGCGATGCGGATCGATCTGATCAGGCTTGAAATGCTCTCGATGCCGGAGAACCTCGCCTCTGAGATGTCGATAGAGATCGCCTCAGCCTCCTGCTCAATGAAGCTTTCGACCACGTCCTCCAGCGTCTGCGCGTGCCACGAATCTACATAGCCTTCAACAATCACGTGCGGGAGACCTTGCTGCGGGGTTACGGTGATCGATAGTTCTCTTTTCTTCATTGGAATCGTTTGTCCTCTCTGTTTTGACCAGGGTATTTTTTTCTTTCTGTTACATTATCGGACGATTTGGGGCGGGACTGGAGAACGGGCCGCAGTGGGAGATTACTCCCCCCACGGCGGCTGGTCTTGTATGTTACTTAGGTGGAGATGGGACGGTCGTAGGAGTAAATGTCGGGAACAGCGCCACGCCTGTGTTTGAGCGCAGGGCGATGGTGTGCTCGCTTTCCTCCACGGTTGTCGCTACGATGGTTAGGTTTCCACCGATGTTGACCTTGCTCCCATGGACGTACAGTGTGTCACCAGGCTGCACGCTCGGGACGTTGTCCTCCGGGGAGTTCATCATGGACTCCGGGGCGGTGGAAGGGTTGCCTGGATCGTAGGTTACGGTTGTCAGCACAGTGCCGGAAAGAGTTACGACGGAACTAGTGTCGTATCTGAGGTCGAAGGTCGACTGGGCAAACACCGCAACCGAGAAAAGCATCAAGGCAACCGATGCAACTGTAGCAACAGTTTTCTTGTTCACAGCCTTTTGCCCCTTTCGCGAGACTATTGCCGGCGATGTGTCAAGACTGGCAGCGACAAACGGCCTTTATGTGGAGTGCGGCGGGCAATCGCCGCTTTGTTCTCTCGCCGACAGCAAGGCGCGCAAGCGCCACATTATCGCCATGCGGGAGATTCGTGAAAGCGGCTCTCGCAAGCCGCACTCCAAATATAGCGAAGCTTCGGGCTTTGACATGCGCTCCCAATCGCTCTGAGCCTATCCGTCGTCTATGTCGGCGACCCGCTCGAAACGTGGGTCGCGGGCGGCGACGGCCATTATCTTCTGGTCCTCGCCGTTGTAGTCGAGCATGTTCAGCACGCCGATGGGGATCGCCGTCTTCTGCGAGAGTATTGTGGACGAAGCCATAGTCGGTGGGGTAGTGGACAGAGGCGTAGAGCACGCGGTCGAGCCGGATCAGCCCGCGCGTTTCATCGTATTCATATTTATTGCGCGAGCCGCGGGGGATCTCGATCACAGCTACGATCGGTTCCCCCCGCGGCGTCTGCGAACTAGCGCCATCCGGCATCCTGGGCTCACCCCCGCGCAGGTTTGGTATACTACGCGGCCAGCTTACCCACTCTGCCCTAAGCGCAACACCGCTGTGCTGCGGCCAGCTGCATGGAATCTCCCGTATCCGGTCCGGCTCCGCGGAGGCATCCCCCCAAGGGACCCGGGCCCTCTCCGGATGTGGTTGGAGACCCTATGCAGCCAGCTGCACGTCGTAGGCGCTCATTTGCGCCATTTTCGACTTTAGCGCGGTGCAAGCTTGCCAGGCAAGAGTATAAGACGGGTCAAGGCGAAGCGCTCTGCAGTACTCGTGGTACGCTTCCTGCGGCACGTCGGCGACTTCATAGGCCTGACCGAGGTTGTAGTGCATCCGTGCTTCCATCGGTCTAAGCTCAGTCGCGCGCTTGAACGCGCCGATCGCGGCGTTGTACCGCTCCACTGCAGTGTACGCGGCTCCGAGGTGGATAAATGCCTGATCGTCCGTTGGGTCGGCCATGCTCGCCTCCTCAAACTCCGTAACCGCCGTCTGATAATCCTGTCTGCTGAAAGCCTCTATACCTCTTTCGAGGAAAACTTTGCTTTCGTCCATAGTCCCGGTTCCCTCCCAAGTAAATGGCGTTTTCGCCATCTACACTATCGTCCCACAATAATGTTTCGGAAGATGCAGGGGTGGCTTTAACCGAGAAGATTACCAGATTGTCATAATGAGGCTAGTCGTCTTCAAAGGGGTCATACTCGCTGAAGAGCGATTCAAGGGAGACCGGAGCAGCTTCTGCGGGGTTGAGCTGCTGGGGGAGGCCGCGGAAGAGTGGTCTGTCAAAGACCCAGTGGCGCTCGGTCCAGTGACCAGCGTCTTCTTCGGGCTTCGGCTTGACTGCGCCGGTGAAGGTGTTGATTTTCGCGTCGAGGTCGTCCACAAAGTGCAGGATTACCCCTTCAAGCGACTTAGGCCGCTTGGGAGAGCCGTATTCTTTTTGCCCGTGGTGTGAGACTATCAGGTGCTCTATAACGAGCTTCAGCAGCGGGTCAAATCCGGGGATATTCTCGATCGCCCGATCGAGCATCATCGTCCCTGAAACAATATGGCCGAGAAAGTGCCCGCTGTCGGTATATTTGATAGATGCGTTCCAGCTGAACTCATCTGTCTTGCCGATGTCGTGGAGCAGCGCGCCGGTCACGAGCAGGTCGCGCTCAACTCCCGGGTACTGCGCGCAGATCGCCTCGCACATCTTTGCCACGGTAAGCGAGTGCTCAAGCAGCCCGCCGATGTAGGCGTGGTGGATCTTCATCGCGGCAGGCGCGTTTGAGAACTTCGTGAGAAAATCTTTGTCTTTAAAGATCGATTCAAGCAGCGCCCGAAGCTGCGGGTGTTGTGTGGCATCGATCAGCAGGCGCATCTCAGCGAGCATCTCGTCCACGTCGCGGGCGCACCTTGGGAGAAAATCGGCGGCGTCAACTTTCACACTTGAGGCCCGGAAGCTGTCTATATCGATCTGCAGCTTGCCGTTGTAGCCCCGGACCGCGCCTCTGACCTGGATGAAATCGTCGCGTTTGAGCTTGCCGTAGAGGTCGTCGCTTGCGTCCCACTTGAAGGCGTCGATCGCCCCCGTGCGGTCGGAGAGCTGCAGGCGGATGTACATCGACCCGTTGCGCGCCTCCGCAAGTGACTTGCTCGTCACCAGGAACACGTCGTCGATGCGCGCTCCTTCACAGAGTTCCGAGATATAACAGTTCTTCATGCGGCCTTTATTCTCCACGGGCATGATAGCCTGACGGAGGGGTAGTGTCAAGAGAAAGTGCAGAGTTGGGGGCGAAGGTCAGCCGCCGGACCTTGTCTGACGGCTGACTTTGGGGGATCAGTGAGAAAATCTACGTGCGCCTGCGTATTTTGAGGAGTAGTAGGAGTCGCTGAGGTTGCTTGTGATCACTCCCCGGCGGGGGTTGGCGGCGTGGATGAACCTGCCGTTGCCGATATACATCCCCACGTGCGTGATAGGCCCGCGTGGGGTGTTGAAGAACACCAGGTCGCCGTTCGAGAGCTCATCGCGACTGACTCTCGACCCCATCCCAAACTGTATCTTGGCCGAATGGGGGAGCTTTATGCCCTTTTTGGCATACAGATACTGTGTGAATCCTGAGCAGTCGAAGACCCCTCGCCGCCCGTCGCCTCCCCAGACATAGGGAGCGCCCCTGTAGGCGAGGGCGTCCTGGGCGATGCGGACGGCGCGTCCGAGCTGGGCTGGGGTGAGAACCTTGGGTGAATCGTCTGCTGATTTCGTGACTCTTTTAATTGCCCGTTTGGGCCTCTTGCTCATCTTGACTCCGGGGTCGCCGAGCTTGACGCTGATCTCCGGGGCGTCGTCTTTGTCGTCGGATGTCGCCGGTGCGGCGATGGCGGGGTCGGCGGGCTGGCTTTCAGTGTCCGAGAAGAGGTCAGAGTCGGGTGAGCCGGGGTCGACCGCTTCGGGCGCGGTCATTCGGGCCTCTGTCGGCTGGTCGGCTGGTCGGTCCTTGGCATGTCGGGCTACAGCCGGAAGGGCAGCCAGGCATAGCACGATGGGCGTCACGGCGATCAGTCTATGTAACATACAATGCATCCTTGCTTGATAATCAGTCGGGATCGCACAAGGTGGGGGAGGGCGCAGATGTGTCGAGGGGCAGACGCGTATGCGCCTGACCGTTCAGTTTCTCTTCACTCCGCGCCTACGGGGTTAGCTGACGGACTCGGACCGGAAGAGTGGTCCTTCCCGAATCATTCGGGATTCGCCCCAACTAACAAGCTTGGGTCCCCCGTTTGCTCCAGACGGAGCAACTCGGCGATCTGTTATTAAAGTATATTGCTGGGTCAATAGTAACAGGCTCGACGGGTATTGTCAAGCTGTGTTACACGTTATAGGTAGTATTCGTTCACAAAGCAAGCAGGCTGGGCATATTATGGCCGCGCCGCAGTGATTCAATTATTTTGTCGCAGATGGGCTTGCTTGTGATCCATTGTTTGGGCCTGTTTTTTGCAGATTTTCTAAAAGCGTGTCTGAAAAGTGTAGTGGCCGGTCGCCGTGCCGGCCACTACAATCGGGATTTCTCAGACACGCTCTAAGAGGTAGAAGATGAGGTGCCTGTAAACAAGGTCGCCTTTGGTGTCTGCGCCATCCCACTTGCCGGGCTTGCCGCCGTCGTCCTTCGTAACGGCGATGGTTTTGCGATTGAACACGTGTTTACCCCCTCAGGTCGATAAGTTCTGCCTTTGTATTCTCTCCCGGCGCGATTTCCACCTTCCCCACGTAATGCGCAAACCACCCCGCCTGCACAATCGCCGTCGCCCCGACCATTTCAGCCGATTCAAGCACCGCATGCGTGTGGCCGCCGATTATCAGGTCGATGCCGGGGACGGTTTCGGCGAGCTTGCGATCAAGCGCAAGGCCGATGTGGTTCAGTGAGACGAGCAGATCGCAGTCGCGACGAAGTTCCGGCACCAGTCGAGCGGCGACTTCGAGGGGATCGTCAAAGACGTAGGCGGAGATATTCTTTACAGCCATGCGCTCGGTGATCATCGGGACAGTGAGTCCGAGGATCGTCACCCGCAGGCCGTTTCGCTCAAAGGTGATGTGCGGCAGGACAGGCAGGTCCGCGCCGTTTCGCGCTCGGATGTTTGCCGAGAGCACGGGGAAGTTCGCCCAGCCGATCTTTTGTCTGAGGCCCGTCGCAAGGAAGTGGAACTCGCGGTTCCCCATGCACATCGCGTCATAGCCCGCATGGTTCATCATTCGAAGCACCGGCTCGCCGCCGGGACGGAAGAAGACATTCCCGGCCCAGATCGCGTCGCCGCAGTCGAGCAGCAAGCTCCCCGGCGTGCCAGTTTTGAGATCCCGAAGGCGCTCGGCCTGGGGCTCGGTAAGCTTGTTATGAAAATCGTTGGTGTGGAAGATTGTGATTGGCATCTTTATTATTGGGGCTAGGGGATGGGGGCAGAGTACGTTCGTCCGGATTTGCAATCCGAGACGCATGGGCCGGATAGGCATCTGTGATGCCGGTTGATTGGACACAGCCGAATGATCGGGATCACAGATCCCTCTCTTGCCTTTGGGCCCCGGATTGCAAATCCGGGCCAACGTGCTCCAACCCCTAGCCCCTAACCCCTATCATCAAGTAACCTGTCCCGGCGCTTCGCCTCGTTCCTGTTCGGACTTCAGGCGGGCGAGGAAGACCTGCACACCTTCTTCCCACTTGCCCTGGGTTCTTAAAATCTTTTCGATGACCTCGCGCACAGCGCCCCGGCCGCCGGGTTTGTCGGTGATGAAGTCGACCGCGTCTTTCACGTCGTCGCTTGCGTTTGGGACGGTAAAGCTGACGCCTGCGAGCTCTATTGCCGGAATGTCGTTTAGGTCGTCGCCGATGTAGGCGATCTCTTCAAACGATAGACCACGTTTTTCCGCGATACTTCTTAGGGCGACCGATTTCAGCCGCGCCCCCTGATGCAGTTCGGTCACTCCAAGCACCCGTGCGCGGTCTGCGACGGCCTGGGAGACGTTGCCGGTGATCCAGGCGACCTCAAGGCCGATTGAGATGGCGAGGTTGATCCCGAGCCCGTCGAGCACATTGAAAAGCTTGATGTCACCGATCGGCCCAAGCACCATCGAGCCGTCGGTTAGTACGCCGTCGACGTCCATTGCGAGGAGTTTGATCTTTGCGAGCCGCTCCATACTAGAAAATCCCCGCTTTCAGGAGGTCCTTCAGCATCAAGACGCCGATGGGGTGGCCATGCTCGTCAACGACCGGAATTTCACCGATCTGCCGCTCTCCATTGTCCATCATCCCCAGCCCTTCGGCTGCCAGGCGCTCGGAGTCGACCGTCATCGGCGCTCGGTTCATCGCGTCCGAGGCCCTGCTCTTAAGCGCCCCTTCGTCTTTCAAAAGCGAACGCCGGATGTCGCCGTCGGTGATGAACCCCGCGAGCTTGCCGGTGCCGTCGATGATACACGCCGAGCCTGCGCCCGCGCGCGTGATGCCGAAAAGCACGTCGTGGAGGGTCGCGTCCTCACCCACAATCGCAAGCGCGTCGCCGGTGCGCATAACGTCCGAAACCCGAAGCAAGAGCCGCCGACCAAGCGACCCTGCGGGGTGTATCCTCGCGTAATCTTCCTTGGTGAAACGGCGGACCTGCATCACGGCGATCGCCAGGGTGTCGCCCATGGCAAGCTGCGCGGTGGTGCTCGCGGTCGGAGCGAGGTTCATCGGGCACGCCTCGCGCTCGACCTCGACGTCCAGCACCGATTCGGAGTATCGCGCGAGAGTCGAGCTCTTGTTGCCGACGATAGAAATAATCTTTGCGCCGATCCGTGCGATCACGGGCAGAATCGACGTCATCTCGTCGGACTCGCCGCTGTAGGAGAGTGCGAGAAGCACATCGTCGCCTGTGACCATCCCAAGGTCGCCGTGGACCCCTTCAGCCGGGTGGAGGAACAGCGACGGCGTCCCGGTGCTCGAAAAAGTCCCCGCGAGCTTGCGCCCGATCGCGCCCGACTTGCCCATCCCGGTGATGACGAGCCTGCCCTTGCACTCAAGTATCAACTCGACTGCTCGGACAAAATCGTCGCCGAGGCGGGCCGAAAGCGCGGCAACTGCGGCGGCCTCAATATCAAGCACCTCGCGCGCGCGAAATAAAATGCTAAGCTTATCTATGTTTGGCAAGGTATCCATCGCGAGAATTATAACATAAAAATGAGTCGTCAGTCGCCAGTTGTAGGGTTAACGCATCTTGACAGGCAACCGACGTAGTGGCCGTCCCGCCGCGGCGGCCATCGGCGCGGAACGCGCCGAACAAACAATGGAATTTCGTAGAGTTGCTCATTTGGAGCGCATTACACAGTTGGCGCAGCACCTTTGGTGCTGATGGCGGGCGCAGCGACCCGCCACTACGGGCGTTCGGTGCTGCCCGACAGCTAAGATGCGTTCGCCCTGTCGCCAGTTGATAGTAGGTGAACTGCGGGACTTTGAGGAATAAAGAAAGAGCTATTAGCAATTAGCTCTTAGCAATCGATAGCTAACGGCTAAAAGCTAATAGCTAACTGCACTCCCAGGAGGTTAGGATGAAAGACGGCAAGTTCGGTCTTGGAATAGTTGGAATGGGCGGCTTCGGCTTGTTTTTGCTTCGCGAATGGGCCAAGCTCAGTGATATAGAGGTCGTCGCGGTGAGCGATGAGGACCCATCGCGCGCGCCTGAGGGGCCAAGCGACCTCAAGTTCTATCAGAGTTATTCGGATATGCTCGACGACCCCGAAGTCGATATCGTCTCGATATCGACTCCACCTTCAACGCACGTGCCTATGGCCTTGGAGGGGATCGCGAAGGGCAAGCATCTCCTGATCGAAAAACCGCTCGCGCTCTCGGTAGAGGACGGGCGTCGCATCGCCGAGGCTGCCCGTGAGGCCGGTGTCGTCGCGACCGTGAACTTTATGCTGCGTTTCGACCCGCTTGTGGAGGGAATGAAGCGAGTGATCGAGGCCGGAGTCTTCGGCAAACCCAGGCGCGTCGACCTGCGCAACTACGCAACCCAGGAGACGGTGCCGCCGGGCCACTGGTTCTGGAACCAGAGCATCTCCGGCGGGATAATGATCGAGCACGGCGTGCATTTCTTCGATATGACAAGCTACATGACCGGCCTGCGCGCAACAAACGTCGTTGGGGTGTCTTCGTGGCGCAACGACGAGCAGGAAGATAGAGTTTTCGCCGCAGTCAAGTTCGAAGAAGGGATGATCGGCACCTACTGGCACTCGTTCACGAGGCCCTTGCCGCTTGAGACGACGACTTTTCACATCGCGTTTGACCTGGGCGACGTGGAGATCGACGGCTGGATTCCGCTCACGGCCACGTTCAAGGGTTGGACCGACGAAGCAGGTGTCGCCGCCTTGCGCGAGCACCTCCCGGGTGTCGAACTCTCGATCGAGGACTTCACCCCGAGCACGGCTGGTTCGTCTGGTTTGACTTACCCGGTCTCAAAGAGCGTCCGAGGCCGCGCCCAGGTGGAGCAGCCCAAGCTCGAAGTCTACGGCAACCTGGTCCGAGCAAACCTGATGGATGTAGTCGCCAAGATCAAAGACCCCACGCACAAGCTCAGGGTGAGCCTGGAAGACGGAATCGCTGCGGTCGGAATTGCTGAAAAGGCTACGGAGGCGATCAAAGAAGGGGCAGAGCCGTAGGGGGATTGGTGTGCCCGCCCTTTTCCCGATTGCGGTGGATGCTTGGGTTTAGCTTCCAGGGATTGGCCCGTATTGAGGGTTTGGGTGGAGCGCACGTTTCGAGAGCCTCAACGTGATTGGCTTTAGATGGATCAAATATAGGAGATGGTGGTCGCTCACCCTACTCTCGAAGAGTGCGATAGACAAATCAAAGGGCGTAATACAGATAATCACACTTGGTTACCTACACATACGATTCTGTTGTTTCCTGTTCATCGTTTCCTACTGTATAATATCCCCATGCGAAAACCTATTGTTGCAATCGACGGCCCCGCTGGGTCTGGGAAAAGCACTGTCGCCAAACTCGTCGCTGAGAGGCTTGGCTATACCTATATCGACACCGGGGCGATGTACCGCGCTGTCGCGGTCAAGTCCATCGAGGCGGGGATTTCGGTTGACGAACCCGAAAAAGTCGTCGAGCTTGCGAGCTCGCTTGATATCTCGTTTCAACACGTCGAGGGCAAGCGCCGCATCATCGTGGACGGCGACGACCTGACCGACGCCATCCGAACCCCTGAGGCCACGCAGCTTTCGAGCCCGGTTTCGGCGATTCCGGGAGTGCGCCACAGGCTCGTTGAACTCCAGCGGGCGATGGGCGATGGCGGCGGGGTTGTGATGGAGGGTCGCGACATCGGCACGTTCGTCTTCCCGCTGGCCGAGGTCAAGGTATTTCTCACCGCAAGTCCCGGGGAGCGCGCGCGGCGTCGTCTGAAAGATCTGGAGCGCGCTGGGGTGCAGTCCGACCTCGCGAAAGTGGAAGCAGACATCCGCGAGCGCGACGAACGCGACAGCTCGCGGGCGATGGCCCCGCTCAAGCAGGCCGATGACGCCGAACTCGTGCTTACCGACGGGATAACGATAGAACAGGTCGTCGACGCGGTGATCGCGGTTCACAACGGGAGGGTCAAGTGGTGATGTACCGAGTTTGCCGATTCCTAAGCCTTGTGACTTACAAAATTTTCGGACATTTCACCGTAGTTGGGGCTGAGAACGTGCCCAAGAGCGGCGGTGTGATTTTCACTCCGAACCATGTCAGCTTTGCCGACCCGCCCACCGTCGGCGCGGGGTGCCACAGGCAGGTCCACTACATGGCGAAATTGGAGCTGTTCAAGATCCCCGTGCTTGGGTTATTGATCAAAAGCCTCGGCGCGTACCCCGTCAAGCGCGGGACTGCTGACCGGACGGCGATCCGCAAGTCTATCGAGATCGTCGAGGGCGGCGGCTGCATCTGCATCTTCCCCGAGGGGACCCGCAGCAAGGATGGCAACCTCCAGCCCGCCGAGTCCGGCATCGGGATGATCGCGCTCAAGTCCCGCGGCACGGTAGTGCCGGTCGCCCTGATCGGCACCGACAATATGCTCCCCCCCCACTCGTTCTTCTTCCACTTCGCGAGGGTCAAGATCGTCTACGGCAAGCCGATCAGGTTCGAGGACCTCTACGAAAAGGGCGGCCGCGAGGCAATAGACGAAGTAGGCAGACGCGTAATGGCCGCAATCGCTGAGCTCAAAGCCGCGCACGGTTAGGCTATGATCGCGGGGGAGATTCCTCCCCCGAAAACCTGCCACTATTGATGACCCTGTTTCGTGCTAATGCTGCTCTTTGGCATGAAGAGCAAGTGCGCACCTTTCGTCGTCTATCTCGCTTGTGGTTCGGACTCCCCATTTTCGCAAGAAACGAAGGGGGATGTGACCCGGCCGGTGATCTGGTATAATGCAGCCAGGAGTAACGAGCGAACTTGAACACCCCCGAGAAAACTATCTTTCTTCTGGATATGGATGCGTTCTTCGCAAGCGTGGAAGAGCGTGAGAACCCTGACCTTGTGGGAAAGCCCGTCATCGTCGTCGGAAGCGCGAGCCCTCGCTCAGTGGTCTGCGCGGCGAACTATGCGGTGAGGAAGTTTGGGGTGCATTCGGCTATGTCGGTCAGCTTGGCGAAACGACTATGTCCCCACGCCGAGGTCGTCACGGCGCGACCGAGCCTCTACCGTCAAGCATCAAAAAACGTATTCTCCATCTGCGAGACGTTCACCGACCTGCTTGAGATATCGTCGATCGATGAGTGCTATATGGATATGACACCCACCGAGGAGCGGTTCGGCGGAGCGCTTGAGGCAGCCCGGATGCTCAAAGAAAAGATACAAAAGACCGAGCGCCTGACCTGCACAATAGGCGTCGCTCCAAACAAGCTCCTTGCCAAGCTCGCCGCAGGGATGAACAAACCAAACGGACTGTTTCGTATACTGCCCGCCGACATTCAGGGGATCCTTGCGACACTTCCACTTTCGGCGCTCCACGGAATCGGCAAGAAGACCGAGAGCAGGCTTATGTCTATGGGGTTCACGAGCGCCGCTGACCTTGGACGGGCGGACAGAGTTCGGCTTCGCAGGGAGATCGGGGTCACGGGAGACCGACTCGTCGACATGGGGCAGGGTGTGGACGATTCGCCGGTTGTCCCCTACTACGAACGGCCACCGGCTAAGTCGATCAGCCACGAGAGCACACTCTCAGAGGACACCGTGGACATCGAGCTGCTGAAGCGCAACCTCTACTATCTGTCGGAACGTGTGGCTCACAGGCTGAGAAAGCAGGGAGTTGCGGCAGGGACTCTCGGCCTTGTGCTGCGGTTTGGCGACCTGCGGAGGATCACACGAAGCCGCACCATCTCCGAGCCGACCGACGACGGGCTCGTGATCTATCAAAGCGTCCTGCCGCTCCTGGAGGAAGTACTAAAAACGCCAATGCCGATCCGTCTGATCGGCGTCTCAGCGTCAAGTCTTGCCGGTGGCGTAACCCAACTGGGATTGTTTGAAGACTCCAAGCGGAGCTGCCTTATGGAAGTGGTGGATGAGGTAAACGAGAAGTTCGGCAAGACGGCGATCCGTCCGGCATCGCTCCTGAACGCAGATAAACGCGACCACATCACCTTCAAGGGGTGAACAACAGCCCTTCGTTCCAATCTTCCAGACATTCCTGCTTGGGTGTCTGTAATCATGGTATCATATATGATGTAACGCGTAATCCTGAGGCTAAGCAATGGTAAGAACCCAGATACAACTGACCGAACGCCAATCCGAAGAACTGAAAAGACTCGCTACCGAGAACAAAGTGTCGGTAGCGGAGATCATCCGCAGCGCAGTCGATGATGTGCTGGCCCACAGGCTGGCATCCGACAGGAACAAAATCAGACGTCGTGCAATGTCCGTAGTTGGCGCATTTACCTCTAAAGAAACTGACGTCTCGGAAAACCACGACAAGTATCTGTTGGAGGCCTACGAGCGTTGACGAGACGCTTCATAACACGGGGCTGATAGCAACACTTGCTTCCGGGCGCGGCAGCCCAAGCCTTGTCGACTGTGTAAGTTTCGCCGCAATGCGACGCCTCCACATCCGTGAGACCTTCGCCCTCGACAAACACTTCCAAGACCAGGGATTTGAATGTGCGCCTCTTCCCTAAACCCAGCACAACCGCTATCATATACAAAAACTAACCAAAGAGGCTTTATCCGTGCTACATGACGATATTCAGAAGATGACGCTCCACAAGCTCAAAAGCAGACACGCGGAGCTTGGAGCTGGCTCCATGTCTGGAGCGACCGGCGCCAAATGCATCCAGATGAGCAAGAACCTAAAGCGCCCCTGCTTCATCTACTCCAACATCACCCTGATCGAAGACATTCTGATCCGTGAGACAGAGGGCTTCGAGGACTACGCGGCCGGCGTTTCAGCAGCCGATTTTCGTCCGATCAAAACAGGAGATACCTGGGGCGCGGGGGTCGTGACCGGCTGGCTCAAGCTCCGGTTCACCCTACCCGAGTCGTTTGCCGGCAAACCCGCCGCCGCGCTTTTGAACCTCGGTTTGGAGGGCTGCGTATTCGAAAACGGCACGCCCGCGCAGGGGATCGACGTATTCCACGAAGAATTTCTCCTTGCCGAAAACGCCGAGGCAGGCAAGACCTATGAGTTTGTGGTCGAGGGCAGGCCTGGCGCGTTCTGGCTGGGTGATATGAACCCTGCGACCATCAAACGAGCCGAAATCGCGACGATCAACCGCAAGGTCGAGCAGTATTGGTACGCTCTCGGGTTTCTGATCATGCTCGCCGAGCAGCTTCCCGAAACAAGCGTGCGCCGGGCAAAGCTGATCCGTGGTATGGACGAGTCGGTCAAGCTGTTTGATTTTTCGAACCTCGACGAGTCAGCCCTAAGAGAGTCTGCGACCCGGGCATACTCGGCTCTCGCGCCGCTGCTCGACAAACCCGCCGATGCTAGCGCGCTTGAGTTCACCTGCTGCGGCCACTCGCACATAGACACCGCATGGCTTTGGCCCTATGCTGAGACGGTGCGAAAGTGCTCGCGAACGTTCTCGACCGTTGATCGGCTGATGGACCAGTTCCCAAACTACATCTTCAGCCAGAGCCAGCCCCAGCTCTACGAGTTCACCAAAGATGCATGGCCCGAGCTTTACGAGCGAATCAAGGCGCGCGTCGCAGAAGGCCGCTGGGAGCCGATCGGGGCGATGTGGGTCGAGCCCGACACCAACGTCACAAGCGGCGAGTCGCTGGTTCGCCAGTGTCTGTTCGGCAAACGGTTCTTTGAGTCTGAGTTCGGGGTCGACACAAACGTGCTCTGGCTCCCGGACGTATTCGGCTACTCGGCAGCGCTCCCTCAGATCCTGAAGAAAGCGGGCGTAGACTACTTTACGACGATCAAGCTCTCTTGGAGCCAGTTCAACAAGTTCCCGTATTCGAGCTTCTGGTGGCAGGGGATCGACGGCACAAAGATTCTCACCCACTGCCCGCCAAACGGCGACTACAACAGCGAGATAATCCCGGTTCAGCTTCTCAAAAGCCAATCCGAGTACCGTGAAAAGGACCGCTCATCAATCGCTATGTTGCAGTACGGCTGGGGCGACGGCGGAGGCGGGGCGAACAAAGACCACCTGACCCATCTCGATCTCGCCCGTGACCTTGAGGGGCTCCCGAAGCTCACGCCCGGGCGCGGACACGACTTTTTCGAGAAGCTCGACGCCGAGTCGGACACTTTCCCGACCTGGCAGGGCGAGCTCTATCTTGAGCTGCACCGGGGCACCTACACCACACAGGCGCGCACCAAGTATAACAACCGCAAGTGCGAGTTTATGCTCCGGGACGCGGAGATGCTCTCCTCGGTCGCGATGCTCCTTGGGCGCGACTACCCCCAGGACGATCTGAACCAGGCTTGGAAGATTCTTCTCAAGAACCAGTTCCACGACGTAATCCCCGGAAGCTCGGTCGCCGCAGTCTACAAGGACGCCGACGTCGACTACGCTGAGGTCAAGTCCCTTGCCGGAGCGGCGATAGAGCAGGCCGCCTCGTTCCTGATTGAGAACATCGACACCACAGGCGAGGGCCACCCGATCGTAGTCTTCAACACGCTTTCGGTTCCCAGAATGTCCGTCACATCGGTCGAACTCCCAGACGAAGGCGACTACGCGGTGGTCGACGGAGAAGGCGACCTCGTTCCCTCTCAAATCTCCACTGACGGCAAGCGAATCGGCTTTCTGGCATGCGCGCCGGGCTGCGGCTACATCACCTACCGCCTGATCGACGCTGACTTGATCGACACCGAAGAAGAAGACGTTGAAGTGGTCGAAGAAGAGGAGCAGGACGACTCCTGCGGGTGCGGCAGCGAATGCGGCTGTGGCCACCATCACGACGAGGAGCCCGAGCGTGAAGGTCTGTTGATCGTCACCCCGACCATCCTTGAAAACGACTTTTTCACCGTCGAGCTTGATGAGTCGGGTATGATCATCTCGATCTTCGACAAGGCAGCCGAGCGTGAGATCGTCCCCGAGGGAGCGAGAGCAAACGAGCTTCAACTGATGGAAGACAAACCGATCTACTACGAAGCTTGGGACGTTGACTTCTTCTTCGACGAGAAGACCCAGGTTCTCTCAGAGCTTGAGTCGATCGAAGTCGCAGAAGAAGGCCCGCTATTCGGATCACTCAGAGTCGTCCGCCGCTTCGGAGGCTCGCGAATCGAGCAAAAGATCGTGATCTACGCAGATATCCCAAGGCTCGACTTTGTGACCGAAGTGGACTGGCAGGAGCGCAAGATGATGCTCAAAGTCGCCTTCCCGGTCGATATCAATGCAGACAAGGCCCGCTACGAGATACAGTTCGGCAACGTGGAGCGCCCAACGCATGCGTCCACGAGCTGGGACTTCGCCAAGTTTGAGGTCTGCGGCCACAGGTGGGCTGACCTAAGTGAAGGCAACTACGGAGTGAGCCTGCTAAACGACTGCAAATACGGCCACGACATAAGGGACGGCGTAATGCGACTGACGCTGCTGCGCGGACCGGTCGACCCGGACCCGACAGCCGACCTCGGCCACCACAGGATGATCTACTCGATCTACCCGCACGCGGGCGACTATGCCGCAGGCGATACGATGTGGATGGCCTACGACCTGAACGTGCCAATGCATGCCTTCCTGACCAGCCCGCACGAGGGGAAACTCCCGACTGAGGCGAGTTGGTTCACCGTAGACACCGACCACGTGGTCCTCGACACAATAAAAAAGGCAGAAGACGACAATGCAATCGTCATCCGCCTGTATGAAGCCTACAACCGCCGAGGCCCGGTGGGTATCAGAGCCGGTTTCCCGATTCAGTCCGCCGCCGAGTGCGATCTAATGGAGAAAAACCCAACCGAGCTCAACCTCGAAGAAAACGAGATGCGAATGGAGATGGCCCCATTCGAGATTAAGACGGTGAAGATAAGTTACTAACTGCCGGTATTGCGTAGGGGCAGACCAATGTGTCTGCCCTCTCCCGGCCACCGAAAATCTACGGGCAAGTGGTCAGATGCTCCGTGCAATAAGAGAGCCCGCCTTGGAACAATACAACCCAGACATTCACCACAGGCGCTCCATCCGGCTGAAGGAGTTCGATTACAGAACGACCGGCGGATGATAACAGAGTGGTGGGATAACCTCAACATTGCTTTCACGCCTGTTGAGACCGATGAGTTTGTGGTAATGCCGAACCACATCCACGGGATCATCTCTCTCCGGCTTGGCGTGGCTCAATCTGAAGCTGTACGTGCCCCGAAAGAGGGCGGACACATTGGTCCGCCCCTACCCAGTGTGGTCGAGATTCGACGGCAAGCTTTGGCAGCGCGACTACTATGAGCGAGTAGTTCAAGATCAGAACGAACTCGACGATATCAGGCTTGGGACAAAGATCCCGAACACCCGTAGGGGCGGACCAATGTGTCCGCCCTCTCTTACTCCGCCGCGATCACCCACTCGTCAAACGTCTCAACTACCTTCTGTCCCGGCTCAACCACGAGAAAATCCCCGCCTGTAAAGTCCGCTGCGGCGATTCGGTCGATAAGCGAGGCGTCGCCAGGCATCTCCTGATACTCCCAGCTGTGGGCCGCAGCGATTCTCTGGGTGAACTCGCGGTAGTCGTCGATACATCCGACGCCGGTATCTATCAGGCTCGCCTGGGAGTAGTGAGAGAGCCACGTCTGCTCCTGCTCTAGCAGGAACCGCGCGTTGTCCTCGCCGTACTTCTCTACGTACTCCTTGTAACGCTCCTCGGCGGCCTTCTCTTTCTGATCTGCGATGTACCCCTGCTCGATCTCCCCTTCACTTCGCTCGATCCAGCCCGCGCTATAGTAGTAGGTGCCGGGGTTATCGATAAACTCCCGGTTATACCGCTCGCGGGAGCCCAAAAAGAGCGTGATGCAGTCGTGGGCTCTGGGGATCACTACGGGCACGTTTTGGGCGACAAGCTCCGCCGTTCCCCTGCTGCACAGGCCGTACCCAAGGACGATTGTGTCAAACCCTTCGGCGCTCGCCGAGTCGATCTCAGCCTGGAGCCTTTCCCGAAGCTTGTCGGGGGTGCCGTGGAGCCCAAAGGGCATAAACGCAAGAGAAAACACGTGCCTGCTCCCGGATGCAGCCAGGCAGATCTCGCGGGTAAGAACTTCGCATGCAATAATCTTGATCTTCATAAAAACGAACCTCTGCCGTAATTCTAGCGACAGCGTGCTCCCTCGTCAATGCTAAAGATAGCGAATCTTCGACACGGCGCAGGCAGTCGAGATCACCACAGCAAGGATAAACCACGGATCAAAGAGCCGCAAAAGAGCAAACCCGTCGGCAACGGTCGGTCCGAGCTTAAAGGCAAGCGCCCCGAGGACCATCCCGAGCCCTGCTGTGATCTCCATCTTGACCCCGCGCTTCATCCCAGCAGCCTTCATAATAACCGTTCCTGCGAAGTACCCGTAGGCGGTCCCGATGAAAATCACCAGAAAGCCGATCCTCCCAAGCATCCCCGCGACTAGCCCTGCCACAATCGCGACCAGAAAGGCGAGAGCAAGCCTCGCGGGTTTGACTTTAAAGAGCGTCCCGCCCCGCTGCAGCCCACACTCCCGGCACTTCATACCAACGGGTGTCACCACCATACAATCCGGACAAATCGCCACCCCGCAAGTTGGGCAAGTGATAGCCGTCTCCACCTTGGGGTGTTTCGCGCAGTATTTAACATCAGTAGACAATTGATTGCACTCCTCCAACTAACCAATTCATGATACAATCCATCACGTAAGCCGTCAAACTGACACTTGGTCACATCCCGAACAGCAGACCATTGATAATCCGCACTTTTGTCGTATAATACAGTGGAAGACAATGAGAGGTGCAAAGACAGTGTTGAGACCAAACGAAAAATATCTTGTAGACGACAGAGGACGAAAGACCGCCGTAGTCCTTGATATCAAAGCCTATAACCGTCTGATCGCCCATCTTGAGGACCTAGAGGACGCGCTCGCACTTGACACTGCCATCCGAGAGGAAAAGGACTTTCGTCCTTATGAACAGATCAGAGCAGAACTCAAACAGTCCGGTCAGCTATGACGTACCCGGTCATCCTATCTAGCGCCGCGGAGCGGGAACTGCTAAAGCTTGCGCCGGACGTGCTGCGCAGAATAGACACCAAACTGACGGCACTATCGATTGACCCTCGTCCAAAAGGCGCTCTCAAGCTTGAGGGGAAAGAGGGGCAGGGATGGCGAATAAGAGTCGGCGACTACCGGGTTCTCTATGTGATCGACGACGACTCACGCACCGTAAGAGTTTATAAAATCGGCCCAAGATCGGATGTGTATCGCCGCTGATGACCACCTTCGACATCCTATCAAGAAAACGCCGAGGGGAGCGACACACCTCAGGCGAAATCCGTCGCCTGATCGAAGGCTTCGTCGCGGGCGAGGTCGCCGACTACCAGATGTCGGCATGGCTTATGGCCGTGTGCATTAACGGGCTGGAGCCAGACGAAACGCTCGCGCTAACTGAGGCGATGGTCGCCTCGGGCGAGACGATCGACCTCCTAGGGCTCCCAGGCCCCACTGTCGACAAGCACAGCACGGGTGGCGTCGGCGACAAAACGACGCTGGTGATTGTCCCCCTGCTCGCATGCGCGGGCCTCACGGTCGCCAAGATGTCCGGGAGGGGACTTGGCCTGACGGGTGGGACGATCGACAAGCTCGAAGCGATCCCCGGCTTCCGCACAAGCCTCACAAGGGAAGAGTTTCTCGACCAGGCGAAGCGGATCGGCTGCGCTCTCGCGGGCCAGACGGCGAACCTCGTTCCCGCCGACAAAAAGATCTATGCGCTTCGAGACGTCACCGCGACCGTCGACTGTGTCCCACTGATCGCCGCAAGCGTGATGAGCAAGAAGCTCGCATGCGGCGCGAGGACGATCATTTTGGATATAAAAGTCGGGCGTGGCGCGTTTGTCCACGATATCGAGAGCGCCAGAACGCTTGCTCAGACCATGATCGAGATCGGGCGTGCGGCAGGACGTCGCACCATCGCGGTGATCACGGGAATGGACGAGCCCCTCGGGCGCGCGGTGGGAAACGCAAACGAGGTCGCGGAGGCGATCGCGACGCTCCACGGCTCAGGCCCCACTGACCTTACTGATCTTTCGCTAGACCTTGCGGCTATGCTCCACTCCGCAGCGACAGCGAGCCCGCTCGACTCCTCGCGCGCCACAATGTCCGAGATTCTACACTCGGGAGCGGCGATTGAGAAGCTTCGGCAGTGGATCAGGGCACAGGGAGGCGATGCGGGCGTGGTCGACGACTCGGGCATGCTTCCCCAGCCGCTTGCGAGGCTTGAAGTCATCTGTCAGTCAACGGGAAACGTCCAATCCCTCGACGCCGAGTCGATTGCCCAGGCCGCCTCGCTTCTTGGCACGGGAAGGCTGCGCTTGGGCGACGTGATTGACCCAAGCGCCGGGGTTCTGCTCCACAAAAAGACCGGGGACCCCGTCCAAGCCGGGGAACCGCTTGCCACCCTAGCCTCAAACCGCGAGAACACCCTGCCTGCCGCCGCCGAACTCGCAAACGGCGCCTGGACCATCTCGTCAAATGCTGTCAGGCCTTCTCCAACGATTATTGAGACTCTTGGCTTTTAGCCTGCATAATTCACGAGGAGCGTGAATTATGCTTTGCTAGTCCGTCGGAGAAAGAGAAACTCATCTGTTAAAACCTGTGATCCAAACGCCTGACCTGGGTATATAGTTGGATATACTAGCAGCTAGACAGGAGAGCGCAATGAACAAAAGCTTCATCATCGGGATCATTCTTGGGGCGTCGATAGGCGCGGTCGCCGGGCTTATACTCACCCCTCGTCCCGGCACCGATATCCGCCACAACCTCGCCGAAGGCTCGCACAAGGCCAGGGTGCGAATCGGCTGCCTCGCGCACTCGGTAAGAGAACGCGCCTCGGGGGTGGAAGAAGCGATCAAGCAGGCAATCTAATGAATAAATCCAGGGGATTGCCCGTGCCTACGGGCAATCCCAAAACTACTGACTAGCCTGCATTATTCACGAAGAGCGTGAATGTTCGGATGTATACGCGGCTACCACTCGACAATGAAAAAGCATGGACACAATGCTTTGGCCGTACTACAGACCGTCTTTCAAGGATTGCCGCGATCACCGGACTTCGCCTGAAACGCGGACTCTGACACACGCTGCCGTCCATGGCCTGAGTAGTTACTATAGATCAATCTAAATCTAATCACGTTGAGGCTCTCGAAACGTGCGCTCAACCCAAACCCTCGACACGAGCCAATCAAGGTAGCTCCACCAAACCAGTCGCTACTCGGCGATAATCTCCACGTTCGCCCTCGGTATAACCACCCTTTGCCCATCGGCTAGCTCCGCCTCCAGCACCCGCACCGTCGAGCCTGAGGGGACGACTACGGGTTCGGACGGAAGCCCGGTCACTGTGCCGAGTTGCCCGAAGTAGGGCTCGCGGATCGCGCGGATGTGGCTTCCCACTTCAAGGGTCTGCACGGGGTCGGCGGCCTCGTTTCCTGAACTCTGATCGGCGGTCGGGACGATGATCTCGGGTCGGATCACCCCCGCGCGAATCTGGGTCGCCCCGTTGATCGACGCCTGCCGCCCTTCAAGGTCGCGGAGCAGCTTGAACGTGCGCTCGGCCATACGGATCGAGCCGAAGCCTTCGGTGACGATCAGGGTGGTGATGATATCCTCCTGCCCCGTGATCGCAACGCCGATGTCGTAGCCCAAAAAGTCTATCAGGTCCCGGTCGATGATCGCGCCGACGACTACCCCCGCGACCCGGCACTCAAGCGCCCGCTTAAGAGCCGCACCCGAAATGTTCGAGCCCCCGACTATCACCTTGCCCGCGTGTTCGGGGCTGATCATCTCCGGGGTGAGCGGCGCGTCCGGGTCCGAGACAAGCACTCGAATCTCGCCCGTTCGCTCGCCACCGACGCCGAATATCCCCTGAATCATCGCAGCCTCAGTCTCGACGACGACCCCTTCGTCAGGCATAACCTCCGCTACCCGTCC
>JBBRAE010000006.1:0-152183 GCA_038207085.1 Armatimonadota bacterium
GAAATACTTTTTGGAGTGCGCCGTCTAGACGGCGCACTCCCAAACCAACCCCGAAGCCATCCAGCGGCAATACACCCACCACCACAGCCCACTCACCAGAAAGGAGAAACCACCAAGTGAAGACATTCAGTGCCCTCAAAACCTTCATAACCTCAGTGGTTCAAAAGCCAAGAGAGCCCAAAGCCCCAACCCGACAAAAACCGACAAAACGAAATCCCCCCACGCTCAAGCCAAGCGTGAGTTCGTTTTGCGGAAAGCCGCATTTTCCGCAGTTCGTTTGGTCCGTCCGCCGCTTGCGCCAACCCCTGCGCAGAGGTTACAATGGTCTATCAGCAATCGGAGGCTACATGGAAGAACTTTTGGTAAGTGGCGCACGCGAACTCGGCGTCGAGATCACCCCGGAGCAGCTCGAGCAGTTCCGACAATATACGGATCTGCTCCTTGAGTGGAATAAAAAGATGAACCTGACCGGGATCACCGAACCCTACGAGATCGCCATCAAGCACCACGTCGACTCACTCACCTGTCTGCGCGCGGGGGTCATCCCCAAGTGCGCTACGGTCGCCGATGTAGGCACCGGCGCGGGCTTTCCCGGCCTCCCGCTCGCGATCGTGCGCCCCGACCTACAGGTAACCCTGATCGACTCCACCAAGAAGCGCCTGACCTTCCTCGAAGCCGTCCGCGACACCGTGTTCGGTGGCGACAAGGAGCGAATCCGCGTCTTGCACGCTAGGGCCGAGGATGCTGGGCGCCTATCCAAGCACCGCGGACACTACGCCATAGTCGTCGCCCGAGCGGTAGCCGACCTGCGGATCCTCGCCGAATACTGCCTGCCTCTTGCAAAGGAGCGCGGTAAGTTCATCGCGATGAAAGGCCCGGACGTCACCGCCGAAGTCGCCGCTGCGAGGCTCGGGATCGCCACGCTCGGCGGATGTCCCCCTGAGATAATCCGCCTGACGCTCCCCGGCACCGATGTGGGCCGCACGCTGGTCGTAGTGCGAAAGACCAAGCCGACGCCCGAAATGTACCCAAGACACGGCTCAAGGATCAGCGAGAAGCCGCTCTAACCCGTCTTCGATCGCGCTCGCGACTACCTTGGCCGTCTCGATTCGCGCGTAGTGTTTGTTTTCAGCCGGGATGATGTTCCACGGCGAGTGTTTGGTGCTTGTCTGCTCGAACATCTCCTCGGCTGCTTTCAAATACTCGTCCCACTTGTCGCGGTTCCGCCAGTCGTCGGGTCCGATCTTCCACTGCCTGAACGGGTCGTTCTTGCGTTCCTCAAAGCGCCTGAGCTGTTCGTCCTTGCTGATCTGCATCCAGAACTTCACAAGCACCGTACCGTTGTCTATGATCAAGCGCTCAAAGTCGTTGATCTCGTCGTAGGCGCGCTTCCACTCGTCTTTCTTGGCAAACTTCTCGACCCGCTCGACGAGCACTCGCCCGTACCAGCTCCGGTCAAATATGGCGAGTTCCCCCTTTGCCGGAAGCCTGGTGAAGAAGCGCCAGAGGTAGTTATATAGCCGCTCAATCTCGTTTGGCGCACCGATCGGCCACACCCGGTAGCCGCGCGGGTCGAGCTTTTCTGTGATCCTGAGGATGCTCCCGCCTTTGCCGCTTGCGTCCCACCCCTCATACATCACACAGACCGGCAGCCCCTGATTTCTGACCTGCTGCTGAAGCTTGATGAGTCTGAGCTGCACCTCGTCGAGCTGCTTTTCATACTCCTCACGGCTGATTTTCTGTGAAAGATCGACTTTTTCGAGCATGTTATACCTCCTGGTAGAGCTTTCTGATAACCCGCGCCGGGTTTCCCGCCGCGACCACGCCCGCGGGTATGTCTTTCGTGACGACCGACCCCGCGCCGATTGTGGTGTTGTCCCCGAACGTCACCCCGGGCAGAATGATTGAGCCGCCGCCGATCCAGACGTTGTTGCCGATTGTGATCGGGCTCGCGAGCTCAGGGCCTTTGATGCGTTGGAAGGCGTCGATTGGGTGGTGGGCGGCGTAAATCTGCACATTTGGCGCGAGCATCACGTTGTCGCCGATTCGCACCTCCGCGCAGTCGAGGATCACGCAGTTGAAGTTTACGTACACGTTCTCCCCGAAGAAGATGTTTGAGCCGTAGTCGCAGCGAAACGGCGGCTCTACCTCAACTTTCGACCCAACACGGCCAAGGAGCTCGCGAAGCATCACCTCGCGCTCGATCTCGTCCGGGCAATTGTTGAACCGGTACGTAAGCTCCCGGCAGCGCCTGCGCATCGCCGAAAGCTCCGGGTCGGCGGCCACGTAAAGCTCACCCGATAGCATCTTTTCGAGTTCTGTCTTCATAGGGACAGTGTAAAGCGTAATGTGCGAAGTGTAAAGTTGTATTTGGCGGAACGACGACTCCAGATGTGGTAAAATGTACCTGCTTGAATGTGGCATTCACTACGTTTAGGAGGAACTATGGAATACAGCTTCACTGTTGTTATCGAAAAAGACCAGGATGGCTATTATGCCTTCTGTGCTGAACTGGATGGCTGCTACACCCAGGGCGACACTTATGAAGATGTCGTCAAGAACATAGAAGACGCCATTCGGCTTCATGTTGATGATCGGCTGGAGGCAGGGGAACCGATCACACAATATGGACAGGTGTCTCTCACCACCCTCAAGGTGGCTGTATGACCGAGAAGCTGCCAAGGGTTACGGCGGGAGAGATTATCAGGGTTCTGGAGCAACTTGATTTCGTCTTTGCGCGCCAGAGCGGCAGCCATAAGATATATCGAAACGCCGCCGGTCGGCGCGTCACTGTGCCATTTCACCAGGGCAAAATCCTTCATCCAAAAGTCTTGCTGAGTATCCTCAAAGACGCTGATATCGCGCCCGCCAAGCTGAAAGAACTGCTGAGTTAACCGCCATCCTCCAAAATGTGATAGAATATCGTAGAAAAGTCGAGCCTGCGGCGATGGTTTACGATCTCGCGCGCGGGTTATATCTGATTGAAACAATAGATCGGCGGGGTGCCTGAGTTGGGGTTTTCTGCGTTTACGTCTTCACCTATTGCCATGCTCCTTGTGAGCGTCTGTCTTGGAACTACGGGGCAGTTTCTTCTTAAAAAAGGGCTGATGCTCACCGGTGGAAGCAAAGACGTCGGAGCGGCGGCGGTTCTTGGAGCCCTCAAGGCAATTGGACATCCCATGGTCTTTATGGGGTTTGCCTGCTACGGGATAAGCTCGATCATCTGGATGATGATCCTCAAAAAGGCCCCCCTGAGCATCGCCTACCCGATGATCAGCCTGAGCTATGTGCTCGTCGTCGCCCTTTCGCCCAAGCTCCTTGGCGAGCAGGTGAGGTGGCCGGCGATGGTGGGGATATTCTTTATAGTCTCGGGGGTCAGCCTGATCGGCATGGGCCTCGGGAAACGCTAGGAGGCGGGCGCTACGGACCGAACGGAACGGCTTCGGCGCGCTGCGCCTGTCATAATTCTTCTTATTCTTGCGGTGGTGTTCCTCTACCCGGCGCTAAGGCCCGGCTACGCGCTCCTACCGGCCCGGTACTTAAGTGCGATGAGCCCCTGGAACGCCTCCCACAGCGCAACCCAGCCGCAGTGGAACCCGCTGATGTGGGACGGGATCGCCCAGTTCTACCCCTGGAGGGTCCACCTGCACAGGTCGGTTGTCGATGAGGGGATGATCCCGCTTTGGAACCCCTACCAGTTCTGCGGGACCCCGTTTCTCGCAAATGCCCAGACCGCGCCGCTTTACCCGCTGAATATCTTGTTCATCCTTTTTGAGCCCGTGCGCGCCTTTGGCCTCTCGGCGATGATCCACCTGTTTCTTGCAGGCGCGTTCACCTTCCTGCTCGCCCGTGCACTTGGGGTAGGCCGCTTCGGGGCGACGGTGTCGGGGGTGACGTTCGCCTTCAGCGCGTTTATGGTGCTCTGGCTTGAGCTTCCGACGCTTGTAAACGTCGCGACGTGGCTTCCGCTGGTGCTTTATCTAATCCTTCGCGCGTGGGACAGGACCGGGATCGTTCACGCGGTCTTCGCGGGCGCGGCTCTTGGGGTCGCGATCCTTGCGGGGCACTTCCAGATAGCCTCCTACGTTGCCTTTGCCGCGGCGAGTTGGTGGGTGTGGCTTGGAGTGTCAAGGGTGAGAGTCGACGGCGCGGAGTCAATCACGCGAGCGATAAAACTCGGACTCGTCTGTTTCGCGGTCGCATTCCTGGTCGCCGCTCCACAGGTGCTCCCCACGCTCGAACTCGCGGGGCTTTCCCACCGGGTGCGCGAGGCAACCGCCGCAGGCTACGCAAGCTATCTCAAGAACGCGATTCCCCTTCGGCATACGATGACGCTTTTCGTCCCGAACTTCTATGGAAACCCCTCCGCGCCCGGCGGCTACTTCGGCGGAAGCGCCGCAAACTTTATGGAGTACGGCATGTACGTCGGCATTATGCCGTTGCTCTTTGCGATTCTTGGCGCGGTTTTCGCCCTTCGCTGGCGCGCAGCCGGATATTTCCTGCTGCTTGCGGTCATCTCGTTCCTGCTCGCGGTGGGGACGCCGTTCAATCTCCCGTTCTACTACCTCGTGCCGGGGACAAGCTCGCTTGGCGGGCCTAACAGGGTGATTGTGCTCTTCTGTTTCTCCATTGCGATGCTTGCGGGCTACGGAGCGCACTGGTTCTCCCAACTCGCGCTTGAGGAGTACCGGGCGACGGGTCGGAAACAGGGCTGGCGCGCGCTTGCGATCGGCGGAGCGGTCTTTGCGATACTCTTCCTCGCCTGCCAGACGATCACCTCCGGCGGTCTGCAGTCGCTTGGGGTCGACCCCCGACAGATCGTTTCCGCGGCGCTCCCTCAGTACGTGCTCTTTGGAGTGATGCTCCTGGGCTCGCTCGGAGTGATGACTATCTACACCGCCGGGCAGCTCCCCAAGGGGTTTTTCGCGTTTCTTGCGATCTCTGTGATCGTCGCCGATCTCTTCACCTTTGGCATGGGATTTAACCCGGTCTCGCGTGTGGAGCAAGTCTACCCCCGGACGGGTCTTACCGACTGGCTCGTGAGCAATGCCGGTGACGCGCGCGTGATGCCGATCAACCCGCGTTGGAGCCTTTTCGAGAACCCCGGCGCGCTGCTTCCTCCAAACGCCGCGACCGTCTTCGGGCTCTGCGACGTGCAGGGGTACGATTCGCTCTTTTACCGCAACTACAAGCAGTTTGTCGACCGCACGCTTGGGACGGACTCAAGCCCGCGAGAGAACGGCAATATGCTCCTTATCCCCCGCTACACCCCCGATTGGCCGCAGGGAATGGCCGGTTTGGTGCTCTCCAGGGAGCCGCTTGGCGCTCGGGGGCTCGAACGGGTCGCGCGGACCGGCGATGTGCTCATCTACCGGCGAACGGCGTTTGGCCCATACCGAAAGACCTACCTAGTGCCCGCCGACAACGACCCCATCAAGCCCGTATACAGGTCGTGGGTGGCTGACCGCTCGACAAACAGCGTCGTGGTGGTCGCCGAGACCGATCGGCCCGCCCGTGTGGTATTGGCCGACGCGTTTTATCCCGGCTGGAAGGCTTACGTCGAGGGCGAGGAGCGCCCCGTAACGCCTGCGGATGGTGTGTTTCGCTCGGTTGCAGTCGAGCCTGGGACCCAGTCGGTCGTCTTCCGGTATGAGCCGGAGAGCTTCCAGATCGGGGTGTTTCTCGGGCTCATTGGCCTCGCGGTTATAGCTGGCGCCGGTGGGATGGCGTTAGCCGGGAGGCGTGCGTGAAAGACGGCTCGGGCCTGAAGATGGCGCTCGTCTGGGCGTGCCTGATAGTGCTTTTGGCCTCCGTGCCTTACCTTGCGGGGATGCTTCTTGCTCCAGGCGACGGGATGTTTGCGGGGTTCACCTACAACATCGACGACGCATGCGTCTACTCGTCCTGGGTGCGGCAGGTCGCCGACGGGCACGTGTTCTACCGCAACCTCTACACACCAGAGCCCCAGAGCGCGCTTCAGTTCAACCTGCTTTTCGCGCTGCTTGGAGCCATCTCGCGCCTGACAGGGATGTCTGCGGCGGCAGTGCTCCACCTCGCGCGCGTCGTGCTCGGGGTCGGGCTGCTGGCGCTGGTGTGGCGGTTTGCTGCGAGGTTCCTGTCTGACTCGCGCGCCCGCGCCCTTGTCGTGCCGGTCGTTGGCCTTGGTTCGGGGCTTGGGTGGATTCTTCCCAAGGTGCAGGGGCACGCGGGATCGGTCGACCTCTGGCAGCCTGAGGCTATCACATTTCTTTCAATTTACCTGAACCCGCTCTTTTTAGCGGGCCTCGTCTTGATGCTTGCCGCGCTTCACTTTTTGCAGAGTCTCGAAGAAACAGGGCGGTGGCGGGACGCTGGGCTTGCCGGACTGATGCTCCTGATCCTTGGAAACGTCCACACCTACGACGTCTTGACCGTCGGGGCGGTGTGGGCAAGCTACCTTCTGGTTCGGATGATCAGTCGACAGTTGCCCCCGAAACTGGCTCTGCAAAGCCTCGTGGCCGCCGCAATCGCGCTTCCATCGGTCGCCTACCAGTTCTATCTATACCGAAGCGTCGAGGTCTTCCGTGCTCGGGTAGAGACCGCCGCACCGTCACCCGTGGTTTGGGCGTACCTCGCAGGTTTCGGGCTCTTGATAGTGCTCGGGGTGATAGGTGCAAGGCTTGCCCTGCGCGAGCGGCGGGGAATGATTTTGGTCGTTTGGGCGGTCGTCGGCTTTCTGCTCCCCTACCTGCCCTTTGCTCAGCAGAGGAAGCTTGCGATGGGGCTTCACCTGCCGATCGCGATCCTCGCCTGCGCGGGAATCGCCTGGATCGCGACAAAGAGCAGGTCCAAGGTGGCCGCGTTGATCATTCTGATACTTCTTGCGCCGTCGAACCTCGTGTTTATGAGCCGGGACATCGGGATGCTGCAATCGGGCGTCACAGCGCCGCTCTACCCCGCGTATCTGTCCAACTCAGAAGTAAGCGCGCTTCGGTGGATTAGAGATTACTCGGGCGAGCGCGACACGGTTCTTGCCTCAAGAGAGATTTCGCTCTTCGTCCCGGCGATTGCGGGCAGGACTGTCTACTTCGGTCACTGGAGTGAGACTCCGGACTATGGAAAGAAACTCGGGGAGTGGATGCGCTTCATCACCCCCAGCACTTCCGACATTGCCCGGAGGGAGTATCTGGAATCGACCGGTGCGAGGTGGATCATCTATCCCGCACGACCCGGCGAATACGCAGGCACTACCCTCTTTGACCTGCGGCGCGCGCCTTACGTGCGTTTGGCCTATGAAACAGGTAATGTTGCGGTCTACGAAGTGCAATCGAAGTATTGACCAAAACCCAGGGCTGCGCTATAATATTCGAGTTACGTGGCGGAGTAGCTCAGTTGGTTAGAGCACGCGGTTCATACCCGCGTTGTCGTCGGTTCGAGTCCGACCTCCGCTACCAGGCAAAAAACAATCGGCCGCCCTAGGGCACGCTTAACTTGAATATTGCACTTTGTCCATCGGTATCTGCCGCGTGCGATGCTTCGTAGCAACAGTTACCAATGCACAAGAATCAAGTTAATCCGACACTGGGGCGGCCTTTTTGGTTTGTGGTATAATGCCCGATGGAGGTAGTTATGAAGCAGACCTTTTCCGCAAGTATAACCAAAGAGGGAGACTGCTACGTGGCCCAGTGCCTGGAGGTCGACGTGGCGAGCGATGGTGAGACTGAAGAAGAAGCGCTGGAAAACCTCTCGGAAGCGCTCCAGCTCCACTTTACCCCTCCAGTCGCCACTGTTGTGCCAGGCGTGCGGATGATCGAGGTCGATCTACCTACCCCATCCACCCCTTGAGCGCGATAGTCACGTAGTAGAAAACTACCGGAGCGACGAAGAGCAGGCTGTCGACTCGGTCGAGGACGCCGCCGTGGCCGGGGAGTAGGTTGCTGAAGTCTTTTACTCCGACTTCGCGCTTGATCGCAGAACCCGCGAGGTCGCCGATCTGGCCGATTATTCCGATCAATGCGCCAAGCACGAGCCCGTGGGGTTGAGGGATTCCCAAAGCAGCGCCGAGCACCGCGCCGATTATGATCGAGCAGGCAAGACCTGCGACTGAACCCTCCACCGTCTTGTTTGGGCTGATCGTTGGCGCAAGCTTCTTTCGCCCGTAGAACTTGCCGACGAAATATGCGCCGCTATCAAGCGCCCAGGTGCAGAGAAGCGCAAACATCACAAGCCACGCGCCAGTTTCGGCGGTCCAGCGTCCGACTGTGACTGATCCGTCGATCCCTCGAAGCAGAGTGAAGTGCATCAGAAGCCAGCAGACGTACCCCAGGCCAAGAAGAGTCGAGCCGACGTTTGCGAGTGGCTTGCGGTTGTCCCGCAGAAGCTCGTAGGCAAGACAGATGAGCACGAGCCCGACAAGCGTCGGGCCGATGTAGATCATATCAGGTGACACTTTGCGCCCGAAGTACAGCACAAGCCCAGCCGCTACGACGCCAAGCATCCGGTTCGGGCGAAACCCGCCCCTGCGCGCCGCACGGTAGAACTCGATCATTCCAACGATCACCGCAACGCCGATCAACAGCATAAACGGCAATCCCCCCGGCCAGAAGACCAGGGCAAGTACGATCGGAATTCCAACTATTGCAGTTATTATTCGTGTCAGCATAAGCGTCTCCGGATAGTTGCTAGCCCCTAACCTCTGCTACTTACTCTTTCTGCTGTCCAGATACTCCTCAACGACCTTCATCGCGCAGTAGCTGCTGCACATAGAGCAGACGGCTTCGGCGTGGGTCTCTCGACGCTCGCGGATGCTTCGCGCCTTGACCGGGTCGATGCAGAGCTCAAGCTGCTTTTTCCAGTCCAGGTCTTTGCGGGCCTTGGACATAGCCTTGTCCCACTCGAACGCGCCGGGGACTCCGCGGACGATATCGGCGGCATGCCCGGCGATCCTTGAGGCCATCACGCCCTCACGCACATCGTCAACGGTCGGCAGGCCAAGGTGCTCGGTCGGGGTCACGTAACAGAGGAAGTCAGCGCCCGACATCGCCGCGATCGCCCCGCCGATTGCTGCGGTGATGTGATCGTAACCCGGCGCAATGTCGGTCACAAGTGGGCCAAGCACATAGAACGGCGCGCCGTCGCAGAGGCGCTTTTGGAGCAAAACGTTCGCGCTGATCTGGTTTAGCGGCACATGCCCCGGGCCTTCGACCATCGCCTGGACGCCTGCGGCGCGGGAGCGGTCGACGAGTTCGCCAAGGATTATCAACTCCTGCACCTGTGCGCGGTCGGTCGCGTCGGCAATGCAGCCGGGGCGAAGTCCGTCGCCGAGCGAAAGCGTCACATCGTGCTTGCGGCAGATATCAAGCAGGTCATCGAAGCGTGTGTAAAGTGGGTTTTCGGTCTCGTTTGCGATCATCCAGCAGGTGAGAAACGCGCCGCCGCGACTGACGACGTCGGTAAGCCTTCCCTGCTTCTGGAGCCTGCCGATAGTCTCTTGGGTGACGCCGCAGTGGACGGTTACAAAGTCGACGCCTTCTTTGGCCTGGCGCTCGATTGCGGCGAAGATGTCGTCCGCGCTCATATCGACGATCGAACCCTTGCGGTCGATCGCTGCTACGGCTGCCTCGTACATCGGAACGGTGCCGATTTGGACGGGGGAGCGGGCGAGCACTTCTTTTCTGATTCCCGTGATGTCGCCGCCGGTGGAGAGGTCCATCACGGCGTCCGCGCCTGCGTCGATTGCGGCCTGGAGCTTCTCAAGCTCGGGCTCGAGGTCCGGGAAGTCGGCTGATGTGCCGATGTTGGCGTTTACCTTGACCCGCAGGCCCTCGCCAACGCCCCGGGGGGCGCGAAGTTCGCGGTTGATGTTGTGGGGGATGACGACGCGGCCTGAGGCGATGCGCTCCATCAATACCTTTTCATCGACCTGCTCGTCCTTTGCAACTGCTATCATTTCAGGCGTGAGCTTGCCGGCCCTCGCCGCTTCAAGTTGTGTCAATCCAGATCATCCTTTCGGGCCAGTGAGTCGGCCCACTTACCTTTATTAAAAGCTTTACCAAGCGACTGAGCCGCCGCCGCCATATCAGGCGCGCAGACCACAGCCGATATCACCGCCACCGAGTCCGCACCGGAGGCCGCGACCTCCGCGATGTTCGCCGGTCCGATCCCCCCGATCGTGCAGACGTGCACACTTACGGCCAATTTGATCTTTCGAACCATCTCAAGCCCGAGCCCCGGCCCCGCATCCTCTTTGGTCGGGGTAGAGAACACCGGGCTGACGGCGACATAATCCGCGCCTTCTTCTTCTGCCCGAATCGCCTCTTCGACGCTTCCGACCGAGACCCCGATGATCGCGCCTTGTCCGAGTATCAGCCTCGCCGCCACGACCGGCAGGTCGTCCTGACCCACATGCAGCCCGTCGGCTCCGCAGGCAAGCGCGATATCGGCGCGGTTGTTGACGACAAAGATCGTCCCCGTGCCCTGGGTTATCTCCCGAATGGCGATTGCAGTCGCAAGCAGTTCGCGGTCGGAGGCGCACTTTTCGCGAAGCTGGACCCAGCTCGCGCCGCCTGCAACAGCCGCACGCGCGATATCGATGTGCGAGCGGTCAGAACGGATATCCCCGTCCGTAACCACATAAACACCCGACCCCGCACGAATCTCAACTGCCATCGATCAAAATCACCCAACAAAAAAGCCGCAACCCCGTCCTGCCGGGTGCGCGGCTGAGATAGAATCACTGACTAAAGTGTACCACAACGGGCAGACGGTGTAAAGGATTGGCAGCGGGGTCGGATTGTGTTCGTCGCGGAGAACCCATAAGAGGCTAGATTGAAGGAAGTTGGCACTTACACATCGAAGTGTCATAGTATGAAGAACACGCTCCGTTACGGCGACACCACGGGAGATTATCTGTCAGAGGAGTCCGTATACCTTTATAGAAAGTAATGCGCACTATGCCTGGACTCACACAATCATCTTTATTCGACTATTATGAAGAACCGTGCTCCGCCGCGTCCAAGACCGTCTCGGATGCGGTTGAGGAACTTGCGTCCAACAGTGGCGCGGAAGCACGTGGAGCAATATTCACGCGTCGTGAAGTAGTTGATTTTATTCTCGATCTTGTTGGATACACGCCTGACAGACCTCTCCACAGATTGTGTCTTCTGGAGCCCTCTTTTGGGGGTGGCGATTTCCTACTCGCGGTGATTGGCCGGCTGCTGGACGCCTGGCGACGGGAATCTCATCAGTTAGATTCAGTCGTCGATAACTTGGGCGATGCGATAGTGGCTGTTGAGCTTCATCACGAGACATTTGCGCGCACTCGACAGGCTGTGATAGAGCAAATCACCCGGGAAGGAATAGAGTCACGATTAGCTGTAGAGTTGGCTGACCGTTGGCTTTCGCAGGGTGATTACTTGCTGCAGCGACTTGGCGAGAGGTTTGACTTCGTCGTCGGCAACCCTCCGTATGTGCGCCAAGAGATGATTCCTGCCCCACTCTTGGCCGAGTATAGAAGTCGCTATCAAACTATGTATGACAGGGCTGACATATACGTGGCCTTTATGGAGCGTTCGCTGCTGGTTCTCAAGAATGGTGGCAGTTTGGGCTTCATTTGTGCTGACCGATGGACGAAGAACCGCTATGGTGGACCCTTGCGCAACCTTGTCTCAGACGGCTTCAGCTTGGACGTGTTTGTTGATATGGTGAACACCCCCGCATTTCACAGCGAAGTGAGCGCATATCCCGCCATTACCATCATCAGCAGACAGAAACAGGGTCCGACCCGTGTTGCTCATCGTCCTACTATTGATCGTACCCAACTGTATGCTCTTGCCAAGAAGCTGCGCGCGGAGCGACTGACACCAGATGATGAGACTTTGCGTGAACTCGCTGGTGTTGTCAAAGGCTCTGAGCCGTGGCTGCTGGATTCGTCCGACCAAATCTCGGTTCTTCGTCGTCTTGAGGAGCAGTTCCCGTCTCTCGAACGGGCTGGGTGCAAGGTGGGCATTGGTGTGGCTACAGGAGCGGACGACGCCTTTATCTCGGATTACGAGACCCTGGACGTGGAGCCGGATCGGAAACTGCCTTTGGTTACAACCCGCGATATTCAGTCCGGCGAAGTTGTATGGCGTGGTCTTGGCGTCGTGAACCCATTTGCCGAGGACGGAGGTCTTGTCGACCTTAGCGACTATCCGAGACTTGCGCGGTATTTGGAGACACGAAAGGGCGTGATAGCCGCCCGCCACTGCGCACAAAAGTCTCCGACCCACTGGTATCGCACTATCGACAGGATAACACCGGCTCTCGCGGCACAACCCAAACTACTCGTGCCAGATATCAAAGGCGAGGCGCATATAGTCTATGAGGAGGGGCGGTTTTATCCGCACCATAACCTTTACTACATTGTGTCTGCGACTTGGAACTTGCGCGCCCTGCAGGCGGTTCTGCTTTCAAACGTCGCGCGGCTGTTTGTGGCGAACTATTCGACAAGGATGCGTGGAGGTTACCTGCGATTTCAAGCGCAATACTTGCGCCGCATCCGAATCCCTTACTGGCAGGATGTGGCAGATGAGTTGCGCTGCGAGTTGATTGAAGCCGCCGAGTCGCGGAACTCGCTGGCATGTGACAGGGCGGTATTCAGACTTTATGGATTGAGCGAAGATGAGCGCGCAGTATTGGGAGGCAATGGAGAGTAGAGATGGCGATCGACGTTGTTGACTATGAGCGAAAATGCAGTGAGGCGGTTAAGGCTTTTTGAGGCAACCGCGAAATGGCCCGGCAAAAGCAGATCGAGTCCGGCAGATATGATCAGGGTGAACGTGCAGGGGTTACGGCAGGCAAGAATATGGACGGCTTTATCGCCTTGATCCGCGATATTGTGTCTGCAAACGGACTTGCTCACGCCGAGGTTTACCAGAGCCGAACGTTACTCACCCTGCCTGGGTTCTTCCGCCCGACCAAGCTTTGGGACCTCCTTGTTGTGCACAAAGGCGCACTGATCGCCGCTATAGAAATGAAGAGCCAGGTCGGCCCGTCTTTCGGCAACAACTTTAACAATAGAACGGAAGAGGCAATAGGAACCGCACATGACTTGTGGACCGCCTATCGGGAAGGCGCATTCGGCAAGCAACCGAGGCCCTATGTCGCCTGAATCATGATGGTCGAGGATGTTGCCAAGTCACGTGCCCCGGTCAGTGCCAACTCTCCACACTTTCCTATCTTTCCAGATTTCCAGGGCGCTTCATATCTCGATCGTTATGATCTGCTATGTCAGAAGCTGGTTCAGGAGCAACTCTACACAGCGGCTTCACTGATAGCATCTCCCCAAAGCGCCGCCAAGACCGGGGAGTATTCTGAGTTTTCGTCGATGACCAGTATGAAGGCCTTCGTCACATCGTTTGCGGGCCATATTGCTGCAGAGGCTGCCAGGTTGGGATAGACGTGGCTCGACCTCGTGAGCCATCGCGGCAGATTGACCATGTCCCCGCCGCGTGCTATAATCGAACGTGCTCTGAGCGTGTTTTTTCGCTTCGGCACGCAGATTTTGCGCGCGGCTGCGCTGTTTTTGGCCGCCAAAGGGATTAATGCTGAACTGGAATGACTACCGGCGAAAAACCGGGCTTGTAATCGTGCTTTCAGGGCCATCCGGTGTAGGTAAAGACCGGGTGCTGGAGGAGTTCGTCAAGGTCTGTCCCGACGTTTATAAGTGCGTCACTGCGACCACCCGAGCGCCAAGGCCCGCCGAAGTGCCCGGCAGGGACTATCACTTTCTATCCGTCGACCAGTTCAGGCGAATGGTCGACGACCAGCAGTTTCTGGAGTTCGCCGAGGTACATGGCAACCTCTATGGAACCCCCAAATCCTGGGTGCTCGAACAGGCCGCACAGGGGCGAGACGTGGTGCTCAAGATCGACGTGCAGGGTGGCATCTCGGTCAAAAAACAGATCCCCGAAGCCGTGATGATTTTTCTCGTGCCGCCGAGCCTCGAAGAACTCGAACGCAGGCTCCGGTCGCGGGGCACCGAAAACGAGTCCGAGGCGACCAAGCGTCTTCTCGACGCGCAAAGTGAGCTGCAGTACCTTCCGTGCTATCAGTATATGGTAGTAAACGACGTGGTGGAAAAAGCCGTAGAAGAATTGAGGGCTGTAATCGTTGCAGAACGCAGCAGGATCGTGCCCCAGGAGTGACCTCGCGGGCAAGACAATTATCCTCGGTGTGACCGGGAGCATCGCGGCGTACAAGGCAGCCGAAGTGGCGAGCAAGCTCACCCAGCTCGGCGCCGATGTTCACGTGATTATGACCGACTCGGCGACCAAGCTTGTGGGTGAAGCGACCTTTCGCGCACTTACCCACAACGCAGTCATCACAAGTATGTGGGACGAGCCAAGGGTGGATGAGATCGTCCACGTGTCGCTTCCCAACAAGGCCGACCTGTTTCTCGTGGCCCCGGCGACTGCGAACCTGATCGGAAAGCTCGCAAACGGGATCGCCGACGATATGCTCACCACCGCCGCGATGGTCGTGCGTGGACCCGTCTTGATCGCGCCCGCGATGAACACGAGGATGTACACCAACCCCATAGTGATCGGTAACATGGATCGCCTGAAGAGCCTGGGGTGGAGCTTCGTCGAACCAACCGAAGGGCTGCTCGCATGCGGCGATGAAGGTGTGGGGCGCTTGGCTGAGCCTGCCGCGATCGTCGCTGCGGTTACGTCCGCCCTTCTTGGCGGCAAGCGCGATATGGTTGGGATGAACGTTCTTGTCACCGCAGGCCCGACGCGCGAGCCCGTTGACCCGATTAGATATGTCTCGAATTATTCTTCGGGTAAAATGGGGTATGCTATAGCTGAGGCTGCTGCAGCGCGCGGGGCGACTGTTACGCTGGTAAGCGGCCCAACCGAGCTAACCGAACCCCGGGGCGTCGGTGTTGTAAACGTTCAGACCGCCCAGGAGATGCACCATGCGGTGCTCGACCACGTGGCCTCGGCAAATGTCGTCATCGCCGCCGCGGCTGTAGCTGATTACCGTCCCGCGAAGAAGAGCGACATCAAACTGAAGAAGCAACAGGACTGGCTCAAGCTGGAGCTTGAACAGACCGAAGATATATTGAAGCATCTGGGAGAGATCAAGGGAGACAGGGTCCTTGTCGGCTTTGCCGCCGAGACAAACGATCTTATCGAAAACGCGAGAAAGAAGCTCGTCGAAAAGAACCTGGACCTGATAGTCGCAAACGATGTCTCGGATCCCGCAGGTGTCTTTGGCAGCAACACAAACGCGGTGACTCTTATGCCGAGGCAGGGTGAGATAAGCTCGCTCCCCAGGATGTCAAAGCGCGAGGTCGCCCACGAGATATTCGATTATATCATGACTAACCTTTGGGAGTTGTGATGACGAAAGCAGTGTTTACCATACTGCTGTCGCCAAAGACTTCGTCACAACGAGAGCGTAAATGGCATAAGGCGCCATTTACTTGGGAGTTGTGATAAAGACTCTCGCAGCGCAAAGCCCGCGCTGCTGCCGTCTTCATCACAACGAGAGCGTAAATGGGAAAAACGCCATTTACAAGGGAGGCAACTGTTTGAAGCAGAGAGATTTTTCGTTCACATCTGAATCAGTAACCGAGGGGCATCCAGATAAGCTTGCCGACCAGATATCGGATGCCGTTCTCGATGCCATTTTGGCCCAGGATCCGACCGGTCGCGTGGCCTGTGAGGCGTTTCTTACTACGGGACTCGTCGTCGTAGCCGGTGAGATCACCACGACGGCTTACGCGGAGATCCCCGAGATCGTCCGGCGCACCCTGGAGAGCGTCGGCTACACCCGCGCCAAGTACGGGTTCGACTTCCAGACCTGCGGCGTGCTGACGGCTATACAGTCGCAGTCCCCGGATATCGCGATGGGCGTCGACAGCGGCGGCGCGGGCGACCAGGGCATGATGTTCGGCTACGCCTGCAACGATACCCCCGAGCTTATGCCGATGCCGATCATGCTCGCGCACAAGCTCTCCCGCAAACTCGCCGAGGTCCGCAAGAACGGCGACATCCGCTACCTGAGGCCTGATGGCAAGAGCCAGGTGACTATTCGCTACGAGGCCGGCAAGCCGGTCGCAGTTGAGAAGGTTGTCATATCGGCCCAGCACCAGCCCAACATCCCGCAGGCGACGATCCGCGAGGATATCATCGAGCAGGTTATCAAGCCGGTGCTCGCACACATCTGCGACGGCGTCACCTGCGATATCTACGTGAACCCGACCGGCCAGTTTGTGGTCGGCGGCCCCCAGGGAGACACCGGGCTCACCGGGCGCAAGATTATCGTCGACACCTACGGTGGAATGGCAAGGCACGGCGGAGGATGCTTCTCCGGCAAGGATCCGACCAAGGTTGACCGTTCGGCCGCTTACATGATGCGCTATATAGCGAAAAACATCGTCGCCGCCGGGCTTGCGGACCGCTGCGAGCTTGAGGTCGCCTACGCGATCGGTGAGGCCGAGCCGATGGGAGTTATGGTCGAGGCATTTGGCACAGAGAATATCCCTGAGACCAAGATTATGGAGTTGGTTCGCAAGTATTTCGACCTCACGCCGGGCGGGATTATCAGAAAGCTCAACCTGCGCAGGCCGATATACCAGCAGACCGCAGCCTACGGCCACTTCGGTCGAATCGATCTCGATGTGCCGTGGGAAGAGACCGACATGGCCGACACCCTGCGCGCCGACGCCGGGATTTAGAGCTATCAGCTGATACCCGTTGGTCGGGGGAATCCGTCCCCCGACCCCGTTCCGCGGATTCTATCCGCCAACCCAAAGATTAACTATGCTCGATAACTGAGTCGGGGGAAAGATTCCCCCTAAACAGCGTCCGGGGACGGATTCCCCGGACGAACGTACGCTGAAAGCTGATAGTTTTTTGGAGCGCAAGATTGTACGTCAGGGTCGCCGTCGATACCGATGCCGCCAGTTATCTGGACGCCTACTCCTACCAGGTCCCTGAGGAGTTGGCGGACAGGGTGAAGCTCGGGGCGGCGGTCCTTGTCCCCTTTGGCACAAGCCAGGTGATCGGCTACGTCGTTGGCTTTGAAGACACGCCCGCGGTCGAACGAATTCGGGCGATCCTCGCCGTTATCGATTCCCCCATTACCCTCGGAGACGACCTGATCGAGCTTGCCGCATGGATGTCGCGCCGCTACGTCTGCGGGCTTTCCCGCTGCGCCCACTCCGCGCTTCCCGGGGTCATCCAGTGCAAAGTGAAGGGTGTGGTCGAGCTCTTAGACGCCTCGGTCTCCCCTGATTCGTCTGTCGTCACCGCGCTTGTCGAAGCTGGTGGGTCGCTTCCACTTGAGTCTGTGCGTGCGATCTCTTCGTCTACGATGGCGCAGGTAAGGAAGCTTGAAAAGTCGGGCGCGCTTGTTCGCCACTACGTGCTTGTTCCCCCCGAGGGCAAGGAACTTCTGGTTCCGGCGGTCGAGCTTGCGATATCCCATGAGGCGGTAGAAAGTGAGATTCATTCTCTGTCCCGCTCTCCAAAACGCGTCGCGGTGCTCCGCTATGTGCTCGAGCATGGCACGGGGCCGACTTCCAAGATCTGCGCGGAGACCGGGGTTACGGCAAGCGTCGTCGCGGGGCTTGTCACCAAGGGGATTCTGCGGCGCACCAAGCTAAACGTTCGCCGGGGGGTCGCGCACACTCTTGTAGCATCTACCGCACATTACGAGCTTACCCCAGCTCAGCAGGGGGCGCTCGATGCGGTCGTCGAAGGCATCGACACCCGCGCCTACGGCACGACGCTCCTTCACGGGGTGACTGCAAGCGGCAAGACCGAAGTCTACCTGCGCGCAATCGAGCACGCGACCGCTCTTGGGCAGCGCTCGCTTGTGCTCTTACCCGAAATATCGCTTACGGCTCAGGTACTGAACATATTTAGAACGCGCTTTGGCGACCGGGTTGCGGTCTTGCACAGCGGGCTTTCGGCAGGTGAGCGCTTTGACGAGTGGACGCGCTCGCAGAACGGGGAAGTCGACATCGTCCTCGGCGCGCGTTCGGCGATCTTTGCGCCGGTGGACAACCTAGGCCTCGTGATAGTCGACGAAGAGCACGAGCCAAGCTACAAGCAGGACTCCGACCCCCGCTACCACGGGCGCGACGTCGCCCTTCAGCGGGCCAGGCAGTCGGGGGCGCTTGCGGTGCTCGGGAGTGCGACCCCGGCGATTGAGAGCTATTACCTCGCCAAAGCGGGTAAATACCGTCTGGTAGCTTTGAAAGAGCGAATCGCGAACAGGCCGCTTCCCAAGGTCGAGATCACCGACTTGCGCGATGAGTTCCAGAAGGGCAAAGCGACGATCTTTACCGAGCGCCTGACCGACGGGATCAAGGACCGGCTCGGACGCGGCCATCAGGTGATTCTCTTTCAGAACAGGCGGGCTTACGCGACGTTTCTCTTGTGCCGGGAGTGCGGCTACACGGCGACCTGCCCGAACTGCTCGGTTTCGCTCAAGCTGCACGCGGCTGAGAAGATGACCCGGTGCCATCACTGCGACTATGAGCACCCCGCGCCTTCCGTCTGCCCGACCTGCGGCGGGATGAAGATCGGGAAGTTTGGCATAGGTACGGAAAGAATCGAAGAGGAGGTCCGGTCGGTCTTTCCTGAGGCTCGGGTGCTTCGGATGGACCGGGACACGACCACCCATAAGGGCTCGCACGGGGCAATCCTCGACGCGTTTCGCCACCGCGAGGCCGACATTCTGGTCGGCACGCAGATGATCGCAAAGGGGCTCGATTTTCCCGGTGTGACCCTGGTTGGGGTGATCAGCGCGGACACATCTTTGAACGTTCCGGACTTTCGGGCGGGCGAGCGGACATTTCAGCTGTTAAGTCAAGTTGCAGGTCGTGCAGGACGTGGGACCGATCCTGGCGAAGTAGTAGTACAGACGTTCAACCCGGATCACTACGCCGTAGTCGCCGCTGCGGCGCATGACTACGAGAGTTTTTACGAGCAGGAGATCGAGATACGGCGCGAGCTTAGCTATCCGCCCTTCTCGGCGATCGTCAACGTGGTTGCGGCGGATTCTGACGAGAACCAGTGCCGCAAGCGCCTGAACGAGCTTGCAGACAGGGTGACTCAAAGGCGCGTGCTGGGTGGCGCGCCGATCGACGTGCGCGGCCCGGTCCCGGCGTCGGTTGCGAAGCTCAGGGGAGAATACCGCTGGCACGTGATATTTCAGTCGCCGGATCGTGGCAGCCTGATGAGGGCGCTTCGCTCGGCCCTGGACGCACTTCCATCAGTGCGCCGGAAAGTCGTCGTGGACGTCGATCCGTCAACAATGCTTTAAATATGGGTTAGGGGTTAGGGGTTAGAGGCTGGTGTTCCAGCCCCTATCCTCCAGCCCCCAGCCCCGGAGAGAGGTTTTATATGGGTGCAGAACAGATAGTAAGATATGGCAGCAAGGTTCTAAGTGAGCCGACTCGGGAGGTCGAGGAGATCACCGATGAGATCCGCGAGCTGATCGGGAACATGTTCGAGATCATGCACGAGGCAAACGGCGTTGGGCTTGCTGCAAACCAGATCGGGGTTCCGCTTCGGCTTTTCGTCTACGATATCGGCGAAGGCCCTCACGTGATCATCAACGGCAAGATCACCAAGAAAAGCGGCAAGGAAGTCTCAACCGAGGGGTGCCTGAGCATTCCCGGGCTGCAAGGGGACGTTTCTCGCGCACATACGGCGACTATCAGCGGTCTTGATGAAAACGGCCAAAAGGTCAGGATCACCGCCGAAGGGCTCCTCGCGCGCGTTTTTCAGCACGAGACCGATCACTTGGACGGGATGCTCTTCATCGACCGAGCCAGCGCCGACAGCCTTGAGTGGATCATCGGTGGGCAGGACGAGGATGAGGAAGAAGCAGAGGGCGAGAAAGAGTAAGGCGGTTCCAACCCAAAGCGCGCACTAGCCATCTCAACAATAATGGACATATCTTCTTTTGACCTGCTGCTATCCGACCAGGGCCGCGGGCTGCTTGAGCGGCTTGCTTTGTCGGACATTTCAGACGACAATCTGCTGAAGTTCATAGTGGACCTTCGAAAAGATCACTCACGTGAGCTTGTGGAGGCGGCGGTTGAGACGGCGATGCTTCGGCGGCGCGCCGGAGCCAAGTTCTCCCGCGCCGGGGAGATGTTTTTCAGCCGGGAAGCGCTTGAGCAGGCCTCGGGCGAGGTCGTCGCCGCGTATCGGGCGGAGCGGTTTTTCGGGTTTTCCAGGGTTGCGGACCTTGCGTGCGGCGTCGGAGGGGACGCAATCGGACTTGCCGGGGTTACTCAAGTGTTGGCGGTTGACCGCGACCCCTTGAGGCTCGCGATGGCGCGGGAAAACGCCCGAGTCTGCGGCGTCGGCGAGCGAATCGAGTTTGTCGAGGCCGACCTGACCGAGTTTGATACCCCCGAGGTCGATGCGATATTCTTTGACCCGGCGCGACGCGCCGGTGGGCGGCGCAAGGTTTCGGTGCGAGACTACAGCCCGCCGCTTTCGATCATCGAGCGCTGGCAGGGGCGCGTCCCGGCGATTGGCGTCAAGATTTCCCCGGCAGTCAAAACCGAGGAGATCCCCTGGGACTGCGAGATCGAGTTCATCTCACTTGGCCGCGAGCTAAAAGAGGCCGCGCTCTGGTTTGGACCGCTTAGGAGTGCACGCAGGCGGGCGACTGTTCTGCCCTCACGGGCGACACTCTTTGGCGGGGAGGAAAACCCCTCGATCGCAGTCGTCGAGCCCCTTGATTATCTCTACGAGCCTGACCCCGCCGTGATTCGTTCCGGGCTTGTCGAGTCGCTTGCTGAGATGATCGGTGCGAGCAAAATCGACCCAGATATCGCCTACCTCACCTCTGACCATCTGGTCGAGACCCCATTTGCGCGGGGGTACCGGGTGCTTGAGACGATGCCCTTTAACGTGAAAAAACTAAATGTCCGACTGCGTGAGCTAGGTGTCGGGCGGGTAATCGTGAAAAAGCGCGGGTCGCCCGTCGAGCCGCAGGAGCTGCAAAAGAAGCTGAAGCTCTCGGGCGCGGGGGAGATGATCGTCGTGCTGACGCATGTGTTGGGTCGCCCGTCGATCCTGCTTTGTAGTGGAGAATAGTGTTATGAGAGTCCTATTTATGGGCACAAGCCCGTTTGCTGTCGCAGCGCTTCAGGCCTTGGTCGACGCCGGATATGAAGTCGTCGGGGTCGTCACCCAGCCCGACCGCCCGAGCGGCCGCGGCCAGTCCGTGCACAAGTCGCCGGTCAAGGTGTTGGCCGAGTCACTTGGGCTTGAGCTCTTTCAGCCCGAGAAGATCCGCGCGTCGGAGTCAGTCGAGCGCGTGAAGAGTCTTGAGCCGCTTGATTTCATCGTCGTCGCGGCGTTTGGTCAGATCATCCCCCAGACAATTCTTGACATCCCGCGCCTTGGGAGCATCAACGTCCACGGCTCCCTCCTCCCCAAACTCCGTGGCGCCGCGCCGATCCAGTACGCCGTCCTTCAGGGTGAACCAGTCACAGGTGTCACGACCATGCTAATGGACGCCGGGCTCGACACGGGCGACATGCTCCTTAAGGCCGAAACCGAGATTCACCCAGACGAAAACGCAGGCGAACTGATGATGCGAATGGCCGAGGTCGGCGCAGCGCTTCTGATTGAAACGCTACACGGCCTAGAACGGGGTGAGATCACCCCCGAGATGCAGGATGACTCGGAGGCGACCGTCGCCAGGTCGATCAAGCCCGAGGAGGCGAAGATCGATTGGACCAAGCCCGCGGGAGAGATCGTCAACCTCGTTCGGGCGTTTACCCCGAGGCCTGGGGCCTATACGTTCTTCTCTGGGAGCCGGATGAAGGTGTTTATGGCTGAAGTTGGGGCAAGTGAGAAGTCGGGAGAAGCTGGGGAGATCGTAGAAGTCGGATCGGACTCGATCACGGTTGTTGCTGGCGAGGGGTTTGTTAGACTTAGAGAGGTTCAGCCTGAAAACCGAAAGCGAATGAACGCGGGCGAGTTTGCGCGAGGGGCGAGGGTGATGGCTGGGGCCAAGTTTGACGGCGCAAACCAACCGTGACTGTTCTTGCCGCTCTTTCCTGGTTGTTCTACGTGTTTGTCTGCTTGTCCTTCACAAAACCGCGCATCATATTGCCAAAACGCGCACCAGAGTGCTTGAAATCGGTATATAATGTTGTTATACTGCAATCGAGCGTGGGTAATTGTCGAGAACTTCGCGGATCCACGGCACATTCGATTGCGTCCGAATTTTGGGCTATTTTCATATATCATTGGGTTGACGGACGAGGTACGCGCGGAGTTTCAAACCGTGCTCGCACAGTCGACCCGCAAAACGATACAGCAAAGTGCAACTTCACACTGTTGGTAGAAACGTGAGGCAGAACAGCTTTTGAACGGCCAAGAGAAACACGCCGTGTCCGAGTTGGTCAAGGTGACATTCGAGCCGGATGGCATAGATATTTTCGCGCCTGTCGGGGAGACCCTCTCCCGGGCGGCGCTTGGCGCTGGGTGCGCGGTCGAGACCCCCTGCGGCGGTATGGGCACGTGCGGCAAGTGCAGAGTATCGGTAGCCGGAAGCGTCTCGGAGCCAGACGCAAGCGAAACAAGATTTCTTAGCGAAAGCGAGCTCGCTAGTGGTATAAGGCTGGCGTGTCGCACGAAAATTACCGGCGAAGTCACCGTGACCGTGCCCCAGGCCAGCCGTTCTCTCGTACAGAAGATCCTGAGCGACGGCATCACAAACGACGTTCATCTGCACCCGGCGGTTACAAAGCTCTATGTGAGCCTGCCGAAGCCCTCGCTTGAGGACGAACGCGGCGAGTTCGAGCGGCTTGCGGCTGGACTTTCTATCTATGACGTGGCGGCGACCATCGGTGTCGCGATGGCGCGCAAGCTGCCAAAGATTTTGCGAGAATCCGACTATCACGTAACCGCGGTCGTTGTAGATAATGAGCTGATCGCAGTCGAGCCAGGCGACACCGCGTGGGCCAACTATGGCATCGCCTACGATCTCGGGAGCACGACAGTCGTCGGTTATCTTATAGATATGAACACCGGCCATGAGGTCGGGGTAGCGTCGGCGATGAACCCGCAAATCGCTTACGGGGACGACCTGGTAGCGCGGATCAACTTCGCGATGACCGAGGAAAACGGCCTTGAGATGCTTCGCACGTCGGTCGTCGATGTGTTAAACAGCATCGCCAAGCGACTTGCCGAGACTCATGACATGTCGCTTGCGAACGTATACGAAGTGACGCTTGTAGGCAACACCTGCATGGCGCACGTGTTCCTCGGGCTCGACGTGTCAACCCTGGGCCTGTCGCCCTACGTGCCGACGGTCTGCAGCGAGATGGTCCTGCGAGCTGACGAGGCTGGAATGCTGATAAACCCCGGCGCAAGAGTTCACGTATTGCCAAACGTCGCGGGGTTTGTCGGAAGCGACCTTATTGCGGTGGTCCTCTCGACCCTTCGGGACGGTGAGAGCCGCACGCGCCTTGCGGTTGACGTAGGCACCAACGGCGAGATGGCGCTTGTGCACAAGGGACAGATTTGGGCGTGTTCCGCGGCGGCCGGGCCTGCATTCGAAGGCGCGAGGATCAGCAGCGGGATGCGCGGCGGGCCGGGGGCCATCGACTCGGTCGAGATAGACGAGACAGTCAGGATTACGACGATCGACAACCGGCGGGCGGTCGGGCTCTGCGGCTCGGGGCTTGTCGATGCGGTCGCGGAGATGCTTTCTGCGGGGATCGTCGAGAGCACAGGGCGCTTGATCGACCCGGAAGAGGCGACGCACCTGCCGATGGCCGTTCGTGAGCGGCTTGTGCGGGTCGGCGACGGCGTCGAGTTTATCCTCGCGACCGAGCAGGAGTCGGCCAGGCGGGAGCCGGTCACGATCACGCAGCGGGACGTCCGACAGCTTCAGCTTGCCAAGGGTTCGATCCGTGCGGCGATCGAGACGCTTCTCAAAGTCGCAGGGGCGAGCTGGGAGGACTTGGACGAGATCTTCCTTGCCGGAGCATTTGGAAATTACATTAGGAGGGAAAGCGCTGTAAGAATAGGGTTGCTTCCTCCGATAGATATTGATAATATAGTGCCTGTAGGCAACGCGGCAGGCGCTGGCGCGAAACTTGCGCTTATCTCCGTTCGAGAGCGGGAGCGGGCTAGTAGGTTGGCGGAAAAGATCGAGCATATCGAGCTTGCGAGCCACCCCGACTACGAGAACGAGTTTATGGATAAGATGCTTTTCCCGGAAGCGGCTGGGGAAGTAATTACTGCAATATAACAGAGCAGTAAGCCAATTAGGAGGACTAAAAGTGGCGGATCTTTCAGCATTGGCTCAGGCCATTATCAGCGGCAAGAAGGACCAGGCGGAGGCGATCACCAAAGAGGCGATCGCTGAGGGCATGCCTGCTGGTGATATCCTGAACAACGGCCTGGTGGCCGGAATGAACGTTGTTGGACAGAAGTTCAAGGCAAACGAGTTTTACGTACCTGAGGTTCTTATCGCGGCAAGGGCGATGAAGGCGGCTATGGTACAGTTGAAGCCGGCGCTCGCAGAGACCGGCGCACAGCCGGTTGCACGTGTTGCGATCGGAACAGTCAAGGGCGACCTTCACGACATCGGCAAGAACCTTGTTGCTATGATGCTCGAAGGCGCTGGGTTTGAGATTATCGACCTCGGCGTCGATGTCAAGCCCGAGAAATTCGCGGAGGCGGTTACAGATAAGAAGGCGAACATCATCGCCCTCTCCGCGCTTCTCACCACGACCATGCCTGCGATGAAGGACACTATCGCCTCACTTGAGGCGGCCGGAATTCGCGACCAGGTCAAGATCATGATCGGTGGCGCTCCCGTCACACAGAACTACGCAGACGAGATCGGCGCAGACGGTTATTCGTCCGACGCTGCAAGCGCTGTGGACACTGCGAGGAGCTTCGTATAGAAAGATCAACTGCCCCCAAGGGGTGGTTTGGTTTGTTGATAATCGGCCCGGCTGCTTATTGCGGCTGGGCCGTTTGTTATTTGGGGCGGCGCTCAGTTCTTCGGGCTGGGTTTGGAGTTGTGCTTACGATGCGGCAGGCAACATGGGGCGGGTAGACCAAGATCATCTACAGGCCGGACGGGGTTCACTTGGCTTTCGCGTGCCTGATAAACTCCTCGACTCCCCATATCTGCCACTGCGGGTCTATCCCGAGGCTTTCGGGGCTCCAGTAGTATCCGGCGATAAACCCGCCGTTGAAGCTTCCGAGTTTGTCGATGTATTCGCGGGCGGTCGCTTGTATCTGTTCTTTGTCGGCCTTGGGGAGCTTCCACTGGGTGTCGATCGGGCTCCAGATCGAAACCCGTCCGCCGATGGTTTCACGGAGCCAGTCGATCCCCGAGAGCTCAGGCTGGTCGAGCTGAAGCACCGTTACGCCGACGTTGGCGAGGGTGGGGATGATATCTTTAATATAGCCGCAGGAGTGCATCCATGTGTGCAGCCCGAGCTTTTTCGCGTGCTCGACAAGCTCCCGGTAGCCGGGCTCGAAAATCTCATGCCAGCACTTCGGGCTCACGAGCAGCCGCTCCTGTGTGCCCCAGTCCTCGGCCCACATCACGCCGTCGGCTCCGGCCCACGCAAACTGATCCATGCAGCCTTTCAGCATCCGGACGATTATCCCCTGAAGCTCCATCACCTTCTTAGGGTAAAGAAGAACGTCTGCGAGGAACTCTTCCATAAGCCGCATATAGCGCATGATGGCAAACGGAAACCCCGGCAGGTGTCCGAGGTGATACTTGTCGGGTTCTGCGTCAAAGGCGTCTTTCGCTTCCTGGTATCGCAACTTCTGGTCAAACGAGGGCATCTTGTAGGTCGAAAGCGCGTCCCAGTCCTTCAGTCCGCCTTCGATCACTTCGCCCCGGGTGGTGTTTGAGAACCGTTTCCAGACGTTACCCCACTCGTCCTCCCACTGAGCTCCGTCCTCCATCTCCCAGGTGCGCGACGGCTTCCAGTTGGGGTCGGGAGCGACTCCCCTGCTGACAAAATCGTTTGGATAAGGCTCGGGAAACGTCATCGGGACTCTGTCGGTCCCGGTGAAGGTGACGCATCTTTTGACTCTTTCACGGCTAGTCATATCTGCTCACTGATCTCCTGACATTCCTTGTTTGCCATAGGGTAACACGCACTAACCCTGGGGTCAATCGCTACTTTGTCTCAGCGCTGATCCCCGCCGCCTGAACCGAGACTTTGGCATCTTTGATCGTCGAATCAAGCGTGACGAGAAAACTCGCCTCGCCTGATTTGTCGGTTATGCGGGTCGGCGCGTCGGGTGAGCCGCCGGTCACTTTGATGCAGACCGGGATGCCGGGGACGCCGTTTCCTTTGGCGTCCTGCACCGTGACGGTCGCCGTCGCGATGTTCGGCGCACCGGAGGGGTCGGGCTCGACCTTGACCGCGAGCTTGGCGGGCTTGCTCGGAAGCACCGTCACAGGAAGCTCCAGGCGCTGGTCGCCTACGATCGCTATGATCTTGCCGTCGCCGGTCTTGGAGGGCGTGAAATACCCCTTCTGGTTGACAAACCCTATGCCGCCGCTCGTCCCCCAGATTACGACCGAGGACTGAGCTTCGGTCGCGGGCAGCGAGGTCGCCGGGTCGACGAGGGTGATCAATCGGTTGTCAGCCGAGGTCAGGCTGATCGGCCCCACATCGGCAAAGGCGAGTTCCGGGAGCGATTTCTTGGCGCTGTCGGAGTAGACAACGAGCGCATCGGCGACCGGCCTCTCGCTTCCACCCGACGGACTGTTGATAACCAGCCCCCTGATCGCAAGCGTGGTCGAGCCGCCGCCGTCGAGGTTGATCGCAGTGACCGCCCCGAGCCGTTTCATAATCCCCGCCATATCAGCGAGGCTCGCGCCAAGGCTGATCGACTGACGCCCGTCGACTGTGACGATCAAGACTTCGCCCGACCTGTTCACCCCGACTGCGGTTCGCGGATGCTTGCCGATTACGACATCGGGCTTGAAGCTCTCTTCTGCTGCGTCTATTCTGACCTCACCGCCCACGAGGAGCATGGGACCTCCGCCGACCGCTTCTGCCACGTCGTCCCAAAGGGTCCCGGACGCGCCCCGGACGTTTGCGCGCAGGGTGATGCGGTCGCCCTTGTGGAGGTTTGTCGATATCCAGATCCCCGCGCCGTTTGCGCCCGAGAGGATCGCCCCGCCCTGTGGGATAGCCGCCCCTGATGCGGCCGCCGGGTTTGTCACGACGGTCGCCGTAACGTCGGCGTTTGGCCTGATAATACCATCGAGCGAAAGCGTGACTTCGATCCCCTCTTTCTCGCCGCTTGAGGGGCCAAATATCGGCGTATAGATAGCAAGCTCCGAGGCGCTGCGGTCGCGGTTGATCGCCTTTAGCGGGTAAGACAGTCCACCTGACGCGCGGACCGAACCCTCAAAGGTCATCCGGTCGACCACCACACCGCCTGCCTTGGTGAAACCGATCGCCGCGCGGCCCATAGGCTCGCTTATGATCTCTCCGCCTCTAATCGCAAGCCCGAGCGGGTCGCCGGTCCACGGGAAAAAGTCGGCGTTCACCCCCGCAAGCGCGCCTGTGCGGCTGACGAGTCGACTGATGGTCTCCCGCCCCTTGGTCGCGTCGGTTTCGATAATCCCACCCTGCCCGACTTCAGCCGCGATGCGAACACCGGTAGCTCTAGGATCGACACGAAGCACGTTTGTGATAAGCGCGCTTTTAGGGTTGGTGTTGATATCCTGGGTGAACTGCACCCCCGGCGCCAGCGTCTTGGTCACGGGCTGCGCAAGCACAGGAAGCGACGTTATCGCGATCGACGCGGCGAGGAGGGATCGAAAGGCTAGTTTCATGGTCTTTGGGTTTGCTCCAAACTTGTAGTTACAATAACAATGGACGGGACGAGTGCTCCGTTCTCACCCGGTTATTTGATCAGATAGAAGAATGTATTAGTTGCCGGAGTCTGTAGTACGCCCTTTGATTTGTGCATCGCACCCTTCGAGAGCCTCAGGGTGAGGGGTTTGGGTGAAATGTGAGGGATTGTACCGCGCTCACCAATCTATCAAATATAGATCAATCCAAAACCAATCACGTTGAGGCTCTCGAAACGTGCGCTCCACCAAACTCTCAACACTCACCAATCCCTGGGAGCTAGCCCAATCCCTATCCCCGAATAATCTCCTCGATCATCTTCCCGTGCAGCGCCGGGTTCGCCGCGAGGATATCCATATGCGGCTCTCTTAGATCAAGAGCGTTCCCCTCAAAGTCGGACACGATGCCTCCCGCTTCTTCGACTAGCACCGTCCCGGCGGCGATGTCCCAGGCGTTGATTCCGCCCTGCATGTAGACATCGGCCCGGCCTGAGGCGACGTAGGCGCCGATCAGTGCAGCCGAACCGAGGCGTCGGAAGTATGAGGTCTCGTGTGCGACGCGGTCTACGTAGCTTACGAATTTGGAGTGGTCGGCCCTGCGCCTGACCCAACTGACGGAGATCACGGCGTCCTGCAGGTCCTTTTCGCTTGAAACCTGCATCGTCACCCCGTTCAGAGTCGCGCCCTGGCCGCGTTCGGCGTAGAACATCTCGTCATGGAGGGGATCGTACACGGCTCCAAATTGGGCGACCCCGTCTAGTGCAAGGGCGATCGACACGCTGAAGAAGGGTATCCCGGTCGCGAAGTTGCGGGTCCCGTCGAGTGGGTCGACTAGCCACAGATAGCCTTCGGTCGACAGCCCCGTCAGCCCGGACTCCTCGGAGAATATGGCGTGGGTCGGAAACTCGCGCCTGATGCGGTCCAGGATATACTTCTCGCTCTCGAAGTCGACGTTGGTAACAATATCCCCGCGGTCGGCCCCTTTGGCGTGCCTGCTTTTGACGTTGCCGAACCCGGCCTTGATAATCTGCCCCGCACCGAGCGCGGTATCTTTGATAAACTCACCGATTTCCATATTGTCTCCTCTGAAGTCGTCTTTACCCACTACGGCAGTTGGCTGCGAGACTCCTTCAAAGGACAGCCAGCGTGAAGTCTAACGCCGCATCGAAACCCACGGTGGCCGCCCGATCCCCTCGCGAACTACTATGTCTGGCCTGCCATCGCGTTTGATCGACTGCACGGCGAGGGGGTAGAGCGTATTGTGGGAGGCGGAGATGTTCTTGATCACCTGACCTGTGACGGTGATTTTTTCGTTTGGTGTGAGCACGATCGGTCTATACCAGGTCGGGCAGGTCTGGAGTTCGCAGGCGCCGGTCGAGTCGCGCAAGACGAATCTGTTGGGGGCGAACTCCTTCACCCGTCCAGTTATGGTCACAACGGCCGTGTCGGCGTCTTTGATCGCGCCGGCGACGGTGAATACCTTGGAGTTGGTGAGAGCTACTTCAGCCATCACTCCAATCGAAATTGCCAGCGCAAACGCAATCGGAAAAAACTTCATCAGCATCGCCTCAACCTCCAATAGTCTATTGCTCAGTTGTCAATATTTATACCAGAATTGGTGCGATATCAAACGAGATACTTGCTAGCCACCAGCCTGGGGCTAGCAACTTTTCCCGTTGCCCGGTATAATTAACGGGATCGAAAAACGCACCGATCGGGGGACCTGTATGCGAACTATTGGACTTATTGCTGCAATTACTCTTTTTGCGCTGCCGCTTATGGCTGAGGATACTCTGCCAGCGTCGGCGAACCTGCGCTTTGCCGCGAAAACGGGGGACGTTGCCCGTTACAACATAAAAGTTGAAGTGGTCGGCAAGACCAAGTCGCCCGGGGCCAATCAGGCGGTTCCAGTCGACCCAGTGCTCAATCTCGGAGTCGGCGTGACCACGGGGCCAAGCGCAAACGACGGCAGTTTTCCGCTGTTTGTGACCTGTGACAAGGCCTCTGCGACCCTTGCGGGCACATCGGTCGGGATGGACCCAAGCATGTTCCCGAAGCTTACGGCGATGCTCGACAAGGCAGGGGCTGTCACGAGGATCCTTCCGCCGGACCCAGCGCGTTCCCGTCAGCCGGGTATCAACTACAGAAGCTTTGTGCTGCTCCTCAATGCAAATGCGCCTGAGGGCGACATAAAACCCGGCACGACCTGGAAAAAGACGATCGCTGTTCCTTCAGAGATTTACAAATACGACGTTACCTACAAGCTGGAGGGAGTCGAAAAGCTCGGCTCGGTCGCAGTCGCGAGGGTTCGGGCGGATATCTCGCTTGTTCCTCCCGCCGGTTCGGCGAGCTCGGGCAAGGGGTACGCGCTCAATCTCTACTCGCTTGACGGCGCGAAGCTTTTGAAGAGCCACTCGGAGATGAACGTCAAGATCGCAGCAGAGGCTGTAAAGACTCCTTCGGGTGCCCCGGCGGCGGACGATCCCGGTGACTTCGACGCGCTTATTAAGGTGGATATCACCCAGGCAGGCAAGTAACGCCTGATGATCCCACACATAGTTCCGGTCTTGATTGGGTTTACCGGCGCGATCGTCGTCATCTATGTGATGGTTTGCTGGTGGTCCGAGGGGGTGCTGTCCGGTGGCGAAATGCTTGCCTACAGCACGATTTACGGTGGCCTGGTCTTCGGGGTGTTCGCCTCGGTCGGACGCGGCGGGCTGGTGTGGGTTGCTCTTGTCCTGCTGGTCGGATCAGTCGGCTGGGTCATCAGCTGCAACCAGAAAGAGAGCCTCCGAAGTTACTACAGGGAAAAGATCAAGGCCTACGAGGTATCGATTCGGCATGACCCGACCAACACGGCGGCCCGATCAGCAATGGCTGAGGCTTACTACCTGCTGGGCGACCTCGATAAGGCGATTGGCTCGCTTGAGATCGCAGGCGAAAAGGGCAGGCTCGACTCAAAGGACAACCATCGCCTGGTCGACTGGTGCAAACAGCGCGAGCTTCGCGACTCGAAAACCGTAGTCTGCCACAAATGCTCGGCCTGCAATATTTGGGGGGCGACTCAGTGCTGGGTGTGCAACTCCGTAATAGATTACGCCGGGCGCACGTTGTGGGATAACCTCGTCGACAGCAGGCAGAACGTCAGATTTCTCGCAGCCGTGGCCGTGTGGCTCGTCGCACTGATCGTCTCGCTCATCTTGCTCCCGCCTGTTCAGACCGGGATTGTGACGGGATGTTTCACGCTCACGATCGCCGGCTGGCTAATGTTATCGTCAAGACAGTAAAGAAGGTTCAATGGAAGGACAGTCAGTAAAGAAGTCGCATCGCAAAGGCACGGTATCGCTCGTCACGGGCCTTACGGGTTACCTGCTCGCAGTCGTGATACTGTGGTTCAACCAGCAGGCCGCGACATATGAGTATTATATTGTCGGCAACGCGGTGCTGTTGTTCTTTATCCCCTCGCTCATTATATTCCTGATGGGGGAGGACCACTCGAGCTTCGGACTGACTATCGGAAGCTGGAAGCAGATCAAGTGGTGGGTTGCCGCGATGTATGCTGTGATGCTCGTCGTGGTGGTCGTTGTCTCCCGCACACCGGAGTTCCACAACTACTACCCGTTCCCGAGGCAGTTCGCGAGCTTTATGGAGAGTGGGCGGTACGTTCCCGGAGGTATGTTGGCGTTTGTATACGGTGAACTCAGCTACGGGATGTATATGTTCTTCTGGGAGTTCTTCTTCAGGGGATATATGCTCTTTGGCATGTCGCGGAGCTTGAAGTGGGGGTCGATCATCGTGCAGACGATTCCATTTGTGGTCCTTCACCACGGCAAACCCGGCATGGAGCTCGCCGCTTCGCTTCCTGCGGGGATCATCCTCGGCATCCTTGCCATGCGCTCCAAGAGCTTTTTGCCCTGCTTTGCGCTGCACTGGGCTGTGCAGTTGACGATGGACGTGTTCGCGGTAGTTGGAAAGTAATCGCAGCTGGAGTGTCCACTCTATGCAGTAGGCCACCAGTTCCCCGGCTTCGTGCTCAGGGATTTTGATGAGCGGACACTCCGTGCGAATGGACAGCCAAGTTGGCTGCCCATTCATCAGGCTAGGTTACCTCGTGTGGGACTCGGCAGTCCTGCCGTGCCCCGGAACACAGACGTCTCGGCTCTCAGAGAGTGTAATCAGCATCGAAATGCCGTACAACCCAGCGAGGCCGACCAGAGTATAGACGATTCGGCTGATGGTGCTCATCTCGCCGAACAGGTAGCTCACGATGTTAAAATCAAAAAGCCCAACAAGGAGCCAGTTGACAGCTCCGATAACCATAAGTGTTAGAGCTGTAATCGATAGCGCTCTCATCGTAACATCTCCTAACCCCCCATCTCTGTGGGGACCAATATTCTCAACTATGTTTTACCCAACCGACGTGCCGCTAATCGCGGCAGGTCAAAACAACCCCTATGGTTAAGAAATAACTATGAATCTGAATGAGAAGACAATCAAATCAAGCAAAGTCTATGAAGGCAGGGTGGTGAACCTCCGGGTCGACACGGTGGAGCTTCCTGATGGCCGCCACGCCACCCGCGAGATCATAGAGCACACCGGCGCGGTTGCGATCGTGCCACTGCTTGACGCGTCCAGGGTCGTGATGGTCCGCCAGTTTCGCCAGGCCGCGGGCCAGATACTGACCGAGATTCCCGCAGGGACGCTCGAAGTCGGTGAGGAGCCCAAGGCTTGCGCCCTTCGCGAGCTTATGGAGGAAACGGGCTACTGCGCGGGACGTCTTACCTTGATGTTCAGCACATACCTCGCGCCGGGTTACTCGGAAGAGATGCTCCACACCTTTCTTGCCGAAGACCTGACCCCAGCCAAGCTCGATCACGATGATGACGAGTTTCTGGAGGTCATAACCGTGGATATTGAGGACGCGGTCGATATGATCACAAACGGCGAGGTCCGCGACGCGAAAACCGTCTGCGGCCTGCTGATGGCCCGTCGCCTGAAGGGCATTTGTCCGTAGGTTCGGACGCCGTGCAAACAACCTCCCGGGATACACTCGTTTCTTTACGTAGTGACAAAAGTATGCCGGGCAAGGAGTCTCTCCTCCGCGCCCGGCTAATGCCTTTCACCTCTATTATTTCCTTTTTATTATTATAGAGTGGGGAATGTCTAAGAGCATGTCTGAGAAGTGTAGTGGCCGTCTGCTGTGACGGCCATCGGCTCCGAAGGAGCCGGAAAACGGTGGAATTTCGTGCCAATTGAGCATTGCTACGAGTAGGGCAGCGCCTACGGCGCTGATGGCCGGCACGGCGACCGGCCCCTACAATTGGGATTTCTCAGACACGCTCTAAGGGGTCAGTGTCTGTAGACCGGTGTCGGCGGCGGGGACGATCACGGGGGTGCCGCTTGCGTCGGTCTGGCTGTAGCCGGTTATAGCGGCGAACGTTCCGTCTGCCGGGGTCTGCCCGAGGAACGTTGTCGCAAGCTTGCACCAGGCTGGGACCGGCACAGGGTTGCCGTTTGCGTCCAGCTGGGTTCCAGGGACAGCCGATCCGTCGTCGATCCAGATTCCGCCGGAGTCGACGTGCACTTTCCCTGCGACCTTGACGAGTGAGCTAACCTGCATTATTCACGAGGAGCGTGAATAATGCTTTGATAGCGAGAGCTTTATTCGCTTCACGAATAAAGCGGGCTAACGTGTGCGCGGCCCAGAGTACGTGCAAAAAGGCCGGAGAGATTACACTCTCCGGCCTTCGGTTGTATCTATCAAATTGTGACGTTTGCAAAAGCTAAAAGCTAAAAGCTAACAGTTAATGGCTAATAGCTAACAGCTCTAATGCGTCGGTCTTCTCATCATCTGCTTGAGCTCGGTGAGGTTTCCTGCGCTGGCCATGGCGTCTTCTTCGGTGATCATTCCGCTCTTGAGGAACTTCGCGAGGCACTGGTTCATGGTCTGCATTCCCCAGAAGTTGCCCTCGGCGATCGCCTGATAAAGCTGGCTTGATCGGCCTTCTTCTATCAGTTTGCTGATCGTCGGGTTGCCGATCATAATCTCCACCGCGGCGATTCTGCCATCGGTGTCGCACCTCGCGATCAGTTTCTGGGAGATGGTCGCCTTGAGCGTTTTTGCAAGCCGAAGACAGATCTGGGGCTTGTCGTGCGGCGGGAACATGTTGATGATACGCTCCATAGTCTCCGGGGCGCTTGTTGTGTGGACCGTCGAGAAAACGAGGTGCCCAGTTTCTGATGCCGCGAGCGCTACGTTCATCGTCTCCACGTCGCGCATTTCACCGATCAGAATGACGTCCGGGCTCTGTCGCACAACGTACTTGAGCGACTCTGTGAACGAGTCGGTGTCTATCCCGATTTCCCTTTGGCTCACGATCGAGCGCTTGTCCGGGTGGACGAACTCGATCGGGTCCTCGACGGTGATGATATTGCAGCGGCGGTTTTCGTTGATCATGTCGATCATAGCCGCAAGGGTGGTGGACTTGCCGCATCCGGTAGGTCCGGTCACAAGGATAAGTCCCTGCCGCAGCTTGCACATGTCGGTTATGACCTGGGGCATCCCAAGCTGCTGGAGGCTGTAAATCTTGAGCGGGATAATACGAAGCACCATCCCTACTGTGCCGCGCTGCTGGTAGACGTTGGCTCGGAACCTGGCGAGCTCTTTTATCTCGAAGGCAAGGTCGAGTTCACGTCTGCGCTCGAAGCGCCCGATCTGCTCGTGGGCCATGATCCCATAGGCCATGTCGCGGATCTCGGTTCCTGCGAGCGCAGGCATATCGAGGGTGACAATCTTGCCGTCGATCCGAAACGTCGGCGGTGTGTTATCCTTGAGGAAGATATCTGAAGCCCGTTTTTCAACGGCGAGTGCGCATAGTTCCTTCAGTTCCATATCGGGGTTATACTGCTCCTTTCGACTTGCCTGCGGCGCGGCTTGATATTACGTATACCACGACACCGGCGGCGAGCGCTAAAAGCAACGCAAGCCAGATAATCTTTCCACTTCCGCCAGTGGTATTTCCTGCGGTTTTTGCGCCCGGTCCTTCTTTTGGCTGGCTGACGATCAGCGGCAGCCCGAGTTTGTCGAAGTCCCTGTCTTTGACTGTCACTGCGTAGGAATATGTTCGATTGGTCGTGTCAAAATCTATATCGACGTATTTGTTTTGGTAGTCACGGATCGACCTGAACGGCAGCTTGCCCTGAAGCGCGTAGTTGATCTGGATCTTATCGAACCTCTTTAGTGCGACGATAAAGGGCTCCACCTGGATAATCCCCGTAGCCCACTCGACGGCTCCACTGTCCACCTGGAAGTCGATGCTGGTCATCTTGGGGCCGCCGGGAGCGCTCGCCTCGGTTGAGACCGAGACATTGCTGACCTTCCACCCCGCAAGGCGTGCCACTTCCTTCAGGTCGGCGATCGCGTTGGCCCTGGGGACTTCGGAGTTATAGATGATGCTTGCCATGTCCTGGGGCATGCTCCCGGATATGATAAGCGCCATCACGTCTGGGGTATCCCCGGTCTGCATCTGTGCGCCTGCGAAAGACGCTGCGAGGGTGAGTATCCCGAGAGTAAGAACCACAAAAAGTGTAGAACTGCGTTTCAAGATCAACAGGTTATCCTCGATCTATCGTCATGCCGGGTCACCGGCTGTATCAAGAAAGAGTCTACACCAGAGCCAGCTCCGCGTCAAGGACGCGTTGTTCGGCGGGTAATTGTAGGAATTGTTGGCAGCGGTCAATCTTGATTTGGAGTGCGGCTTGCGAGAGCCGCTTTCACAAATCTTCCGGCTGGCGATAATATGGCGCTTGCGCGCCTTGCTGTCGCCCGAGAACAAAGCGGCGATTGCTCCCCGCACTCCACATAAGGGCCGTTTGTCGCCGACAATATTTACATACACCCTTGTTCGGCCAAGGCGCACATTTCTTGCTAATGCTGCAGAGTTCATGCGAAAATAGAGCCGCGCGTCCAAATGCAAAACGCGCACGGGAGACAACAGATGAAGTTCGTTAGGTTCGCCTCCGCCGCTCACCCCGACGGAGCTTACGGGATAATAGAAGGCGGCCGCATCGAGGTAGTCCAAGGCGGTCTCTTTGACCCAATCGAAAAGACCGGTAAAGTGATACCAGAGGCTGATATCGAGCGCTACCTGCCGCCGGTCGACCCGCCGAATATCGTCGCGATTGGCAAAAACTACGCAGATCACAGCGCCGAGATGGACAGCGCGCCTCCAACTGAGCCGCTTTTCTTTATGAAGCCGACGACCTCGCTCGTCGGCCACAAGGGCACAGTCCTTCTGCCGAAGATGGCACCCTGTGAGGTGGATTACGAGGCAGAGCTTACGATTGTGATCGGCAAGACATGCCGCAACGTCTCACCTGAAGAGGCGCTCGACTACGTCTTCGGCTACACCTGCGGGATGGACGTTTCAGCACGCGACTGCCAGTTCCGCGACGGCCAGTGGGTGCGCGCCAAGGGGTTCGACACCTTCTGCCCGCTCGGCCCCTACGTCGAGACCGATCTCGACCCCGGTGCAAGCCGCGTTCGGCTCAGGCTGAACGGTGAAACGATGCAGGACGCCCTGACGAGCCTGATGCTCTTCGACTGTGCGACGCTCGTAAGCTTTCTCAGCCGCTGGTCGACGCTAATGCCCGGCACGATAATCCTGACCGGCACGCCAAGCGGCGTAGGCTTCGCTCGAACGCCTCCGGTATTCCTGAAGACAGGCGACACCTGTGAGATCGACATAGAGGGGCTGGGCGTCCTTGAAGTGGGCATCGCCGAGGAAGGCTGACGTGCTGGCCTTGAGTTCTTCGCCGCACTAGGGTAATATGTAGTATCCATAGTCTTTGGGGCCAGCGGATAGGGGCAGGTGTCGGTTCAAACCGGCTTCCCAGCTCCAATCCCCGGCCCTTATTTACGTACAAAGGAAACAAGTTTTGAATCAGTATCGAATCGCCACCTACCCCGGCGATGGAATTGGGGTAGACGTTACCGCCGAGGCACTGAAGGTCCTGTGCGCCGCCGAAGTCCGCTTCGGCTTCAAGCTCGACGTAACCGAGTTCGACTGGGGACACCGCTATTGGAAGAAGACAGGCGAGGTCGCTCCTGACGATCTGATCGAGACGCTTCGCCCGTTTGATGCGATCTACCTCGGCGCGGTCGGCGACCCCGCACATGTGCCCGACCACATAACGCTGATTCCGCTTATCAGGATGCGTCAGGAGTTCGACCAGTACGCCTGCGTCCGTCCCGCGGTGCTTCTCCCCGGCGTCGAGAGCGTGCTTTCAGACCGTGAGCCAGGGGACATAGACATCGTGGTAGTGCGAGAGAACTCCGAGGGTGAGTATGCAAGCATCGGTGGCCCGTTCAAGGCAGGGACAAGCGACGAGATTGCCGTCCAGACCGCGATCCACACCCGAAAGGGCGTCGAGCGGATCACCCGCTACGGATTTGAGCTAGCCCGAACCCGCAAGAAGCGCCTGACGGTCGTGACCAAGTCAAACGCGATGAAGTACAGCATGGTGATGTGGGACAGGATCCTGGCTGACCTCGCGCCCGAGTACCCCGATGTCCAGGCCGACAAGGTCCACGTGGACGCGATGACCGTCTACTTCGTAAAGAACCCCGAGCGATTCGACGTAGTAGTCGCATCAAACCTCTTCGGCGACATCCTAAGCGATCTCGCAGGCGCGATCACGGGAAGCCTGGGCCTCGCCCCGAGCGCGAACATCAACCCCGAGCGCAAGTTCCCGTCGCTCTTTGAGCCAGTGCATGGCTCCGCGCCGGACATCGCCGGAAAAGGCATAGCAAACCCAATCGCCGCCATCCGAAGCGCCGCAATGATGCTCGATTTCCTAGGCGAGCACGAAGCCGCGAAAGCAATCGACGCCGCAGTAGTCGAGAACTTGGCCGATGCAAATATCCGAACCCCCGACCTTGGAGGAACCGCGACGACTGTGGAAGTGGGCGACGATATCGCAAAAAGAGTTTCTTCGTAAGTATCTGATTGAGACGATGGCCCCGGATATTCATCCGGGGCGCTGGGTCCCCGGGACGTTCGTCCCAGACAATCCCCCCAAATATCCAGCTCAAACGGACAACCCCGCCCACTCGACACCATCCGGCACACATTTCCCGTATTCCAGGAGGGTATACTAATGTAGGGCTATGCTCAACTGCAAGCTAACAGCTAATAGCTAACAGCTCAAACCAGGAGGACAAACAATGGAAAAGGCCACATTCGCGGCTGGCTGCTTTTGGGGAGTTGAAGCCGCTTTTCGTGAGATAAAGGGTGTTAAGTCGACCTCCGTCGGCTACATGGGGGGCGCTACCAAGGATCCGACCTACAAAGAGGTCTGCACGGACCGCACCGGGCACGCGGAAGCCGTAGAGATCGAGTATGATCCAAGTGAGGTCAGTTATGCGGAGCTTTTGGATAAGTTCTGGGATATTCACGATCCGACCACGGTGAACCGACAGGGGCCGGATGTTGGGTCGCAGTATCGCTCGGCGATCTTCTATCACACTCCCGAGCAGTATGAGGCGGCGGCTGCATCGAAGACGAAACTTGAAGAGTCAGGCAGATATCGCCGTCCGATTGCGACTGAGATCACTCCCGCATCGGAGTATTATCTGGCCGAGGATTACCATCAGCAGTATCTGGAGAAGAGGGGACTCGCGAGTTGCCATATTTGATGGAATTGTGTGGCCCGGAGTTCGGTGTTCCGGGCCACAAAAGGCGCTATTCAGCCGGGCAGTTGCTCGCGACTGCTCCTCGAAGCGGGTTTGCGAGCATATCGATCACCTGATCGGTAAGCGACGGATTGAACCCTCCGGGGTGGGGGAATATTGAATAGCTTAGCTCGATCATCCCGGTTCGGGGCGTGCCCGGACCCGCGACAATCAGCCTGATAGCGCTCCCATCGGCCGTTATCGGGAAGTTCCCGTCGCCTATCACCGTGACCCCTTCTTTGCGGTTTGAGAGATCAGACCAATCGTAACCGACAGTCCCGATTCTTGGCCCAAAGGACGCTTTGGCGTCTTTCAGCGCGATTGGGATCGCGATTATTAGCTCTGCGTCAGGCGTTCCCTGCCAGTCGACGGTGACTTTCACGTCTACCCGGGGGAGGCCTTCGTGCATCACCACGTCTTGAACTAATGATGAGCCTCCACACTTATACTCGGAGCGAATTGTCGCTCGCGCCGGTCCGTTTTCGATCAGGTCTACCTGTTCAAGCTTGACGGTGCTCGGTTTTCCAGCCTGAGCGAACTCGATGGTGCAGGCCTGCGCGCCCTTGGGGACAAGTTGCTTGCCCGCAAGCTTGCTGAAGAGGTCGGAGACGGCGCCGGTTTTGGGGTCGATCGAAACCCGAGCGTGTTCGTTCTCAAGGGTAAGTGAGCGAGCCGACAGGCGGCTGGATGCGCGGCTTGCGACCGGTTTGATCCAGAAAAGCCGACAGCTTTTGCCGGGGATGTCCTTGGCGACGAACGTTATTCTGTCGCCGACGACCTGTCCCGCAAACGACACCTTTCCGTTGGTGATGACAACCGCGTGGGTCTTCTCCACATCAAACGGCGAGTCCACATCGACACTGTCGGTGCGTTCCCAGCCCGATGGGTTTGAGACCGCAACCGCGATCGGTGTGACTTGTCCCTTCGCACAAAGCAGAGACGGCAGCGTGGTTATGATGAATGTTACAGTAAGCCAGAAGCTCCTCAAAAGAGCTACCTCCTGTTTCCTTATCCCGGGTTCGACCCCGGGCAGAGATTTCGTTCTCTAATTTTCGGCATAACCGCGCCCGTTCACTAGCATCCACAGATAATTCCCTTTGCCGTGCGCTGGGTTGAGCAGCACTTGACCCAGGAAAGCGACCTGATGCTCCCCATAAGCGTATACGCGGTATGCGCCTGCACTTCATCATAGCGCGTGAGCCCGCGAATCTCAAGCCCGCATTTTTCGACTGCCGCCCGGGAGTCCCAGGTCAAATGGCCTGTAGCGGAAGAACGCCTCTGTGTGATACCTCTACACCCGCGAGGGATAGCCTATGCGCACAACGCGGCCTACTGCATAATGAGCGCGCCGAGCCTCTCCTGCAACATTCTCACTCCCGCCGACTTCGCCTACATCAGGATGCACGGATACGGCGATACCGGCGACTACACCGGCGACGCGCTCCGCCGTTGGGCCGAGCACGACACCTATGTTTACTTCAACAACGACTGGGGTGGCTACGCGATCAAGAACGCCGAGACGCTTCGAACTCTTCTTGCCTGAGCCTGAAGCACTCTTCCATTCCGTGCTCTCCTGTGGTATAACTTAGGGAGTTTCACGCGATGGAAAGGGCTGCTGTAATGAACGCACTGAGGCTTGCGGAGGTCGACTCGAAGATCATCTGCGAAGAGGACATGGGCGGGTACCGCCGCGTCACAGGTGAGTTCTGGACTGCGCGCCAGCGCCAGATGCACAGCATCCACTACGCCGTAAGCTACCGTGCTTCGTTCAAGCCGGAATTGCCCTGCTACTTCATCGACCGCTACTGCTCCGACTCCGAGCGCGACATCGTCTTTGACCCGTTCGGCGGACGCGGGACGACCATTTTGCAGGCCAATATCGGCGGCTACCGCGGCATCTCAAACGACGTGAACCCGCTTTCCGAGCGCATCTCCCGGCCAAAGACCCTCCCAGTTACAATCGAAGAAATGGGCGCGGCGCTTGAGCAGATCGACCTGTCAGTCGAAGTGGACGTGTCGGATTATGAGGCGTTTGCGCCTTTCTATCACATAGATACGTACCGTGAGATACTCGCACTGAGGCAATATCTTCTGGACAACCGAACCGAGGCGGACTGCTTTATAGAGATGATCGCCCTTTCGCGTCTGCATGGGCACAGTGGAGGCTTTTTCTCGGTATACTCGTTCCCCCAGATATCGGTGCCGTCTGCGTCGCAGGCGAGGATCAACGAGCAGCGCAACCAGACTCCCAATTATCGTCCAATCAAGCCCCGAATCTTGAAAAAAGCCAAGAGCGTCCTAAGAGATTTTAACCCGTCCGAGCTTGCCGAGCTTCGAAGTGTCGCAGACCACAACCGATTCACCTGCCACGACACGCGCAAGCTTTCGGGCATCGGCGACGGCGAGGTCGCCCTGATCGTCACCTCTCCGCCGTTTCTCAACAAGGCCGACTACATTCAGGACAACTGGCTTGAGTTCTGGTTCCTGGGTATCGACCCCACTCCACTGCGCGAGCAGGTCGTCCAGACCGATAACCTCGACACTTGGACCCAGTTTATGACGGGAAGTATGCAGGAGATGCTTCGGGTTCTGCGCGAGGGCGGCGTCGCGGTGGTCGAGGTAGGGGACATAAAATACGGCAAAAAAGTAGTGAACCTTGATGAAACGATAGTGGAAATCGCCCAGGAGATCGGCTTCGGCGTTGAAGAGGTGTTGATCAACTCCCAGCAGTTCACCAAGCTTGCGAACTGCTTCAACGTAGACAACATGACCAAAGGCACCAACACAAACCGCCTGGCAGTGCTAAGAAAAATCTAACGTTGTTTCGGGGACGGGGTCCCCGAAACCTGTCTCACGATCCCGCAGCATTCTCCTCAAGCATCTCCCGGTCAACCACCCGAATCCGCCGACCATCGACCTCTATCGCCCCCTGCGCCTCAAACCTACTGAAAAGGCGCGACAGCGTCTCGCTCGCGATATCGAGCTCCGCCGCAAGTGTACTCTTGGGTACCGTAAGCTCAAACTCCCCAGACTCCCCGGCCCGGCCGAGCATATAACTCGCCAGCCTCTCGCCCGCGTCGCGAAGTGTGATCATCTCAAGCTTTGAGACGAGCCTGTGCGCCCAGATCGACATCGCTCCAAGGAGCTTGAAGCAAAGCTCCGGGTCGCTTCTGAGCAGTTCGACAAACGCTGTCCGCCGAAGCAGCACAAGCGACGAATTCCGCACCGCCGCCGCATACGCCGGGTAGCCCTGCCCGAGAAACAGCGCCGCCTCGCCGAATATATCTCCGGGTTCTGCGACGTGGAGCACGTGTTCGCGCCCGTCGGGCCCGATCTTGTAGACCTTGACCGTCCCGCGCGCGACGATGTACATCCCGCGGCATTCGGCCCCTTCGGGGAAGATCATCTCGCCGCGCCCGAAAGCCTCTACAGTCGCCGTCGCCGCGATCTTCCGAATCGTCGGCTCATCGACCGACGCAAAGAACCCGCAGCTCCTGAGCGTCTGCACAATACTGATTCCTGTTTCGCTGTTCATATCGAACAGTATATAGTGAAGCGCAAGAACCCGCAACAAGTTTCGCTTTACCCCGCCTCAGTGGTATAACATAGAAAACAACCCAGCTTGGAGGCTACAGATGTCGCAACCATACATCGGCGGGATGCGCCATATCCACATAACCCCCGGGACGTTCGACCAGGCCTGCGGAGAGATCCGCAACCTGAGGGACGACACCGAGGTCGCCCGCGTGCTCGACTTTATCGCGAAACTAAAGAGTGAACGCGGCCCTGAGGAGAACGGCAAAGGCAAGTCCAAGCCGCTCCTGCGCCACGTCGGTCGTTTTAGTTTTAACGAAGGCGAGCGGGAAGCGCTTCTTGATATGGTCCTTCGCGTGCGAGAGGAGGGGACAAGATGAGGGATTACATACTCGACATCGACCACATTCTCGGCCTGATCTCAGGCAACGAGGAGCTGACGCGCAGACTTGCTGAGGCCAAAAACGACGCCCGTTTCGGGATCACTACCACAATCCTGGGCGAGCTTTACTTTTTGATAAGGTCAAGCGCCCAGATGGACGCCAACGTCGCGAGCCTGACCGAGCTTGCACGCGACCTTGAGGTCTGGCAGTTCAACCGCGGCGCAGCCGAGATCACCGGGGAGATACTGACCCAGGCGCGCGCGCTGGGCCGCCCGATTTCCGAACCCGAAGCCCAAATCGCCGCCATCTCCCGCCAACGCCAGGCGACTCTACTCACAAGCCAGGAGCGTTTCGCCGACATCCGCGACATCACATTCGAAAACTGGCTCGCGCCGCAATCGACGAGGCATACGCTGGTGCGATAGCGGGTCGATTTCTCACAGACAGGAACCAAAGATCGTAGCAAAGCCGGAGGTATGCCGGCCAGTGGCGGCGAAGTAGACCGTAGTCTGTAGTACAATGTGAGAGGTCTTTGCTGTGAATCAGGAAAACAGGTCAGTCGAGGTTCTAAACGGTTGGTGGGATTTTCTGCCGATCGACCACCCGGTCAATGGTAGACACGATTTTGGATTGGAAGGATCGTTGGAACCGGTGCAGCCGATTATTCCTGAGACGGTTCCCTCGGACGGCTGGCTGGCGGCGGCTTATCTCGTGCCGGGGTTCTTTACGGACCATTACTATCCTGAGGATTGGCAAAAGTGCAGGAACGCCTGGGCCAGGACTCGGTTTGATGTCGGGACGCTCGTGAGCGGGCGAAGAGCGTATCTTCTCATCGGCGGGGCGATCCAGCAGGCTTATATTTTTGTAAACGGCGAGAGAGTCGCGGTGCAGGAGGACATGTTCATCGGCGATGAGGTCGATATCACGGGCAGCCTCCGCGACGGAGAAAACGAGCTTGCCGTCTTTATCACAGAGTTTCCCACGTTCCCTCATCCCACCAACGAGAAGATCAGGCTTATCGATCACCCCTGGGGGTGCTGTATATCCCATTCCCAGGCCGGGATCTGGCAGGATGTGACGCTGGAATGGCGGTCGGCGGTCCATGTGTCCGACGTGACGATCAGGACTAGCGTGCGCGAGAGTGCGATTACGGTCATCTCCAAAGTGCGAAATGACGGGATGTCTGCGTTTGATGGAACGCTCTCGGGGATAGTTGAGGACGCCGGGAGCGATGTGTTCAAGCTTCCCGAGGTTACAGTGTCAGTTGGGCCTGGCGAGGAGATAGAGCTCACACAGACGGCGCAGTGGACGGATTACCGGGAGTGGTGTCACGAAGACCCACATCTCTACCACCTGCGCCTCACGATTCCTGGCGTCGATGTGAAACGCGAGAGGTTCGGATTTCGGGAAGTCTGGATCGATGGGCACAGAATGTTGCTCAACGGTCGGCCCCAGAGATGGAGCGGCGAGTGGTGCCACAAAGCCCACGCTCACTGGATCAGACCTGAGTATATCCGACAGTACTACAAGCAGATCAAAGACCTGAACATGAACTACGTTCGGATGCACACATTTCCGCACCCGCAGCAGTATCTCGACATCGCGGATGAGATGGGGATATTCGTCTGCCAGGAGTCCGCGCTTCACGGTTCCGGACCCTATGGATGGGATACCCCCGCGCTCTGGGAGCGCTCAGCGAAACACGTTGCCCGAATGGTGCGGCGCGACAAGAACCACCCGTCTCTTGTGCTCTGGAGCGTCGAAAACGAGATGCGGTGGGCGCTTAACATCGTTCCAAGTTCCAAAACGGAGCTGCCGAAGCTTCGGAAGCTCTTCAACGAGCTCGAACCTACCCGGCCCGCCTATCACGACGGCGATAGTTCTCTCTGGAATGAAGATGAACAGCCGATTATTTCGCGTCACTACGGCCCCCCATGCCATGGCTGGGGTTGGTGGGAGAAGAAGAACGTTCTGCACGCGGGGGAGATGGGCCGATGGCACTACGCCTCGCCCTATACGGCGCTTCAGTGGGCTGGGGATGAGGTATACACCGACTACCGCCTGCTCTCACAGTCGATTGCCCGCGACTGCGCACGAATTGTCGAGCTTGGGCGTGCCAACGAGGTCACCTGCGCGTTCATCTGGAACACTTCAGGCCTTGACAACTTCAGGTCGTCAGAGGCCAAGACCTTTACTTGGGATGACCCCCGGAGCCGCTATATCAAGCCTCTCGCGCATCGGCCATACGAGTCTGAATACGCCTGGTGGGAAGACGGCGCGGGTTATCGCCCCGGTGCGAGCTTCGAGGTGATGAAACAGGCCTTCAGGCCGCTTGCGCTCGTGATCCGTGAGGAGCGGACGCAGTTCTACAACGACGCTCTGGCTCATCATACCGTCTATGTTGTAAACGACCTCGCATCGGACGTTGAGGGCGACCTCACGGTGCGGTTGGAGCAGAATGGGACTGTCCTCTGGGAGACGAGCGAACGTGTGTCGGTCGGCAGGGGGCTCACGGGGACGGTGACCGTCCATGTCCCACTTACAGGGACGAGTGAGGGCGACGCGGTGATTGTGACCGGGCTTGCCTGCGAATCAGGAGTCGACGAAGTGCGACGTGATCTCAGGGTCGCGGACAAATCGGCTCTTCTCGACAAACTCGACCTGCCGGTAGTTGCAGTCTGGGGTGAAGGCAGGATTCTGCCGTGGCTCAAGTCCCATGGGATAAGAACCAAGGTCATCGACAGCCTCTCCGAGCTCAATGCCGAGCAAACACCGATCGTGATCGTTGCGGAGAACACGGTAGAACCTGGAAGCGACTGTAACGCCAGGCTCAGGTCGTTTGTGGCGTCTGGGGGGCGGGCGCTTGTGCTTGAGCAGGCCAATTCTATCTTTCCAGGCGTGTCGATGGCTAGAATGCCGGTTGAGATGGCCCATGTTCGGTCTGTTCACCATTCGGTGACGCGCGGGATCACGGGCGCGGACCTGAGGTTCTTTGGTGATGATCCGTACGGCGTGCCGTCCTCCAATAGTTGGGTCACGCTCTACCCCTACCTCAAGCCTGTCGAGGAGCAGTTGGTGCGGCCGATAATCGACTCAAGCGGCGGTGATTTTTCCTCAGGTGGGCTTACGTGGGCCCCAGTCATCGAGGCACAGATAGGGACAGGGACGGTGATTGCCTCTCAGCTTAGGCTGTTCGATCGGCTCGATGACCTGCCTGTTGCAGACCATCTGCTGCGAAACGCTCTTGACTATCTGGCGCGCTACGAACCCGAAATGTGCTTCACGTGGGCGGATGACGGCATGATGGCCCGGCTTCCGGAGCTATTTCCAAACGACGCAGACTTCTACTCAGGGTCCGCGCCGTCGAGTTCGCTTCTAGTCGGAGACAAGATTCCGACCGAGGATGCGGCTGAGTGGCGGAGATGGATCGAGAACGGGCAAACGGTGGTTGTCTGGGGACTCACGGAGGCCGCAAAAGGGTTCTGGGAGCAGGTCGCAGGTGAGAAGATCGAGCTGTTCACGCCGGAGCACGCGGTCTATCACCTTATACGTGGGCTTGAGCACCGTCTGACCGAGAGCATCAGCCACGAAGATACTTGCTGGCTCGACTGCTGGACCTATAGATCGGTGAACGTCAAGAACCCAATCGTGGACCAACTTCTTACGCTTGACGGCGGCGAGATGCTGCTCACGAACTCGGAACGCTCTGGGCTTGACGTGCTCTTCGGGGACGAGAAGGCCACGGAATGGAAACGGACGCCTACCCTGACCGCGCTGTTCGACGGGCCCGCTCCGAGGATCGGCGGAGGTCTGGTGAGTTTCAAGGTGGGCAAAGGTGAGCTTGTCTTCTGCCAGGTTAGATGGATGCCTGAGCTGTGGCAGTTCAGGCGGTTCTTAGGGCTCTTTCTGTGGAACCTGGGAATGCACACCGCGACCGATGTGCTCGCTGGCGAGGGTATCGCCGCTGCGGGACGAAAAAGCGACGGCTACCCGACGTCTGTTCGAGTCGCAATGGGAGTCTCAGATGGTGATTTCGTCGATCTGCTGGGTAAAGCCAAGCACAAGGCAGACACTTTCGACCCCACCAACGTGCTATTTGGAGGCTGGCCGGGATGGGCTGGGGCAGAGTCGCCTTTGGGTGAGGTCACGGCGTCCGTGCTGCCCGGAGAAGGGCCGCTGACGCTTGGGATCGTCGCGATGTCCCCTGAGCCCCGGAAGTTTATGCAGACCGTCGGTGGGCTGCCGAACCCGGACCTGCAGACGTTCCTCCGAATGCGCGGGGAAGGCAATATCCGAGTGTGGGTGAACGGCGTGGAGTGGGGGAGTTACGATCTTACCGGAGGGGCGGCTGTCTACGTGGCCGACATAGACTTCGAGGCCGGTGCAAACACTGTCCTGATGTCCTGGCAGCCAAAATCGCCCGAAGACCGCCTGACGCTCGCATTCGAGAACAAGGACCGGCACCCGGAAACGACGTTCGAGTTCGTGTGACAGTGTGCGGGCGGATGTCGACTGGCCTATCCCGCTTTATTCGTGAAGCGAATAAAGCTTTCGTTAACAGAGCATTATTCACGCTACTCGTGAATAATGCAGGCTATTCCTCTGTGGGGACTGCTTGGAATAACCCCATAGGTTCGTCGCGGAATATTCGATCATCCATCAGCTTCAAGTTGTCTGATACGATGGGTTTGAAACCCATTTGGGCGAGGCAATCGCGCTCCAGGTCGATCCCTGGAGCTATCTCGGTGAGCACAATACCTTCGTCCGTCATCTCAAATACGGCGCGCTCTGTAACGTATAGCACCTTGTGCCCGCGCTCTCTGGCGTAGGCTCCGTTAAAGGTCAGATGCTCCACGGCAGAGACAAACTTTGGATGGGCGCCTTCGCTGAGTATTTTGATCTTCCCGTTGCCTATCTCGGTCTTCAGGCCGCTTACGGCGAATGTGCCGCAAAAGACAACTTCCTTGGCGTTCTGGGTGATGTTGATGAACCCGCCGGCGCCCGCCAGGCGTGAGTTGAACTTGCTCACGTTCACGTTGCCGTTCTGGTCGACCTGGGCCATCCCAAGAAACGCTTTGTCGAGTCCGCCGCCGTCGTAAAAGTCGAATATTGCGGGCTGGTCAACTATCGCTTCGGGATTGACTGTCGCTCCAAAGCTCAGTCCCGATGCCGGAACCCCACCGATCGCTCCTGCTTCGACCGTCAGGATCATCCGGTCGCGGATATCCTCTTCATCGGTCACTCTGGCTATCCCCTCCGGGATACCTATACCGAGGTTGACCACCGATTTGTGGCCGATCTCCATAGCAGCTCTGCGGCAGATGACTTTGCGCTCGTCAAGTGGCATCTTCTCCAGCACATCATCACAGTGACCCTGGTGCTTGCAGTAAGCGGGGTTGTACACCTCGGCGTAGGTCTGGTGGTGGTTATCCGGATGTGCTACGACTATTGCATCCACCATCATTCCCGGAATCTTCACAAGCCAGGGGCTGGTGTTGATCTTGTTGATGATCTGCGAGACCTGGACGATGACTATTCCCCCGGAGTTTCTGGCTGCCTGCGCCATAGAAAGCATCTCAAACGTGCCGATCTCTTTCTCAAGGGTAATGTTGCCCATTGCGTCGGCGGTGGTGCCTCGCAGGATCGCGACATTGATAGGAAAAGCCTTATAAAACAGCCACTCGCGCCCGCCAATGTGCATAAGCTCAACCACGTCTTCCGTTGACATGCTGTTTAGCCTGCCGCCATCGTGCCTGGGGTCGACAAATGTGTGGAGCCCAACGTGAGATATGGTTCCGGGTTTCCCCGCGGCGATGTCGCGATACATATGGGAGATCACACCAAGGGGAAGGTTGTACCCCTCGATTTTGTTCTCCAGAACTAGTTGGCCGAGCTTGGGCATCAGATTCCAGTGCCCACCGATTATCCGTCTGATAAGCCCTTCGTGAGCGAGATGGTTCAGCCCCTTGCTTTTGCCGTCACCCTGGCCTGCGGTGCAGACGAGCGTGAGCCCCTTCGGGTTACCTGTCTTCAGGAACCGTTTTTCGAGGTGTTGAGTCAACTCCTCGGGGTGGCCGCTGCCTGCAAACCCGCCGCTTGCGATGGTATCGCCGTCTTTGATCAACCTGACAGCTTCGTCAGCCGTCATAAGCTTGTGCTTCAATATCTATCCTTCTTCGCGGGTGGGAATCCCTGGACGCAAGTATCGTTCAGTCTCGGGGATAAGAGAATACTATGGGAAGTAAGCAGTTTTGTCAATGCGCCCTAGGCTGAATGCTTAGATACGTACTACCAGATGAGGACTAGCGGCAGCTTGGAACACGAGCCGACGAGCTTGGATTCTTTTGTGACCGGCCACTACACTATTTCCCCCAACTCATACTTGCGGGTTCAGCTGACCAGCTCAGCGGCTCCCCATAGCAGCACATGCCGATCCTTGGCGAAATGCGCCGCATCTGCCGTAAACCCGCCGGGACAAACCAGCAGGCCCTGCACGATACGACTCCCCCGAGGCAGCACGTCGCTCAGTTCTCTGACCGCCCGGACGTCCGCGGGTGAAGACCAGTTCCTGCACTGCACGAAGAGCGTAATCTCTGAGCCCAGCTCATCTCTCATACGCGCGATCAGGTCGACTCCTCCACCGTGTGAAGGCGGTGACATCTCCACCTCATAGCCCAGGCGTTCAAGACGGTATTTTGCGAGCATATCGAGCTCCGGGCCGGACAACTCCGAGATTGAGACATCCCTGGCGCTGGTGCGTTGACGTCTGGGCGGCTCCAGGTTGAAGATACCGAAGAGCTCTTTCTCCGTGAGACTCCCTCCGAGGTCCATGCACACGTCATCCACATATTCGGTGAAGAGGCTCTTCTTGCTCCGCAGTATCTGATGGATGCGCTCCTCTATAGTGTCTTCGCAAATGTACTTGTAAACGCTGACGCCCCGAGTCTGCCCGATCCGGTGGGAGCGGTCTTCGGCCTGCGACTCGCTCGCCGGGTTCCACCAACGGTCGAAGTGGAAAACGTAGGATGCGCTCTGAAGATTCAGCCCGACTCCCCCGGCTCGAAGCGACAGGATCATGACACCGGCTTCGGGATTGTCTCGGAAGGCTCTCGTGGCTTCTTCGCGCTGGCCGATGCTCATGTCTCCTGTATAAAGCACCGGCCCGAACCTCGCAAGCGCACGCCCGAGGCGATAAACTCCGTAGGTCTCGCTCGTAAACTGCGAGAAGATCAGCGCCTTATGCCCCTCCTCCCGAAGCGCGCTGAGTCTTCTGACCATATCCTCCAGCTTGGATGAGCGACCCGATTCGGTGGCGAAATTGCATATCTGCTTCAGCCTGGTGATAAGAGCGAGCACATCTGTTACGGTGGCGTCCTGTCCCTTATCGCAAAGCAGAGCCGTACCCGTTCCCAGCAGACCGCCATACTCCTCTCGCTGCTCTTTCGTAAGCGGTACCGCGAGTACGGTTGTGAGCTTAGGTGGCAGGTCCGAAAGAACCTCCGATTTCTTCCTTCTGAGCTGAATCTCCGCAAGCCTGGACCGGATATCTTCATCTTTGATGGGGCCGGGGATGAGGAACGACATTATCGAGCGAAGGTCCTCGACGCTGTTCTCCAGTGGGGTCCCCGTGAGCGCCCACCGGCGCTCAGAGGTGATGCTGCACACCGCTCCGCTGACCGCGGACTCCTTGTTCTTAATCCGCTGCGCTTCGTCCAGACAGACCAGGTCCCATCCAACTTGCGATGCTCGAATGCGGCCTATGTCCGAGCGCAGCGTCTCATAGCTGACTATCTTGACGTGGACGCGTGAGTCCCATTTCCACACCCTTTGCGCGGCGGACCCCGTGATCTCGACGGTTCTAAGCTCCGGCGCCCACTTTGCCATCTCCGCCCGCCAATTCCTGATGACCCCGGCAGGAGCGACGATGAGGGTGGTTTCGATCTCTCTTCTCCTGGTGAGCAGCCGGATGGCCGCAGCTGCCTGAACGGTCTTGCCGAGGCCCATGTCGTCCGCTAAAAGGATATGAGGGCGCTCGATGAGCATCCTGATCCCGGTCCGCTGGAATTCCATCAATTCCGAGGGCCATTCTATCGGGCCCGATGCCGCGAGGCATATCGAGAGCGGCGGCTGAAGTAGTGCGGCGAGCCTTTTGTTCAGAGACGGCATCTCCGGCGCTGGATCGGACCTGTTGCGGCTGATCGCGCCGCCTTCCCTGTTTTGGGGCCAAAAAAACGGTGGGACAGCTGTCGATTCATCCCCCTGCCATGGCGCGAGGCTGAGAGAAACCGAGCCACTGTCCGTGGTTTTCGTTCTGCGTTCGAGCGTCTGCAAAGCTCCTACTTCAGGAACGCTTCGCATGGCCGTGTGCGTGCCGGAGGACGTTGGGAAGGCCGCAGTTGTGTTTATTAAATAGCTGACGGCACTCATGGCTCGAAAAGATCGGGGTAGACTTCCCGCAGCCCGATCTCGGCCCTCTCGAACGGTTCGAGCAGCAGCCCACGAACGGCGATTATGTTAATCAGACGCCTCGCCGGGGAGTTTTCGTCCTGTTCTATAGTCCATTGGAGCAAAATATCGCCGTCTAGTTCGGAATCTTCGGGAGGCGGTTCCTGGGATATAAGAACGATCGGGGTCTCGACCTGTATCTGCTCCGAAAACAGCCTTGAATCGACTTCATCTGCCCGGCACACGATGACAAGCGGCGCCACCGGGCACGCATCGAATATGGCCGCTGCCAGAGACCTCACGCATGTGAGAAAAAAGTCCTCGGGACGCCAAAGGGTAGGGGATGGCGCCTGCACTCTGGCATACGTGAACTCCACCGGCTCCCCGGCGGCATCGATCATAAGCATCGCCCCGAGCCAGAAATCGTCGGCCACATGCGGCAGGAACCTTAGGAAACCCGCCGCACCTGGAGGGTCGTCGGTTATTCCGTGGAATGGGATTGGGGACATAATCGGCTAACCCTCCCCAGTTTCCTCCCGCGAAAGCTCCACATCCTCCGAGTAATCCGGCGTCATCTCCTCTACGACTACCTCGGGCCTATATTCCGGGTAGAGCAGCATCATATCCCACTGGGTTATCCACGACTTGACGTGCTCTCGTATTGACCTCGAAGCCAGCAGCTCTCCGCCCTGCGCGGGAGGAGCGTCCCACTCGAATGCGCGGGAGTGAAGAAGGCGGACCCGTTCCTTCAGTTCCTTAAACTCATCAAGCTTCACCGACCTGAGTGATTTTGCGCGCCTCAGCACCTTCATTCCGGCTTCGGCGTCGCGCGCGAGCTCAATGTCGCCGGCGCGGCCCCGATCCCGCAGCCATTCCGGAATCTCCGAGTCTCTCTTCTGCTCCTCGGCCGTGGCCCAAAAGTCATCGGTGATCGAGAATACGGGGAGCAGTCCCGAAATCTTGATATCCTTCACGACCCCTGCGAGCCGGGCCACCTGGGCATACGACTTGGCGCGTTGCAGCTTGCTGTAGCGAAGCATCAGCTCCACTTCATCGATCAGCACTACCCAACCGGTGTATCCCGCAGCGTGAAAGAGCCTTGGCAGAAACCTCCACAGATGGACACCGAGTTCCCTCTGCGGCATGGTCGTGACCCTGTAGTAGTTATGGAGCTGAATCTCCTTCAGCGCTCTCCTGATGTCGGACACCTTCATCGGGTATCCCGACCACTCCCAGGCTGCCTGATCGAGAAACTCCTCGGCCCCAGCGGGGTGGTCTTCGATGATCTTGAGCAGCGGCGCGAACCTGCCCGCGAGTGCAGGCTGTTCGACCGCCCATTTGAAAAGCAGCGAGAATCGTTCGCCGGTGAGTCTCTCCGAGAAGAGCACTTCAGGCACCGCTCGTCCGGCCGTTTCCACAAGCGCTGCCGTCTCAGCCGCGGCACGGACCAGCTTCAGTCCGTCGAAAAGTGGTGTCTCCTTGCTTATGACCACGTGGCTGCACACGCACCGCTGCTCCATGGCCTCGTGTCTCAGATACTCGAGCAGATGCGACTTGCCAGCGCCGAACCCGCCGGAGATGACCATCGCCCGGGGCGAGGTATCGTCTTTCTGTGCCGATTCCTCCAGTTCCCAGAGCATCTCCGTGAATTTCTGGGTGATGTCCCCCTGGAAAACCGGGAGTTGGCGGACCGCGTCGCGGTTGGGAACCCCCGCACGCAGCGCTTCGATCGCGCGTCTTGCCATTAGTCTGCCGTCGTTATTCATCGCTCGCCCCGCTTTCTCCTACCCGGACCATGGCCGCCAGAAGGTCCTGGCGGGAGACGTCGTGCACCTCGCTGAACAGGCGGCTCTGCAGAGCGTAGTATCCGAATATGGACCTCTTTTCATCCGTCTCGATCGCATCCGGCGCCGCCGCACAGATGAGGCAGTGTGTGATCTCGTCGGTCTCATCTATGAACTGCCTCAGCACTTCATAGGCATCGAGGAGAGAACTGCGGCTGTAGTGGAGCGTGTTCAGGTCGTCATCCATCCCCCTTGGACGCACGGCGAGAAGCGCCGACAGGTCGATCCCGACGACCAGCCCCTTGCCGATCGATCTTGCGAGCCAGTGTGCGAACGCTCTCAGTAGATCACGGGCGTTCTGCCGGTTAATCTTGGAGTAGATGCGAAGGTCTCGAAGCGCGGAAGCGCCCACCTTTTCACCGCGGAGCCAAGAGCTGATCGTCTCTGTATCGCTCGGGCTGACGTTACGAGGAAAGAACTGCGCTTTTCGAAGCTGAGAGATGGCAGTGCGAAACTCCTTACACATATCGCGGTCCTGAACGATCTCGTCCGTTGTTGCGCGGCGAAGCTCCCTCAGCAGTTCTTCGGGGATGAGGCCGTTAGCCGATGCGATGGTTTCGGTGTCGGAAAGCTCGGTGTCCTCGGGCATCAGATAGCCACGTTCACGGAGAAACCTGATTCCGTCCAGAATCATGAGAGCATTCCAGTCAATCTGCCTGCTGATGGCGAAGAATACCTGGTCGATTCTGTCCACCCGGGTCTCAGCGGCGGATACCTGGACGTATAGGCAGTTCCGCTCCTCGGCCTTGCGGCGCAGATGCTCAAGCGCCACTTTCGATCCGCCAGCGTCTCCGGCGAGCACCAGCTTGAACGCGGATCCGCCTTCCATTATAAAGTTCTCAAGATAATAGCTGTCGATTACCCGAAGCCAGTCATCTAAAGTCGCAGTCAAATCATCCACCTCACTCTGAAGCATTGAACCGGATCGTGCAGTAGAGCCGCCGCTGTCCGTCCCTGGTGATGACGGACAGCATCTTTCTGTCATCCCTGGTGCTGCTGCTTGCCTCAAGGACCGCGGTATGGCCCCTGACCTCCAGGCTCTCGCCGGAGGCGTCGAGCAGATACATGTCTCGAACAAACTCCTGCTCGGAATAATCGCTGCCTGGCGCGGCGGCCATTATCTCATAAATATCGCGCAGGTAGAGTGACTTGCCCGCCCAGGGTTCGGACTTTTTGATGTTGCTGGAGGCGAGTGCCTTGTACACCTTGAAAAGGGAGGCGAGAAACCGTGCGGCAGGAAATCTGTTTGGTCGGTTTTGGACAGCGCTCAAAATGGCGGCTAGAGTGCGTGGCCGGAGGTGTATCTCGGTCTTCTTGTCTATCTTGACCGCTCTGCCGGCGGTGTCGAGCCTGAGGATAGCCGGGTACACGTAGAGCACGTCCCCATGCTCGTGATAGTCCACTCCCGACTCAGCGAGCGCAGCCTTCAACTCGTCCTGATACTCCTCGCATGCGAAATAGTCTGCGATGCCGCAGTCCTCCCAGCTTGAGCTAAACTGCTGTAGTCCTTCAAGGGCCTTCACCAGTTCCTGCTCCGCGTCTGCGAGCTTCCGCGACAGGGTCTTTATCTCTCCACCGTCCAGCATCTTGAGGCATGCCGAAGCCGCCGTTGCGCCTTTCCTGGCCGCGCCGACCACTGGCTTCAGAGCCTCCACGCTGCTGGCGATCGTCTCTTCAAATCTCATTTATAAACTCCCGTTTCTATCGATTCAACATATTATTATACGCGAGCGTTCCTCATTCCTTCGTCAATACACAGAGTATCATCTTTGGGGTGTGGACTGTAATACTATTTATAATGAATGGGGCCGTTTTCAAGGTAACAGCTACTGGAGCTATGACGGGACGGGCGGCTGGGAGGATTGCACGGATCTGGAGATCTGGCGAGTCACACGCAAGAAGGAGCTGCAGGATGACCAGCCGGTCGGCTGTTTGTTGATCCGAAGCTGCACGCGGCCGGTTACGGCGAGAAGCTGACCGATCCGACCAAGCTGCCGGAACTGTTCGCTTACACGCTGCAGGCGGACTCGCCGCTGTGGAATGCCGGGCTGGACATGAAAGCGCGCTTCAACATCGACACTGGTGGCAAAGACTTCACCGGCGCCCCTATCCCCGCGGACAAGCTGCGCTGCGTCGGTGCGTGTGTGAACCTGGGGAAACCGTAATGTAATAGACTTGCCCGGAAATCATCGCTGAGTGGATTCTGAGGCTATTTTTTCGTCAGGCAATGCGTAGTGATTTTCACACTTTGGTATGCTGCTGGAACGATTCGATTCAGCCTTCTTCTCAAGTCTAAGAGCGTGTCTAAGAAGTGTAGTGGCCGTCCGTCGTGACGGCCATCGGCTCCGAAGGAGCCGGAAAACGGTGGAATTACGTGCCAATTGAGCATTGATACGAGTAGGGCAGCGCCTACGGCGCTGATGGCCGGCACAGCGACCCGCCACTACAATCGGGATTTCTCAGACACGCTCTAAGCAGATTTAGTTCCCGCTGCCGTGGGAGATTGTACCGTCGCTGCGGGAACTGAATTGTGCAAAGCCCATAGTTGGGGCTAATGGAAACGTTCCGGCAGCATACCACGACATGATAATCGCTGCACAATCAACTGTCGCTGTTCCTCACTCATAGTTAGTACTCATCAAGACTGAACTTTTACCTTTCCCCGAACGCCACCCCACGCACATACTCGTTCGTCCGCACCAGCGAATCTGCCGTGCTGGCGATCGTTTTGCCATTCACCGTAAGACCAAGAAACCGGACATTCTCTATCATGTGCTCGGTGTCGCAGCCCTTAATGTCGATGCTGGGTATGTCTACGCCGCGCACATCAATTCCGCTGAACACAACGTTGCGCACCCGTCAGACTCCGCTGTCCTTGGCCCAGACATCCTTCTGATTGTCAATCTTCACCAATGCTCGGCCCATGTGATCGTCGCAGGAGCTTTTCGGATACTCCACAGACATACGCTCAAATATGACATCCTCGACGGTACCACTGTCACTGACGTGCACGCCAATCGGCCAGTTGCGAGCAAAGATCACATCACAATCGGTGAATCGAACATTTCGTATGTTGGCCCGCGTCTCATAGGATATCCCGAACGCATAGCCCCAGTCGTTCCATGCCACGCAACGTTCATAGCGGATGTTCTCAGCCTTAAGCTCCGGGTTGGTCGTCTTGACCACGAAACTGTCGTCGTGATTGCGGATGAAGCAGTCACGAACAGTTATATTTGAGGAACTCACGCAGTTGATACCATCACTGTTCAACCTCCCACTTATCCCACAGACACCCTCAATGGTCACATCGTCGCAATCAACGATGGGAATGTTCCAGTTAGGTGAATTGCGCAGAGTCACACCCTCGACTCGTACTCGCTGTGAGCGTCCCAGACGAATGAGGTTCTTGGCGGGATGCGGTAGCAGCGTACCATCCAGAATACCTCGTCCGCAGATTCTAACGTCCTGCACTTCGGCGACATCTATCACTGGGCCAGGGTAATAGTACAGATTGAGCACGCCGCTTCGCTTACCGCTGGCGCCGGCTGGCAGCACCCCCCGCACAATGGCGTCACCGTGCAGGTAGACAGTCTGCCCGCTTTTGACCTTGATGGTATTCACCCAGTGCTCCCCCGGGCCAAAATAGATCACGTTGGGATCTTCGGGTTTCGGAGCGTTGACTTCCGGCCGATGAGTGAACAGGTGCAGTGGCTCCTTGTCGGAACCATCAAGTAGCACGGTGATCTGCCGAGGCTTGTCCATACGGAAGCGGACAGTTCGACCCTTCACATCTGCGGTGATACCAGCCGATCGGGGCAGGATGTCAGCCTTACTAAAATCACGGTCCACAGTTACTGTTACTTCCACAGTCCCTGAGAAATCAAAGCGCGCAAATCCACACCAGTCAGTGGGCCCATTAAGCATGTGAGTCCATCCGGTGTCTGCGGGGCTGCTGATCTGCTCTCGGACACGAGCACTCCACACAGGAACTGTCACCCCGCCGACCTGAACCTTGTAAAGAGGAAACGGCGACTCAGTAAGTGGAATGGCCCAGGTAGTCACCTTGCCCATTGTCGTGGCTCCAGCCATCGCCTCTTTCGGCCCCACTGCGCCGTCTTGGGCAACGCAGACCAACGAAGCAACAACAATGCAAGCGGCAAATACCGCAACCACTCCATTCAAGGTTTGACCCTCCTGTTGCGTCCGAATACATCTATGGGAACCACGTCCTTAAGCACATGTCTCATGCGTCGAACTTGAGCGGTGTCCAGGGCGTAGGTTCCCCTACTTGAACACGATGTCTTTGGTGTGGTCCCCAATTTCGACATTTGCCGCGTTCCGTGAAACAGGCCGTCCATATCGCACGACATTCTCAAAGGTAACGTTAGGTACGTCGAACGGGCCGAGTATCCCATGTTTCCACGTGTTTGTCAACATGTGTATTTTCCTCATTTTCTGCGCCGTCCTCCAGAAATGAGAAAGGTGTGCCCTGCTCTTTTCACAAGGCACACCAGTGCAAGACTACTGCCGTCTGGGTATATGCCTGATCTGGAGATGTTGTCAATGCAGATCATTGCGTAACTACTCAGGCACGTTGAGTCGGAGTTTATTTCAAGCAGTTATCATCGTGATGTATGGGGCATGATGTAGCAAATGAAAGCTGCACCCGATCCGAGAGTCGCAATATTGGGATTGTCTCGCAGTGAACTTGTCGTGCTGGTTGATAGTCTGCTGGAACGGCTGTCGACGTTGGAAGGCAGCCTCCGGCAACTCCAGGAGCAGAATGCCTCGCTCTCCGCCGAGAACGATGCGCTCCGTGCCCAAGTCAAGGAACTGCTGGATAAGCTGAATAAAGACATTCACAACAACAGCAGCCATCCGTGACCGCCGACCTCCAGAGTATCGAATGGAACCCGCTTGTCGGTTTTTGCTAAAAGAAGCGCTGTTTCTAAGCTCAATTCGCGAAAAAAGCTTAGAAGCGTGGTGGGCGATACTGGATTCGAACCAGTGACCCCTTCGGTGTGAACGAAGTGCTCTCCCACTGAGCCAATCGCCCGTGCTTACTTGCGTAGATTATTGTATACCAACATAACTGTCGTGTCAAGCTTTTTTGATCTTGCGGACCGCTGCGATTTCGGAGGGTTTCGCATCGCTCACGACGCGCTTATCACCACCTACGGCATCGGCGCGATTCTATTTACCATACTGTTTGTGAAAGAACTGTGAGCCGTCAAGGTGTCGATGTGGTCATATCTCGGAGCACTTTGTCTGTTCATCCTGGCTGCCGGAGTCGACTAGCTGCAGGTCAATTGGGCGCCGGGCACAAGGGCGCTTACCATATCGAGCATAATCGAGGAGCTCGCCCAGTACATAGCAGAGACCACATTTGTGTTTGCGTTCCTGAGCTATGGGGTTGACAGAACAGTGCGGTTGATCGCCGGGCTTGGTAACACATCGAGGCGAACGCGCACGGAGTTTGTGGGCGCTTTATCGCGCAAATAGAGTTGTATCGCTCCGGGAAGCAATCTACCCGGAGCGATAATTTGACTGTGCTAGACGAGCTTGGCGTCGAGTGTGATCTCAGTGCCCGCGAGCGCTTTCGAAACCGGACAACCCACCTTGGCGGCGTTTGCCTGCTCCATAAACGCGGTCTCGTCGATGTTGGGAATCTCCGCCTCCATCGTGAGCGCACTCTTGGTGATCGCAAACCCTTCGCCGACCTTGTCAATCGTCACCTTTGCAATGGTGTGGATCCTCTTGGGGTCGTACCCCGCGGCGGCCAGCCCGGCTGCAAGAGCCATGCTAAAGCATCCGGCATGCGCAGCTCCGATCAGTTCTTCCGGGTTGGTGCCAGTGCCTTCTTCAAATCGTGACATAAACGAATAAGCGCCTTCAAAAGCCCCACTTTCAAGCTTCATTATGCCCTTGCCGTCGAAAAGATTGCCCTGCCACTCTGCTTCTGCGGTTCGTGTTGCCATGATTCCTCCTGCGTTTGGTTGTTTGCTATTACAAGCTCGTCCGTATTATACCAACCAAGCGCAATTTCTAACCCACATTCATCACGTTTGTTGTGGACAATGCGTAATTTGCAGGAGATTTATTGGCCTGACAAGCGAAGAGGCCGCACGTGGCGGCCTCTGTCTGACTATATGCTCTGCTGCCTTTTCTTCTCTCCCAGGGTTTCGTCAGCATACTTGTCCGGATGCTTCTCAAACTCCTGGGCATCCTCAAGCGAGCAAAACCAGTAAGTCGTGTCTTTGTATTCGATCTGCTCCGGATACTCGACGTCGTCGATCTCACGGTGGCAGACTGGGTCTATGATAGGCATACTACACACCTCCTAGTACCCTCTCATAGAAATGATACCCGCTCTCGAAACCTGCGAAACAGCGAGCCATCAATAAAATTTGGGAGGCCGCTGGATGCGTGAAAGCTCATCTTTGAATCTCAGCCAGTCCGGTGTGTTGAACTCCGGGCCGTCTATGATCGAGCCGCCGCTCAGTACTCTTGGGTATCCGTTGCCGATGACGTAGAACGATTCGCCGTTCGGCAGTGTGTATACCGTGCCTGCACCGAGCCCGTAGGCCATAGGCATCTGTGGCTGATTGCCAACGCTTCCGTAGAACACTGGCCCGCTATTCGGTGCAGGGGCGACAGATTCATACTGGTCCATCCCCGGCTCGAACCCTGGCGCTGGCGCAATCGGTCCGACAGGTTTTGGAGCTACAGCGGGCGCAGGCTTGGGCTTGGGCGAGATGATGTATCTGCCGTCTGACAGCTTGACCGTGAGGCCCGCGCCGTCGGCGAGTGATTTCAGAGCATCTACAAAGGGGACGTTTTTCATCCCAAGTGTAATGGTGCCCGACACGCTGGGCTGGATCGTATATTTATAACCAGCCTGCTGAAACAGCAGGTCGATAGCGTCGATGACTGGGCTGTTTGTCACTTGCAGAGTCACCATTTTGGGTGCAGTGGGGCTCACGGTTGCTGTGGTTGTGTCCGAGAAACCTGCGGACGCTACCATGAGCAGACCCGCGACCACCTGCATAAGGGTGAGTTTTATCCATCGCTGAACAGCCATTGTTTCCTTACCTCCATCCACAAGTGCAAACGCACCTGCAATATGTTTCTACCCAGTTCAGCGGTGCACACGCGGTTTTTGGGCGCACATGCGGAAAACTCATATATTATTATTGTGCCGTGTCGGAGGGTCGGTCTGGATGCGCGGGTTAGATCGCTCTTGCTCGAATTGCAAGGCAGATCGGCCACGCCGAACGTGCTTCGATGGGCTCAAAGCCAGCGTTCTGGAGGTAGCGGGCCATGCTTTTTCTGGTGTAGGTCTTGCAGGGGATGCCCTTTGACTCAAGATATTTTCTGTAGAGGAACGCAAAGGCTCCGGCCTGGGGTGCGATTATAAGCATCTCGCCGCCGGGCTTTATCATACGTCGAAGAGACAAGAGGAACTTGACCGGGTCGATTGCGAACTCAGCGACTCCGGCGCAGAAGAGAAAATCGACGGGAAGGGAGATGTCGCACGGCGGCTCGGAGTGTTCGATATCCATCACGCAGGCGGGAAAGCCGAGTTCTTTTACGATCGAGACCATCTGGCCTGAGATATCCACTGCACAGACGTTGAACCCGCGGTCGCGGAGCACCTGGCAGTAGTAGCCGGGCCCGCATCCTGCGTCGAGGGCCGCGCCCTGTCCTGATTTGGGGATCATGTCGAGCGTAATCGCAAGCTCGCGGTTTCTCATCCATCCCATCAGGCCTTTGGAGGCTCGTCCGAGGTAGTTTTTTGAAGCGGTGTCGTAGTAATCCCTAAGAATCTCTCGCGAATTGTTCATAGTCTGTCTCCAGCACAAGTATAGCTGATTACCTGGTTTTTATGCCAGGGTTTTGTTTATTCTTCCACACTGCCGTATTCGGCGCGAAATAGCGTTTGCAATTGGTCGTCTTTTCGTTCGATTACGGCACGCCTGATCTTGCGCAGGGAATCGTCGGTCGCATATACCCGAAGCGCCGAAAGCGCTTCCTTGGCTGTGTTTGATTCTGCATTGCGGAGCACATCAAGCAAGAATTGGAACGCTTCATCGGTGCGAACGAGCGCGATCGGCAGGATCAGGCCTCTGCGGATGGTGGGGGAGGGGTAGCTGTCCCAACGCTCGCGGAGCAGGTCGTAGGCGCGGGCGACTCGAGAGTTGCCGATGGCAAGCGCCGCCGATTGGGAGATCGCCGGGGCAGGGGAGTCGAGAAACCGCACGAGAAAGTCGATAGAGCGATCCGGGGCCATCGTGATAAGCCCATCCAGACACTCCCTGACTACCTCGGGGTCGCTGTCGCCTGCGTGCGCTTTCAGCCGGAGGAGATGCTCACTTTCGGGTCGGCCGAGGTATGCGGTCGCCTTTGCCGCAGCTGCGCGAACGCTCGAGTCGGGGTCTACCAAGAGGTCCGTAAGTATATACAGCGCATCGGTGTGCTCGGTCCGGGCGAGGCCGAAGGCGCAGCCGATTCTGACCTGCACGGCAGTGTCGACCGGGCCGCCGTACGCGGGCTCTATCTGAACATATTTTGCTCCTGCGACCAACACCTCATCTCCCATATACTCCATCTCGTTTAGAGCGTTTACTATGGAGATTTTGGCGTTGCAGAGCTTGTCTTTCTTGCTGCCGTTGGTCATGAGACTCTCAAAGGCTGAGATCATATCCGGGACGAGATCGTGCAGCTTTCGGCGTCCGGCGATGTCGGCTGCCGCGGAGACGAGCAGGCTGTTTGCGCCATCAATGGCGAGCTTCAGTGTGGCGATGGTCTGGGCTCCTACGGGGCCGGTCCCAAGGCTCTGAAGTGCGTTGTAGGCGGCTTCGAAACTCGACGATGTCTTTCTCATTGCGGCAATATCTCCTCTGCAGCCAGTCCGTGGCAGGTCCCGATGAATGATAGGCTGAGCTTTAGCCAGCTGTCAAGTGGAGATTCCCTGATAGCCGGTCATAATCGGCTTTGGAGTGCGGCGTGCGCGCGCCGCTTTCACAGACATTCCGACTGACGACAATATGGCGCTCACACACTGCACTCCACATAGCCCGCATTATTCACGAGAAGCGTGAATGATGCTCTCTTAGCAAGAGCTTTATTCGCTTCACGAATAAAGCGGGATAGAGTCTGCCCAGCACCCAGTGGAGGGTTGCCTGTCGCAATGTGGAGGATTATGTGTCGGCAGTCGGGCATTGTGGGGTGGTGGCTGGATGAGCTACTTGCCGCTCATCCAGCCATTTGATACGATTTCTTTCTTTCATCACGCCTGGCGCTTTATGTAAACGGCTTTATGCTCAGTGAAAGCCAGGACACCGGTGTTTCCGGCCTCGGGGAGCCCGCGGCCCGACTCCTTGACCCCGCCGAACTCAAGCTGCGGCTCTTTCCAAGCCGTCGGCATGTTCACGTGGCAGACACCAGACTCTATCCCATCGACGAATCTCATGGCCTTGTCGAGGTCGTTGGTGTAGATCGAAGACGAAAGCCCATACTCCACCGAGTTCGCAATCTCAAGCGCTTCTTCAAAATCTTTCGCGCGGATGACCGAAAGCACCGGCCCGAAGATCTCTTCCCTGGCGATTCGCATCTCGGGAGTGACATCAGCAAAGACTGTGGGTGCGATGAAGTAGCCGCTCTCAAGCTCGCCGCCTGAAAGCGCCGTGCCACCCGCGCATAGCCTCGCGCCTTCTTCCTTGCCGACCTGGATGTACTCGAGTATCGTCTTATACTGGGTAGGGCCTGTGACCGGGCCCATTTGGGTCTTCTCGCAGAGCCCGTTTCCTATGACCAGGCTCTTTGCCTTCTCCGTGATCCTCTCGACGAAGGCGTCGTAGACCGAGTCTTCGACCACGGCGCGGCTGGTTGACGTGCACCACTGCCCGCTGCAACTGAACGCGCCAAGCGCGGCGGCATCGACTGCCCGGTCGAGGTCGGCGTCCGCGAGGACCACAAGCGGGTTCTTGCCGCCGAGTTCGAGCTGGATCTTGATCTGTCGGCTTGCGACTTTCTCGGCGATACCGAGGCCCACACTTGTCGACCCCGTGAAGGATATCGCCCGGACTGCGGAGTGGGTAGTCAGCGTGTCGCCGATCGCCGAGCCCCGGCCCGTCACGTAGTTGACGACACCTGCGGGGAAGCCTGCCTGGTCGAGCACTTCAAAGAGGAGGCCTGAGGTCATCGGGGTGAAGTCGGCGGGTTTGAGCACTACGGTGTTTCCTGCGATCAGTGCGGGGAACATCTTGCGGCACGCGACGTTTAGCGGGAAGTTCCAGGGGGTGATCAGTGTCACGACACCAAGCGGCTGGCGCGTCAGGTAGCAGAGCACTCCCGGCTGTTCGGAGGGCACTTGCTCGCCACCGAGACGCCATCCCTGTCCGATCTGAAAGTCGGCCTCTTTGATCGCTGCCAGAAACTCCACTCGGGATTCTCTGAGCGTCTTGCCGTTCTCAAGGGTGATCGCGCGGGCGAACTCGTCCTCGCGTGCCTTCATAAGCTCGATAGCCTTGCGCAGATACTCCGCGCGCTTCGGGACCGGGGTCGCGCGCCATGCCGGGAAAGCCGCCTCAGCAGCTGCAAATGCTTTCTCCGCGTCCTCGATCACCGATGCCTGCACATGGCAGATGATCTCGTCCCTGTTCGCGGGGTTGATATTATCCGAGGTCTTGCCCGAGACGGACTCGACCCATTTGCCGTCGATGTAGTTCTTGATAATCTTCATACTATTTGCCTGTTACCTGCCAATCTTTCTGTGACCAGTAGTGGATCGCTCTGTCTCTGCAACTTGATCCCGAACACTATATCGTATCATGAGATGTTCGCTTGTCAACACCCAAAATGACACTGGGGTAGAATTATGCGTGTGGAAGCTACCTTAACGATGCGGCCACCTCTGCCCTGCCGACATTTTGGATCATCTTGCTTCGGCCGCCGTATGACCGACGACACTGCGATTCTGGTCGTCGGTCGGAACCTGTGGGTCTAGCATACGGACGACCGCTCTCTGTTTCGTGCGCGGGCAGATGGTCAATACTTGCATTACGGTGGGACTCAGAAAGCAATGCTACTTGCGCTCACGGGGATGGTTTGTTGATCATGGCGGATGAACTCGACGCAGCGGCCATTACTGGTCTGTCCGAGCAGGAGGCTGCCGACAGGCTGGAGAATGACGGGTACAATGAAATCCAGACGGCAAGGCCGGGCAACGTCTTTGCCGTCGCCCTCAGCGTTGTAAGAGAGCCCATGTTTCTTCTGCTTATCGCGGGTGGATGTGTGTACCTCCTGCTCGGCAGCACTGGAGAAGCGCTGATGCTGCTCGGGTTTGTCGTTGCTGTTATAGGCATCACCATTTACCAGGAGAGAAAGAGCGAAAGGGCTCTTGAGGCCCTGCGGGATCTGTCCAGCCCCCGGGCATTGGTCATACGAGCGGGTCTGCAGATGCGTATTGCCGGTCGCGAAGTGGTCCGCGGGGATACACTTGTCATCCGGGAAGGCGACCGCGTGCCTGCCGACGCGGTTCTTCTCTCAGCGACTAACCTCAGTGTCGACGAATCCCTGCTGACCGGAGAGTCTGTGTCTGTTCGGAAATCTGCCTGGGACGGCGTTGCCGAAATGGGGCCTCCGGGCGGCGACGATCTGCCATTTCTGTACTCGGGAACCCTGGTAGTCAATGGGCAGGGGATCGCCGTGGCGCAGTCCGTCGGCGCACGTACCGAGCTTGGCAAGATCGGCACTGCGCTTCGTGGGATACAGTCTGAGGATACACTGCTGGAGCGTCAGACCAGACGTCTTGTCCGCAACCTGGCCATAGTCGGCCTGTCTTTGTCGGTCTTTCTGGTGGTAGCCTACGGCATCACGAGGGGCCACTGGATCAAAGGCGTCTTGAGCGGGATTGCCCTGGCGATGGCAGTGCTTCCGGAGGAGTTTCCCGTAGTGCTCACGGTCTTTCTTGCTCTGGGGGCTTGGCGCATTTCTCTCAAACACGTCCTAACCCGCCGCATGCCCGCAATCGAGACTTTGGGGGCCGCGACTGTGCTCTGTGTGGACAAGACCGGGACGCTCACCCTCAACCGTATGTCGGTGAGAAAGCTGCTGGCTCAAAATGAGTTCTGCGAGACCGGCCCCGTGGCGCTTCTGTGCCTGCCGGACACATTTCACGAGCTTGTGGAGTTTGCCGTCCTTGCAAGCCAAAGGGACCCTTTCGACCCGATGGAAAGGGCGATCAAGGAGTTTGGCGAGGAGTATCTCGCACGCACGGAACATCTTCACGGCAATTGGATACTGGCCCGTGAATACCCGCTATCTGCTGAACTGCTGGCGATGTCGCACGTGTGGCAGTCCCCGGAGGGGCATGATTACGTCATTGCCGCCAAAGGCGCCCCCGAGGCCATCTTCGATCTCTGCCACATGTCAGGAATCGAGCGACAAGAGGAATACTTGAGAGTCAACGTCATGGCCGATCAGGGGCTGAGGGTGATCGGGGTTGCCAGGTCATCGTTTCAGCACCAAGCGCTGCCAATAAAACAGCACGACTTTGAGTTTGAGTATTTGGGGCTCGTAGGCTTGGCCGACCCCGTGCGACCGGCTGTGCCTGATGCCGTCAAAGAGTGCCGCAACGCCGGAATAAGGGTCGCAATGATCACCGGCGACTACCCCGGCACCGCGCAGAGCGTCGCTGAGGAGATAGGTCTGGAGTCTCCGGGCGAATGTGTCACAGGAGAGGAACTCAGCCAAATGAGCGACGCGGAGATGCGGGGGCGTATCCGTTCCACCAACATCTTCGCCCGGGTCGTCCCTGAACAGAAGCTGCGCCTGGTAAGGGCGCTGCAGGCCAACGGAGAGATCGTTGCTATGACCGGAGACGGAGTGAACGACGCCCCCGCGCTGAAAGCCGCCTATATCGGCATCGCTATGGGAGGACGCGGCACCGATGTAGCCCGGGAAGCCGCCGACTTGGTGCTCCTGGATGACGACTTCTCCTCGATCGTCGAGGCGATAAGGCTCGGTCGGCGCATCTTCGACAATCTCAAAAAGGCGACTGCGTATATCTTTGCCATCCATGTCCCTATCGTGGGCATGTCTTTGCTTCCGATCTTTCTAGGATGGCCGCTCGTGCTGACTCCTGTCCACATAGCGTTCTTAGAGCTCATCATTGACCCGGCGTGTTCCGTGGTGTTTGAAGCGGAGCCTGAGGAGCCTGATGTCATGAGTCGACCGCCGCGCGACCCTCAGGAGCCCCTCTACGGGAGGCGGACGATCTTGTTGAGCCTCTTGCAGGGGATAAGCGTCTTCGCGATCGTAGCGGCGATATACTATACGACTTGCTGCGCGGTTGCGAAGGGGATGATGGAAGCCCGGGCAATCGCCTTCACCAGCCTGATTTTTGCGAACCTCGCGTTGATACTTTCGAACCGTTCCTGGTCAGAACGCAGTATGAACATTCTTAGCCCCCCGAACCGGGCTCTGTGGTGGGTGGTCGGCGGGGCTCTCGTGTTCCTGGCCGCGGTTTTGTATGTCCCATTTCTTCGGAGGTTGTTTTCGTTCTCTATCCTCCACTTCGGTGACATTATGATCTGTCTGGGAGTTGGGGTGATCAGCTTGGTCTGGTTTGAGGTGCTCGAAAGGCTCATACTACACCTGCGGCCCAGCCCCGGTTCCGGCGGTTCTTCGCTGCCATCTGCAGGGTGATGCGCTCCAGGCTTTATAGTGCATGCTACGATTTGTCGCTGAGTGGGAAAGACCCCAGTAGCCTGGCTGCCGGGGCATCCATGCAGTGGGGTATCGGCCGGGTTTATTGGAGGTGAGGTCAGCATCACATCTGCTGTTCCCTGCTTAAATGTCACGTTGCCGACCTGGTGGTATGTGTTCACTTTCAGGTCGTAGGCAATAGCTAGAACCCAGCTTCGTTCACTCAAAGTCACACCGTCGCCGGGACTGGTTTTTACAGACCAGTGGGCTTTTGGCATCACATGGACATCGCTCAGCCCATCTTTTGCCCATTATGCAACACTTTCTAAACTGTATCCGTAAGGTCAATACGAGTATGTTCCAAAGGAGAATATGGGGTGCAAGGCGAATACTAAACTGTGAAGCGCCAGCTAAAAGGTGCACGAAGGGAGTACGTATTGGGGAGACTATTTGGAACGGATGGCGTTCGGGGACGAGCCAATGTTGAGCTTGGTCCTGAACTTGCCCTTGCGCTTGGGACGGCGGCAGCGCACGTCATAGTCGAGCGCAAGAAAGACGCGCGGATACTGATCGGGCGCGACCCCCGAATATCAGGGGACATTCTGGAGTCTGCGATGGTCGCGGGAGTCTGCTCGCAGGGGCTCGACGCGGTGCTTGTTGGAGTTATATCGACTCCTGGGGTAGCTTACCTCACGGCAACCACGGGCGCTGCGGCCGGGGTAGTGATCTCAGCCTCGCACAACCCTGTAGCCGACAACGGGATCAAGTTCTTTGGCCCCGACGGCTACAAGCTCGATGACTCAGTCGAGCAGTTGATCGAAGATCAAGTCCCAATATACCACGAACTTCCAAGGCCCTCAGGTGCTGACGTGGGACGAATGTATCGCCGCCACGAGCTTGCCTGGGAGTATGTCCACCACGTTAAGGAGGCAGCAGGCGGAAGGCTTGATGGGTTGAAACTCGTGCTTGACTGCGCGAACGGCGCGGCGAGCGAGCTTGCTCCTCAGGTTTTCTCCGAGTTGGGCGCAGATGTTACAGCAATCCACTCCGAGCCAAACGGAGTTAACATAAACGCAGGCTGCGGTTCCATGTACCCCAAGGTTCTTGCCGCAAAAGTGCTTGAGACCGGCGCACAAGCTGGGCTTGCCTTTGACGGAGACGCCGACCGGGTGATTCTGATAGACGAGCAGGGGCAGATAGTCGATGGAGACCACGTGATGGCGATCTGCGGCCTGTCTCAGGCAAGAAAAGGTGATTTGCCCGGTGGGGTCGTCGTTGGCACGGTGATGAGCAATATGGGGCTTGAAGTCGCGCTTGCCAGTGAAGGCATAGTGCTTGCCCGCACCCCTGTCGGCGACCGCTACGTCTGTGATGAGATGCGACGCCTGGGCGCGATCATCGGGGGAGAAAAGTCCGGACACATCATCCTGTCCCGCCATACTACAACCGGCGACGGTATGGTGACCGCGCTCGCGGTGCTTTCGGTGATGCAGGAGACCGGCAGTCCACTCTCTCAACTGGCATCTGTGATGGAGGAGTTTCCTCAGGTGCTCGTAAACATCCGTGTCCGCGAGCGCGACGGTTGGGAAGAGGTGCCTGAGATTTGCAGCGCCATTGCACAAGCCGAGGCTCGGCTGTCTGGTCGAGGACGCGTACTGGTGCGACCATCGGGCACTGAAAAGTTGATCCGTGTAATGGCAGAGGGCCCGAATGCCGTGGAGATCGCGTCCGTAGTCGAAGACATTGCTTCCGCGGTGCGGCAAAGCATCGGGACGGAGTAGGAGAGATGTGGACAAAGCATATGCGCAATAGTTGGCTATATGGGTGAACAGCAGTCCTGTTCGATCCTGCTGGAAGGGCTTCGAAAACTGGAATACAGAGGATACGACAGCGCAGGAGTAGCGATACTCTCCAACGGCAGCCAGTCGGGTGAGACCGCGTATATACGCGAATGAATAAGTTAAGCGTGCACCAGTGTGATGGTCTGCCCTGCGACAGTTTCTATGAGCAAATGTCCACTTGGGTCATGCGCCGCATCGACCACCAAGCCTCCGCAGGTAACAGACGAAATCGCGTGATTGCTTAGGATGCGACAGACGCCGCTGTGGTCGCTTGTGATATTTGCTCGCGTCAGCTTGCCGCCGTTCCACTCGATGTCCACAGTGAACCCGCCGCGTGCCCTCAGCCCTTCGACACTGCCCGCCTGCCACTTTAAAGGAAGAGCCGGCAGGAGACGGATTACACCCCCATAGCTTTGCATCAGCATCTCGGCGATCGCTGCTGTTCCACCGAAGTTGCCGTCAATCTGGAAGACTCGGCCCCATTCGTTGTCCATTGGGTGGGTGTCAAGTAGCGCGTCTGTCGAGAAGTCGGCAATCAGGTGCGCGAGGTGCTCGTAGGCAAGTTCACCGTCAAGGAGCCTGGCCCAAAGCGCGCAAACCCACGATCTGCTCCAGCCGGTGTGCCCGCCGCCGAAGGAGAGGCGTCTCTCAAGCGACACTCGTGCCGCCCGGTAGAACTCTGGGAGCGTGTCGGGAGTCATCTGCTCTCCCGGATATATACCTATCAGGTGGGAGACGTGTCTGTGTCCGGGCTCTGCCTCCTCGTGGTCTTCGAGCCACTCCTGAAGCTGACCGTGTTTGCCGATTTGGTAGGTAGGGAGCTTGTCCAGTATATCTTTCCATTTCAGGCGAAGCCCCTCGTCTACCTCAAGCTTCTCACTTGCCTCTATGCAGCGAGTCAGAAGCTCTCGGATCAAGAGAAAGTCCATCGTTGCCCCGACACAGAGGCTGATAGGGGTGGCCCCGCCGACGAAGGAGTTCTCCGGGGACTGCGATGGCACCGTGACGAGCCTGCCCAAAGAGTCCTCCACAAGATAATCCTCGTAGAACTCGGCGCACAGCTTGTGGAACGGGTAGACCCGGTCACGCAGCAGTGACTCGTCAAGCGAGTGCTCGTAGCGCCACCAAAGGTGCTCTGCAAGCCACGCCGCAGCTCCGGTCCAGACGTCGCAGCCCGGAGACTCTGGGGTGGGGCGGCCCCATATGTCGGTCTGGAGGCAGAAGCATATCCCCCGGCAGTCGTAGAGGTTCCGCGATATCTTCAGACCCTCGGGGATGCACTGATCCATATAGGCAAACAGTGGTTCCGTACACTCAGGAAGGTTGCAGACCTCCGCAGGCCAGTAGTTCATCTGGACGTTTATGTTGTTGTGGATGTCCGACTCCCAGGGCGGGCGCGGGTCTGCGTTCCATATTCCCTGAAGGTTCGCAGGCTGGTCACACTTGCGTGAGCTTGAGATGAGCAGATACCTGCCGTAGTTGAAGTAAAGTATTGTCAGGCTCGGGTCATCGATACCTTTTCTTAGGCTCTCCAGCATCAAGTCGAGGGGGAGCTTCTCTGCGTCAGCGTTTGTCTCCAGATTGAGCCGTACGCGGTTATAAAACTCGCTGTACTCTGCGATGTGGGCGGACCTGAGCGTTTCGAAATCTGTCGGAATAGAGTCCAAGTGCTCGTTGCACCAGCTTGCCGGGTCGGGCTGATTGTGGTTTACTGCAATTGCTGTGAGAATCAGAACCTGGTCTGCCCCGGATACTGTGATGCTTGCGTTCTCGCCGGGCTGAGCCGTTCCCCCAGCGAGGCGCACCCGAGTCTCTGATGCAAATACCACACCCTCTGGAAATCTGCCCTCGAAACCGGCGCCGCAGTTGCTCGACCAGGGAGCAATCACACAATCCGGGTCATCTACCCGGTCAAGAGATATTGCGGCATCTATGGAGCCGGGCTTGTCCGCGCCGATACGGGTGACGATGACCCCATGCACTGCGGAAGCGAATGACTCGCGAGTATAGAGGACATCTCCAACTCTGTAGGAAACCTGTGCAGTCGCAGTCGAGAGGTCGAGCGTCCGGCGGTAGTCTTCGACTTTCTGGTGTCCCGGGAACGATATCCTCAAGTCACCAGCCGGTTGGTATGGCTGCACTCGCCGATCGTGGCCGCTCAAGTGTTTGGTGGCAAGTTCAGCTCCCTCAAGCCACTGGCCAGCGAAGAGCTTTTCCCTGATCTCCGGCAGATACTGGGACTTCTTCTCGACTGTACGGTCCTTCGTCCTACCCCGCCACAGGTTCTCGTGGTTAAGGGCGAGACGTTCTTCGTCTGTTCCGCCATAGACCATAGCCCCCAAGCTGCCGCTGCCGATGGGAAAGGCGTCGAACCAGCAGTCTGCCGGCTGCGCGAGCCAAATAGTGTTCGCGATCATTGAACTCTCCAGCGTAAATCGTGATCTGACCAGTTGAATATTACGCTGCATTCATGTCGTTGTCAATGTCTTCGCAGTGAACCGTTTTTAGCATGCCCCATTAGCCCCAATTTCGATTTGGTTTGACTCCCGAGCCATCGTGTGGTATCCTGCCCGCGAGTAACTTTGGAGGTCAGAATGGATATACCAGCTAATCTTGACACGTGGGTGCTTGCCGGGCAGTCGAACATGGAAGGCTGCGGCCTTTTGCGTGACTGCGCAGAGCCCGACCCTCGTGTTTATTGCTTCTCAAGCGCAGGCGAGTGGGGCACGGCCTGCGAGCCGCTTCACTGGTTCTGGGAGAGCTTCACGCCTGTCCACCAGGCTCTTATCCGACCGGGTCTGCCCGAGGACCAGAAGCACATCTCAGACGCTGAACTCGCTGAAATCCAGCGCCGTGATAGGATCACTGGCGCAGGCCTCGGCATTCCCTTTGGCACATATATGGCCGACGCTCTCGGTCGTCCGATCGGTCTTATTCCCGCAAGCCACGGCGGCACAAGCCTTGAACAGTGGAGTGAGACACTAAAGGACAAGGGCGGGTCAAGCCTCTATGGGGCAATGCTCGAACGCATCAGTCGGGCGGGAACACAGGTCAAGGGTATTCTCTGGTATCAGGGAGAGTCCGACGCCAATGACGAGCTCGCCCCGACCTACGCCGAGCGATTCGATCGTTGGATCGCAGCCTTACGCTCTGATCTTGGGATGCCGAACCTCCCGGTGATCGTCATCCAGATCGGCAGGTTTTCTCCAACCGGTGACCTCGACCCCAAGTGCTGGGAAACGATCCGCGAGGCTCTTCGCACGCTCCCCGAGCGCGTTGCGAACACTGCGATGACAACCGCGGTCGACCTCGGCCTGGATGACTCGATCCACATCAGCACCGACGGCCATAAGCGTCTCGGACGACGCCTTGCGCGTCTTGCGCTGCGTCTTGAGGGCCGAACAGACATACTTGCGGGTCCCCGGCCCGTAAAGCTCGAGCACGCCGACATTCACTGGGGAATGGGCGCTTTGAAGCTCACATGTGACGGTATCACCGGAGAGCTCGCGCCCCGGCTCAACATGGGCGGTTTCCAGCTTTGTAACCCCGATGACACTCGCTGTACGGAGAACACCGTAATGGACGCCCGAGTCGACCCCGACAACCCGAATGCGATCCGTATGACCCTGAACTTCCCAATGACAGACAACCAGTTGCTGGCCTACGGCAAGGGGATCAATCCCTACTGCAACGTCACCGACTCGGCCGACATGCCGCTTCCGGCATTCACGCCGATGCGGGTCGGCTAGCAATATGTACACTCAGGGCGGGCCATAGGTCCGCCCTGCAACCCAATCTATTGGTTCTTGAACACATCAATGAGCGCGACGAGGTTCTCTGGCGGCACGTCGCCTGGGACAGAGTGGGTTGGGGCCACGATGTAGCCGCCGCCCTGTCCCATTATGCCCATTATCTCACGCGTGACCCGCTGCACTTCCTCGGGTGAGGCGTAGGGCAGAAGCTGCTGGGTGCTGATTCCTCCCCAGAAGCTTAGGTCGTTCCCAAACTCGCGCTTCACCTTGGCGATGTCGTAGATCTCGGGTTGGAAGGTGTTGTAGACGTCGAGGCCGATCTCAACCAGATCCGGGAATATCTCGTAGATGTCCCCGCAGGAGTGCTGCAGCACGTATTTGTCCGCACCCTTTGCCCGTGCATACATCTTCGCCATCCTCGGCTTGATGAACTCGCGCCAGAACTTGGGACCCATAATGGTCCCTGACTGCTGCCCCCAGTCGTCACCGAAATAGATGCCGTCAAAGGGGAACTCAAGGGCGATATCTATGAGCTTCAGGTTATACTCGCAGATCGCGTCAAGGAGTTCGTGGACGAACTCGGGGTCGGTGATCATGTCCATCAGCACGTTTTCCATGCCCCGAAGTGTCCAGGCGCGCTCGAACATGCTGAAGCTGATGCTAAATATCTTGAACTTGTCCTCCGCGCCGTCGATCGCCTGTTGCGCGCGCTCGCGGAGCAGCTCAACGTTTACTTCAGGAGCTTTCCAGCCCGCAAGCGTAGGCTCGGGGATCACGAGGCCCTCTACAACGCCGATGTCCTTGTCGACCGTCCTGTTCCAGGTGACTCCCCAGTGGTCGCGGACAAATCCGCCGGGAATCTCTTCGCGGGTTCCAGTCCAGCAGCCGACGATGTGGCAGCCCATCGACTGAATGAATCCGGGGTCGCCGACGTACTCGGTCAGCCGCTCCTGGGCGCGCTGGGTGAGGTCGATCTGGTATGGCGTAAAATCTGTCTCTTGGTGGTTGATCGCTTTGATAACACGTTCGCTGTGGGTCATCTGGTAAACTCCTGTCTTACTTCCCATAATAGACTTAGCTGATTCTGTGGTTTTGCACTTACTATCCACTTCTATGAATGCAAACTTTGTTCCTGCCTTATTTTTGATCTACAATGACGACCGCCGAGCCCGCTGGCTCTAAAGTGAGATCGATTTCGGCCTTTTCGGTGTGGGCGATCGGCCCGCCTGTCTCAGGGTCGGTCGCGGCAAGGCTGTGAGTGTTTTGGAATCTCGCGGTGATATGCCGGATGATTCCGCCCTGGTTTGTGATGAACGCGAGTCGGCCGGTTTCGGTGCGCCGTTGCATAAGGAGGATATCTTCCCGCCCGTAGCCGTAGAGGTGCGCGCCGTCGTCGATGGCGTGTCGCAGTCGCATCACAAAGCCCTGCAGTTCCTCGGTTGGGACAAACCGGATGCCGCGGTTCGTGCTCGGGACGTTCATCGGAGCCCTGTCCATCGATCTGTACAAAACGCAGGTGGCGAGTGTCTTTGAAACGCGTTCTATAGTCTGATACTCCGAAAGGCGCATATACGGGGTGTAGGGGACGATCAGGGCATCGTATTTTGCGATTCTTTCAGGATCGACAAGTGCGGCAAAGTCGATGATGTCGTAGTCGAGCTGCCGCTTGGCAAGTTCGATCACGAGTGACCCAAGGACACTGTCGATCGCTTCGAACTCCTCAGTCTTGCGGTCGGGCTGATACGCCGCGTAAAGACCTGAGGTCGGAAAGAGAACAGCGACTGTGCGTAGACTCACGCCTTTTGAAAGTAGTTTGTTCAGGCGCGTCACGTAGTCGCACACCGGCGCGATATCCTGCCAGGGTGCGACAAAGGTATTGATCCCAAGTGTGACCAGCCTGTTGATCTCACTCTTGATGTTCGGCTGGCAACTCAGGCTTGAGATCACCCGTCGGTTTTTGTCGTCCGTAGTGTGGGCCGAAGCGATCTTGGCTTGAACCGTTGATGGGCCAGAGGATGGAATGTCGCATGCATTCAGAGTCAAAAAGGCGTTGCCCCTGCAGCGCATCTGGCTTCTTAGAGACTCACCTGCGCTGTATAACACTGTATAACTTAATGAATAAGACTTACACCAACTTGCATAGGCACTATGACATCTGGAGCTGAAAACCGCCGCAATATGTTCCCAAAAGTCGGCTCTGAACTCTGGAGCGTTATGGCCGGGGAAGAACAGGTAGGGGAGGTTTGACAGGGCCGGGCGTTCGAAGCGAGCCTCGAAGCATGCGAACAGGTCGTCGGTATAGGGGATAGTCCAACCGTCGCGCGCGGAAGGCCCTGAGCAGATGCATGGCGACTCGGCGGCGACTCCAACGATTGCGCTTTTTGCGTCGCCGAGGGCATCAAAAATGCTTTCGAGTGTTTGTTCGATGTGGCGTCGGACGGCAAGTTCGCTCAGCGTGTCGATGCTGGTCGGATCGGTTCGAATTCGGCAGTTGAACACCCTCCAGCATTCGTCCAGCGATTCGACAGCGGCGATGCCGGGGAGCACGCGGGTGCGGGTGGCCTGTCCTCCCTGCATACGGACGGCGACCATGAAGTCACCGGGGGAGAACAGGGAGAGGTCGATATCTTCACGCGCCGTGACTTTGATCTCCAGATGCTTTGCCTGAAATTCGGGCCGATCGGGCACCGCGCGCGATATGTCGTCGTGGATCCAGACCCCGATCGCCCGCGCCTGGGCTTCTTCGACCAGGGCCTTGAAATCGGCCAGGGAAGAGTCAGGACGCGCGACGATTTCGCTTACGCCGGAGTCTTTCATACGATCGAGCTCGCAGGCCATCCGCCCACGGGTGAGGCCATCGACACTCACGATGGGAACAGCTCCGGGTAGGTTGTTTGTCTCTCTGGTCATCGTGCTCCGCCTGCGCCGCGTATTGGCGGCTGCAGATAGCATTGTCTTAGAGAGAGGGCTGTTCTGTCAAGCAAGAGTGTTGTGCTCGTAGAGATGTATAGAGATTGCCGACATGCTTGGTTTGGAGTGCGGCGTGCCAGCGAGCGCTGCGCCGATAAGCGGGAACACCCAGAAGAACCAGAGCAGCGAGAGTGCCCAGTCTCCGACAAAAATGGCAGGGCCGGTGCTTCGTGCGGGGTTTACCGGGGTGTTCGTTACCGGGATACTGATCAGGTGGATCAAGGTAAGAGACAGGCCGATCGCGTATGCCATCGTGAGAAGCGTGAGACCGAAGGCCAATTCCCATTTCCATCCCTCCGGCCACATTTGTCGTTGCAGCTCTATGCCTGCGAAGTCACCCCATGTGGGTGGCTGGTCAAACTGCTGACAGCGGCGTGTGAAAGTCACAAATTACATGCAACCTGTTTTGATGAGTATGCGTCTTTAGTGCTGTCTATTGATATTAGTTCGATAAAAAAGGAGTTTCCATTCTATGAAGACACGTTTGATAAACCCGGTATGGATTACGGTCGTGGCAGTGTTCGCACTTGCGTTTGTGCTCGTCGGTTCGTCTCTTGTAGCTGCATCCAAGCCGATGGGTGATGGCACTCACTGTGCCAAGATGATGCAGGATGGTCCTATGGGCCACGGCTGCGCAGGTATGATCACAGGCAAGATCATCGCCGTCGGCAAAGACGGTTCGATCACTGTGAAGATCAAGCCAGCCGCGAACGCTCCCGAGGTCGTGAAGCAGAAGTTCGCAGCCGCCAAGGTCGGTGACGCGTTTCCTGCTGGTATCGGCGGAGGACCTTGCGCCGGTATGGGTCACAGTGGCAAGGACTGTGCCAAGTGCTGCGGAGCGGATTGTGCGAAGTGCTGCGGCGACAAGTGCGCAGACTGCAAGGGATGTGCCGCGAAGACTCCAAGCGCTGGTTGCACGATGGGAACCGGCTGCAGCCGATAGCGTTCGGTTTGGGGCGGACGCATTGGTCCGTAGTTCTGTAGGCAAGGGCATCCGGGATGATACTCGGATGCCCCTATTTGTGTCTGGCCCGCTTTATTCGTGAAGCGAATAAAGCTCTCGCTAGCCGGCTGGAGGCTCGGTGTTGAATACTGGGGTGCTGAGGTAGCGCTCACCGCTGTCGGGCAGGATCACTACAATCATCTTGCCGGCGTTCTCCGGGCGCTTGGCGACTTCGACCGCCGCATGAACCGCAGCTCCGCAGGATATTCCCGCGAGAACCGCCTCTTCCTTGGCAAGCCTCTTTGTCATCGTGAACGCTTCGTCGTTTGTGACCTGGATAATCTCGTCGACCAGATCGCGCTGCAGGACGTCCGGGACAAACCCCGCGCCGATGCCCTGGATCTTGTGCGGGCCCGGCTGGCCGCCTGAAAGCACGGGCGAATCGATAGGCTCAACGGCGACGATCTTCAGCTCGGGCTTGAGCTCTTTTATCACTTGGCCGATGCCCGTGATCGTGCCGCCGGTGCCGACGCCTCCGACCAAAATATCGATTTTACCCTCGGTATCCTCCCAAATCTCGACCGCTGTCGTCTCACGGTGAGCCTTGGGGTTGGCGAGGTTATTGAACTGCTGAGGGACGAACGAGTTTGGCTGATCGGCGGCGAGTTCTTCCGCCTTTGCGATCGCGCCCTTCATACCAAGCGCTCCGGGAGTCAGCACTAGCTCGGCTCCAAGCGCCCGCAGGAGGTTTCTTCGCTCGACGCTCATCGTCTCGGGCATTGTAAGAATCAGCCGATAGCCCTTGGCCGCCGCCGCCCCGGCAAGAGCGATGCCTGTGTTGCCGCTCGTCGGCTCGATTATCACCGTGTCCATGTTGATCAGCCCGAGCCTCTCGGCTTCGTTGATCATGTAGACGCCGATGCGGCACTTGACGCTGCCCCAGGGGTTGTTCTTCTCAAGTTTGCCGATCACTTCCGCGACCGCGCCTTCCGTAACTCTGTGGAGCCGAACCATTGGGGTGTTCCCGATTAGCTCTGACATCGAGTCAGCGATCTTCGGCCACCTACGTCTGACGAGCGTTCCCGCCGGTTTTTCTATAGCTGCCATGTATCTATCCGCCTTTCCTGATTAAGTCGAGTGCTTTAGTATAGATTATACCCGCATCGCACACCTGTGTCAACACACAATTTCTTGATGATCCAGTTCCTAACCCGCATTATTCACGCTTCTCGTGAATAATGCTCTGTTAGCGAGAGCTTTATTCGCGTCACAAATAAAGCGGGTTAAGAGATCATTGACTCTGTCGTGCATATATGTTATCCTGCCGACGTTAGTAATAGCGAGTCATGCACAATACGGAGGAGCAAGTCGTGTCGATCAAAATTGCAATTGTCGGAGCCGGAGCCGTAGGCTTCACCCGTGGGATGGTTCGGGATATTCTCTGCGTTCCAGAACTTCGTGACAGCGAGTTTGTCTTTACTGATATCAATGAGCATAATCTTGATATGGTATACCAGCTTATCAAGCGCGATATTGAAGCTGCTGGCTTTCCTACAAAAGTCTCCGCTACCACCAACCGCCGGGAAGCGCTCACCGATGCCAACTACGTCTTTTCGTTCATCAGGCACGGCGGTCTTGAGGCGTTTGCGACAGACGTCGATATCCCCCTGAAATACGGTGTAGACCAGTGCGTGGGCGACACCCTCGGCCCGGGCGGCATAATGTACGCACAGAGACATATACCCGTTCTGCTCGAGTTCTGCAAGGATATGAGCGAGGTGTCAGCCCCGGGTGTGGTGTTTATGAACTACTCGAACCCGATGGCGATGAACACCTGGGCGTGCAACAAGTACGGCTACGACGTGAAGACGATCGGTCTCTGCCACGGGGTAGAGGGCGGACACGGGCAGATATCCCATGTGCTCGGGCTCCCCAAAGATGAGGTTGACATCATCTGCGCTGGGATCAACCACCAGACCTGGTACGTAAGCGTTAAGCACAAGGGCCAGGATATGACAGGGAAGCTTCTTGAGGCTTTTGAGAAAAACGAGGGGTACTCCAAGACCGAGAAGGTGCGCATCGATATGCTGCGGCGATTCGGGTACTACTCGACCGAGTCGAACGGCCACCTCTCCGAGTATCTGCCCTGGTATCGCAAGCGCCCAAGTGAGATTATGGACTGGATCGACCTCTCCTCCTGGATCAATGGCGAGACCGGTGGGTATCTTCGGGTCTGCACGGAGGGACGCAACTGGTTCGAGCACGATTTCCCGAACTGGATGAAAGATGATCCCTTCACGTTTGAGCCCGAAAAGCGCGGACACGAGCACGGGAGCTATATCATCGAGAGCCTTGAGACCGGGCGCACATATCGAGGTCACTTCAACGTCGTCAACAACGGCTGCATCACAAACCTGCCCGACGACGCGATCATCGAGACCCCGGCCTACGTCGATGGCAACGGCATAAGCGTGCCGATCGTAGGCGACCTGCCTATGGGCTGCGCGGCGATCTGCAGCGCAAGCATTAGCGTCCAGCGAATGGCGATGGAAGCCGCCGTACACGGGGATGACACGCTGCTCAAGCAGGCAATGATGATGGATCCCTTGACAGGCGCGGTCTGCAACCCGCCTGAGATCTGGCAGATGACCGACGAAATGCTCGTCGCAGGTGAAGAGTGGCTCCCGCAGTACGGGCGCGCGATCAGAGAGGCGAAGGCACGCCTTGCATCAGGCAACCTCATTCCCACCAGCGATTACAAAGGTGCGGCAAGGCTCCACACCAAGTCAGTTGATGAGATGGAGTCTGAGCGCGAAAAGATGAACCGGCTCGCACAGGCCTCAGAGAAGGCAGGGCTCGACAAAGACTGAGCCGTCTTCGTATTTTAGACTATATTACTGGGCCGGGCGCATTGCTCGGCCCTTTTTGCGATTGGGTTGATCTTCAGGGAGGACGGTATATTACCGATATGAATACGGGGGAATTCCCCGCCTGCCAGCTTGCGTAGGTTAGCCCGCTTTATTCGTGAAGCGAATAAAGCTTTCGCTAACAGAGCATTATTCACGCTACTCGTGAATAATGCGGGTTAGAGTGTCGGGTTGGGAAAGTGAGGATGTTTGGATGTTATCGACTCTGAAGAACGGCCTGTGGGATGTTTTCCTCGCCTTTTTGCCGGTCGCATTTGCCTACGCGGCTGTTTGGTGCCACAACGAGTCCAAAAGGGAGAAGCTTATGCAGTTCCCTTTTGCGGTGTCGGTGATGCTGTGGCTCGCGTTCCTGCCAAACTCGTGCTATCTATTGACCGAGTGGCGGCACTTTCTCTACTCGCTTGATTCCTCCAACATGTTCTTGCGGGCGGAGGCAGATAGCCGCTGGGTGATTGTCCTCACTTTTTACGCAGCTATTTACTTTGTCTTCAGTGGGGTGGGGATGATCGCGTTCACCCTCGCGATCCGCCCGATCGCCCGCATCGCCCGGATCTATGTCCCAAACACATGGATCGCGACTGTGCCGCTTTTCTTGATGCTTTCGGTCGGGGTTTACCTCGGGCTGGTGCTTCGCTACAACAGCTGGGAACTGGTCAGCCGCCCGGGGGCTGTCTGGGCCGACATCGTGAACGTCGGGTCGAGCCCCATGCTTGTCGCGATGATCCTCGCCTTTGGCGCGTTTCTCTTTCTCGCACACGTGGCGATGGATATTTGGATCGATGCGCTCGTAGCCCGGTGGAAGTGCAGAAACAAGGGGACGCTTGTGCGGACTCGGTGTGAGATTTGAGTGAGGGCGGACACACGGGTCCGCCCATATATGAAGAGAAGGCGGACACGTTGGTCCGCCCCTGCTATGCCTGTTGCTCTTCCTCCGGCTCATCGCCTTCCTGCTTGGCCTTAGAGTATTTTTCCTCATAGGTGCAGGTCTCAGAAAGACACTTGTAGCCTGTCAGCCTGCCCTTCCAGCGGCGTTCCATAAGGACGCTGTCGCACGTCGGGCACTTGCGGTCGGTCGGCTTGCCCCAGCTCACAAAATCGCAGGCGGGGTATTTGTTGCAGCCGTAGAAGATCTTGCGCTTCTTGCTCATTCGCTCGATCACGTCGCCCTCGCCGCACTTCGGGCACTTCGCGCCGACGGGCTTTTCGATCGGCTTGGTGAACTTGCACTCCGGATACCCGGAGCAGCCCTTGAACTCGCCCATACGGCCCTCGCGGATCAGGATCATTTTGCCGCACTCCGGGCATATCTCATCGGTTTCCTTGGGCTCCATAGCGGCGATCTTCGCGCGTTCGACCTTGATGATCGTTTTGCATTCAGGATACCCTGTGCAGCCAAGGAACGGACCGAAGCGGCCGCGTTTGACGGCCATTGGCTTGCCGCAGTTCGGGCACTCGCGCTCCGTGCCCTCGGGACCCCACTGGGCCTCCTCAAGCTTCTTCGCAAACGGCCCATAGAAGTCCCGCAGAAGCTTTTGCCACTCAAGTGTGCCGTTGGCGACGTTGTCGAGCTGGCCCTCGACTTTCGCGGTGAACTGCACGTCAAGGACCTTGGGGAAGTTCTCCACAAGGTAGTCCGTGACGGCAACCCCAAGCTCGGTCGGGCTGAACCGCTTTTGCTCGAGGAGCACGTAGTTGCGGTCCTGGATCGTCGAAATGATCGTCGCGTAGGTGCTCGGGCGGCCGATGCCTTTTTCTTCGAGCGCTTTCACGAGCGTCGCTTCCGTAAAGCGTGGCGGCGGCTCGGTGAAGTGCTGATCGGGATGCAGTTCGAGAAGTTTCAGATCCTGGTCTTTTTTCAGCCTCGGAAGCGGCGGCTGCTCTTCGTCTTCGACCTCAACGGTGTCCTTGCCTTCGGTGTAGACGGCTTTGAAACCGGCGAACTTGATCGTCGAGCCGGTCGCCCGGAAAGTGAAGCGTCCCGCGGCGATGTCGATCGTCACCATATCGAAGATCGCAGGCGCCATCTGGCTTGCCACAAACCTCTGCCATATCAGCTTGTAAAGCCTGGCTTGGTCGCGGTTGAGATACTCAGCGACTTCGTCAGGATGGCGCAGGACTGAGGTCGGACGGATCGCTTCGTGTGCGTCCTGAGCCCCTTTGCGCTTGACCTGGCGGGCCTTCTCCGGGATAAACTCTTTGCCCCAGGTTTTGGTGATATACTCGCGGGCCTCGACCTGAGCCTCATCGGCGACGCGGGTCGAGTCGGTTCTCATATATGTAATAAGACCGATATGCCCTGCGTCACCAAATTCGACGCCTTCGTAGAGCTGCTGCGCGTTTAGCATAGCGCGCTTGGCGGTGAAACCGAGCTTGCGCGCGGCTTCCTGCTGAAGCGTGCTGGTGATAAACGGCGCGGCGGGGTTTCGCTTCTGCTGGCGCTCGGTGACCTTGGCGACCTGGTAATGTGCGCCTTCAAGCTCCCCTAGGATAGACTTGGCTTCCTCTTCGTTATGGACCTCGGCCTTTTCGCCTGCGATCTGGGAGAGCTTTGCGTCAAATGGTACAAGCTTCTCAAGCGGCGAAAGCTTTGCCGTAAGTGACCAGTACTCTACCGGCGTGAACGCCTGAATCTCTCGCTCGCGATCGCAGACGAGCCTCACCGCGACCGACTGAACGCGTCCTGCGGAAAGGTTCCGTTTGACCTTCTGCCACAGAAGCGGCGAAAGTTTATAACCGACGAGCCTGTCGAGCACCCGTCGCGCCTGCTGTGCGTTGACGCGGTCGATATCCACTGTACGCGGCACTTCGAGCGCGTGGGTGACGGCCTGTTTGGTGATTTCGTTAAACTCAATGCGCTTCGGCGATTCGAGCTTGAGTGCCTGCTGCAGGTGCCAGGCGATCGCCTCTCCTTCGCGGTCAGGGTCTGACGCGAGGTAGACTTGATCAGCGTTCTTGGCGGCTGCTTTCAGGCGCTTCAATACATCTTTGCGCTCAGCTATAGCCTCATACTTGGGCGCGAAGTCGTTGTCGACGTCCACGCCGAGGTCCTTCTTGGGAAGGTCCCTCACGTGGCCCATCGACGCTTCGATCTCGTACTCCGGCCCAAGGAAGTTCTTGAGCGTTCGTGTTTTTGCCGGCGACTCAACTATGATGAGTGATTTCCCCATCTTGTTACCTCTTATATTATTATGCTGCTCGACGGCGCTATCCGCGCCGTCCCTTAATGGTCTATCGTGGCGCGAGCGCCACCGGATCGGCAGCTTTCCCGCCCTCGGGCGCGCATTAGCGTCTGAGGTGATAATCGGCTCGCGGGATTGCTTGCTGAAGTAAGAACAGCCCGAGGGAGCGCTATTTGCGTTCTTGGCTGACTTATTATACCAGATTTCGTGCTGGCCCTATATCGTATCATCAGCACAGTGCCCCGTCAAGCGGAGCACCATTTTACCATTACTACATTTGTCCCACACCGTGAACCGAGATTACCACGATATGCAGACGAGCTTGCCAGAGATTTGTGAGCCAGAATGGTAAACTGCTAATGTAAAACCAATTGGGGATAATTGAGGTAACCAAAATGAAATTTGTAGATCAGGTAAAACATGCGGGCAGAAGGCTGAACGCCCCGCTTATAGGGTTCCCGGGGATGCTTCTCAATGGAACCACCATTCGTGAGAACTTGAACAACTCCGGACTCCAGGCGCTTACTATCAAGACGCTGCACCATCGGTTTGATTTCGATATAGTCTTTCCGATGATGGACCTCACAGTTGAGAGCGAAGCGCTCGGCGGCAATATCGACTGGGACGCCGACGAGATGCCGACTATACGCGGAATATTCGTTTCAGACCTCGAGGGCGCTCACGCGCTCAAGGTTCCCGAGATCGGTGAAGACAACCGGCTGAATATCTACGTCGAGACCTGTGAGGCGCTGCGCAAGGCGTTCCCTGAGAAGACCGTCTGGGGCTATGTGCTTGGGCCGTTTTCGATCGCCGGGCGTTTGATGGGGATGACCGAGATTTCGATTGCTACAAAGCTTGAGCCTGAGGTCGTCCATGCGGTGCTTGAGAAGTCGAACGAACTTCTTCATAAGTATATAGATGCGCTCCTTGCGACGGGGATCGACGGGGTGATGATTCTTGAGCCCGCGTCGAGTCTGCTTCGGGCTACTGACGCCGACGAGTTCTCCAACTCCTACGTGCAATCGCTCGTCGCGCAGATCAAGGAGGCGGGCAAAACGCCATCACTTCACAACTGCGGGAATATCGACCACATGGTCGAGAACCTGTGCGCGACGGGGATCGAGGCTCTACACATCAACCACGTCGCAGACGTGCGCGGAGCCTACGACCGGATACCCTCGGACGTGGTACTGATGGGCAACCTAGATCCGTCGTCGGTGCTCTTGCAGGGATCGCCTGAGGTCGTGAAGAACGAAGCATGCAAACTGAACGCTCTAATGACTGATTGTGACCGGTTCGTGCTCTCGTCGGGCTGTGATGTCGCTCCCGGAACGAGCCTTGAGAACGTACAGGCGCTTCTGGATTCGCTTGAGGATTGTGCGGAAGACTGCCGGACATGTGTTAATGCTTAGCCGATAATATTAGACTTATATAGACAAAGTTATACAGGCGTTCGGGGCTTATTGTGGGCTTCGGGCGCCTGTTGTTCTTGCCTGACAAACAGGGCGCGGCATTTGGGGAGGCGACACGGAGATCGCCTCCCAACATAACTTAGCACGGCTCAAAGAAATGCAGCGATGTGTCGACAGGGAGCTTTACCGGGACATCCTTGCGGTAGATGGCTTCGATGTCCGGGGTGCGGCGTCTTGCGAGATCGAGCAGGCTCTTTCTGGGTGTTCCGATGTGGATTATTCGGCCCGGGAGAGGCTGCCCCTCGACGATTCGACCGACTGTGCGGTTGATCATCTCGGCGATTACGTCGAGGTAGTCGCAGGTCGACCACATGTCGGCGACGACCTTGGGGTGCTCCCAGGGGTGCTTCTTGAAGCTTGAGCGGATGATGTAGTGGTTCTCGTAGGCCTGGGTGTACACCTCGCCGATAAGCTTGGTCGTTGCATACCAGTTGATCGGGTGGGGCACGTCGCCGGGCTCGTAGCCGAGCCCGCCGGGCTCCTGGTCGCCGTCGAAGACGTAGTCGGTGCTCATATAGATGAACGTCGCGCCGACCTCGCGCGCAGCGGCGACGATGTTCTTCGTGCCGGTCGCGTTTACCTCGTAGCAGCGCTTCCAATCGGTCTCTGCTTTGGCTACGTTTGTATAAGCTGCGCAGTGAAAGATATACTCGGGACTCGCGTCTTTGACGGTTTTTATAAGCGTCGGCACGTCGAGGATATCCATGTCGTGCTCTTCGGGAGCGTAATATTCGCGGTGCTTTCGCAGCTCAGGTCCCAAGAGACCATGCCCGCCGGTTAGAAGGATCAAGTCAACACCTCGTTATTCTCTGTGGGCGCGAGGAATCTCGCGCCCGATCAAGACTTGTTACCAGTTGATTCCAAGCATCTCGAAATGGGCCTGGGGATGGGCGCATGCCACGCAGGCTTTGGGGGCCTCGACGCCGTCGTGGGTGTAACCGCAGTTGCGGCAGCGCCATGTGACGGGCTCGGTGCGGGCGAAAACGCGGCCAGCCTCGATGTTCGCAGCAAGGTCAGCGTAGCGTCTGCCGTGGAACTTCTCGGCGACGCTGATGTTGTCGAAAAGCTTCGCGATGCCGTCGAAACCCTCCTCGCGGGCTGTTGCGGCGAACGATGGGTAGATGGTGCCCCACTCGTGACCCTCACCCTCGGCGGCGGCCTTCAGGTTCTCAAGAGTTGTGCCGACAGTGCCTGCGGGGTAGCTCGCCGTGATCTCGACATCGCCGCCGGGAAGTGCGCCGAAGAACTTCTTCGCGTGCTCCTTCTCCTGGTCAGCGGTCTCCTGGAATATCGCGGATATCTGCTCGTAGCCGTCTTTCTTCGCAGCGCTTGCGAAGTAGGTGTAGCGGTTTCGTGCCTGCGACTCGCCAGCGAAGGCGGTCAGCAGGTTTTTCTCGGTCTGGGTTCCTCTAAGTTCAGGCATTAATCTCTCCGTGTTGATATGATTGTGGGATCGTAGATCCCCGTCTGACGGTTGCGGCGCGGATTGCAAATCCGCCCGAACGATATTCTACTCCAAGCTATCGAGCGCTTTTAGTCCCGCATTTCGGGCGGCAGTCTCGATGTCGGCGAGGTTGTCGCCCTTGACGACGAAGACGGCGCGCTTGCCTCGCTCGATGATGCAGCCGTAGGCGTCGGTTACGTTCAGGTTGGACGATTCAAGCGCCTTGGAAAACTTGAGGAGGCTCCCCGGGCGGTCATCGATCTCCACCATCGCGACCTTATTGAACGCTACGGTCATGTTGGCCTCAGAGAGGATCGACTTTGCGCGGTCGGGCTCGGCAGTCAGGATCTTTACGACGCCGAACTGGCCCTCGTCCGCTAGGTCGAGCGCGAGGATGTCGATCCCCGCCTCTCCGAGAAGTTCCGCGATGTGCGAAAGCTTGCCGGGTTTGTTCTCAACGAAAACTCTGATCTCGTTATACATTAGTGTCAGCCTCTCTCGTCTATCACTCTTTTGGCTTTGCCCTCGCTTACCGGAAGACTCCCCGGCTCGAGAACATCGACCATCACCGTGAAACCGGCGGCTTCCTTGAGCTGCTTCTGAAGCTCGGCGCGCTGGATCTTGACTGTTGCGATCGTTCCGTCGAAGGCTTCTTTCGCCATCTCGACGCGCACCGTCATCTGGTCTAGCGACTCCCTGGTCGACAGATGGATCACGTAGTTGCCTCCGACCCAGTCGTGGCGCATGATCACTTCTTCGATCTGTTTTGGGAAGACATTGACGCCGCGCACGATCAGCATGTCGTCGGAGCGTCCCACCATTCGGGCGAGCCTTGCGTGCTTGCGCCCACATGGGCAGTCCTCGGTTATGAGGCGCGTCAGGTCGCGGGTGCGGTAGCGGATGATCGGCATCGCGGTGCGCCTGAGCGTCGTCATGACAAGCTCGCCGACCTCGCCTTCGCCCACGGGCTCTAGCGTGTCGGGGTTCAAAATCTCGACGATATAGGAGTCTTCCCAGACGTGCATACCGTTTTGTTCGGTGCACTCAAACGCGACTCCAGGGCCGTTCATCTCGGTCAGACCGTAGCTGTTGAATACTTTGAAGCCGTAGAGGTCCTGGAGCTTTTTGCGCATCTCTTCTGTATAGGGTTCAGCGCCGAGTGCGGCGATCTTCAGACCAAGGGATTTGGGGTCGTCGCCCTCCTGGAGCATCCGCTCGGCCACATGCATCGCATAGCTCGGGGTGGCGTGGATGACGGTCGTGTGGAAGTCTCGAATTAGCATGATGTGCCGCGCGGTGTTCCCGGCCCCCGCGGGGATGACCCACATTCCCAGGCGCTCGGCTCCGTAGTGCAGGCCAAGCCCTCCGGTGAAGAGGCCGTAGCCGGACATGTTCTGGAACACGTCGCTCGCGGTCGCTCCGGCCATTCCAAGACACCTGGCCATAAGCTCGGCCCAGTTGTCTACGTCTTCTTTTGTGTGGAACACGGCGATCGGGCGGCCTGTGGTGCCTGAGGAGGTGTGCATTCGGATCACCTCGCTTGGGTCGACTGTGAGCATCTGCCGGGGATAGCTCTCTCTCAGTTCTTCCTTGGAGGTGAGCGGAAGCGTGGTGATGTCGTCTCGGCTTGTGATATCGCCGGGTTCGACGCCCTTTTCTTTAAACTTAGCCGAATACCACGGCGACTTCGCCGCCTGCGCGACTGTCCGCTGGAGCAGTTCAGCCTGGAGCGACGCGATCTCGTCGCGGCTCATCCACTCGTAACAGCTGCCGACTCTATCGTTCATCTCTGACCTCTGTCTTTTCTGTTGGTGACACTTCTTTTTACTGTTCCACGAACGGTGACGGTTTCCCTTCTTTTTTGGAGCGGGGGGCAGGGGTAGTCGCTAGTCGTCAGTTGCTAGTTGCTAGATTGGGACTGGCGAGGGTTGGGAGACTGGTGGTCACTCACCCACGTTGAGCCGGATTTGCAATCTGGGCCCGGCTGGCAAGCAAGGGATCTGTGATCCCGCTTATTCGGCTCTGTCAAATCTACCGGCATCACAGATGCCTATCCGGCCCAGACGTCCCGGATAACATATCCGGACGAACGAGAGGGGACCCCGTCCCCGAAACCTATCTCCCGACAAGAGGCAAAGCCTATCGCCATTTCCACCTATCCCATCATTATTCATAATATATTTCGCATAGCCCCCAAACTGCCTGGCACGGTAATTGCTGTAATAGACTCGCAAAACTACGGGATCGCCAATGATGCTTCTCGCGGTGCAAAACCCGCACCGCTGTCAGCATCATTGCGATGAGAATGTAAATGGCACAAACCGCCATTTACAAGGGAGGTGGTTGAGATGGTTCGCGATTTTCTTATGGATGTGACTTCGGCGGCGATTACGAAGAGCTTGGACTGCGCCGGGATCAGGCACAGGGTCATCGCCGACAATCTTGCCAACGTCGAGACTCCGGGGTTCAAACGCTCGGACGTTTCGTTTGAAAGTCAGCTTGAGCTTGCGCTCAAGGGTGGGGACGACGATTCCACGGTCGACCGCATCAAGAATATCGAGCCTGGGATCGAAGAGGATTCCGTCTCACCGGGCAGGCTGGACGGTAACAACGTCTCGGTCGATAAAGAGATGGCGGGGATGGCGAAAAATACCCTCCAATACGAAGCGCTCGTGCAGCTTATGAACCTCCGGGGTTCGATGATGCGGGCGGCTATTTACGAAGGGAAGAAATAGTAGATGAGTAATTTCTCCTCTATTGATATCAGCGCATCGGGGCTTTTTGCCCAGCGAGTGAGGCTTGACGCTATTGCGAACAACATCGCAAACGTCAACACCACCCGCACCGACAAAGGCGGACCCTACAAACGCCAGCAGGTCGCCTTTAGCGCCCACGCAGGAGCTTTTGACCCGGCAAACGCAGGGGTCAAGGTCGACGAGATCGTCGAGAGCAAGGACGCACCGAAAGTGGTGCATAACCCCTCGCATCCGGACGCAGACCGGGACGGAAACGTCCAGATGCCCAACATCAACACGGTCGAAGAGATGGTCGATATGATCACCGCGACCCGGGCCTACGAGGCGAACGTTCAGGCGATTGCAGCGGCAAAGACGATGCACAACAAAGCGCTTGAGATCGGAAGGGGCTAGTTAGATGAACATCCAGGGAATCGGAGCTAAGCTCCCGGCGCAGCCGACGGTCAAGATAGAAAAGCCCGGAGGCGACTTTGGTTCGACGATCAAAGACGCGATCAACGATGTCAACAAAATGCAGGGCGACGCGGATCAGCTCGCAACCCGGCTCGCGACAGGCGACGCGGTGGAGGTCCACCAGGCCATGATCGCGATGCAAAAGGCGAGCCAGGCGCTCGGCCTTACTATTCAGGTTCGCAACAAGGTCATAGAGGCCTATCAGGAGATTATGAGAACGCAGGTGTAGGGAGAGTCGACAGTGGCTAGTTGCTAGTCGCCAGTAGAACCCAGCCAGAACAACACTTTGAGGACTTTGTATGGACTTTTCTAAATTTGGACCACTACAGTCGATAGCTAAGTTTATTTCGCAGCTTACAGGGACGCAGAAGTTTATCACTGCGCTTTTTGTGGCTACGAGCGTGGTTTTGCTCGTGGTTGTCTCTATGGTTGCGACCAGGCCCAAGATGACGGTGCTCTTCTCTGGACTTCAGGGCGGGGACGCCGGGGCGATCATCGCCAAGCTCGAAGAGCAGAAGGTGGCGCATGAGATCGACGGAAACACGATCAAGGTGCCTGAGGCGCTCGTCGCCAAGACCCGTATGGAGCTTGCAAGCCAGGGGCTGCCTCAGAGCGGCAGCACTGGGTTTGAGATATTCGACAAGGGCAACCAGTTCGGTATGACCGAGTTCAGCCAGAACTTGAACTACCAAAGGGCGCTTCAGGGCGAGCTGCAGAGGTCGATCGAAGGTATCGATTCTGTCGTGCAGTCCAGAGTGCTTTTGGCTATCCCCAAACAAGAGGTTTTTGACGACGGCAAGAAGAATCCGACCGCCTCGGTGCATTTGAAGCTTCGGCCCGGCGCACAGTTGTCAAGCGATCAGGTGGCGGGAATCGTTCACCTCGTGAGCTCCGCAGTCGAGGGGATGGAGCCTAACGGCGTAACAGTGGTAGACACCGCAGGAAACCTGCTTTCTCAGGCAGTTGATAGCTCGACAGGGGTTGACCCGAGGATGACTTCCTCCCAGCTCAAACTCAAGAGTGACTATGAGCACGAGGTTGAGCGAAGCATCCAGACGATGCTGGAGCGGGTGCTTGGCCCCAACAAGGCGATTGTCAGAGTCTGCGCGGAGGTCGACTTTGACCGTCGTGAGACGGATCGAGAGACCTATCAGCCGGTTGGTGATCGTGGGCAGGGGGTCATCACGAGCGAAGAGAGGACCGAGGAAAGCTACGGAGGCGCAGGGGGAGCGCCTGGGCGGACCGGGGGAGTTGTCGGGATCGCAGCCAACACCGGGTCCGGTCGCAGGACTACAACCGCTGGCGCTCAGAACGGCTACCGCAGGGTTGAGTCGAGCGCGAAGTATCAAGTTTCAAAGACAGTTGAGCACGTAGTGAGCGCTCCTGGCAAGGTCGGAAGTATCTCGGTTGCGGTTATGGTCGACGGCAAAGTCGACTCGGCCAAGGTCACATCCATTCAGAACGTTGTCGCGACGGCGGCGGGGATAGATACCGAGCGCGGCGACAAGGTGACCGTCGAGAGTATGGCCTTTGATGACTCGACCTTCAAGAAAGAAGAGAAAGAGCTTGCGGCGGTCGCTTCCAAGTCGTCATATCTTTCGATGGGCAAGAGCGCACTTGGCGTGATTCTATTGCTCGGGTTTTTGTTCTTCCTCAAGGGGATGTTCAAGAACGTTGGGTTTGCATCGGGAGTCGGGAGTAGTCAGACTACGGTGACGGAGATCGCGGCGAGCCCGGCGAGTATCGTTCAGGGCTACGACAGCACTTCACGCGGGATTGGCGGATCGGGGATGCCCGCGCCTCCTCAGGCCGCGCCCGAAGACGTGGCGATGGCGCTTCGCAAATGGATGTCGGAATAGTTGGCTGCCAGTTGCTGATAGTAAGTAGAGGATTTTAATGTCAGGACAGGATGGGTTTGATCTTAGCGGCCTCGAAAAGGCCTGCATACTGCTGATGTCCTACGGGACAACTGTGGCGGCGGAGGTGTTCAAGCACCTGACCGAGCCTGAGATCGAGCAGATTTCAGGCGCGATTGTCAGGATGCAGAACGTCGATGCGACCTTGATGGGGTCGGTGCTCTCAGAGTTCGATTCGATAACATCAGGGGCAAGCGGCAGCGTGAGCGGCAAGAACTTCGCCGCGCAGGTGCTCGAACAGGCGATGGGCTCGGAGAAAGCAAGCCAGATGCTCGATCGCGCAAATACGCCGGGCAAGGGACGGCCGTTTGGGTCGCTCTGGGACTTGAACCCGACTCAGTTCTCTCGGGTATTAAGCGACGAGCACCCCCAGATCGCGGCGCTCGTGCTCACATACCTGCCCGCGGCCAAGTCGGCGGCTGTTCTGGCTGAACTTGAGCCAGGACTGCAGGCGGAGGTTGCCCACAGGATATGCACGCTTGAAGAGGCCGATCCGGAAGTCCTGGTGGCGATCGAAGAGACGCTTCAGGCGAAGCTAAACGCCACCTCTACCCAGCAGACGGCGTCGGGCGGCCCGAAGACGCTCGTTGACATTTTGAACAACGCAGAGCGTGCGACCGAACAGAACATCCTGAACTCGCTTGCCGAAAACGACCCCGAGGTCGGCGAGCAGGTGCGGGATCTTATGTTTACTTTTGAAGACCTTCCCAAGCTTGAGGATCGAACTGTTCAGCTCGTTCTAAGGGAAGTCGATCAGGAGGATCTGCGGCTTGCTCTGAAGGGCGCGAGCGATGAGATTCAGCAGCTTGTATTCAAAAACATGTCCGAGCGTGCGGCTGAAATGCTCCGCGAAGACCTGGAGCTTGTAGGAAACGCGCGGCAGAAGGATGTCGAGACGTCACAGCAGAAGCTAGTGCTCGTCGTCCGAAGGCTGATTGCAACCGGTGAGGCGTCGCTCAAAGAAGAAGGCGCGGAGACCAAAACAAGCGAAGAAGACGAACTTGCAGGGTGGGGCGAGCTTGGTGACTTTGCTATGGCCGCCGAAGCCGCTGAGTCGGGGGAAACCTCGGAAGGAGCAGGAGAGACTGATGAGCAGCCTGATCAAGAAGTCGACCTTGCTGCCTAGTGGAGTGGCGGTCGGCGAGTGCCTGATCGACCCTTCACGAGCAAGAGTGAGAATAGAGAGTTCGAGGCTGTCATCGTCCACCTCACCTGAGGCGCAGGCGATTATGATTGTCGAGACTGCGCGTCAGCAGGCGGCGGCGATCATCTCTGAGGCAAGTGAGCAGGCAGAAACAATTCGTGCTGAAGCGGCGAGCCAGGGTTACGATGCCGGGCTCGTTGAGCTTGAGGCTGAGCGGCGCGTGATCGCCGAGAAGATGGCGGGTTTGGAGGGTGAGATTGCCCGGGAGCTTGATGCGTTCTGGGCCAAAACCGAGCCTGAGGTGCTTGGGCTTGCGCTTGAGATCGCAAAAAAGGTCGTCAAGCGCGAGATCGAGCAGACCCCTGAGTTTATCCTGGGGATGGTGCGCGCGGCAATTCGGCAGCTTCGGGACAGAGCAGATTTGAAGATACGAGTGAACCCGAATGATTACACCGTTGTGCGGGAGCGAAAAGAAGAGATTATGAGCTCGTGTGACGGGATCAGAAACATCGAGGTTATCGAGGACAGGCGCGTCGGCGACGGCGGATGCCTGATCGAGTCAGCCGGTGGGACGCTCGACGCGCGGGTCGAGGCGCAGTTTAGTGAAGTTGAACGAGCTCTATTGGAGGCGGCGGACAGTGCCAGTTGAGATGCGACGACCTAGTCTTGAGAGATACCTGCCGATAGTCGAGCGCCTTAGCCCGATCAAGTTGATCGGCAAGGTCTCGCACGTGGTCGGGGTAGTGGTGGAAAGCCGCGGGCCCTCGGCGCACCTGGGTGAGGTCTGTGAGATTCACTGCAAGAGGAACGTCCCTCCGATTCTCGCTGAAGTCGTCGGGTTTCGTGACAACACCGTGCTTTTGATGGCGCTTGGTGAGATGGACGAAATCGCACCGGAAAGCGATGTGGTCGCTACGGGGAGTTCGCTCAAAGTCGGCGTCGGGCCGGGACTTCTTGGCCGGGTGATCGACGGGCTCGGGCGACCGATAGACGGCCTTGGGCCGATCGACTACGAGTGCCAGACGCTTGTCAGCCGGACACCTCCGGCTCCGATGGACCGGCGAAGGATCACCGAGCCGCTTGCGATGGGAGTCCGGGCGATCGATGCGGCGCTTACCTGCGGCAAAGGCCAGAGGGTTGGTATTTTCGCCGGCAGCGGGGTCGGGAAAAGCACGCTTCTTGGTATGATCGCGCGGAACACGGCAGCTGACGTGAACGTGATTGCGCTCATTGGTGAGCGTGGCCGCGAGGTTCGGGACTTTATAGAAAAAGATTTGGGGCCGGAAGGCCTTGCGCGCTCGGTTGTGGTCGTGGCGACATCGGACCAGGTCGCAGTGGCCCGGCTTCGAGGGGCGATGGTCGCGACTTCGATCGCGGAGTATTTCAGGGACCAGGGCGCGGACGTTATGCTGATGATGGACTCGGTTACACGAGTCGCATGGGCTCAGCGGGAGATGGGGCTTGCCGTCGGTGAACCGCCTACGACCAGGGGATACACCCCCTCGGTCTTCGCGATGCTTCCAAGGCTCCTTGAGCGGGCGGGAACATCGTCCAAGGGCTCGATTACGGGGCTTTACACAGTTTTGGTAGACGGAGACGATATGAACGAGCCGGTCGCGGACGCTGTGCGAAGTATCCTCGACGGGCACATCGTGCTCTCTCGCGAACTCGCGCACAGGAACCATTATCCGGCGATCGACATCCTTCAGAGCGTCAGCCGACTTATGCCGGAGGTCAGCTCACCTGAGCACAAAGCCGGCGCGTCGGAGCTTAGGGAAGTGCTAGCGACTTACAAGTCGGCGGAAGATTTGATCAATATCGGCGCTTATGTCGATGGGAGCAACGTGGGGATCGACCACGCGAAAGCGCACATCGAGGCGGTAAACGGGTTCTTAAAGCAGCCTGTGACCGACCGCGCACCCTTTGAAGAGACTGCTTCAGCGATTGGGTCGCTGTTTGGAGAGCAAAAGCCATGAAGAAGTTTAGTTTCGGGCTGCAGAAGGTGCTCGATTATCGTCAGACGCTTGAAGATATCAGGCTTGCAGAGCTTGCAGGGCTTCAGGCAGAGCACGAGTGTGAGTCCTCAAGGCTTACGCGCATGACCCAGGTCCGGGAGGAGTTCAAGTGCCAGATGCGCGAGATGCTCGCCTCAGGCGACCCGGAGTACATCAAGCAGGCGAACGCCTATCTCCATGACCTGACCGAGCGGGTGCTTCTTCAGAAGGCGAAGCACGACGAGGTCGCCGCGCGCAAAGATGCCAAGACCGATGAAGTGGTCGAAGCCGCCAAAGACCGTAAAGCGCTTGAACGACTGCGGGAGTACAAGGTTGTCGAGCACAGACACGACGGTTTTCGCGAGGAACAGAAGTTTTTGGACGAGATTGCATCGGTCCGGCACAACAGAACGAATGAGGCGAGGGCTTCTTAGAATGTTTGAGCATCTTCAGGCTGTGCAGGCGAGGATCGCTGAGATCGAGCGCAAGTTCGGTTCGGTGCGCGGGGTAGTGGAAAGCCCGGGAGCATCGAGCTTCAAGCAGGTGATGAGGCGCACGTGCTCCCCTCCTGCCGCGCCGTGTCCGACCGATCTTGAGCCGGTGATACAGGCTGCGGCAGCGAAGTACGGAGTCGATGCCGCGGTCGTAAAAGGCGTCATTCAGGCCGAGTCGGGGTTCAACGCGAACGCGGTCTCTCCGGTCGGCGCTCGGGGACTTATGCAGCTTATGCCGGGGACGGCGCGAGCGCTTGGAGTGGACCCGAGCGATCCCGAGGAGTGCATCGACGGCGGAACGAAATATTTGAAACAGATGATCGACCGGTTCGGCAGTCTCGAAAGCGGCCTCGCGGCCTACAACGCGGGCCCTTCGGCGGTGACTCGCTACGGCGGAGTGCCCCCGTACACAGAGACGCAGAACTATGTCCGAAAGGTCGTCGGATATATCGATCAGTATTGATCGTAAAAGAGTCAGGCTGTGGTAGATAGACAGAGCTGGGCGGCGGTCTACTTACCACAGCCTCTCAAACCAGAAAAGGAGGTGCGTTAACATAGCACAAATCACTAACCTGATGCCTGATGCGTCGGCGGCTGCGGGGATCCTGGCGACGGGAGCCGTGCAAGCCGGGGCAGCAGAAGGCGGAAACAGCGGAGGGTCCGAGTTTCAGGGGTTGGTCGAAAAGCTGATGCAGGGACTTCAAGAACATTCTGGAGTCGAGAAACAGGCCGGACAGCAGGTCGGAACTGAGACGCAGGAGAAACCGGAAACAACGGTCGATCCAGCGGCGCAGTTAGCCTTCCTGTTGGGGTCTATGGGAGTGGTTCAGCCGGTGACTGAAAAAGCGCCGGATGAAGTTACAGTCGCTCCCAGCGAGACAGTTCCAGTGGCAATCGAAGCCTTGACAACTCAGCAGATCGCGCCAACGCCGGGGACAGAGACCACGGAGCAGGCGGAGACGCCTGCAGAAGAATCGACCAGCACGCCGCTTGAAACGGGTGCAACAGCAATACCCCAAAAGGGTGAGGCATTGGCGCAGCCGGGCGTCACTCAACCGGCGTACGCACAGGCCGTCGCGGCGGCAACTCAGGTGGCCGAACAGGCTCCCATCGTGGAGAACGAGAAGACCACCGACGCACAGCAAGTCGTCGCGCAGACGACCGAAACTGTGGCGCAACCCGACGTGTCGGAGTCCGGCAAGACTGACGCCCAAAAGGCTGAAGACAAAGACACCGGTGCAGAACGAAAGGCGGAGGAACATCCTCTGTTTGACGCTGCGCGGGAAGGGCTCCTTGTCGGCGCTGCCCTGGAGAACAGGGTTGGAACCGTCGATGCCAAGGCCGCGCAGGCCAAGGCTGATGCGGCGGGCGTGAGTGGGGGGATTGATTCGGCGCTTTCGAGCAACAAGACGGATGAGATTCCTGCAGTTGAGTCCAAGGCAGAAGGCCAAGATACGTCGTCGGCTGGTCAGCAACAGGCGGCGACCAATTTCGCCCCGACCTTTGAGATGAAACATACGGCTGAGAAGGTCGCTGAACCGACCGGAGTGGGGCAGAACGTCCCTCAGCCCGAACAAACTATGAGCGCGCGGATGATGAACCAGATCGTGCGCTCGGTGAAGACTCACACCTTTGAAGGTGGAGCTGAAATGACGCTTCGGCTCGATCCGCCGCACCTTGGGCAGATCCAGATGAACGTTGCAGTCGCAGACGGCGCGGTTACCGCGTCGCTCAAGACGAGCACGGAGTCGGCGCGCCAGATTCTTCAGTCGGACCTTGGAAGTCTGAAGCAGATGCTCGCAGACGCCGGGGTCAAAGTGGACCAGGTGGATGTCTCAGTAAGCACCAACCTGCATCAGCAGGCGTGGAACCCGTATTCGGGTTCACAGAACGACGCTGCGGGGCATGGGCAGGGTCGCTCGGCGGGTTGGAGCGGAGCGCGAGGGCTTGGCGCAAACGCGGGGCCTGAGCTTCTCGGGGCTGCGGCGGCGCAGGCTCAAACGAGCTACGCAAGCGGACAGATAAACTTCCTGGCCTAGTGTCGGATCAGCTTGATTCTTGTGCATTGGCAACTGTTGCTACGAAGCATCGCACGCGGCAGATACCGATGGACAAAGCACAATATTCAAGATAAGCGTGCACTAGACTCAGGAAGCTTCTTTGGGGCGGACTCTTTTGGGTTCGCCCCACAAATGGAGGAATGGATTTGAATACATCAGCAGTAAGCGGATCTTCGGGTTCTTTGATGTCGAGCACCGGCACGGGTGCGCTTGACAGAAACGCATTCCTGAAGCTGCTCATAACCCAGATGTCCAACCAGGACCCAATGAAGCCTACGGATGACACGGAGTTCGTCTCGCAGCTTGCTCAGTTCTCAAGCCTGGAGCAGATGCAGAATATGAACACCAACCTGGACAAGTTCGTCGGTGTTCAGACGCTCACTCAGGCTACGGGGTGGATCGGCAAGGCTATTCAGTGGGTCGATGCCGCCAGTGGCAAGAATGTCGCTGGGCAGGTAAAGAGTGTTACGTTTGAGGACGGGGTACCGAGTCTCGTTGTGCCGATGAACGTGAGCGTCAAGGGGAGCGACGGCAAATATACCCAGCAGATTCAGGAATACAACGTCCCGATGAGCTCGGTGAACAACGTCTTTACTGTCGAAGAGACACAGACCGTGTCTTCAGCTCTAAGCTGGATCGGTCGAAATGTTACCGGCACCGAACTTGGCGGGACGAAGACTATCACCGGCAAGGTCACGGGAGTTGAGTTCCGCAACGGGGTTACAGTTCTTAACATGAAAGTCGGTGACACCGATAAGCAGATCGCACTTGCGACTGTGCAGAAGGTGGCTGAGTAGTCCGACAGTTTTACGTTAACTTGAAGCATGGGCCGGAGCAGACAATTTTGTTTGCTCCGGCCTTTTTCTCGTTTGCTACTAAAGATACAGGCTGGGAATGTCATTATCTACATGTGGCGCAGCTTGCGTCGTCGATGGTGTTATCACGATTGGAAATGCAAGCGGCAAAGGCGCGATTTATTGAATGAGGATGAGACTGAGACTGAGACTAGTCCGGGGGATTACTTATGGCGGTTTAATGGGAGTTTGATGGCGGGCTACAGACCTGCAAAGATGGAACCGGGATTGCAATTTCGGGCAATCACATGGAGGTAGCTATGAAAGTTGAACAGATGAGCGGTCCTCTTGCCGGAAATAATGTGGGGGAGGGGCCTCGGGTAATCGGAGGCAAGTTCCTCACATTTTTTCTGGCAGGAGAAGAATACGGACTTGAGATTCTAAAAGTCCAGGAGATTATCGGGATGATGGCGATTACGCCAGTGCCCAGGACGCCTGAGTTCGTGCGGGGGGTCGTCAACCTGCGGGGCAAGGTGATTCCTGTCGTCGACCTCAGGCTGAAGCTTGAAATGCCGAGCATTGATGCGACCGAAGAGACTTGCATCATCTTTGTCAGGGCGCAGGGGATCGAGATGGGGATCATCGTCGACTCGGTCTCGGAAGTGCTGCACATGCCGACTACGGACATCGACCCTGCGCCGTCCTTTGGCGCGTGCGTCCGGTCCGACTATATTCTGGGGATCGGCAAAACCGACGGCAGCGTCAGGATTATCTTGGATGTGGACCGCGTGCTTACGGTGCAGGACGCAGCCGAGATCGTGGACGTGGCCGTTCCTGAAGAAGCATTGGCGGCGTAAATGAAGTATTGGCCTTAACCTGATTCTTTGTAAGGCTCTTCTTTGTGCGGCAGTCCAAGAGGTCTGAAGATCACAGCGATTCAATATCTCGACAGAGACGCAAAGGAGTGAGATGTTAGTTCGTGAAAAGGGAGTAAAGCACGTCGTGGGGATCGCCGATATGAAGCTATCGGCCAGCGACGGTGACCAGATCATCACGCACGCTCTTGGCAGTTGCCTTGGAATTACGGTGTATGACCCGGTCGCGGGAGCTGGTGGCCTGCTTCATATCATGCTGCCAATGTCCACGATAGATCCTGCCAAAGCGGCGGACAATCCGTTGATGTTTGTAGACACCGGAGTGCCGTTGCTCTTCAAAGAGTGTTACAAGCTCGGCGCGCGCAAGGAGCGCATGGTAGTCAAGGTGGCAGGCGGCGCATGCCTGCACGGCAATGAGGATACCGATTTCTTTGGCATCGGCAAACGAAACTTCACGATGCTAAGGAAGCTGTTATGGAAAAACGGCGTGCTGCTCGAATCCTACGAGGTGGGAGGCGGCATATCTCGGACGATGTCCATGGATATCGGCTCGGGACAGGTGACGGTTCGGTCAAACAACGAAGTAAGACCGCTTTGACTTTTGTGAAGTTGACATAAGGAGTTAAGACGTGGCACTGAATGTCCTGGTGGTGGACGACAGTCTGGTGATGAGATCGATGATAATCAAGACACTGCGCTTGAGCGGTATACCGCTTGGGGATGTGCTTCAGGCGTCAAATGGCGCTGAGGGGCTCGCGGTGCTTGATGAGAGCTGGATCGACCTGGCCCTGGTTGACATAAACATGCCCGTGATGAACGGGGAGGAGATGATCGACCGGGTGAGGCAGAACCCTGCGACGGCGGACCTGCCTGTGGTCGTAATCTCAACCGAAAGCAGCGAGACCCGCATTGAGCTGCTTCAAAGAAAAGGCGCGGGGTTTGTACACAAGCCCTTTACCCCCGAGATACTGCGGGAGAAGATAATTAACATAACTGGAGTCAGCGATGATTGCACATTCGGCGAAGGATCCGTGCAGAGCGACGGCTGCGACTTTTGAGTAGCTTGGGTTTCTTTACCCAAGCCCCGATATAGACGCCGAGCCGATACCGACTGCGAGGCGGTCGCAGGAGTGACGTTTTCCGGCCCGGTGAGCCGGCGGCCTCTGTGCGGCTGTCGCTTGATGAGGGGCAGGCCGACGTGAAGCTCTGCGTAGAGCGTCCGATCTATTTTCTTCACTTCGTAAAGGCCGGTGTTCGTCCCGGCCATTTTATTGTACGCCCCCGGAGGGCGGACACATTGGTCCGCCCCTACGTTCCCCAAACTAGCCTGGCACGGGAATTGCTGTAATAGACCCGAGGCGAATGGACCGCGTTTGTGATGCGAACAAGACAAGCATCAAACGCTCGATCAGACGGGCGAAATCTACTATGCGCGGTGGTGAGGCATGATAAACAGAGTTAACCTCACAAGTCCAATACGGAGCGTTCAAGGTGGGGCACAAACTCCCAACGGCACTTCCAAGCCGGGGAACTTTGCCGCAACACTTGCACGCGAGACAGAGCGGCAGCAGTCGCTCAAGATATCCTCTCACGCCCAAAAGCGCCTCAACTCGTCTCAGGTGACGCTTAGTGACCAGGACATGCAGCGGATCGACGGAGCGGTTAGCCGGGCCGGTGAAAAGGGCTCAAACCAGTCGCTGATCATGCTCGACAACCTGGCGCTTGTAGTGAGCGTCAAGAACCGTGTCGTCATCACGGCGGTCGACGAGGCGCGTCAAAGCGAGGGAGTATTCACAAATATCGACAGCGTGGTTATCGCTTAGCGAGGAGGCAGTTCAAAAACAAATTTCTTGACAACCAGCTCAGGGCAGGATGATCCCAGAGCCAGATGAGCCGGACCTCGAACGAGGAGGCTCCGCGCATGGCCGCTACTCGGTCGGCGCAAAATGAGTAGGGTCTGATACTTCAGGCCCAAATCCATGGAGGTCAATTAACAAATGATTCAGGCGATGTATAACAGCGTTTCCGGTCTGCGGGCGCATAAGCAGGAGATGGACGTTATCGCGAACAATATCGCGAACGTAAATACAGTCGGCTTCAAATCGAGCCGAGCTACATTCAAAGAAATGCTGAGTGAAACTCTAAGAGGCGCAACAGCCCCTAAGGCAAACTCCGCAGGTGGCTCGGTCGGTGGAACCAACCCCGTGCAGGTTGGTCTTGGAACCACTATCGGTTCTATCGATTCCAACATGACGCAGGGGTCGCTCCTGGCAACAGGCAAACCCACCGACGTCGCAATTGAAGGCAACGGCTTTCTGATGCTTGGAGACGGTGTTGGGAAATACTACACAAGAGACGGCGCGTTCCAGCTTGACGCAGAAGGCAACGTGGTCGCAGCGGGCTCGGGGCTTAAGGTTCTGGGGTGGAGCGCCGACCCGACAACGGGCATCATCGATGATACCCAGCCGATCACCCCGAGCACGGGGCTCAAACTGCAGGTCGGACACCTTGCGATGGCAAGACAGACCTCGGAGATGGCATTCAGCGGAAACCTGAACTCTTCGACTCCTGCAGGTGAGATATACGCGACAGGCGCACAGATCTACGACTCGCTCGGCACGCGCCATAACCTGAACATCAAGTTTACCAAGCTCGGCGGGCCAGGCCAGTGGTTCTGGGAGGCGACAAGTCCCGACCAGGCCGTTGGGTCGACCGCAGGAAACGGCACCATTTCGTTTGGCGCCGACGGCCGCTGTCTTACCGGGAGTGGGTCGGCCGTTCTTACCCTCGCAAACGCCAACGGAGCGGTGAACCCGCTTCGCGTCGCTCTTGATTTTTCGCCGATGAAACAGCTTTCCGGTGACGCTACGGCAAGTCCTACTTCCCAGGATGGTTTGTCCCTGGGTGTTCTTGCGAGTTTTTCGGTTGGTAAGGACGGAGTCGTCTCCGGTATGTTTACCAACGGTCTTACACAGAAGCTGGCGAAAATCGCCCTTGCTCAGTTCAGCAACCCTGCAGGTCTCGCAAGGTCCGGTAACAACCAGCTCACAGAAACAAGCAACTCCGGCCTGCCGCAGATAGGTCAGCCTGGAGCGGGAAGCCTTGGAGCCATAGCCGCAGGCTTCCTTGAGTCATCGAATGTCGACCTGCCAACGGAGTTCGCCAACATGATCGTCGCACAGCGCGGCTTCCAGGCAAACTCACGAGTCATCACGACATCAGATGAACTCCTCCAGGAACTGGTTCAGCTGAAGCGGTAATAGCCGCCTTGAGTAGCCCGCCTCGGGTGCGGGCTACTCTATTTTAAAGGAATATCTGATGATACATGTTCATCTACTCAACGATAACAAGATAGTGCTTAACTCCGACCTGATCGAGATGATCGAGGCGACGCCGGACACGGTAATATCGCTTTCGACTGGCAAAAAGGTGATAATTCGGGAGTCGGTGGAGGAGTTGATCTCTATGGTGGTCGAATATCGCAAAATGCTCACTCGGCCTATCGAGGAGCGCTGCCAAGAGAAGAAGGCCGCTTAAGACTTATGGACTTCGCAACAATAATCGGACTAATTCTTGCATGGGGCGCGCTTACCGTTGCGCTTGTGATGGAAGGTGGCAAGGCTGATACTCTGATCAATCCTTCGGCGCTCATTCTGGTGCTCGGTGGGACGGTCGGGGCTACGCTCGTGTCGTTCTCGATCAAGCAAGTCGGCAGCCTGCCCTCTATTGTGAGGAACGCGTTCTTCACCGAGGACAGTGACCCGGCGCAGGTCATCAGGATGATGGTGGCCTTCGCAAGGCGCGCGCGGCGCGACGGGATCCTGGCCCTTGAAGAAGAGGTTCGCCGCGTCGACAACCGTTTTCTTCGCAAAGGCGTGCGGCTGGTGATCGATGGGACCCCCTCTGAGATGGTGCGGGAGATCCTTGAGACCGAGATCGTGTCGCTTCAGGAACGGCACAAAGTGGGCGAGCAGATGTTTTCTACAATGGGAGGCTTTGCGCCGACCCTTGGGATCATCGGCACTGTCATGGGCCTCATCCATATGCTTAACAACCTGAACGAGCCTGCGAAAATGGGCCCGGCTATAGCGACCGCGTTTGTCGCGACGCTCTACGGTGTTGCGCTCGCGAACCTGGTATTTTTGCCTATATCAGCTAAGCTCAAAGTAAGGACGAGCGAGGAAATTCTTTCCTACGATATGATGCTTGAAGGGATTCTTTCGATCCAAGCCGGGGACAACCCCCGTATGGTCGAGACCAAGATGCTTGCTTATCTGCCGCCGAAGTTGCGATGGGAGATGGTGAGCAAGGACGTGGCAAAGGCGGCTTAGATTGGCGCGGCGAGTGAGAGATTTCGGTGATACAGGAGGGCACGACGGTGGAGGATCACTTCGCTGGCTGCTCACTTACGCCGATATGATCACGCTTCTGATGGCGTTTTTTATAATGCTCTACTCGATGTCGGTGATCAATATGAACAGGTTTCGGCAGGTCGCCGTATCGATCAAGAGCGGGTTCGGAGGCACCGGAAACGCTGAAGGCAAGTCGGGCAAGGCGAGTGGGTTCAAGCTCGATGGCCTGGAGATTCGTGACGGGGTCGCCGGAGTCCCCTGGAGTGTGGTCCGCAAGATACAGAAGCGGGTGGAAGCCAAGGGGCTCGAGAAATACGTGAAGTTCAGGGGCGACGAGCGCGGGCTGATAGTCAGTCTCGCGACGGACAAGGTGCTCTTTCCGAAGGGTCAGGCGGAGCTATCGCCAAAAGCTCTGCAGATCATAGATGCGGTCGCCGATGCGGTGCGCGGGATACCGAACACTATAAGCGTCGAGGGCCACACCTGCGATTTGCCGGTGGTAAGCGAGAAATACCCATCGAACTGGGAGCTTTCGACCTCGCGGGCGACCGCGGTGGTGCGCCACTTCGTGGAGGAAGCGTGGATATCGCCGGAGCGCCTCAGCGCCGCGGGATACGCCGACAGCAAACCGCTTGTGCCGAACACGTCGGAAAAGAATCGGTCTTTGAACCGAAGAGTAGACATAATAATTCTAAACTCCGGTTATCCGGGTGAAAGGTGAATACAGTGAATCTGCTGAGAAGTAGGTCAGGCAAATTGCCGATCTTGATCATCATTATCCTCGGCGTTGTGCTCGTCGGAGGGCTTGGGGTGGTTAAGGTGATGAAGGGCAAAAAGCACGGGAAGCCCGAGAAGAAGCCGGTTGAACTCACTCTTTGGAAGATGGAGGAGTTTACCGTAAACCTAGCCGACAGTGACGAGCCCCACTACCTCAAGATCAACATGGTAGCAGAGATCGAGGGCAAGAAGGAAGAGGCAGCAAAGGGCGGCCACGGAGGAGAGAGTGAGGCCTCGCCGGTCGATATCAAGGCCAGCGATATCGTGATCTCTGTTCTTAGTGCAAAGTATTTTGAAGAACTGCTCACCGAAAAAGGCAAGGACAAGCTCAAAAGCGACTTGATCAAAAATCTGAACAAGTCAGTGCCGGGCGTCAAAGTGACGAACGTTTACTTTACATCATTTGCGATGCAATAATCGCGATATTCACCTCCGTGGTCCTAATGGGCCACTCCCAGAGGCTGGCGCAGTAGCGCCACCAGGTGATGGCGCTAACTGCGCCGTTGGACTGATAGGTTGTATATTATGTCAACTGCAGAAAACCTGTCGCAAGAAGAGATTATAGAGCTGGAGCAAGCCTTCGTGGCTAATGCGGCCCAGGCGAGCGACCGCACGGAGCGGGAAGTGCGTTCTTACGACTTCCTGCATCCGGACAAGCTGTCGAAGTCGCACCAGAGGGTGCTGCAATATATTCTATCCGGCCTTGATAAGTCGTGGAGCTCCACATTGTCTTCGTCGCTTCGCAAAGAGGTGATCGTGGAGCTGAGGTCGATCGAGCAGGCCAGCTTTTCGAGCTACTCGGAGTCATGCCAGAGTCCTGGAATGACGGTTGCGGTCAAGATTGAGCCACTCTCGGTGACGGCGCTCTTTGATTATCCTGCGGCGTTTGCCCTTGGGATGGTCGATCGGTTGAGCGGCGGCAAAGGGAAGTGGCCCGGAGATCCGCGGTCGCTCACAGCGATGGAGGAGAAAATCCTCAAGAAGCTCGTTGGGCGAATGACCGAAGACTTTGCCAGGGTGTGGCGTCCGGTAGTGAGCATCGAATGCGAGGTGTCGGCTTTTCACCGTTCTCATGAGGACGTTGGGCTTGGTGAGGAGACTATGGTGCTTGTTGCGGGGTTTTCAGTCGGGATCGGCTACAACGAGCACAGGGTGAACCTCGCGATTCCGATGAGCGGTTTTGACTCGATTCGTGACAATCTGACGCCCGAGAACTGGGCAAGAAGCGAGATTGCTGCGGCGTCGTCGACTCCGACGGTTGTGCCCGGCGCGCCGATTTCGAATTTGCTTGGGCCGATCTCCATGCAGGCGGAGGTGGAGCTTGGCCGGGCCACTGTGACGATGCAGGACTTGCTCGGGATTGCCGTAGGCGATGTGATCCGTCTGGACCGCGGGGTGGAAGACCACCTGGAGGTGCGGGTCGGCAGGCAGCACAAGTTTTGGGGAGTTCCGGGGATGTCGGGCGCGAAAATGGCGATCCGAATCACCGAAACCGTGCGCGATGAAGATGCCCGCGCAGACCTGGTGCAGAGTTTGGTTAGTGAATAGTTTTTTAACCGAAAGGAAGTTGCAACACATGAGACGCTCTTCAAGTGAAGCGGAAACGCCCGATATGGATACGATGGAACACGTCGACCTGACCGCGGTAGACGGTGGACAGGCCCCAGCAGTGAAAACGGCGAAGTTTGCACAGATGGATACCCCTGTAGCTTCTACGTCGTCGAACACGATGGACCTGTTGCTTGATGTTCAGCTCGAACTAAGCGTCGAGCTTGGACGTGCGGCGCTGTCTGTCAAAGATGTGCTTGGGATGGGGCCGGGGTCTGTAATCGAGCTCGATAAGCTCGGGGGCGAGCCGGTAGATATTCTCGTGAACGGCAAGATGATCGGGCGGGGCGAAGTAGTCGTTGTAGACGAAAACTTCGGGGTGCGCGTGACCGAGATTGTGAGCAAAGGCGGCGCGTCTGTGGCAGAGTAGGTAGCGTTACTGAACATCGATTCTTGGGTGGTGTGCCGGAGAAGGGCAGACACATTGGTCTGCCCCTACGGAGACACTCGCATTGTCTGAATATCGGTAGAACAACTGAATAATGGATCCAGTCCGACGGTGCTACGTAGCGCCGTCTGCATAGCTGCGTAAGTTTCGACTGACGTGGCGCGGAAGGCTGGCACGGTAATTGCTGTATAAAGCGCGTCCGTGCCCTTTCGGCGCATCGGACATCATTTGAGTTGGAAGAGGAACTACTGATGTCGAGACGAATTACAGCAGCTATGGGTGCAATTGCCGTCGCTCTGGCGGCAAGCGCAGCGGTTGCCCAGAACCCCGGTGGGGGATGGATCTCAGCCGTTTCAGGGAAGGCCAAAGTCGCCTCGCCCGTGCAGCCAACACCTGTCAAGTCCGACAGAATAGTGAAAGAGCAGGCAAAGCCCGCTCCCAAGGTGGAAAGCGTCGCTACTTCAACCCAGCCGGCGCGAGCGATTGAGCCAGCCGAAAAAGAAGCAACTACACCCTCACCAATCCATGCGCGCGTGGGGAAAAAGACCACACCTGTGGCCAAAACTCCCCACATCCGCCGCGCGGAGCCTCAGAAGAGACTTCAAGTTTCGGGTCCGGTCGAGAAAATCGAGCATAGCGCCCAAGTCGCCCAGATCACTGAGACCGCGCCCAAGCCTTCCGCCAAACTTGCCGCTCCCTCCTACAACAGGGGAGACCGGCCTGACATGATGGTTGCCGTTGCCCGGGAAGAAAACCTCGCCAAATCAGCCAAGAGCGAAAAACAGAGCGTCACAGCTATGGCGCTTTCGATGATCGCCAAGCTCGCCGTGGTCCTTGCGCTTGCGTATCTCACGGTGAGGGTGATCAAATGGTTCTCCGACCGCAAAGACGCCGTCCCAAGTGTGCGCCGCGACATGAAGATCGTCGACACCATCAAGCTCTCGAACACCAACAGCGTCCACATGATAAGCGTCAAGGGCAAGACGATTCTCGTTGGTTGCTCATCGGGGCAGGTCAGCCTGCTCGGTGAGTTTGAAGGCGAGGAAGTCCCCGAAATCCAAGAATCGGGCGACAACAGGTTTGCCGATTATCTTCTGAAATACTCCGGCGGAAGCGCAGAGAAGACCCCGGCGGGCCGGATGGCCGGATTGCTCAGGGACTGCAGCACCTATCTTCGCACCAGAGGCCTCGACGGCAGGACAGGCGAGGAGGCCCTCGATGAGGCCTAAGCTCACTCTTTTCGCTGGAGCATTCCTTGCGCTCTCTTGCGCGGCTGCCAACGCTCAGAACGGGATACCGAAGCTGAACATCGGGATTGAGGGCGGTAAGGGGACGGGGGACGTATCTTCGAGCCTTCAGATCCTGCTTGTACTGACGGTGCTTTCGCTTGCTCCGGCTATTTTGATGATGCTGACCTCGTTTACGAGGATCATCATCGTGCTCTCGTTCACCCGAAGCGCGCTAGGCACCCAGCAGGTTCCACCGAACTCGGTGCTGATCGGACTTGCGCTGTTTCTCACGTTTTTTACGATGGCGCCGGTGTTCAACTCGGTCAACGAGCGGGCGCTGCAGCCCTATATGCACAAGCAGGCCACCTTCGACCAGGCCATCGAGCGGGCATCGGCCCCGATCAGGGACTTTATGTTCAGACAGGTGAAAGAGAAAGACGTCGCACTCTTCATCAGCCTCGCGAAGATCGAGCGGCCGACGTCCGAGGCCGGAGTTCCGACCTACGTGCTCGTGCCGGCGTTTCTTGTTAGTGAGATGAGGACCGCTTTTACCATAGGGTTTTTGATATTTATACCGTTTTTGATAATCGATATGGTCGTCGCCGTTTCCCTGATGAGCATGGGAATGATGATGCTCCCGCCTGCGATGATCGCGCTGCCGTTCAAGATCCTGCTTTTTGTGCTGGTGGACGGCTGGCATTTGATATTCAAGTCGCTGGCGCTTAGTTTTAAGTAGCTGGCATTAGGAAGTTAGAGAGATGACAGATACAACAGTTATCGATATTGGGCAGAAGGCGCTGATTGTCACACTGACGGTCTGCGCGCCGATTCTTGGAGTTGGGTTGGTGATTGGGCTTGTAATCAGCGTGTTTCAGGCGGCGACGCAGATTCACGAGGCGAGCCTTACGTTTATCCCCAAGATGGTCGGCATTGCCGTTGCCCTCATATTTTTCGGGCCCTGGATGATCCAGCAGATAGTCTCTTACACGACGAACCTGCTGCAGAGCATCCCGACACTGGTGCGTTAAATGGATATCGCCTACTTCGGAATAGCAAAGCTTGAGGTGCTGCTCCTAGTGTTCGTCCGAACAGCGGGAATATTCACCCTTGCGCCGATATTCGGCGCCCACCAGGTGCCTTCGCAGGTGCGAGTCGGGATCGCGCTTGGGCTTGCACTTGTCTTTGTGCCGCTTGCTATGCCTGCGGCGGGTGCGGCTCCGCTTGCTTCGGATATTCCGACGATGGCGCTGTTGATCGTCAAAGAGGCGATGGTTGGGCTTGTGATAGGGTTTGTGACGATACTTGTGTTCTTCGCGATCGAGGCCGCGGGCGAGTTTGTCGACCTGCAGTCGGGCTTTAGCTTTGCAAGTACGGTCGACCCGGCGTTCAGCCACAATACGGCAGTGTGCGGCAGGTTCTACAATATCCTCGCCGGGCTGCTCTTCTTTGTCACAAACGCGCACTACGTGCTCCTGAGCGGTCTGGCCGACAGCTTCAGGGCGGTGCCCGTCGGAGCTTTTGAACTTAACCCCGCGGTTGTCGGTGGCGCGCTCGACCTGTTTACGGGGCTTTTTGCGATCGCGCTTCGGATAGCCGCTCCGGTGATCGCCGCGGTGTTTCTTACTGATGTTGCGATGGCGATCATCTCCCGCGCGGTGCCGCAGATGAACATTTTGATGGTCGGAATGCCCGTCAAGCTCGGCGTCGGGCTGGTCGGGATGATGATTGCGCTGCCGATCGCCGTTGCTCTAAGCCGCGACACACTCGGCAACATTCATCTATATACCAGTGGCCTGCTCAGGCTGCTTGTGGCGAGTTAGGGAGGCCCCAAGTTGGCGATGCAGGAAAAATCGGAGAAGGCAACCGGGAAACGTCGGACAGAAGTCCGAAAAGATGGGCGAGTCGCCAAAAGCAACGATGTGACCCAGGCCATCGTGATGCTATTTGCGCTGATCGTTCTCAGGTCTGCTGGTGTGCGGATGTTTTCCGGGATGAAAGAGCTCGTTGCGGGGTCGCTTTCATCGCTGCATTCGACGAGCATAAGCCCGGAGAACCTCGGGCACCTGGCGACGCTTTACGGGATGAAGTTTGTTTCGATCTGTATGCCGCTTGCGGTTACAGTGGGCTGCGTCGGGGTTGCGGCAAACGTGATGCAGGTGGGCTTCAAGGTGACGCCAAAGGCGATCGCGCCGAAGCTGAGCAACTTGAACCCGATATCGGGGATTCAAAAGCTTGTGACGATGCGCGGCCTGGTCGAGCTTTTGAAGTCGATCGCAAAGATCATGGTCGTCGGCTGGTTTGCTTACACTTTTGTAAAGAAAGAGTTTCCTGCGCTTCTTGATCTTACGTCTATGCCGCTTCCACAGATGGGAAGTGTGATCGCTGGAATGGCCTGGCGGCTTATGATGCGCGGTACGATCGCGATGCTTATCATCGGGACCATCGACTATGTCTATCAGAAGCGGTCTTTTGAAAACAGTATCAAGATGACCAAGCAAGAGGTCTTCGATGAGATGAAACAGTCCGAAGGAGACCCGGCGGTCAAGGGCCAGATCAAGGCAAAGCAGCGTGAGATGGCGAGGCGGCGGATGATCCGGGACGTTCCCAAGGCTGATGTGATCATCACCAACCCGACCCACTTCGCAATCGCGATCAAGTATGACCCGGCGACGATGTCCGCGCCGGTCGTTATAGCCAAAGGGCAGCGCCTGATGGCTCTTAAAATTAGATCGATAGCCGAGGCAAACGGGATTCCAATCGTTGAGAACCCGCCCGTCGCCCGGCTTCTTTATAAGACAGTTGAGATTGGGGAGCATATCCCCGAAGAGCTCTTCCAGACCGTAGCCGAGATCCTCGCCTACGTGTTCCAGATGAGCAAAAAGTCGGTGGCGTGAGAGGCTGACAGCTGATAGCTGACAGCTGATAGCTACAAGGAGTTTTCCGTGGCAGTTAGCACAACACAAAAGAAGCAGTCCAGTGGGCTGATGGATTTGGTTAAGCATAGCGACATAACGGTCGCGATCGGCGCGGTGATGATCATCGGGATGATGATCATGCCGATGCCGCACTGGTTGCTCGACATCATGCTCGTTTGCAACATCACAGCGGCGCTTACCATGCTGCTCGTGACGGTGTATACGGTCCACCCGCTTGAGTTCGCGTCGTTTCCGGCGATGCTCCTGATCACGACGCTTTTCAGGCTTGCGCTCAACATTTCGGCTACGAGGCTGATTCTGCTGCACGGGAGCGCGGGGGCGGTGATCTCGGCCTTTGGGTCGGTGGTCGTCGGAGGAAACTACGTCGTAGGCGTCGTTGTGTTTATCATCTTGATTATAGTTCAGTTTGTAGTCATCACCAACGGCACGGGACGCGTCGCGGAAGTTGCCGCAAGGTTCACCCTGGACGCGATGCCCGGCAAGCAGATGGCGATCGACGCCGACCTAAACGCAGGCATCATCGACGAAAACGAGGCCAGGGAACGGCGAAAGAACGTCGGTCGCGAAGCGGACTTCTACGGAGCGATGGACGGAGCCAGCAAGTTCGTCAAAGGCGACGCCACAGCGGCGGTCATTATGATCGTCGTCAATATTCTTGGCGGCTTCGCAGTCGGAATCTTCCAGCGCCACATGGACCTGATGTCCGCGCTTCAGCATTATACGCTTCTTACCATAGGTGAAGGGCTTGTGACCCAGATTCCCGCGCTTATCGTTTCGACGACGACCGGTCTTATGGTCACGAAATCGGCGACAGAGAACAACATGGGCAAGGATATCGCCACCCAGTTCCTCTCGCAGCCCAAGGCCCTAATGGTCGCAGGGAGCGTCTGCGGGGTGCTCGCACTTGTCCCTGGGATCCCAAAGGTTCCGTTTCTTATGGTCGCCGCGATCATCGGGGCACTTGGCTACATGCTGAAGAATAAGCCCGCCGATGTTAAAGATGAGTCAGGCGAGGCGTCGGCAGCCGACGCGCCCAAGGGGCCGGAGTCGATGACCGAACTTCTCAGCGTTGACCCGCTCGAGGTCGAGCTCGGTTACGGGCTGATCTCCCTAGCCGATCCGAAGCAGGGTGGGGACCTTCTTGAGAGAATTACAGCAGTTAGAAGACATGCGGCGATCGACCTCGGACTGCTCGTTCCTGCTATCCGAGTAAGAGACAATTTGCAGCTAAGGCCAAACGAGTACTGCGTGAAACTGCGCGGGCTTGAGATCGCTTCAGGCGATATTTACCCCGGTCAGCTCCTTGCGATGAACCCGGGCACGGCGGTTGCGCCACTTCGGGGAATGGAGACCGTCGAGCCCGCGTTTGGGCTGCCGGCGATCTGGATCAGCGATATGCAGCAGGCTGAGGCCGAGATGAACGGCTACACCGTCGTCGACCCGCTTACGGTGACGATCACGCACCTGACTGAGCTCATCCGAAAGCACGCGCCGGAGATTCTGACGCGCCAGGACACTCAGACCTTGATCGATGCCGTGAAAGAGCAGTCGCCTTCAGTAGTCGACGAGCTTATTCCGGGGATGCTGACCACTGGTGACGTCCAGAAGGTGCTCCAGAACCTGCTTGCTGAGCGGGTGTCGGTGAAGGACCTCGCATCCGTCCTTGAGGCGCTATCTGATGCGGCCAGGATGACTCGGGATATCGACCTGCTCTCTGACTATGTGCGACAGGCGCTTGCGAGGCAGATCACCAAGCAGTATCAGGGTCCTGACGGCACGGTGCACGTGTTTACGCTCGACCCGTCCATAGAGCAGGCGATGGCCGATGGCCTCAGGCAGACCGATGTAGGCACACAGCTCGTGCTCGACCCAATGACGGTCCACAGGGTGCTTGAGTCGACCCGCTTGCAGGTCGAGAGGATGGGTGCGCTCGGTCATCAGCCGGTCGCGCTTTGCTCTCCTAGAATCAGAATACATTTCCGCAGGCTCGCGGAGCGGATGGTTCCGAGCCTTGCGGTGCTTTCTTACAATGAACTGGCCTCAGGCGCTAAGCTTGAGACGGTTGGAATGGTGACGATTGCAGATGAAAGTGCTGAAAATAAGATCCCGCAGTATGCGTGAAGCGCTTGACCGGGCTCATCAGGAGCTCGGGGCAAACGCTACCATACTCCATACGAAGCTATTTGAGGAGCCTGCGCTATTTGGCTTTTCCAGGAACCGTGGCGTTGAGATTCTCGCCGCTGTGGACTCGCCTGCGCCTGCCGGTGGTGTTCCGGTGATCACAAGCGCGACTCCTGTAAGCCAGGTCGAAAGCATGACCGCTCAGATATCTGACATGAAGCACATTCTGGCACGGATGGCCCCGTCACCGGCCCCCGAGCCAGAGAAGCCTAAGTCGGTTGTCTTCGAGCGCCTGCTGAAGAATGGAGTTAGCCACTCGGTTGCAGAATCAGTCGCAGCCCTGCTTAACTCTGAGCAGGATAACGAACAAATATTAAACAAGCTTGCACAGCGCGTGCCCTGCTCGGGGCCAGTGAAGTGCGACAAACGCCAGGCCCGAATCGCACTCGTTGGCCCGACCGGAGTCGGCAAAACAACGACTGCGGCCAAGCTTGCGGCGCACTACGCGATCGTTGAGAAGAAGAAAGTCGCGCTGCTCACGCTTGATACCTACAGAGTAGGCGCAGTCGAGCAGCTTTCTACCTACGCTAGAATCTTGAACGTGCCGATCGAGGTCGCCCTTTGCCCCGAAGACGTCGATGCGATGATCCAGAAACACAAGGACAAAGATGTGATCGTGATCGACACCGTCGGGCGAAGCCAGCGCAACAGCTCGCAGCTCTCAGAGCTTGCGAACTTCGTGCGAGCGGCTAACCCGACCGAGGTGCATCTGGTGATCTCTGCGTCGTCGAGCCAAGCGGTCCAGACTGAGGCGGTCGACAACTTCAGGAAGATGTCCGCAGACAGGCTGATCCTGACCAAGCTCGACGAGTCTCCGCTTTCGGGGTGCATACTCGACCTTGCAGTGACTACACTGCTGCCGTTCTCCTACATCACTTACGGTCAAGAAGTTCCCGACGATATCTCAGTCGCCGAAAAGGGACGGCTGGCCCGACTTGTGTGGGAGGGGATGCCCTGATGGACCAGGCGGCAAGGCTTCGCGCATTAATATCTGGAGATGACAGGGCAAGCGCCACTGCGACAATCGAGCGCCCCGAAGGGCTCGGACATATCATTGCGGTCACAAGCGGCAAGGGTGGGGTGGGCAAGACGACCGTTGCGGTCAACCTCGCGACCCTGATCGCGGAGACTGGGAAAAGCGTGCTGCTCGTAGACGCTGACCTCGGGCTTGCAAACGTCGACGTGATGCTGGGGATCGACGCTACCCGTCACCTCGGGCATCTCTTGACCGGCGCGTTTTCGGCCGAAGAGATTGCCGTGGACGGCCCTAGAGGCATGCGCGTGATCTCCGGGGGCTCGGGACTAAGAGAACTTGCAGATGCAAATGCAAATGACCGAAAGATTATACTGGAGAAATTACTAGGTTACTGCCGACAATATGATTGTACGATAATCGATACTAGCCCCGGCATAAGTGGGGACGTGACCGATTTCCTGCAAAGCGCAAGCGAAATACTCGTTGTCACGACTCCCGAGCCGACGGCTCTTCGCGATACCTACGCGGCCCTGAAGACGATCTCGATTAGGCTGCCGGAGACACCGGTAAGGATCGTAGTCAACTCGGCCTCGGCCCGCCAGGCGGCTGACTCGGTAGCCGCGGTGAACGCTGTGGCGAGTAAGTTTTTAGGGAAAAATTATACAAACTATAACAATATCGAACCAGATGAGCTTGTGCGCAGGTCTGTAAGAGAGCGGCGGGTGCTTGTCGATAGTTTCCCAAGGTCGCATGCTTCGGACTGTATCCGAAAACTTGCGAAATCGATTTGTTAGAAGTTCTTAGCCCGCTTTATTCGTCAAGCGAATAAAGCTTTCGCTAACAGAGCATTATTCACGCTACTCGTGAATAATGTGGATTAGTGAGCAGTCGGAGATCATCGCGTCCCGCAGGCATGCAGCCTGGCGATCGGAGTGGTCTCATTGGAGGACAAAACTATATGCTGTGGCCGATGCACAAGAACAAACAGCAGAGCAAAGAGCAAGAGGAAGGGATATTCGGACTGGTCCGCATCAATGACCGGATCGGTATCGATCATCAGGGCAGTTCATACGTTACCAGAATCGAGGACATTCGTCCCGATGAGATAGATGTGGCGGCTCCGGCAGGATCAAGCGGCGCTGGGCTTAGGCTCGGACGCAAGGTGGTGCTTTGTCTCTACCTGCAGCGTGGACTGAGACGCTATTCCGCGACGATCAAGGCGGTTACGACCGACAGAGTGCCGCTGCTCGTGCTGAACAATTTTGCGGATATGGGAACAGTTGAGCAGCGCAACTTCGAGCGCGTGAAAGACCAGCTTCAGCTGCATTATCGCTCTGAGATCGGTATGGGGAGCACCGCGCCGTGGTGCACGGGGACGACCCGGGACATAAGCGGTGTCGGCGCGCACCTGATGACCGATGAGGCCGATGGCCTTAGTGGTGGCGCGTTCATCGAAGTGGAGCTGTTTTTGCCGGTGGACAAGCCTGTCCGCGCACTTGCCCGAGTGGTAAGAGTAGGCAAGGCGCACAGCGGATCGTTCAAGTATTCGCTCGCTCTACGGTTTGCTCAGATCAAGGATGTCGACCGCACAAGAATCGTGAAACACGTTCGATCACGGGCCGCGGCGCTTGAATCGGACCGACGGGGCGTCGTCAGGTGCAAGCAGCAGGTGCCGATGAAGTATCGGCCCAATATGGGCGGCAAGGTAGTTAACTGGATGAACGGCGGGATCCAGGATGTGAGCACAGGCGGGCTGAGAATCGTCGTCGGAGAGGCCTCCGGGCTTGCCATCGGTACCGCTCTCGATATCAAGCTCGAGCTTCCTGGTAAGAAAGATGTCATCATCCAGTGCGAGGCAGTCTGGGTTCGCCCAAACGCCAACGTCAAGGACGGTGGGTTCCAGATCGGCGCCAAATACGCCAAGATTTCACCTCAGGCGCAGGCCGAGATAGCGGCGTTTGTCGCAAACTCTCAGGTTGATGACCGCTCCGAATGGAAGGACGCTGCGTAAGCGTTGTGTCAAAGTGAACGAGTTCTGGTGGTTTGTCAGCTTTGTAATATCGGTCACCGGCTTTATGATAGCCGGCGCGGTATCGTTTCTGGGCGGCGAGGACATGTTCTACGTCGCGCTGAAGTCGATCGGCGCATTTGTTATTCTGTGGATAGCGCAGTCGTTTCTGCGAGGACTTCTGGCCGTTGCCGGAAGCGCGGTTGAACCCGGGCAGCTTCCGGAGAAGGAATAGAGGACCATTGAGCCATGAATGACCTCTGGCAAAAACTGAAAACAGGCGACGAAAACGCCCGTGAGGAGCTTATTCTCAAATATGCTCACCTGACGCGCTACGTCGTCGATCGTATGAACATCAAGACGACACCCGTTTTCGGCTACGATGATCTGCTAAGCCATGCGATTATGGGCTTGATAGACGCGGTAGAGAAGTTCGACTGCACAAAAGATGTGAAGTTCGAGACCTACGCAAGTGTGCGGATCAGGGGCTCGGTGCTTGATGCCCTGAAGTCGCTGGACTGGATGCCCCGCTCGCTTCGTGCGACCGAAACCGAGCTTAGACGCGCCTTTGCCCGCCTTGAGGCGGAGCTCGGTCGCCCTGCGACTGATGATGAGGTCGCCCGCTCGATGGGGATCAGCATCGATGAGTTGAACAATACTCTCGCAAGCTGCGCGCATTCTGCTGTGCAGTCGCTTGAGGAGATGATGTACTACGGTGAAGAAGGCCCCGAGCTTGCCGCAACCGGCGACAAGGCAAGGCCCGATGAGGATCCGCTCTCCGCGACTGAGCTTAGTGAGCGTCGGAGGATGTTGGCCTCGGCGATAGATGTGCTTCCCGAGCGCGAAAAGCTTGTCGTGAGCCTTTACTACAAGGATGGGCTGACACTGAGAGAAATCGCGGCAGTGCTTGGAGTCACCGAATCCAGAGCCTGCCAGCTTCATTCCAAGGCCGTAGTCCGGATGCAGGGGAAGCTCGCAAGGCACGCGGACCTGTTTGTGATGGCCGCGTAGATATCCCTGGGAGGGCTGTGCTATGGACGTTCGCTGGCTTGATACGTCCGCACTTGAAGTGAAGCGAATCGAGATGGAAAGGGTCCGTGCCGTCCAAAGCAAAGACGAAAGCGGGACAGACCATCGCGTCGGCGCGCGTAAGGCCGACAAAGACGGCAAAAAGAACAACCCACACAAAGAAGAACCCGACGAACCCGACGATGAGACCCCGGTTGCAGAGCAACACGCCGAAGAAACCCCACTTTATGAGTCACATGGTATAAGTACGGGGTCGGAATCAACCGACAATCATGGAGAAGGCCACCTGTTTGATGCGTTGGCCTGATTGGTTGGAGGAACGATGGGTAGCGGTTGGTTTGTCTTTGGAGTAGTAGCGTGTGTGGTGGTGTGCAGCGGGTTTGTGATCGCTGTTACGATTATGCGCGCGGCCTGGGCACAGCGCGAGCGCGACGCCCTGAGCTCAAACGACCTTCGCGCGCTTGAAGAGTCGGCGGTGCTTCTGATTGACCAGCTAAAAAGCGAGGCCGACGCCGCCATCACCGAGATCGACAAACGCCGGAAAGCCCTCTCCAAGCTGATCAAAGAAGCCGACGTGAAGCTCGCCGAGCTTAAAGACGCCGAAGCCAAAGTCGCAAGCGCGCCCGCGCAGGTGACAGAAGACGAGTCCTCAGTAGAATCAAGCCCCGCGGTAAGAATACTCGAGTTCGCCGGAGCCGGGATGGACGCAGCCGACATCGCCAAGGTGACGGGAATAGACTGCGCCGAAGTGAACCTTGTGCTTAGCCTCCATAAGAAACTTGCGGCCTGAGTTACTACTGTTGCTAATAAATCTCTTCCATTACAGTTGACAGCCGACCAATTTCCAGCAATAATACTGGTAGATGCCTGTGCAGTATGTGGACATCGATTCCGCCTTGTTGCGGAGAGAGGGGCGCTTCTATGCGCTGGTTGGTCCATTGTTTCTGTAACTCCGCTTGGGTGGCATGCGCTACCAACACAGTCTTGTACCCCCCCGTCAAACTCGTCCTCCCTGAGTCAGCAGTAAATAGCAAATCAGCGATTTGACTCAGTTCTTATGATGTGGAAACACACGAGGAGGAACCAATTGAAGAAACGGATTGTTGCGTCTATTCTTTTCGGGGCGGCACTGCTTGGAGCGTCATGCTCAAGCTGTCTTGCCTTCACGATGGACGATCTCGCGCAAGCGAAGCTGCTGATAGGCAAGACCGAGACATACGACGAGGGGATGGCCTTAGTCTCGGGGATATTTTGGGATGACGTTTTTGTTGCTGAACATCCGGCTGAGGTGGCTTGGGTCTACACCATGCAGGCTCGGCAGTTGCGCAACAAAAAGCAGATCACGAATGCTGCAGTCAAGATGAAGAAGGCGCTCGCTGTCGCGCCGAAGGGCTCGGGCATCGCCGGGCTGGTTATGAGTGAGCTTGCGAGTCTGCAAATGGAATTACCTGATAAAGCGGCGGCCGCAGTACTCTACCAGCGGCTTATCACCGAATATCCCAAAGGCGATGTCGCTGGTTGGAAGCTTGCTATGAGTAAGAGCTACTACTACACGAGGCGCTATGACGCATCCATTGTCATATGCGCCGAAGTGATCAGAGATTGTCCCGCAAATGGTAGGGTAAGCGAAGCCATGACAAGGACTGCGGCTTGCTATCACAAACAGGGCAAGTATCAGATGGAGGCAGCGACGCTTCGCCAGATTATCTCGCAGTTTCCAGACACTCGCGCAGCAAATAATGCGGCGGTCGTAGTTGACGCTCTAAGTGTACTGCACCTTGGCTCGGCGGACCGAAACTCGATTGTCCAAGATCACAAGGATCAGGCAGCACAGTCCCTATGCACGTATGCCAAGGGTGGTATTGAGTATTTTGCACCGACTGAAGATGAGGAAACTGCGGCGGCATATCAAGCTGGCTTGGACATGTCTCCAACGGACAATAATATACTTGCGGAGATTGAGTTTCAGTATGGCGCATGGTGCAGAAGCCGAAAGCGCCATCAGCAGGCCGTTGACCTCGGCCAGCGGCTTCTCGCAGACTGCAAAGGGCTGGACGATGAGAAGAATCTGGAGTTCAACGCCCTGATGCTGATCGGTTACGGATATCAGTGCATGGGGCAATATGACAAGGCCATCCCAGCACTGCGGGATGTGGTGGAGCGGTTGAAGTCGGAACATCCGGGAGGGATCCACAATTTGGCTACTTGTTACCGGCTATCCGGCAACACTGTTATGGCTGATGCATTGTTTGACAGACTGATAGCTAATGGGCCTCAGACAGGAATGGCCCAGCAAGCATTTTTGGAAAAGGCGCTTATGCGGCTCGGGAATGCCAACAAGACCGAAGAGGGCATCAGCCTGTTTAGGCAGATATTTGCGATCGAGGTGGATGATCCATCGGGCGACAAGTCTTTCGAGTTTATGACTGCCCTGCAGACGGCACGTCCGAGTGTGGCTGCGGTCGATACTCTGCTCTCCGGATCGGAAAGTATGCCTTTGGAGGATAGAAAGAGAATGCTTGCAAGCATCGGCGGCGCGTTGCGCGTCAAGATGGGCAAGCCTAAACAGGCAAGAGACGTCTATGCGACACTTGCCTCCATTTTGGAGGGAGATGCTAAGTCAGAAGTAGTATTCCAGATGGCAGACTGTGATTATTCTGCGGGCGAATGGGCTACTGGAGTATCGGACTGTCGTGACCTCTATCAAATGGGCCGCGAAGGAAAGTTTGCCGCGCGTTCAAAGGTGCTGGAGGCCAGTTGTCTGATACAATCGGGTGATTATGCTGGAGCAAAGAAGGCGTTTCAGGAGGTGCTCGCGGCTTTTCCTGACAGCGTAGATGCAGAGGTTGCCACACAGTATATAGCTGTGCTTTCCGCAGGCGAGCAGGGAGGTGTACGATGATGAACTGCAATATCAGGCGTATCTTGGTCGTTTGTGTGGCTGTTCTGGCGTCCTGTGGGCACGTTTGGGGGTGTTTTATGAGGGCTACAACTATACGTCTTGGCCGCCAATCGTGGTGGTGGTCAATCCGCCATCGGCTGGTCAGCTTGCAGGGGCTGGCGAGAGTGTCGCTTGTGCTGCAACTGCTACGGATTCTGACTATTATACCTATCAGTGGGGGTATGGCTATGCTGCCGACGCTATCGATCCCAACTCGTATAGCTGGAGCAAGTCAGGCGGAACTATAGGACCTGATCCACAGGATCCGAGCAACAAGGCTAAGGCACGCTGGGTTACCCCCACAAATGGAGGGAGTGCCACAGTGTCCTGTTACGCCGATGATGTCTACAGCCAGTGCCCGTTGCCCTGGCCTGATCAGGGCTGTAGGGATGACCCAAGGAATTACGGTTCACAATCTATAAGTGTTGTTGTTGTGGACATCAAGCAGGATAGCTTTGTGATCACTGATCAGATGAAGAACACCGTCGTTGGCAAACAAGTAAGTCTGACAGGTGAGGTCACTGGTGGTACGCCAACATACCATACTTGGAGCATTCCAAGCTATTGCGTTAAGAATTACGTACATACATTAACCACTGGTGCTCCAGTAAGTCTTGATCCGACCGACTTACATTCATCTGGAGTAAGCTACTACTGGGTGGATGGCGGTAATAAGCCTGTTACTTATTCGGCAACAGTGGGAGGACGGGTCTTCACTGCAAGCACGAATTTTAGCGTGGCACGCCCTACTGCTGAGGTGAAGACTAAGACAGGTACTGTTGGACTCTACAACCTCACTGGTGGATTGATGTTAAGTTACGGCAATCCTACCACACGCGGCATCGAGTTTACACGGACGTGGAGTGAACCGGCTGGCTATACTGAAGGCTGCGTGAAATGGGTGCAAGTGATTAACTCCACTCTGATCCGGAGACAGGCTAACGGTGGCAACTGGGGTAGTATTCAGGGAGCGGGGTTATTAGATACCCAGTATCCTTATGAAGCAGGGGACAGCACTGAGGATTCGCCGTATTGCGGAGCGCTCACCAACAGCCATTCCAAATATGAGCGGTCGGACAGTTTCTCTATGTATCTGATGTATGCGCCGTCTGGTGGCATTGACGTTCCGTTGATCAAGGTGGACTGGTCGTGGTCTGGAAATGCCACTAGGACTGGATCCCAGTGGACTTTGGATTCCTCGAGCAATATTCCATCGAACAGTACTCCAACGGTTAGCGGTTCAGACTGTACGTCTTTCCCATTGTGGTCTGGCAATACGTCAGGGCTGCAATGGTGATTAGTATCAGGAGGATTGTGTTGGATATTGTGGTAGTTGATTATTGCGTTGTGTATATGAATCGAGGTGTGTAACTGATGTTTGCAAGAGCCAATCCTGAATTTGTCTTTCTCGTTCTATCAGTTGTCTTTGCCGGACTTTGCTGCGTGTGCGATACCTCGCATGCGGCAAACAAGGACGACGTACCACAGTTGGAGAACCGAATGGGCGTAGTGTCAGAAGGTTTTGTGCTGACCGCTGAGCTGGAATCAGCGTCTGTAGTGGTCGGGAATCCGGTGATGCTCAAATTGGTGCTGTGGAATGCTAGCAAGAAGAAGCTTGTAATCGACGATAGCAATCCTACAGCAGATTACAGCTTGCATTTCTTTGGCGCGACACCACCTGTGGTAGTTGGATCGGCAACCGATAGGATTACCTGGAGGAACGTTGATATGGACGTCGAGCCAGGCCAAAAAATAGCCGCTTCGTTTGCTATCGACAAGAAGTTCCAACTCACACCTGGCATCTACAAGTTCGTGGCAACCAGAGCTGTTCGTCGACTTGATGGCAATGGCTATGCTGATGTCGTCTCAAATTCCGTTGAGCTGACCATATTGCCTAAGAGTTCCCAGATTGCGAAACCTGCATCTGCGCCATCCGGGTCTCGGCAGGCGAGTTCACACAGTTCGCGTGGGAAACAGGCCAAAGATCCAATGATTAACATCAGGGGCATCTTGGAACGCGAGGGGTTCGTAGTGCATTGGGATAGCGAAGCTAAGATGGTTACTGCTGCCGCAGCTCACGGGTGTGCTGCCTCCATTGTGGCGGGTAGTAGGAAGATGGTTCTTCGTGGTGAGAGTGTTCAGATGGGTAGGAGTGCACGAATTGACAAAGGAAGAATATATGTTCCAAAGTCAGACGTTTCACGTATCATAGCCTCGTGCTCATCTGAGGAATAGCGCGGTTAGGATGCTTCGGGCTGGTCCTTCTGTCCCGAAGCATCCCACATCAACGGCCATTCTCATACACCACCCGCACAGCTTTCCCTTCCTGTCTCGGAAGAGTGCCGGGTTTGAAGATATCTCCTTTGGGGCTGAAGCCGAGTCGCTCTTTCAGGTGTTTCTCGACTATGAACCCCGTTACGCCTGCCTCTGCCTCAACGTTGATTCGCACGTCGCGGACGCCGTCGATCTCCTCGATGATGATCTGGTAGTGGCTGAGCACTCCGGGGATCTCCATCAGGGCCTGCTCCACTTGCCTCGGGAAGAAGTTCACGCCCTTGACAATTAGCATGTCGTCGATGCGGCCGGTGATTCGGTCGATTCTAAGGCTTGTTCGTCCGCACTCGCACTTCTTTCGGGTGAGGACGCGGGTGAGGTCGCCTGTCCTAAATCGAATAATCGGGATCGCCTTGCGGTTGAGCGAGGTGAAGACGATCTCACCGACCTCGCCGTCCTCGACGGGTTTGCCGGTTGCGGGGTCGATCACCTCGACGATGTACTGGTCCTCCCACACGTGGATTCCGCAGTGGAAGGGGCAGTCCATACCCGTTGTGCCGACGCCGCCGGTCTCGGTCATCCCGTAGATATCGAACGCCTCGATGCCAAGGCCGTTTTGGATCTTCTCTCGCATGCTGTCGGAGAACGTTTCAGCGCCGAAGATGCCGACTTTCAGGCTCGGTACCTCTCTGCCCTGCTCGGCGAGCACTTCCATGATCCTGATGCCGTAGGAGACGACGCCCATCAGGCCCTTGACCTGGAAGTCGTTCATCAGCTTGATCTGGCGAGAGGTGTTGCCGCTTCCCGCGGGGATGATGAACATACCCGACTTGCGCGCGCCGTGGTAAAACCCGAACCCGCCGTTGAAAAGCCCGAAAGAGGGCGTAATCTGCACCGTGTCACCCGGTGTGAGCCCCGCCATCACGTAGCAGCGCGACATACACTCGGCCCACTGGTCGAGGTCGTCGTTTGTATACGCCATGACGACGGGAGTGCCGGTCGAGCCCGAGCTCATATGCATCTCTGCAAGCTCGCCACGCTCAACGCAGAGCATCTCAAGCGGGTAGCCCAGGCGGAAGTCCTCTTTGCTGACGAACGGGATGTTCCGAATGTCCTCGGGCATCTCGATATCTGACGGCTTGACACCTGCTTTGTCCATTTTGGCGCGGTAGTAGCTGTTGCGCTCGTAGGCGTGCTTGACGGTCGACTTCAGCCTGTCAAACTGAAGCGCCGCGATCTCGTCGCGCGACATGGTCTCCGCTTTTTCGTTCCAGAATCGGGTCATCTCAACCTCTCCTCACCAGTTCACGTCAGAATGCATGAGCTTTCCGGCTCTATTGTACGACACGGAGCGCGTCGAGGGCAAGCTGTGTTGACAAGCAAGCAATCGGAGCGTATGCCGTGTCCATAAATAGGTTAGGAGGATGTCAAGTTTGAAGAAACTGCTACTGGCGCGGCTATCCGTTAGTCGACTTCTATTCCTGCCGACTTGAGAATAAATGCTTGGATGCCAGGCTTCAATGGTTTGTTACCGTGGATAGGAACAGACAAACGTTCCCGCCTGCCTTCTTTTGCGTAGATGTGATGGCTGCCGTGGATTCGTGTGAGTTGCCAACTGTTAGTTTCAAATATGCGTGCGAGATCTTTGCCCGTAAGCGGCTTCATACCGCAATTTCCATCACTCTGGTATGCTCATTCATACGGCCGACTGTTTCCATATCTACAGTCAGGCAGCCCTCGATTGCCTCTTGAATGTTTTGCAGTAGTTCTTCCATAGTATCGCCCTGGCTTGCGCATCCAGGGATTGCGGGAACTTCAGCCCAGTATCCCTGTTCTTCTTCATGCACGATGATTTTCAGTTTCATTGTTGTTGTCCTCGGAGGAATAGGTATCTAACCTATTATATCCCGAATCTCTTGTGTGTTTTTGGCAGCAGACTGCTCCGAATGTAGTTTCTTTATCAGCTTCCCCAGGCTCCCAATAGGTTCTCCTTCTCGAAGAATGGGAGGAGGCCACAAATCTCCTCCTCCCCAAGCTAACAGCTAACTGCTAATAGCTAAAAGCTACTTCGCCATCACATATTTGCCGTTGACGACTTTGACCATCACCATCGAGCTGAAGCCGAGGCCGCAGTGGTCGACTTTGGTCATGTTGTAAACGCCGCTTACGCCGACGTAACCCTTGGTGCCTTCGATCGCATTGCGGAGCTTGGCCGGGTCGGTGCCGGCTTTCTTGATGCCGAGCGCGACGATCTGCACCGCGTCCCAGGCATACCCCGAGTGCGTGCCGATCTCACCGAGCTTGCGGGCCTTGAACTCCTTGATGAAAGACAGCACGACCGGCTTCTGCGGGTCGCTCTTCGGGAGCTGGTTCGCGGCCATCAGCTTGGTCGCGGGCATCATCGTGCCGTTTGCAGCGGCTCCGGCGAGCTTGAGGTAGTTCGCATCGGGCTGGCCGTGGCACTGGAATAGCGGGATGTTGATCCCCGCCTGCTTGGCGTTCTTGGCGATGATCGCGCCTGCGGGTCCGATCGTCCAAACGACAATCGCCTTCGGCTTGGCAGCGGCGACTTTCGAGAGCTGAACGGTCATGTTCGAGTCGGTCGGCGCAAACGACTCCTGAGCGACGATCCTGATTCCGTACTTCGACGCCATCTCTTTCAGGACGTTTTCGCCCTCCTGCCCGAACTTGTCACCGGCGACGAGCAGCGCGACATCGTTCAGTTTGTGCTGTCGCAGGTAGTTGAAGAGCACCATAACGGCAGTGCTTGTCTTCTGAGGGGTCTTAAATACCAGAGGGCGAGCTGGCTTGACGGGTGCATCGCCGCCGACTGTCGCGACGACGGGGATCTTCGCGTCCTCGATCGCGCTCATACAAGCCATCGCCGCGCCTGTGGTGGTCGGGCCGATCACGGCGACGACGTTATCGCGGTCGACAAGCCTCTTGAACTTGACGACGGCCTGCGAAGGCTCGCTTTCGGTGTCGGCGATAATGAGCTGGATCTTACGTCCGTTGATCCCGCCCTTCTTGTTGATCTGGTCGACAGCCATCTGCGCCACATCTCTGCTGGCGACGCCGATGTTCTGCGCCTTGCCGGTAAGGTCAAAGAGCCCACCGATCCTGATCGGCTCTGCGGCCATCGCGGCTGTCGATATCGCAAAGACAACGACCAGTGCGAGGGCGAAAAACTTGAAATTCATAACGGTCTCCTCTCCAATCATGGGCAGACCATTGGTCCACCCCTACAGGGTTAAGATATACTTAAGCAAAAGCGCGTGGATACCTTCATTTTGCGCCTGTGAATTAGCTATCGGAGTCTATAGTACGTCGATAGATTCGTCTAGCGCACCCTTCGAGAGCCTCAGGGTGAGGGGTTTGGGTTGGGTGAAATGTGAGAGATCGTACCTATGCTCTGAGTCTACAGACCCACCATCGCTAAACTATAGACAAATCCAAAACCAATCACGTTGAGGCTCTCGAAGGGTGCGCTCCACCCAAAGAATCGCCAAAGGCCAATCCCTCGAAGCTAATCCCAAACCTCTATATCCCCAGATACGCCCGCTTAACGTCCTCGCTCTCCATCACGACCGACGACGGCCCCTCAAGCACGATGCGGCCGTTTTCGAGCACGTAGGCACGGTCGGCGACTTCGAGCGCCTGCTGGACGTTCTGCTCGGCGAGGAGGATCGTCATTCCCGAGGCTTTCAGTTGCTTGATCTTCTCGAAGACTTCGGCGACCAAGAGCGGCGCGAGGCCTGTTGATGGTTCATCGAGCAACAAAATATCGGGGGAGCCTACGAGCGCTTTGGCGATGGCGAGCATCTGTTGCTGACCGCCGGAGAGGTTCCCCGCACGGTCGCCCAGTCTGTCTTTTAAGGCTGGGAAAAGCTCGAAGGTCTTCTCTATCGCGCCGGAGAGCTTGCTTCCTCGAAGCCTGCGCGAGTAGCCGCCCATACGGAGGTTGTCGAGAATACTCATCCCGGGGAAGAGCCCCCGGCCCTCGGGGACGAACGCAAGGCCCTTCGAGGCGATCTTCTCAGCCGGTGCGCCGCCGATGCTCTTGCCACCGAGGAGTATGCGGCCCTCTCGCGGAGAAATCAGGCCCGATGCAGTCCGCTGAAGCGTGCTTTTGCCCGCGCCGTTTGCGCCAAGGAGTGCGACGACCTCGCCCTGGCCCACTCGAAGCGAAACGCCGTGGAGGACCATCAGGTCTTCGTACCCGGACTCGATGTTGATCATCTTCAGCATTTTGGCGCTCCAAGATATGCCTCGCAGACGGCGGGGTTGGCTCTTACTTCGGCGGGAGTGCCTTCGGCGATCTTTTTACCGCCGTCAAGGACGATCACTCGCTCAACTAGGTTCATAACAAGATGCATGTCATGCTCGACCAGCACCACGGTGATCCCTTTGTCGCGGATGCGGCGGATGAGGCCCGCAAGCGCGGTTGTTTCGGTTCGGTTGAGCCCTGCCGCAGGTTCGTCCAGAAGTAAAAGTTTGGGGTTGATCGCGAGGGCACGGGCGATCTCAAGTAGCCGCTGCTGGCCGAAGGGGATGTCCCCCGCGCGGCTGCTCGTGAGTGTGTCGAGCCCGACGTCTTCGAGCAGATACTGGGCCTTTTTCATCCTCAGGCGATCAGCGCGGACGTAACCGGGTAGCCGAAGCGACGCGCCGAAGAACCCCGTGCCGCCCATACCCACGAGCACGTTTTCGAGCACTGTCATCTCACGGAAAAGCCGCACATTCTGAAACGTCCGGGCGATACCCTGGCGTGATGCCCCAATCGTCCCGCGCACGCGGCTGCCGTCGAAGAAAATCTGTCCGCTGGATGGCTGGATAGTGCCTGCGACCAGGTTGAACATCGTGGTCTTGCCTGCGCCGTTTGGGCCGATTATGGCAGAAAGCGAGCCTTCGTCGATGCTGAAAGTGACGTCGTCCACAGCTCTCAGTCCGCCGAACTGACGGGTGACCGAGTCGACCGAGAGAAAATCTTTCACTGTCGGTCTCCGATCAGTCTCGTGACCCGTCCGAAGCTGCGCCTTATGCCAGGAAGCAGGCCGTCTCGGGAGAATATCATTATGAGAACGAGGATCAGACCGAAGGCGAGTTCTTCGTAGCGCGCGGTGTCGATTCCGACGTTGGCCCCGAGCGTGTTGATCGCCTCGCGCAGCCCGAGCATCACAAGCACGCCCGCAATGCCTCCCCAGACGCTTCCCATTCCGCCGATCACGACCATAGTCACAAGCGTAACTGAAACCTTGAGCTCAAGCGGCTCTGTCGTAAGCGACCCACCGGAGCAGACAAAAGCGTAGAGAAACCCGGCAAAGGCGGCGAGGATTCCACTTGCGACGAACACCTTCAGCTTCACCCCAAACGCACTGATGCCGAGCGACTCGGCTGCGTCCTCGTCTCCGTGGACTGCTTTTAGCGCGCGCCCGGCGGGGCTTTCGGTAAGGTGAACGGCCCACGTGACTGCGATGATCGCGAAGAACCAGACGAGGTAGACCCCCGCGAGGTCGCCGCCTCGGCTGAGCAGGCCAAAGGGGTCCATTTGCGGCATTCCGTATATCTCTGCTGTCCCTTCGGCAAAGCTCAGGCTGTTGATGATCTCGTGGGTGATGATCCCAATACAGAGCGTCGCAAGGGCGAGGTAGTGGCCCTTTAGCCGCAGTATCCAGAACCCCGTGATGAACGCAAGGAGCCCGCCTGAGGCGATCGAAAGAACGAGCCCAAGCCACATCGGCAGGTGGAATTGCGAGACCGCTATCGCTGACGCGTACGCGCCGAGCCCGTAGAACGCGGCGTGCCCGAGCGACACCTGGCCCGTGAACCCCATCAGAAGCGTCAGGCCGACGACGATGATCGCGTAGACCCCGGCAAGTTGGGCGAGCGGCAGCAGATACTCGAACTGGCCTCGCATCAGAAGAGGCAGCGCTGCGACCATAATCGCAAGAACGAGCGGGCCTCGGTAGAGCCTGGCGTAGGACATCGGCTGGGGGAACTTTTTCATTTGGACAAGAGCCCCCTTGGTCTGACGAGCAGGATCACAACAACAATCGCAAGCGCGAGCGCGTCTTTATACTCCGACCACCGCCAGCTTGTGAAGACCTCAAGGATGCCCAGAAGAAGCCCGCCGATCACCCCTCCGATGGGGTTTCCGAGCCCACCGAGGATCGCCGCGGCGAAGCCCTTCAGACCGAGCATCGTGCCGCGTGAGAAGTCCATTGAGGTGCTTGGTGTTATCAATACACCGGCGACTCCGGCTAAGAGGGCGCTAAGGGAAAACGCGGCGCTCGACATCCGCCCGATGGGGACACCTGAGAGCTTCGCTCCTTCGGGGTTGTCGGCGCAGGCGCGCATGGCGCGTCCGGTCGTGGTAAATCTGAAAAAGCCGGACAGAGCGAGCATGCAAGCCGCCGCTACGGCGACACCGAGCAGGTCGTTATAGTTTACGACCGTTTTCCCGAGCTTGGTCGAGCCATCGACGGCGGCGGCAAGCGACTGGGGATCGGTGATCTTGAGCGAGACAAGCGCCTTGATGACGATCGATGCGCCTATCGTGATAATAATATGTGTGACCGGGCTTGCTTTGCGGACCGGCCTGATCGCGAGCACATCGAGCAATAGCCCGACGAGCCCGGCCGCCGCAATTCCAACGAGCATAGCGACCGCAAGCGGCCAGTGGAGCATCCCCCATGCGACGCCCGCAGTGACACCGCCGACCATCACAAACTCCCCTTGCGCGAAGTTGATGATCCCCGTCGTCTTGTAGATAACGTTAAACCCAAGCGAGATCAACGCATATACGCTGCCGATTATGATTCCCTGTATAAGGAATAGTGTTACAAAGTCGCCCAATACTCGCGTGTTTCCTCTTTAACTCAACAGTCATGATTATATGACATTTCCGATGATCTGCCAAACGGTTTGTGATGGATGATTGGGATTAGCTCCGGGAATTGGCTTGTGTCGGCTATTTGGGTGGAGCGCACGTTTCGAGAGCCTCAACGTGATTGGCTTTAGGTTGATCAAGTATGAGAGATGGTGGTCGCTCATCCTTCGTGCTTCGAGAGCCTCAGCATGACGCTTCGCTGTTCTGGATGGCAGGTGTGTAGGCTCAGAGTATAGGCACAATCTCTCACATTTCACTCAAACCCAAACCCCTCACCCTGAGGCTCTCGAAGGGTGCGCTCCACAAATCAAAGAGCGTACTACAACAAATGGAGGCTAACAGAATCCCCAACCCGCGCCAGTCCGGCTACTAACTCTATGCCCCGTGCCCCGTTTGGCATCCTGCCAGAAGGGTAAATTTATAATCAGCTCATGCAGAGCTAAACAAATAATCGAAAATATTCGCCAGACAAGCACATGCATTCAGATTGTGGTATAATCCGGTTACTACCGATATACGACTACTTACTTGCGGCGGAAATGCCGGGGGAAGGGGGTCTACCGAAATGCCGGTTGAAGATGCTGAAATGACCCGACAGGTGCGCAGGGAGATATCCAGGCGCTACGTAGATGCTACTAACGTGGATGTTCGAGTTATCCACGGCGTGGTGTACTTGCGGGGGTTTATGGATCACCTCGCGACCCACCAGGGGCTTAGTCTTGGCAATGAACTAGAGATCATTACGCGTGTTCTTCGCAGTAGGCCAGGTATCAGGGACGTTGTAAGTGAGGTGAACCTCGGCAAACCAGGTCTGCGCGAAAACGTCCGTGCTGCTGAGAAAAGAGGGTATCACGGTCTTGGTTGACGAGCTGAAGCCGGCCGTCTTCCGGTCGCACTCCTGCACGACTTATCCATACTTCAAGTTTTGGTTGCCACAGCGATTCATGTAAAGCTATTCCCAAGGTGAGTCGCTGTGTGTGCCTCCTCATTGGCGTTGCACTTCTTTTATAACACTGCCCACACACTCCTCAATGGTTCAGAAGACAACGCTTCCTTTGGTTTGCAGGTCGATCGCGGTGCCGCCGCGCACTGCTGATGGGCAGCATCCGAACCGCGCTTTGAACGCTCTGCTGAAGTGAAATGGGCTTGAGTAACCGAGGCGTTCGGCGACCTGGTTGACGGGGCAGGCGTCGTGCTGGAGCATTTGGAGCGCCAGACGCATCCTGATTTCGGTGTAATAGACCTTGGGTGACTTGCCTGTCACAACGAGGAACGACTGTCGCATCCACCTTGCGCTGATACCGAGTTCGCGCGCGAGCATTTCTACAGATATTGGATTTGTGATCTCCCGCTGCATCCGTTTTGCCGCGTAGGCGACGATCTCGCGCATGGGGTCGTGTTTCTCGCCGTTTCGTCGCCAGCGGGTTGCCCACTCGTGCACGAGCATGTTGCAAAGCGCGGAGGCGGCGGAGCGCGAAGCTTCGTCCTCTTGGCTGAGCAGGTAAAAGCTGTGGTCGATGAGGTCCGGCTCCCAGGTGCTCGGTTCGACGGTCAGAACTTCATGCCAAGGGTAGGGGACCATCCCTTCCCGGGCGCAGACCATCCACGAAAACTGCCAGCGTGGGCCCAGCGTCTCATATCGGCTGATCATCAGATCGTCTGCGAGAAACACCGTGTTCTCGGTGAGTATAGACGTGCCGTGCCCGTCGATATCGATCCTGCCGCAGCCCGCAGTCGTTCGGATTACTATTACGAGTGCGCTGTCGCGAGACTTTCGGACTACCTGGTAGCTTTCGTCCTGGTCTACGAGCCACATTGTCCGAAGGGCTACCCCGAGGCAGTCGCTTGGCCCGGTGCTCATCGCTGAAATGCTTTTCATTCTGTGTTACTTCCGATTTTGGCAGGTGTCTGAGACTACTATGGTATGGCATTGCATGCTGTATTGCTATAATATTTCCGTAAATAGCAGGCTGATTCCTTCCTGCTTGATAACCTTGAGAGGATACTTGTTGATGGAAACTCCAGTTACAGACGGCATCCACGCGCTCCTTCCGCGCGAGCTGATGACTCCGTCGGCTCGGAAGCTTCGCGATATCTATGCAATCACCCCCGATGCCCCAATCCTCCACCGCGAGTTCGGCTTCTACTGCCTTGATCGGTGGTACAACGAAGGCCTGGGCCGAAGCGCTGACCTTGCCGAGGTGTTTGGTTACGACGCTCCCGGCGACCATGACCTGGGCGGCCTCGGCTGGTGCGAAGGCGGCTTCGTCCCTATCTTTGAAGACAAGATATTGGAGGACCGGGGAGAGCATGAGGTGATCCAAGACTTTGCGGGGAGAGGTGTGCTTGTCTTCAAAGGCAGGCGAAGCGGGTTTATGCCCGAGTATATAGATCATCCCGTGAAAGACATGGCAAGCTGGGTTGAGAAGTGCAAGTGGAGGCTTCAGCCCGACACTTCCGAGCGATGGGACGGCTTCGACGGCCGAATGGCCACGGCAAAAGCCAATGCAGCCGACGGGATGATGATCGTCCAAGGGCTAGTCGGCGGCTACATGTATCTTCGGAGCCTCATTGGCCCAGAGCAGATCATGTACGCCTTCTACGATATGCCAGAGGTCGTCCACGACTGTATGAAGACCTGGTTTGAGCTCGCCGATGCCGTGAGCGCCCGCCATCAGGAGCATGTGACGGTCGACACTTTCTTCCTCGCCGAGGATATATGCTACAACCACGGCCTGCTTTGTTCCCCTGACACTATGAAGGAGTTTCTGCTGCCCTACTACCAGCAGCTCGTCGCCAACATCAAGAGCCGACAGATCGACAAAGCCCGCCACCTCTATGTACAGATAGACACCGACGGCCACGCTCATCCCGCTATCCCGATATACCAGGAGGCGATCGGAATGGACGCAATGGTCCCATTTGAAGTGGCATCGGGGTGTGACGTGGTCGAGATAGGCAGGGAGTATCCATCGCTGTTCATGGCTGGCGGGATCGACAAGAGAGTGCTCGCCCAGGGCAAAGATGAGATAGACCGAATGGTTGAGCGCATCATCCCGACACTGCGAAAGCGCGGCGGATTTATCCCCACATGCGATCACGGAGTGCCCGAAGAGGTCTCACTTGAGAACTATATGCATTATCGCAAGCGGTGTCTGGAGCTTGGTGGATAGCAAGAGTTGAGAAATGGGCGGACACCTTTGTTCGCCCATTTTGCTTGGTCGCGCTATTTCAAGAGCTACTCGTCTACGAAGTAACGAACATTTGTGACGACGATATCGCGCCGGGTCATCATCGCAAGCTTGATCAGAAGCGACGACTGGTTGTGTAGCATCTTGTGCCACCACTTGCCGACAACGAACTCGGGCAAAACGACCGTGATTGTGTGATTGGGCCGATCTTTCTTTGCCTCGTCGACATACCTCAAGAGCTGATCGGTAATCGTCCGGTACGGCGACTCAAGGATGACGAGCGGTATATCCAGCCCGAACTTAGGCCAGCGCTCTTTCAACATGGTCGACTCTATATCATCGACTTCGATGTAGAGCGCGCGGCAGTCGTCGGAGAGGCTCCGGGCATACTGCAGAGCCGGCAATATCCCCTTATGGATGCTTGAGACGAGCACAATGGAGGTCGACATCACCGGCTCGGGCTCCTCGAACTCTTCTTCTGTCAAGCGAAGCTTCTTGCCAAGCTCGATGTAGTGCCCGTGGATCCTGTAAAACACCCACACGAGAAACGGGATCACCAGGATGACGATAAACGCGCCATGGATAAACTTGGTTACAGCGATCACGAGAGCGACGACGCATGTGACCGATCCTCCAAAGAAGCTCAGCCCTGCTCGGGCGCGCCATCCCTTGTGCCTCGCGTTCGTCTGGCGCACACCCATACCGAACTGCGACAGGGTGAACGACACAAACACTCCAACGGCGTAGAGCGGGATCAGGCGGGTGGTGTCGCCGTGGAATATGACGATCAGAAGCGCCGCCACGAGTGCTAGCATCAGGATGCCGTTGGAGAAGGCGAGCTTGTCGCCCCGGTTCGCAAGCTGTCTCGGCGCGAACCTGTCGCCCGCGAGTATGTAAGCGAGCCTAGGGAAGTCCTGGAACGCCGTATTAGCTGCTAGAATCAAGATTGCGGCGGTCGCGATCTGGATCGTATACCAGAACCACCCGCGGCCAAACACCGTGCGCGCAAGCTGCGAGATCACCGTCTCATGCTCGGCTGGGAAGACGTGATATGCGTGGGCGAGGTAGGTGATACCAAGCACGAGCACCGCGAGAATCGCGGCCATCCATGTCATGGTCGTCGCGGCGTTTTTCGACTCCGGCGGCCTGAACGCTGGGATTCCGTTTGCAATGGCTTCGATTCCGGTCAGCGCGGAACAACCACTTGCGAAGGCCCGCAGTATAAGAAACATACCCACGGTCTGAATCCCGCCGAAGTGGTGTCCTTCCGATTCGGCGAACCCCTTGGCCCAACCTGCCGGGTCGGCTACGACCGGAGTCACGTGCCCCGAAAACACCTTCATAAGCCCAACGACGATCAGTGTGCAAAGTGTTGCAACAAATACATACGTCGGCGGCGCAAATAGCGCGCCCGACTCTCTTACCCCTCGCAGGTTGATGAACGCTACGAAAAGCACGGCAAGCACACCCATCGCCGTGACGTGCTGCGCAAGCCCCGGGTCCAGTGATATAATAGCGGCGACCCCAGCGGCTACGGAAACCGAAACCGTCAGGGTATAGTCGGTGAGAAGCGAAGCAGCCGCGATCAATCCGTAGATAGTGCCGAGGTTCTCCTTGGCAACGGTGTAGCTGCCGCCGCCGCTTGGGTAGGCGAAGATCGTCTGACGGTAGGATGTCGCCACAATCGCGATCAAAATCGCAATCGCGCCTGCTATTGGAAGGGAGACTCCCCACGCGGCGCTTCCAATGACCATCAATGTCAGGAGAATTTCTTCGGTTGCGTATGCTACTGAGGATACCGCATCCGATGCGAAAACGGGCAGAGCCAAAAACTTGGGCAGCCGCTCGTGCATCTGCCGCGCGGTTGGCAGAGGCTTGCCGAGCAGCAGCCGCCTTATTCTTGCAAACAAAACTGTAGACCTCCGAGTCGTTCCACGAAATACCGAGCACCATCATCGCCGCGCAGTTATTTTCGCATTAAATATCGCTTGCGCTTAATGTAGCACAGGGGGTGTTAAGGGGTGCTAAACGTGGGAAGCTCGGGTGTTAAGAAACTGTGTAGTTGGGAGATTTCTACGAGGTTGCGAACCGGAAGCCGACCCCAGGTTCAGTCAGAATATACTTCGGGACTGACGGGTGAGGCTCGATTTTCTTCCTGAGGTGGCTGATGTGGACGCGAAGTGTTTGGGTGTCGTCCCCATATTCCGGCCCCCAGACTGTCTGAAGTATCATCCTCGACGTGACGACGCAGTCGGGGTTTTGCGCAAGGAACGCGAGGATATCAAACTCGATCCGTGTGAGATCGAGTTCTTCTCCGGCTCTGGTGACTTTGCGCCGGGCGAAGTCGATCTCGATATCGTCTATGGCCAAAGTGGGGGTCGCCATTATGGTCGATGCTGAGCGCCTGAGCTGTGCCCGTACGCGAGCAAGGAGTTCACCGGCGGAAAACGGCTTGGTCAGGTAGTCGTCGGCTCCCGTATCGAGCGCAGTGATCTTGTCTGAGTCTCCGGCCCTTACGCTAAGCACCATGATCGGGCCGGTGTACCAGGTGCGAAGCTCGCGACAGACTTCGATGCCGCCAAGACCGGGCATAGCGATATCGAGAATCACCAGGTCAGGGCTGTGGTCTATTGCAAGGTCGATCGCCTTCTCGCCGTTTTCCGCGAGGATTACATCGTATTTCCTGGTCGAGAGAATAGACTTGAGCGCGCGCCTGATCTGCTCTTCGTCATCGACCACAAGAATCTTTGCCGTTTTTTCTGGCGCGGTCATAAGCTTACACCTGCTCCTTTGGTAGAGATATTACCATTATTGCGCCGTGCGGAACAACGTCCTCCACCCAAATCCTGCCGCCGTGGAACCGGACGATCTCACGGGTGACGGCAAGACCGAGCCCTGTGCCGGACGGAACGCTGCCGGATGTGCTTCCGCGATAGAACTTCTCGAAAATGTGCTGCCTGTCCTGTGGAAGAATCCCAGGGCCTTGATCCTCCACCCAGATTCTGACTTCGGAAGGCGTCTGGCTGGCTCCGACCGTCACAGGGCTCCCCTCCGGGCTGTATGAAAGAGCGTTTTCGAGCAGGTTCTGGAGCGCGCGAGCCCATTGGGGGAAGTCCACGGCGATCATCGGCAGATCGTCGGGTAGATTATATAAAATCCTTCCCCGCAGTTTTTTGGGGAGTTTTGAAACGGCGGTCCCAAGAATCTCTCCAAACTCGTAGGGCTCTTTCTTTGGTTCCCAGGCCGATGCCTCAAGTCTTGAGAGGTCGAGAAGCGCGCCGATGCTGCTGTTTAGCCTGTGGAGGTCCTCTTCGATTGCGGAGAGTTCGCCCCGCACGTGAGTCTCGTCCCAGTCGACGTCCTGCTCAAGGAGGTTGCTCACAGTTGCTGTCACAGAGGCAAGAGGGGTCTTCAACTCGTGAGAGACCGACGACACCAGTGTTGACTTTAGCTTGTCCCCTTCACGCAGAGCTTCTGCCTGGACTGCAAGCGCCTCCAGCTGCTTTCTTTCAAGAAAAGCAGCCGATTGGTTCGCCACAGCTACCAAAAGCTGCGTGTCGCGAAGCGAATACGCCCGGCCGTTCACTCTCGCGCCGACATGCAGCACTCCCTCCTGCCTGGACGCTGTCTGAAGCGGAATAAAGATATCATCTTCGGCGATATCCAGCCCGGTGCTCCTCGGCAAGACGGATACCGGCCAGCCTCCGCGGTCGATGTCCGACTTTACGGAGGGAGTCGGCAGCCCGATCGCTTTTGATTCGCGGTGTGCCCACTGTGCGGCGTCTCGTGTCTGCTGCGGCTCCTGATCTTCGCGAATCGACCCCGTTTTGTCTGCAAGGAACAGTGTGACCTGTGAAGCGCCGGTTGTTCGTTTGACTTCCCGGATCAAAAGGTCCGCCATAGCGGTAACGGTAGTGTCGGAAACGAGGTGAGCGCTGAACTCGTTTAGCAGGGCTGTCTCTCTCTGTCTGGCGAGGGCCTCCGCCTCCCGTTCCCGCATGCGTCCGGTCTGCATCCCCATGGAAATTCCTACTATGAGAAATGCAAGCAGGGATATCCAGTCTTTGGGGTCCTCGACGATAAACGTGTGAAAAGGCGGCAGAAAGAAGTAATTCCAGAAAAAGAATGCGAGCACCGCCGCAAGTAGCGCAGGTCGAACTCCGCTCAGGCCTGCCACAAGCCCGATCAGGAGCAGATACAGAAGCGTCCACTGTCCCTTGGCGAAATACGCCCGGCCGGGGTAGAAAAGCGCGGTCGCCGCAGTGATGCAAAGCACGGCAAATATGTAACCGTTGCGTTCAATTGTCGGTCGTAGTGATTTCAATATGCGCCAACTCGAAATGACATTAGATTCCACATCATACCGCTATATACTACGCTTCGCAAGCCGAAATCTGCGTCCGGGGCAACGCTCACCCGTTGGCTAGTTGTTGTTGGGGTGGCGATTTCCGAATCACCACCCCAAAGCTAAGACGGGATTTCCGAATCCCGATTGGCGTAATGCAAGGCAATTGACCCACTAGATAAGAGTAAACTGGTAAGCTGCAGCCAAATGCGTAATCTATTGCTCCAATTTTGTGGATTAAGCAGGTGATGCACATTATTAATGTGAATAATAGTACCGATGACCGATTGACTAGTGGGCTCACAATTGAGAACATTAAGACAGTGTGTAGGAAGAGCGTTGGCACTCTGTAATGGAAGATTGTATGGCTGCAGATTATGAGGACGGCCAATCAACGGGAGGCGGGCGTTGGGTCAGTTTAGGAATAATCACATCCGTATCGCGCTGGTCGGACACAGCGCGATGGTCAGGGAGTTGCTTGCTCACAATATCAATGAGCAGGAAGATATGTCCGTCGTCAGAGAAATGGGCGAGGTTGATGCCGCAAGCGTGGCTACTTTGGATGCCGAGATGGTGATCGTTGATCCGGCATCAATGGATGGTTCGGTTCTCCACGCTATAGCACTTGTCAAGTTGCTCAAGCCTCGGGTAAAGGTGGTCGCGCTCAGTGCGCAGAACGATCCGGATTCGTTCTTGTCCACAGTCCAAGCGGGGGTTGACGCCTATATCATCAAGGATCGTCCGCTCGACCAGCTTATGCAGTCTCTTCGGGCTGTGCAAAGTGGGTTCTGCATATTCGACTGCGCCCTGTTCACAAGCGCGGTGAAACGAATGTTTGGGAAATCCTCAACTGACTGCAATGCCGACATATCCCAAAGACTCGATGTCGCGGGCCTCTCTGCACGTGAACGGGATGTGGCGCATCTATTGGCCAAAGGGCTAAGCAACAAGGATATCGCCACGGCTCTCGGCATAAGCATCAGCACCACCAAGACCCACGTCAGCAGGGTGTTTGAGCGCCTGGGGGTGTCCTCGCGGCGCGAGATGCTGCCCAAACTCTACAGGTTATCTGACAGTCCGGGTTTTGGCGACGACTGACGTTTTTTTTGTTACGTCAGTCGTCGTGTCACTTCTGTATCGCTGTTGTCGTCCGTCTATCAGCCCAACCGTTTCGTCCGCAGGAAAATCTGCCCCTCACGCTCAGTGGCAAGCCAGTCGCAGACGCCGCCGCCTGGTTACTTCAGGCGGGTGATTGCTACGTTTGTTATGCTGTTCCCCTTGATCTGGTTCTTGAGATCGATTATCGGCATCGAGTTGGCATACTGATCAGAAGCAAGCTTGGTCTGCTGCATCCATGCGAAGTTCGGCGTCGGTTGGCTGTTTGGAACGCCGTCCAGGTCCACGTGGCCTATGTTCACGCCGATGAAGTCGCGCCCGGACAGGCTTGAGTCGGTGTTCTCATCGAACTTTCCGTTTAGCAGCATTCTGATATTGTAGCCGGTAGGGGTCTTTTCTCCCGTGACGGAGGCAGCTTTTGCCATGCCCTGTCCGAGCCAGGGGATGAGATCGACTTTGAATTCTGGGTTATCTGTGACCGTGATGCAGGTCTGGTGAACTTCTGAGTCGACCCCGATGTCCCCGAAGCGCTCAGTCGGCCTAAAGTCGAGCCAAAACGTTATTCCGTCCCGTCCCCAAGGCCAGATGTAGTCGCTCCTGATCTCTGAATCTGTGACCTGTGCCTCGAACAGGAGCCCATTGCCCTGCCTCGATATCTGCCACTTGGCTTCGGTTTTGCCTTCAGGGCGGTTTGTCGGTGAGGTGATCACTCCTGCGATCTTGTTGTGCTCAAAGTGCATCACGCGGGTCCTGCAGAGGTCGACGACATAGATCGAGCGTGATACGCCGTCTGTGAGATCTATAATTACGTCGTCTGATTCGCCGTTCTCGAGGGTCGCAATTTCTTTTGGCAAGCTAATCGCCCAGGTGTCGCTTCCGTTGAGTTTGAGAGTCTCCTGCCCGCGCATACTTCTGCAACTCCAGGTTGCTATGACGGTTGTCGGGTGGGGGCTCGTGACGCGAAGCGTGAGCTTTCTTTCATCTGGTGCAAGGGTCTTTGATGCAAGGGTGATGTCTATAGGAAGACTTGGCTCGGGGTTGGTGCTTACCTGCCTTTGTCCGCTCGGCTCATCCCAAAGGTTCAGGTGCTTAAAAAAAGTGCTCGCAATCTGGTACTCGCCGAGGGAAGAAGGGTGGATTCCATCCCGGCGGTACACTTGGGTCGCAGGGAGCTTCTCTTGCGCTGCTTCCATCTCCTCTGACACCGGCAGATAGAGCACGCCTTCCTGTTCTGAAAGCTTGATGATTTCCTCTGTGCAGCGGGTGAGGAATGCCCGGGTGCCGGCGAGGTCGGCGTGGTTGCGCTCGTCAGTCAGGGTGGGGGACATCACAATGACTGTCATGCCCCTTTCTTTGGTGGAGCGAACCATCTTGCGCAGACTGCTGATGTAATCGGCAATATACGGCTCCGCCTGCTCTCCGACTCTGCAGGGCGCGTGGGTGGAGTGGTTCATCGCCGACATAATGCTCACGACCGTGGGGCGATCGGTCTTTGCGGCTTTTTCAAACTCAGAGGCGGTCGCTCCGATCAGCGCGCCGGATATGCCGATGTTAATCACCCTGACCCCTGATTCGGGATGGAAATGTCGTATGACTCGATCAAGGGTCCGCCGATAGGTGTCGGCGTTGGTTATGCTGTCCCCTGTGCAGACCCACACGTCACCTTTCTTCAAAAAGCCGGGTGCTGTGTCTGAGTGGGCTGCTACGGTGAGTGTTATGGCCATAAGGGTGAGTGCTGTTATTAGTAAACCAGTCAATTGAGTTTCCTTTCCAACTCTTTATATGGTGTACACTTCGAGAAGTCCTGTGATTTCCCTTCTTCTGAACTCCAGTGAGTCCTGAGACAGTGGCTAGGTTCGGTGTCCATTTCGTCGCCTCTCCTCGCGATGGGGCGACAGATCCCCAAACTGCCCATTAGTGGGCGAAGGTGCCTGCTGAGGGAAGCAATTTCTTTGGGTATCAACGAAGGATATTCCATTGGTCGGGGATAACTCCTCCTAGGATGGCCGGATGCTAAATGTTTCAAAGCTCAGGTCCCATACCGGAGCTTCTGATGCAAGGAGCAGTCACGCAGTCACAAGGAGTAGGACATGATATTTGGCGCAGATTATTATCCCGAACACTGGCCCAAGGAACGCTGGCCGATCGACGCGAAGTTGATGCGTGAGGCCGGTATGAACACCGTCCGGCTGGCCGAGTTTGCCTGGGCTCAGTTGGAGCCCGCTGAGGGACAGTTCGACTTTACTTGGCTTGATGAGGCCATCGACGTGCTGGCTGCGGAGGGCATAAGTGTTGTCCTCGGAACGCCCACCGCGTCCTATCCCCCGTGGCTTGGGCAGCAGTATCCAAGCATCCGCCAGGTAAATCAGAGCAGGCAGGTTATCAACTACGGAGGCAGGGTCAACGCCTGCATCAACGCTCCAGACTTCTGGAAAGCAAGCGACCGGATCGTCCGGGCGATGGCTGAGCATTATGCAACTAACCCCAATGTCTACGGCTGGCAGCTCGACAATGAGTTTGGATCGCACTGCTACTGCGAGATCTGCCAAGTGTCGTTCCAAGAGTGGCTGGAGGCCAAACACGGATCGCTTGAGGCACTGAACGCGGCTTGGGGCACGGCTTTCTGGGGGCACATCTACTCAAGTTGGAGCCAGATTCCGCTTCCTTGGACACCTCCGGGCCACCACAATCCCGGGCTTGAGCTCGACTACCGCCGGTTTATGGCAGATAGTCTTACCGACTACGCGGAAATGCAGGCAGATATTATCCGCGAGCACACGGACAGGCCGATCACCCACAACTTTATGGGGTTCTGGCCGGAATCGTTTGACTACCGGGCAGTCGCCGAGACGCTCGACTGGGTAAGTTGGGACAACTATCCCATGTTTGGCGCCGGAGCCTCAGCTCCTGCACTTGGGATTGCCCACGACCTAACCCGTGGCCTTCTCCACAAGAACTTCTGGATGATGGAGCAACAGAGCGGTCCGGGAGGATGGGGAGTGCTGGGTCCCTCACCGCGACCGGGGCAGGTGCGGCTGTACACTTATCAGTCTATCGCTCACGGTGCAGACGGTATGATCTATTTTCGCTGGAGGACCTGCCGAAGCGGCATAGAGCAGTACTGGCACGGTATACTCGACCATGACGGCAGCACCAACCGGCGCTATGAGGAGATAAAGGGCATCGGAGGCGAGGTTGCAAAGCTTTGGCCGCTGCTCAAGGAGACGAGAATCCACTCCGAGGCCGCGATCCTCAACGACTACACAAGTCGCTGGGTTTGGCAGTCGCAGAAGACTAACTCTGAGTTCAGCTACCACGATGAAGCTCAGCTCTACTACAATTCTCTGTTTGGGCGCGGAGCCTCGGTGGACATTCCGCAGATGGGCGACGATCTTTCCAGCTACAAGCTTGTGATCGTTCCGGCTATGTATATAGTCACCCCAGAGCGCGCGGCGCAGCTCAAGAAATATGTGGAGGACGGCGGCACGCTCGTGGTCACCTACAGGACAGCTGCCAAGACCGATACAGGCGTGATGATCAACGAGCCGCTTCCTGGCATGCTGCGCGACTTGTTCGGGGTTCGCGTCGCCGAGTATCACAGCCCTCACAAAGATGAGCAGAACTTCATCAAGGGGGTAGGGAAGAACCTTCCGGAAGAAGCCTCGCGCGTGAAGGTGTTCCTCGACGTGTTGGAGCTTGAAGGAGCAGAGGTGCTGGCCGAATACACCCAGGGCTTCGCCGCAGGCCGACCTGCAATCACTATGAATTCCTGGGGCAAGGGGCTTGCGGTATATGTTGGAACGCACCCCGAGCAGGAGTTCGTGGACACGCTCATCGAGATGCTTGCCGAAAAGTCCGGTGTGGCAATCGGCCCCAAGCTTCCCAAGGACGTGGAAGTCGCCGTCCGCCGTTCGCCTGAGCGCGAACTCATCTTCGTGATGAACTACTCCGGTGAGCCCCAGAAGGTAACTCTTCCTGAGGGTGGCCGAAGCGTCATCGGCCCGGACGAGTCCGGTGAAATAGAGCTCGAACCCTATGGCGTCAGGGTGATCGAGCGATAATACGTCAGCAGGCCGGAGGAGACTCCGGCCTGCTTTCTATGACCAATGCCGATTCACTCGAACCTGAACGTTCCGAACCCATATATGTTGTGGAACTCGCTGCGGGTATCCGGGCACCACTCCCAGTGGCTTATCTCGGGGCTTCTGTCGTGATCCATTCTGTAAATATTGCCGCGCCATAACGTCCCTGAAGCCGGGGGCATGTTGCCCAGGCCAGTGAGCAGCGAAAAAGGTATATGGCACTCGCATGTCCACCCCGCGACCTCGGCCATCGACACCTTGTCCCCGCCTCGCACAGTGGTAGCCCTTTGCACGCGGTCCGCTCCGGTGTAGTGCCACGGCAGCCATCCCCTGTATGTTCCGTGGTTGTTGTTGACCATAAGCACGAGTTCGTGGTTGAGCGGGGATATCTCATACTCGAAATAGACGGGATGAGCCTCGTCTGGCCACAAGAATATCTCCACAACGTCCTCGGTCCAGAGGTCGAGTTGGTCCTCTGTGAATGAACACGTCAGGCGTTTGTCTTCGCAGTCGACGAGGAAGTACATCCCGGTCTCTGAGTAGAGCGTTTTTGCTCGGGTTTCATAAAGAAGCGTCCCGTCGCCCGTACGGGTCAGCTTCTGCCAGTCGGCTATGTCCCACGCTGCGTGAGTGCCGTCACCCGTAATCTCGAAATCTTTGACTTTAGGTATGAAGAGTTCCAACTCGATCTCCCTAGACGCTCATAACTTCATCATGCGCATAATTGTTAGGTGGCGATTTCCGAATCCCTAATGGCGTAATGCATGGCAATTGACCCACTAGCCATAGCTCAATTCGTGAAGCAAATAAAGCTCTCGCTAGCCTTTGAATGGCCGAAAAGCTTATAATGGAGCGTCAAATATGATTATACACCAGCGCGCAGGCAGCTGGATACACTTTTGTTGGAGGACATGTTATTGAGTTCTGATGAACAGATGAATGCCGTGCTCCGTGCGTGGCGCGAAGGCGTGCGGGGCAAGGAACGGCGGGTTTTTCGGCTGGAGGAACGCATCGAGCTTAGGATGAATGCCATCGAGCGCTGCATGTATACCATACGTATACAGCTTGACGACTGGGAGATTCGCCGGTTTCACTATCGAATGCCCGGTGATATCGATTTTATAGACCCGGATTGGCAGCCGTTCAAGCTCGGTGACAGGTGGGGAGGCGAGGGCATCAGCGCCTACTTCCGAAAGAGCATTGCAGTCCCCAAGGAGTTCGACGGCAAGCCGATCACGGTTCGTATGTTTCTTGGGGGAGACTCGCTCGTCAGCATAAACGGCGTCCCTCACCACGGCATGGACATCTTCAGAAACGAGTTCTTGCTCACTCCCAGCGCAAAAGCGGGCGAGGTATTTAATATTGATATCGAGTCCTACGTCTACTGGCATGGGCACGGTGGAGAACCCGACACGCACCCATTTGAAGTCTGTGAGATGGTCCACGTTGACCCGGATATCCATGGGGCATACTGGGACTTCCGGGCCGCTGCAAAGCTCTTCTCCCTGAATGACCTTGATGTGAGCATGCGGGCGTTTCTTGAGTCCACCGTCTGGAAAGCTCTCAAAGAAGTCCCTGTAGACGAGCCGGATATGTCAGTATTCAAAAGCAAGCTTAAAAGCGCGCAAGAGCAGTTGAGAGCCAACTTCTACGCATCTGAAAGGTTCAAAGACGAGGGGCTTATGCACATGGTCGGCCACTCCCACCTCGATCTCGTCTTCCTGTGGACCTATGGCGAGTACATACGAAAAGTCGGGCGCACGCATGCGACGATGCTGCGTCTTATGGAACAGTATCCCGAGTTCAAGTTTGCCCAAAGCCAGGCGAAGATCTACGCCGACATGAAGGAGCACTATCCTGCGCTCTTCGAGCAGGTGAAAGAGCGCGTCAGGGAAGGCCGCTGGGAGCCATTAGGCGCCTTCTGGGTAGAGCCCGACTGCAACCTCGTATCAGGAGAGTCGTTCGTCAGGCAGATCATGCAGGGTCAGCAGTTCTGGCAGAAGGAGTTCGGGATGACCTCGCGCATCTGCTGGCAGCCCGACGTGTTCGGGGTCAGCTGGGCGCTTCCTCAGATCATGAAGCGAAGCGGCGTCGACTACTTTATGACCAACAAAATGTTTGTATGGAACGACACCAACCGTTGGACCAAGAGCACCTTCTGGTGGGAAGGCCCGGACGGCTCCCGAGTGCTATGCGCCGTGCCCCCGGGCCACTTCATAGGCACAGTAGACCCCGACCAGATGGCCGACCAGTGGGACAGTTTTACAGACAAAGTAACGATCGGTGAGAGCCTGTACTGCTACGGTTGGGGAGACGGTGGGGGTGGGGTAGACCCCGAGATGCTGGAGTGCGCCCGCAGATACCCACATGCGCCGGGACTGGTCAAGACCGTTATGACGACGGCGCTTGAGGCGTTTGAAAGCATCGAACGAAAAGCCAAAGAGAACCAGATGCCGGTCGTGAACGACGAGCTCTATCTCGAAGCACATCGAGGCACGTTCACCAGTCGGGGACGTCTGAAGAAGATCAATAGACAGGGCGAGTTCCTGCTTCGTGAGACCGAGATGGTGTCGGCCCTGGCCTGGATGGACGGGTTTGCCTATCCGCAGGAGAAGCTTACGGAAGTGTGGCAGGAGTTTTTGACAAACCAGTTCCACGACGCACTCCCGGGTACGCACATCCCGCAGGTCTATATAGACCTGCTCGCAAGCTACGACAGCATATTCGGGCAGCTCGGCGAACTGAGAAACGCCGCCACGCGGGAGATTCTCGGCACTGGCGGCGCGGCGCAGTCGCTCGTAGCCTTCAACTCGTTCCTGCACACCCGCCATGACTTGCTTTCGATACCATTTGAGCAGATAGGCAGCCGGTCGCTCTTGGACCAGTCCGGTCGGCGTCTTGTTTCCCAGGAGGTGACGGCGCTTGACGGAACCAAGTTCGTGCTCGCCGAGAACCCCGGAGTCCCACCCGTTGGAAGCTGCAGCCTGAGTCTCGACGATCAGCCAGAGTCGGCGACCGAGTCTGGCGTCAAAGTGGGCAACAACCAGCTGGAGAACGAGTACCTCCGCGCGCGGTTCAGCAAGAACGGCGAGCTCATCTCACTGTGGGACAAGGAGTCCGGTCGCGAGGTCATAGCTGAAGGCAGCCGCGCGAACGTCTTTCAGATGTACCAGGACACCCCCGGCAGATACGACGCTTGGGACATTGTCGCCTCCTACATGGAGCATGAGATCGAGCTTGGGGAAGAGGGTAGCTTGACTATCGATGAAGAGGGGCCGCTTCGCGCATCGCTTTTGCTTGAACGCCCGCTTCGCCGCTCAAAGCTCACCCAGCGCATCAGCCTTGAGGCAGGCTCCAGGTGTCTTAAGTTCGAAACCAAGATCGATTGGGTCGAGCGTCAGACACTGCTGAAAGTCGCCTTCCCGGTGGAGATCAGGACCCGCGAGGCGACATACGACATGCCCTACGGCAATATCACCCGGCCAACCCACCGCAACACCTCATTCGATGAGGCAAGGTTCGAGGTGCCCGCGCACAAGTGGATGGATATCTCAGAGGAAGGCTACGGCGTCTCGGTCATAAACGACTGCAAATATGGCCACGAGGTCAACGCAAATGTGATGCGTCTCACGCTTCTAAAAGGCCCGATCTTCCCCGATGCCCAGTCGGACGTGGAGGATCACTTCTTTACGTATTGCCTGTATCCTCATCAGGGTGACTGGAAGGACGCCGGGACTGAGCAGGTGGCGCTTGATCTCAATCAGCCGTGCATGATATCGGCGACGGACAAACCCACGGAGCCCGCAAGGTCGTGGATGTCGGCGAGCAGTGATCACGTCACGCTTGAGGCGCTGAAGTGCTCCGAGGACGGGGAGAACGTCATCGTGCGCCTTGCCGAGCGGTATGGCTCGCGCGAGCCGGTCGAGCTTGTGTTCGACCGCCCGATCAAAGAGGCTTGGAAGTGCAACCTGATGGAGACCCCTGAGCAGGAGATAGCTGTGCAGGGAAGCAAAGTCAGCCTTGGAATCAAGCCGTTCGAGGTGGTGACGATTCGCCTGCAGCCTGAGTAGTCAGGCGAATCGCAAACTGCAAAAGTGCCAAAGTCAACAAAGCCCCCGGGTTCAGAACCCGGGGGCTTTGTTCATGCTTCTTGGTACGGTCCACTCTCGGGTCTGGTAGAACAGAAAAGTGCGCAAAAAATAATCTCCTGATTCGCTCACAGGTAAGCTCCATTCAGGCATTTAGATGCGTTAGCCCTTTGGGTACAGGGGTTCAGCGTGCGATTATTGGATATAACCTGCTACAATATATGTGAGGAGCCAATCGACTATGCTGCCGTTTCATCTGATGATCAAGCCTGCTGGACCTAAGTGTAACCTGGACTGCAAATATTGCTACTACACTGGCAAGGTCGAATACTATCCCGAAAGCGCCTGCAGGATGGACCTTGAGACGCTCGAACGCGTTACTGAGGCGTATATCGTCAATAACCCATCGACTGAGGTTGTCTTTGGATGGCAGGGAGGGGAGCCGCTCTTGATGGGGGTCGATTTCTTCAGGCGGGCGGTCGAGCTTCAGAAGAAGTATCTCAGGCCGGGGCAGTCGGCATCAAACGCTATGCAGACCAATGCTACTTTGATCGATGACCAGTGGGCCGAGTTCTATAGAGAGAACAACTTCCTGCTCGGCGTCAGCATCGACGGGCCACCTGATCTGCACAACGCCTACAGGGTGGACAGACTGGGGAAGAACACGCACACCAAGGTGGTCAAAGGCATCGAAACGCTGAAGCGCCACGGTGTGGAGCATAACGCGCTTGTTACGGTGAACCGGGCGAACTCGCGTCGGCCTCAGAAGGTGTACAACTACCTGAAAGGCCTCGGAATCGAGCACATGCAGTTTATCCCCATCGTCGAGACTACGGAGTTGGGCGGCAGAGAGATCACCGAGTGGAGCGTCAAGCCCGAAGCGTTCGGCGAGTTCCTGTGCGCGGTCTTTGATGAGTGGGGGTCGGACGATATCGGTCGGATATTCGTGCAGATGTTCGAGTGCGCGCTTGGGGTGCTTGTGATGGGCTGGCCTTCGGTCTGCGTGTTTCAGAAAACCTGTGGGCGCGCTCTTGTCGTCGAACACAATGGCGACCTCTATGCCTGCGACCACTACGTCTATCCGAGCGAGCTGAGGGGCAGGATCGAAAGTGTCGAGGGCCTCGCAGAGATGATCGACGGGCCAGATCAGCACACGTTTGGAGCGGCCAAAGCGGACGTGTCAGGCGATTGTCGGGAGTGCCGATGGCTCGCCTACTGCGGCGGCGATTGCCCTAAACACCGGGTGGCGTTCGCCTCCGACGGAAAGCCGATAAGCTACCTTTGCCCGTCGTATAAACGCTTCTTCTCGCATATCAACCCCGAACTCCAAAGGATTGCCGCACAGCTCAGATTGTCTAACTCTCGCGGGGTGTGACAGGGGGCGCAGAGTAATAGCCCTGCGTGAAACTTGGCACAGTCGTTAAGTCGGTGAAGCTGGCACGGCGCAATTATGGCGAAAATCGGCCTATGACGGCGGTCAGGCCAAGTATACTTAAATATGTCTGTTTTTGCTTGAATAATGCCTGAAAACCGTGTATTCTGAATCAACCACGCTTGCTTGCTTCTGGGTATATGTATCCATATCACTCTCCCCAGCAGCAGCATTGTGCTTGATGGAGTAATAAGTTGGCTATCAGGATTGTTGTTGCGGCGAGTCATCAACTGGTTCGACAGGGCGTAGGCTCTCTGTTTGGCACACAGCAGGACGTTCAGATCGTCGGTGAGGCTAAGAACGGGGCCGAAGCCGTGGAGCTTGTTCGGGAACTCCGCCCGGATGTCGTGCTGCTCGATACTGACTTGCCTGTGATGAACGGCTTTGAGGCCACTCGCAACATCCATGCGATGCATCCCGAGGTCAAGGTGATAGGTCTTTCGTCGCATACTGCTGAAAGGCACGTGATTGAGATGCTGAAGGCGGGGGCCAGCGGCTACGTCACCCTGAACAACAGCTTTGCTGAGCTTGTCGAGGCGATCAAGCAGGTCCAGTCCGGGCATATGCACCTCAGCTCATCGATTGTTGGCTCTGTCATTCGGCAGTTGTGCGATGGTGACGCAAACCTCCAGGAGGTCTCGACTCACGCGCTTACGGGCCGCGAAAAAGAGGTGCTCCAGCTGATTGCCGAGGGCAAACGCACCAAAGATATCGCCCTGTTTTTGCATGTAAGTGACAACACCGTCATCCGCCATCGCCAAAATATCGGCCTCAAGCTCGGTCTTCATACCACCGCCGAGCTTACCCGCTATGCGATCCGAGAGGGTCTGACCTCATTGGACTAACCCCTGTCAGTCGCCCATAACACCCCTGATGACACCATTATCACGCTCGCACTGGCATTACCTGTCAATTGTGCGGGTGAACGACCCTCACCCCGCTCACCCGTGTGCATAGCATCGTTACCTCACTCGATATCCCAACATATTGCCATAACACTCGAAGCGCCTTGTGTCGACAATCCTGAATGAAGTACGGGGAAACGCCGTCATTATATGCGCTTTGCATTGACAATAGTGATGGGGTTAAAGATGTATTTCAAGAGCTTATCGCGTGAGGTCGTATCATCTGACATGGAAGTCTTGACTACGGTTGGACAGTCTATATCTATATCGGAACTTCTTTCGGCGCTTTCAGCGCTGACGGAGGCGCTTGAGTCGATCAACCAGGGTGTTGAGCCCAGGTTCATAGAGGTTGGCGAGAGTCTTCAAAGCGTCTACTCGCAGGCCGCGGGACTTGAGCGCGAGGTGGCAGGTGTTGCCAGCACCATCAACCGGGACAACAGCGCCAGTTTTCTGTGTGTTACCGGGGACCTCGCGGCCAGGTCGGTTTCGACCCTCCAAACGAACCAGGAAGAGATCGCAGACCGGCTCGCCAACGTCGGGACGATCGCAGCCGAGCTTCGAGAGCTGAGAAGCCATAGCACCGTGCTCGAGCGAATCGCAAGGCAGCTTAGAGTAGTCAGCGTGCAGTTTGCAGTGGAAGTATCCCGAACATGCGACTCGACTACCTCGTTTACAGCCTTCACAAAAGAACTCCGCAGGCTGGCCGACAACGTCTCCGAGCTGTCAGAAAGCATCGCAGATGACTCATCGGCAAGCGAAAAGAGACAGCGGGCGGCGTACACACTGCTTACCGACGGTTGGGCTAAGCTGAACAGACTTACATCCGAGGCCGAGCGCGCGCTTCGAGCGGCGATCGAGAACATCGACCGGATGTGTGGAATGTCGGTGAAAGCGCTCGACAGCATCGCCGGGCACTCGGGGGTGGTCTCCAAGTGCATAAGCAGCATGGTGACCTCCATTCAGTTTCACGACATCACCCGTCAGCAGGTGGAGCATATCGTTCAGGCAGTCCGGGACGTGGAAGCGGAATGCAAAGATGGCCAGGACGAAGCGCAGTCTGACCTGGTGCTTGGCCGGACCCACACTATGCTCAGACTCCAGCGCGCGCAGCTAGAGCACGTGATCTCGATGATCAGGGACGCTCACGACTCTCTTGAGTCCTCGTTCAACCAAGTCGGGCGCGAGTCGACGGACATCGCTTCGAGCCTTTCGCAGCTTGCTCGTGGAGAGCAGGATTCAAGCGTCGATAACGACACCTTTGAAGGCCTCAGGCGGACGCTGAAGTCGCTCTTGTCGCTTCTTGGGAGCGGTCGAGATCTCGGTGTGCAGACCGGGAACGTGGCATTGCAGGCCGCTGAAACCTCAGCGCAGCTTTCATTATATCTGGCGAAGGTCAGGACTATCAACTACGATTTGAAACTCAAGGCACTAAACGCCATAGTGAAGTCGATCAGTCTGGATGAGCAGGGCAGATCGCTTTCGGTGCTGGCGGGAGAGGTAATGAGGCTATCAAAGGACTGCGATGATCACGTTGTGAGCATGGTGCAGGGCATAGAGTCGATTCTGGGGCTCTCGGAGGGAAGCCGGTCAGGGCAGATCTCCGAAAGCGGCGAAGAGGACCCGGCGGGTGCTCTAGCCTCAGGGATCGACGACATGGACCAGTGCTATGCGGGACTGGTGCAGTCTTCTAAAACGGCCCGGGGACGGGCAGAGGACATGGGGGAGACGATCGAGCAGATAGAGCAGGGGCTTGTGTTCCTGCTGGAGCTGATTGAAGACCTCTCGGGGTGCACCAGCGAGTTCGACACGGTTATCGAGATGCTTGAGCCCTGGGCACGCACAGGAGCAGACGCGGCTGGTGACCTTGCCGGCCGACACGCGCAGAGATACACGATGGACAAAGAGCGGGAGATTCATCTCACCGCCCTTGGCCTATTTCCTGAGGAGGTAGACTCGATGGACGAGCAATCTACCGGCCGGGATGACACCTTGCCTGGGGCAGAGGCAAACGATTCTGAGTTCGGAGACAACATTGAACTCTTCTGAATGGAGCAAGCAATGGAACTGACACACACTGATGAATCCGGGAACACGGTAATGAAGTTCGAGGGGGCTTTGTTGGTCAGCGAGCTGGCTGGTATCAGCGCGGAGCTGTCCGAGAGCGTCGGAGGAAGCGGCGACTTGGTAATGGACATCGCGCTGGTGACCGATTGCGATACTGCCGGGGCTCAGGCTCTCTGCACGGTGGCGAAAACGGCGCGGGGCGCCGGGCGCCGCGTAGCTGTCACTGGTGCAAGTGCATCTATCGTGGAGAGCATGAAACGGGTCGGCATACTCCTTGAGGATGTGGTAGACAGCCTGGAGGTGTCCGTCGATGGCTAAGACTATCATGACCGCGGATGATTCGGCAAGCATCAGGCAGATGGTCGGTTTTACGCTTCGTGAGGCCGGCTACAGCGTGATTGAAGCTATCGACGGGGCTGATGCGATCGGCAAGTGTGCGGGGACGTCGCCGGACATGGTCATAACCGACCTCAACATGCCAAACGTCGACGGCATAGGGCTTATCCGTGAGCTTCGGGCGATGCCGCAGTGCAAGTTCATTCCTATCATTATGTTAACTACTGAGTCGGCTGACGATAAGAAACAGGCCGGCAAAGCTGCAGGGGCGACGGGGTGGATAATCAAGCCATTCCAGCCCGAGCAGCTTCTCGCGGTCGTCCGAAAGGTGCTCCGCGATTAGGGAGAATATGTAAATGGGCGAGACCGACAGGTATATAGAAACTTTTCGCATGGAGGCCGATGAACTGCTCGCGGACGTTGAAGATATCGTGCTTGCGATAGAGGACGATCCAAGCAACCGGAGCAACATCGACCGACTGTTCAGGGCGATGCACACTATCAAAGGATCTGGAGCTATGTTCGGCTTCGACGACGTGGCGGCGTTTACGCACCACGTTGAAACGACGCTTGACGTGGTGCGTTCCGGGGGAATCGGGATCGGACGTGAGCTGATCGACTTGATTCTCGCAGCCCGGGACCAGATAACTGCGATGATGGCGGCTGCGGGTGGTGGGCCTGTGGTCGACGAAGGGGAAAGCAGGCGCATAGTTGAGGGGCTGGGTGCACTGCTGCCGAAGGGGGATAGCCTAAAAGCCGAGGAGGCAGGGGGTTCCAGCTCGGGAGGGGACGCGGGCGTCGTGGGGGACGCAAGCGCCGAGATGGCAAGTTACAAGATCGTCTTTGCGCCGGACCCGGGGATATTTCTCACGGGGATGGACCCGTCGCTTCTCCTGGAGGAGCTTCGGGAGCTTGGTGAGTGTCAGATTATCGCGCTTACCGAGAACCTTCCGGCGCTTGAGATGGTCGATCCGGAGAAGTGCTACCTCGCGTGGCAGATCAACCTGCGCACCGACAAAGGGGTCGATGCGATCAGGGACGTCTTTATATTCGTCGAGGACACGAGCCGGATTGAGATCGAACAGCTTCCAGAGTTACAGGTGTCTGCTTCGGATGATGAGCCGAAGAAGCTTGGACAGATTCTGGTTGAGAAGGGTCTCGCGACCGAGGCCCAGGTCCGAGGGGCGCTCGGCAAGCAGAAAATGCTTGGCGATATTCTCGTTGGGTCCGGGGTAGTCGGCGCGGAAACCCTAAACTCAGCCCTGGCCGAGCAGAAGACGCAAGAAAAGGCGAAAGGGGCCGAGAAGTCCGAGACGCTCAGGGTAGCATCGGACAAGCTCGACGTATTGGTAAACCTCGTCGGCGAGCTGGTTATCAACCAGGCGAGGCTTTCACAGGTGTCGGGTGCAGTTGAAAACTCGGAGTTGCTTGCAGCTGTCGAGGAAGTCGAGAGGCTCACAGGCGAGCTTCGAGACGTAGTTCTTAACATAAGGATGATGCCGATCGGCACAACGTTCGGCAGGTTCAAGCGGCTAGTGCGGGATACTTCGGTGGAACTCGGTAAAGAGATCGATCTTGTCACAGAGGGGGCTGAGACCGAGATCGACAAGACCGTGATCGACCGGCTCGCGGACCCGCTTGTTCATCTCATCCGCAATAGCATCGACCACGCAATAGAGTCTCCTGAGGCCCGGTTGGGGATGGGCAAGCCGAGGAAGGGCACCATTCTTCTTTCGGCTGCGCACAGAGGGACAAACGTGGTTATCACCGTCAAAGACGACGGCAAGGGCCTCGATGCAGAGGTCATAAAGGCTAAAGCCATTGAACGTGGACTGATCTCCGCCGACCAGGACTTGAGCGAAAAAGAGATATTCGCACTGATCTTTGCGCCTGGTTTTTCTACGGCGCAAAATGTGACCAGTATGTCCGGACGAGGTGTAGGGATGGATGTGGTCAGGCGAGAGATCGACGCGCTTCGTGGGAACGTCAGCGTCACAAGCGAAAAGGGGAAGGGCACGACAGTAGATCTGTCCCTGCCTCTCACGCTTGCGATCATCGACGGGCTGCTCGTGGCGGTAAATAATGAGCGGTTCGTCATTCCACTTTCAACAGTGGAGGAGTGTCTGGAACTGACAGGCGCAAGGTTCGCAATGAGCAGAGAACGCAACGTTATACAGGTCAGGGGGGAACCGGTACCGTTTGTGCGACTGCGCGAGATGTTCGGGATCGAGGGAACCGAGCCGGACCTTGAAGAGACGATCGTGGTGGGGGTAGGAGAATCCCGCATCGGAATAGTTGTCGATCACGTAATCGGCGACCACCAGACCGTCATCAAGTCGCTTGGAAAAGCCTATCGGCATGTCGAGGGGCTGTCAGGGGCTACGATAATGGGGGACGGGAGCGTGGCACTGATACTTGACGTGCCCGGGCTCGTAGACTGCGCGCTGCAAGCTGAGGATGCGGCGCTAAAGGCAGCATAGTTAACATAACAAACCTGTTCAATAAGAACTGGGGCAACGGCCGCGCACAGCGTGGCAACCATGTCAGGAGGTTAGATTGAAACGATTTAGTGATCTGAAAATTAGGGCCAAACTGCTCTCAGGGTTCATGCTTGTAACTCTGATAGCCGCCGCGATCGGCATAATGGGCATCCAGCGCATCAAGCAAGTCGACAACAGCATGAATGAGCTATACGCTTCTTATACAGTACCGATTGCGCAGATGGGGCAGATTGCCAGGGACTTCCTAAATGTGCGCATTGTGGTTCGTGACGCCGTCACGGAGAAAGAGCCGGCTGCCATGCGCCAGTCAGTTGAGAAGGTCAGGGCACTCACTGCTAACATCGACAAAGTGAGCACTGAGTTTGAAAAGACGATCCGGTCCGACCGCATGAAGGACGCTTTCAAAAAGTTCATGGAGACAAGGGCCGAATATGGGCCCCAGAGAGACAGGATCCTTGAGCTTACCCTCGCGAACAATAACTCTGAGGCAGTCAAGGTGATGACTGGGCCAGGCGCACGCGCTGCCAAGGCTGAGCAGGAAGCGATCGACAAGATCTGTGAGATGAAGATCGAAGACGGAAGCAAGATGTCCGATGACACATCAGCGATGGTAGCGAGCTCAGTTCGTTCGATGATAGCTCTTTTGATCGCAGGTATCATCGTGGCTATTGGCGCGGGGCTCTTCGTCTCAAAGATGATCGGCGACCCTATGAAGCTTATGGCTGAAGCTGCAAACAAGATTGCAATCGGCGACTTGAACCTCGACGTCAAGGCCGAAAGCAAGGACGAAATCGGCGACGTTATGCGCTCGATGGAGAAGATGGTCCAGAACTTGACCCGTTTTGCCACCGATGTCCAGACAGCGGCCAACATGGTCGCAACCGGATCTGAGCAGGTGAACTCCACGGCTCAGTCTCTTGCTCAAGGCTCAACGGAGCAGGCATCAAGCATAGAAGAGGTCTCATCTTCGATGGAAGAGATGAACTCAACTGTGAAGCAGAACGCC